>CACLXU010000001.1 GCA_902610995.1 uncultured SAR86 cluster bacterium
TAATAATTAATGAAATGCTTGATGATAAAGATTTAGAGACAGTTGTGGATGAGCTAAGACGGACTTATAAAGATAGAATTTCTTCATTAAAAAAGCTACGCGCCTCTGATAAATTTGGAGTTTTGGCAAATAACTTCTTATCACAAATTGACCCACATGCTCAATATTTTTCAGAGAGAGATTTAGAAAATTGGAATTTGAGAATGAATTTGAGCTTTGAAGGCATAGGAGCAGTTTTGAGTTATGAAAATGAATTTGCCAAGATTGAGGAGCTAATGCCAGGTGGCCCAGCAGCCACATCAAATCAAATAAGTGTTGGTGATAAGGTTATTGGGGTCGGACAAGGGGAAGAAGGAAGAATTATTCGAGTAGTTGGTTGGAGATTAGATGATATTGTTGACAAAATCAGAGGGGAAGAAGGTACGTTTGTACAGTTGAAAATCCAGAATAATTCTGGAACGAGCATTGTAAAGCTAAAAAGGGGTAAGGTATTGTTAGAAGAAAGTGATGCCTCTTCTGAGATATTTGAAAAAGGGATACACAAACTTGGATATATTAATCTACCGTCGTTTTACAGTGATACAGAGTGTCTAAATTTAGGCAATCCTTATACCTGCAAGAGTGCTGGGAATGATGTACGAAAAATTCTCATTGATTTTAATTCAAAGCAAGTTAACGGTCTTGTAATAGATTTAAGAAATAATGGGGGTGGATTTCTATATGAGGCAGATCTTTTAACAAGGCTATTTATTAATGCTGGACCAACAGTTCAGATAAAGGGCTCCAATAATGAAGTTGATGTTTATTCAACATGGAGTACAAGAAGAGCCTGGAGCAAACCAGTTGTAGTTTTAGTAAATAAATTTTCTGCATCTGCCTCAGAAATTTTTGCGGGAGCCTTACAAGACTATAAAAGAGCATTAATTGTTGGCCAAGGAACTTTTGGAAAAGGCAGTGTACAGAGATTTGAAAGAACCAAAAATGGTCAGTTTAAATTTACTGATTCTCTGTATTACAGGGTAAATGGGAAGCCAACTCAAATTTATGGAGTTACCCCTGATTTAGAGCTTCCTGCATTGCTGGATGCAGAGGAATATGGGGAACAAAAATATAAAAATGCATTGAAGCCATCATCAATCGAAAGTACGGTTTTTTATAAATTTAATAATGAATGGACCTCGACAATTATGAAAAAACATCAGGCAAGAATTACTTCTTCCGATTTTTATAATCTTTTATCTGAGATTAAATCGGAGAATGAGAGCAATGAAGAGGTCAGTCTACTTTTCAAAGAAAGAATTCTAATTGAGAATACAAGGAAAAATAGAAATCTTGGGCTTGCAAATCTTCGAAGAGAAATTGCGGGGCAGCCTAAATTTGAGAGTTATCAGGATTTCTTAGATTTTGAAAGTGATGGCATTATGCTTGATGAAGAGATAGATCAATCATTGCAAGCTTTAATAGATATTATTGAAGATAAAAAAACATGAAAATAATAACGTTCAATATTAATGGTTTGAGGGCCAGACCTCATCAGCTAGATGAACTCCAGAAAAAATATGATCCAGATATCATTGCGTTGCAGGAAATAAAAGTCAGTGATGAGGATTTCCCTGAATCTATACCACTTAACCTTGGATACAAATATCAAAATTATGGCCAAAAAGGATTCCATGGAGTAGCTATTTTTTCAAAATCGGATCCAATGCGTACCATTAAAGGTTTAGATGGAGGTGATGATGAAGTACAAAAAAGATATATTCAATGTGACTTTAAAACAAATATAGGAGTGCTTTCAGTTTGCAACTCATACTTTCCACAGGGTGAAAATAGGAAACATCCTGACAAGTTTCCCTATAAAGAACGATACTATAAGAGAATTACCGATCATATTGGAAACCTTGATTCTCATGTCGTTCTTACTGGAGATTTTAATATTGCACCAAATAGAAATGATATTGGCATGAACGAAGATGGTATTAAAAGATGGTTGAGAGAGGGACACACAGCTTTCCTACCAGAAGAAATCGAATGGTATGAGAGGCTTGTTAATCTTGGCTTGATAGATGAATGGCGCAAGAGAAATCCAGATAGTACAAAGTGTACTTGGTTTGACTATAGATCAAGAGGATTTGATCAAAATCCAAAAAGAGGTTTAAGAATTGACCATTTTTTAACCTCCGAAAAACTTACTGATAAGTATATCTCTTCAGAGATAGATCATGAGGTAAGGGCAATGGAAAAACCTTCTGATCACTGTCCAGTTATACTTGATATTGACGCAAATATCATAGATTAAAAGATCTTATGCTTGCCACGTAAAATCTCAAAAAACATTATGTAATCACTGACAAGGCTATAGAAAGGATAAGTAAAAGTTGCAGGTTTATTCTTTTCAATAAAAAAGTGACTTACCCAGGCAAAACCATAGCCAGACAAAGGAATTAATATTAGGCAGAAAACATTGAAAGTAGCTATAAACGCAAATAAAAAGAAAAATGTAAATGAAGTACCAATAAAATGAAATAATTTAGTGTATTTATCACTATGTTCGCTTAAGTAGTATGGATAAAACTCTTTAAGTGTTGTGTACTTTTTCATTAGCTAATTATACTTAAACTCGAAAAAGATTCATAATCCGACGATAACAGAATTTAGTAAGCATTTCAGAGATCCTTACAAGCGAACCAAACCTTGGGAGATAGGTTGCTGCTATGTTTGCGGTTTCTAAATAGATAGTTCCATCATTAATCATATTTGACGACATGCTATCTTCATGTATTCGGTATTTTGCTAAAACTTTATCAATGAAAAGAAACTTATAATCTTTCATAACTTTTAAAACCAAATCGTAATCCTGAGAATTTGGATATCTTTCGTCAAACCCACCCAAGGCATCAAAACAATCTCTTTTAATCGTTATGGTTAATAAGCCAACATTTGCCCTACCAAGTAAAATATTTGAAAACGAACCCTTTCCAAACGAGCCTTTTCCTAGTGATTTATTTTGTTGATCGATTTTTTCAAAATCAGAGTAGATAAATTTTAGACTTTGATCTTGGTTGGCCCTTTTCATGGGTTCAGATAGTCGATTTGTAAGGAAAACATCGTCTTGATCATTGAAACACAACCATTCTCCCTTAGACGCTTTTACTGCCTTGTTGCGTGATGCTGCAAGAGAGTCCTTACTATCACCATCAATAAAATGGTAATTATCTCTCTTAAATTTCTTAAAAATTTCAATTGAATTATCTGAAGACTCACTATCATAGAATATCACCTCGAAATCAGTGAAATCCTGTTTATCTAGGGCTTTAAATGTATCTTCAAGAAAAGGTTCACCATTTTTACAATTTATTATTATTGAAATTTTTGGTGGTGTCATATTTTTTAAAGATAAATATTGAATTCAGTTTTCATGGTATGGTCGTACTTTTCCATGAACCTATTTTTTCCAGATAGTTGAGTAAAGCCACCATAAATAAAGAACCTATTCTCGCTTGATGTCATTTTACTAACAGAATGAAAGGAGTAATTATCATTCTTGAAAATAATTAATTTCCCTGGCTCGGGCGAAATTTTTTCTATAAGTTCGCAATCATCTTGATTTGGCCTTCCACTTTGTGAATCAACATTATCTTTTAATTTCCAGGTTACAAATTCTCCTCCCTCCTCTGCGGAGTCCTTGAGTGAATTAAGATATATCAAAAAAACAAATTTTCTGTTGTTGCTATCTCTATGAATTTCTCTTGTATAGCCTTTAGATGCAATTGAAAAATCTATAAGCAATTCTAGACTTGTTTTGTTTTCAAAGATTGAGGAGTACAAAGATAAGAAATGTCTACTTAGGTAAAGGTAGCACTTATAGATAATGGCTCCAATAAGAGTTTTTATTCCTGCAATTTTTACTTTCTGGTTTAGGTTTGAGCTAAATTTTCTCTTTTTGGAGTAGAGCTTGATGCACTTGAACTCTTCATCTTTCTCATCAAAAAGACCTGAAACGTAATCTAAGAAATCCTGGCTATTTAGCTTTTCATTTAACTTTTTCCATGATGGTTTTTTTTTGCAAAGGTCATGCCAGTCTAGAGATGTATTTGGAATAAAGTTTCTGCCACCATGAATTACATCTCCTCCTGAAATATGATTATCAAAAAAGTCTTTTCCTTCATTTACAAGATTGTTGCAGAATTGCTTATCTAAATAATTTTTTTGTGCTCTATATTTAATCACAACTGAAATTCTATCAAAAAAACTACTTATAAAAAAAATCTATACCTTGATTTATGCTGCTATTGAAATAATCAGCTTGAATAGATTCTTGTGCATCTAAAGCACTGAATTTATCTTCTTTAATTTTATTAATGAGTTCAATTGTATCTGTAAATATTGGTAGGGGGTGTTTTTGTCCCTTTGCAAATAGTGATGTTTCATATTGATCATATTCATTTTTATATAAAATAGTTTTAAATCCCATTGCTGCCGCTTCCAAAGCCGCGATACTGGCAACTGAAATAATAATTGATCCCTTCGGCAAGTCTTCAATTTTTTTGTCGATTAGTTCAACCCCATTGAGTTTTTTTGATTGTTTGAAATAAGGATGTAGTTTTGCATAAATTTTAAAATGCTTTGATAAATTATTAGCTTTCAAATCAGAGATGGTTCTTTGCAGCGACTTAAAGGATTCATTATCGCCTGGCATTATAAAGATAACCTCATTAATTAATTTTGACTTTGAAGTTTTGTTTTCTGCTCTATAAGTCCATTTATACCTAAGGTTTGGGCCCATTGAAACTTGAATGTCTAAATTATTTTTCTTAAATCTCTCCAAAGCTTTATTTCCAGTAACAACTATACTTTTTGGGCAAAGGCCATTTTCAGCTTCTTGTTTAGAGGGGATGATATTAAATTCATTTTGTTTAATTGGTCGTGATACATAGCCACACGTATCAATCTCTTCATATTCATTTGCAGCAATCAGGATAGCTTTTTCTGAAGATTGATTTTCCCATGACAGAATTAGTTTTTTCGGAGGCCCCAGATCCTTAAAAATCTTGCTTAGACCTAGAAGATTCAAGTGTGCTTCAAGGGACAGAGTGTTAAATGACGAATTTAATAGATGTCCTCTAATCAATAAATCATTTATGTTTTTAGTTGTAATTTTTTTGGCGAAATCTTTTTCGAATGAATGGTGAGATAAACTTTTAAAAACATCATTTACGCTCAAATAATGCTCTCTGAATATAAACTTATTTTTAAGGGCTTTTAGCTCTCTTGATGTATTAAAGATTCCAGATAGGCCGACATCAATAATTACAGGCATAAAAATCGCTTTTGACTCAGGCAAATCAGTAATGCTGCCAAAATAGTTATTCTCGACTACCTTCCCTTGGAAAACATAAGAAGTAAATAATGCATAGATTTTATTTGGTTTTATTTTTTTATGAAAAGTGGATCTAATAAGAAATATCTGAACCAATTTAAGGCCTGTAAATTTTATTAAACGCATCAAATCTTTTAGAAGCTTAAGCCTTGTATTCACTACGGAATATTCAAGAATCGAGTTTGGATGGCTGGCTTGTAATTCCTTAAAAGCACCTTCTAACTCTTTATTGATTTCTATGTACTCGACTTGGTGACCTTGCGCTATTAATTCTTGAATAGATGCTAGCAAACAATAATCATAGTAGATTCTTGATTGATAATTGCTTCTACTTAGAGTTGATGACAACTGAAGAAACTTTATCTTTTTGTGAGCTAAAGAGAATCTATCAATTTCTTTAGTAAATTGATCTTCAAGATGGAAAAGTTTTTCAGTAATAAATCTATTTATTTCCTGATATGAAAAAGCCTTTCCATTTTTGGTAATCCTTGCATTGACCTTCATAAGCTGACAATAAACTAAAGTATGATTATGAGCAAATAAGTTATAATCCCAGAATGATTCTAATTGATGTAGGAGCTGCAGGAGAAATATTGCCTAGATTTTCAGGCATTAAAAATAAAACTACTGTAGCTTTTGAACCCGATCCTGAAGCATTTATGGATCTACAGAAAAAATATTCTTCCCAAAATTACATCATTATTAATGATGCACTCTCATCGAAGGAACAAGAATTAGAAATAAACTTTACAAAAAAAGGTGAATGCTCATCAATTTATAAACCTAATACTCAGCTTTTAAAAAAATTTCCTTTTTCAGAGAGATTTGATGTTAAGACAAAGGAAAAAATTAAAACAAAAACCCTTGATAATGTCCTCAAAATGAAGGGATTGATGCATCCAAACTACATGAAACTAGATATCCAAGGAGCTGAATTAGAAGCTTTAAAAGGATCTATAGAGTCTCTAAAGAGTATTTGTTGCATTGAGCTGGAAATTGAGTTTGCCGAACTGTATGAAAATCAACCTCTTTTCAGTGAAACAGAACTATTTCTTCGTAAAAATGGATTTGAGATATGGGATATAAGAAGAGTCTACCAAAAAGATAAAAGTTCACTTTTTCATGGGTCTAAAAAGGGGCGCCTGGTATCGGGAGATGCATTATTTTTTAAAAATCCCAGCAAGCTACATGCCGATCTAAAAAACCTGAAAGAAACTGACTGGAAAAAAATAATTTTAGACTCAGCAGAAATCGCAAAAGTTTATGGTTACTCTGACTATGTTGTTGATTTAATTAATTCAGTGCCCTCTTACAGAAATAAAAATGTTGTAAGCCAAAAATTAGAGTTCAAAAAGAAAGATAGGCTTACAACTGATAGCATGTTTAGCAAACTTCGTTATAAATTTAGCAAATTTTTATCAAAAAACCTTTTTTCATTAGCGCAAAAAATTGACCCGTATGACTCAGGCTTTAAAACAGGTGACTCTAGCCTAGGAAACAAAAAAATAAAATAGAGTTACTTAAAAATATGCCTGGCATAAGTACTTGACCCTCTCTCAGTCAAATGACCGTAATCCCAAAAAAGCAATTCATTATTTCCTTCAGGATCCATGCCAAGGCAAGCTGAGTTAAAGCAGTACTCATCTAAAATTGAAATGAATTGTATATTCTCATTATCAATTTCATCTATAGAATCTTTAATTAATACATCTGAAACAACTTGCTTTTCCAAATGAGTTTGAATAAACCCTGAATTCTTTTTTATATCTTGAATAGAGATAGCATTAAATACCAAATATTTTGGAAGGGAATTAAACCATTGCGGAGTATTCCCAACAACTATTATTTTTGCATCTTCTCGACTGGTAGAGATCTGTTGAAGTGTATCTTTGAACGATTCGATATAATCCCCATAACCATGTCTAACCCAATTAGCATGCAGAATTATTAGTTTATATTTATTTTCTTTTATTGAAGTGAAAATTTGATCGTTCAAGAACGCACAAACATTATTATCAGAAAGGCTTATATCTAATATGGGAGGACAGCCTGACGAAGTCAGCTGTGTAATTGGTTGGATTTCATTTAAACCATGGAAAAGAGCGGCGGCATGAGAATCTCCCCATAAAAGCGTTTCTCCAGAAAAACATGAACTATCAAAACTTTGAATCGAATCATCCTCTTCCAGAAAGCATGCTCCGGTTCTTAGCTGTTGGTTAAATTTGTCGAGATTTTTGATTCTTAATATTTCCTGTTCTTGTTTGCTTAACCTTTCATCAAATCCATTATTGAAATGGCCCAAAAGTCCTATTGATACGAGAAAAACGCTGCCAAGTGCTGCAAATTTAAAAATAAATCTCCTATCTATAATCTTCTTATCACGAAACTTTCTTTCAAAAAACCTCCAAGATATGTAAGAGATGATTATAGAGATTGTAAAAATAATCACTGTTTGTATGAAATTCAATTCTTGGAACTGAGCATATTTTGTGAATGAAATGATTGGAAAATGCCAAAGATAGAGGCTATAGGAAATTAATCCAATCGATACTAGTGGTTTGAATGAAAGAATCTTATAAATTTTAGTCTTTTGGTTACAAAAGACTATGACTAAAAACGTACCAAGTACTGGTATTAATGTCCATAAGGAGGGGTGGTCGAGGTTCTGATCGAATAAAATTAAGGAAATCAAAAGAAGTGAAAAGCCAATTGCAGATCCTAGTTCTGAGATAATTTTTGACCCTAAAACTTTTTTTTCATTCAACAGAATTGCTGCATATATTCCAATTATAAGCTCCCACGCTCGAGAAATTATAAGATAAAACTTCCAGCTTGATGGTTCGACCTCCAGTAAAAAAAGTGATAAAAAACTACTGAAAAAAAATAGACTGATTACAACAACAAAAAAATTAAAGCTTATTTTGAGACACAACAAAATTAAAATTGGAAAGAAAAGATAGAATTGCTCTTCAACTGATAAGCTCCATGTATGCAGTAATGGCTGCAGATCTGCTGGTGGAGAGAAATAAGGATTAGTCAGCCAAAAATAAATATTTGATAAAAAAATTGATGAGGAAAATATGCTTTGAGACAATGATTTAAAATCAGGCGGTAATAGCAAAAACCAACCAAAAATCGCGGTTGTCAAAGTCACCAGAAATAATACAGGAAATATTCTTCTTACTCTTCTTTCATAAAAATTTATCAAGGAAAAAGATTCATCTTCAATTTCTTTGATAATTAATGTTGCTATGAGGTAGCCACTTATAACAAAAAAAATATCTACGCCTATATAGCCGCCATCAAAAATTGACCATCCAAGATGAAAAAAAACAACTGGTAAAACGGCTAATGCTCGGAGGCCATCGATTTCTGGTCTATAATTCATATATAGAGTATGAGTTTAATTTAAATCCACATTAAATGATTGTATTTTTTTTAGTGGTGAAGTTTGAAGAGGAAAAATTATGAAAAAAAATCTATTGAGTCTTTTATTGATTATCTCAATGGCACTAATTGCCATTGAACCAAAAATTATACAACCTGGTGCACCTGGAAAACCTAGTGCGAATATAGATGCTGAGGATGCTATAGCCATTGCAGAGTCGTCCTACACAACTGCAGACGTGGCCTTCCTCCAAGGAATGATAGTTCATCATGAACAAGCACTCTTTATGTCAGAACTTGCTTCGGAGAGAACAAATGCTCAATCGATTGTCGACTTGGCTGGCAGAATTGAAGCATCACAGGAAGACGAAATAAATTTTATGGAAGGATGGCTTGCTGAAAGAGATGAAAGTGTAGCAATGGATATGGATCATGGAATGAGCGGAAGTGATCACAAGATGAATATGCATGTAAATATGGCTGGCATGGCTACACCTCAACAACTTGCTCAGCTTGAGAAATCTAAAGGAACAGATTTTGATAGATTATTTCTCAACCTGATGATAAATCATCACGATGGAGCTGTAAAAATGGTTGCTGAACTTCGCAAACAATCTGGCTCGGCATATGATCCTGTATTGAATGAATTTGTTTCAGACTTAGTAAATGATCAAGGTGTTGAAATTGAAAGAATGAATGGCCTGTTAGTGGGATTATCAAATGATCCTCGTTCGGGCCTCAAAGGAGGACTTAAATATGCAGAGGAAGCTATCCTTAACCTTGAATTAGTGAAACACTTAGATAAGCCTGTGGGTTTTTATGATCCCAATAATCCAGCACTGAGAGGCTCAGATAGTGCTAAAGATCCTGAAGAAAAAGAAAACATTTCATTAGAGGAGCGATCAGTAAAACTGAGGTCACCAATGTTTAGTTTTTCAAATACAGATATGGCATTTAGTGAAAATCTTTTAGTTGCTGGCAGTTATCATGGTTTTAACATGTATGAACTTGACAATGATGGTGTGCCAAATTTAGTAACTTCAGTAGTTTGTCCCGGAGGACAGGGTGATGTCTCAATTGTTGGTGATTTGCTTATCATGTCAGTAGAGCAGACAAGGGGCAGGCTTGATTGTGGTCGAGAGGGCGTAGGTACAGAACCAAGCATGGAAAGGTTTAGAGGGATTAGAATATTTGATATTTCTGATATCTCTAATCCAGTACAAGTTGGAGCTGTGCAAACATGTAGAGGCTCGCATACACATTCCGTCGTAGCTGGACCTACGGAGGATGGAAAAATCGTAGTCTATAACTCTGGAACTGGCAGAATTAGAGATAATGAAGAGATGGCATCTTGCTTTGACAATCCAGGAGATACTAGGACTGCATTGTTTAGAATAGATGTAATCGAAATCCCTATTAATGATCCCAGTGCATCAAAAATTGTTTCCAGCCCTGCTGTTTTTGCTGACAAAGAAACTGGCCAACTTGCTGGGCTTTGGCGTGGAGGGGATCATGGAGATCCTTATGAAACACAAAATACTAGGATGACTAACCAGTGTCATGACATAACAGTTTTTCCAACTAAAAATATAGCTGCTGGAGCATGTTCGGGAAATGGTATTTTATTTGATATTTCTGACCCCTATAACCCAGAGAGAATTGACGTAGTGACAGATACAGGTTTTGCCTACTGGCACTCTGCTACCTTTAATAACGATGGAACTAAGGTAGTTTTTACTGACGAATGGGGTGGCGGTGGAAGGCCTAGATGTAGAGCATGGGATCCACTTAATTGGGGAGCTGATGCGATCTATGATATTGTCGATAATAAACTTGTTTTCAAAAGCCATTACAAAATGCCGGCACCACAATTAGAATCTGAAAACTGTGTTGCTCATAATGGATCGATCGTTCCTGTGAAAGGGAGAGATATCTTCGCACAGGCTTGGTACCAAGGCGGGATATCAATTATGGATTTCACTGATTCTGCAAACCCAATAGAAATAGGTTATTTTGACAGAGGGCCAGTTCTAGAGGATGAGCTTGTTACTGGTGGTTACTGGTCTGTATATTATTATGAAGGAAAGCTCTATGGTACTGAGATTGCAAGAGGGCTTGATGTATTTAAATTACTTCCAAGTGAGTTCCTTTCAGAGGAGGATATTAAGTCAGCCGAAAATGCAAGACCTGCTGCAGGGCCTAAAAGACTATTTAATCCTCAACAGCAAATACCAATGGAGTGGACAGATTATTCCGCATCTGAATAATCTTGAATAAATATCAGATTCCAAGCAAAACCTTTTATAAAGTTGGAAGAGTTTTGCTTGGAATTTATTTTCTAATTCCCGGCTTATTCAAATTTTTACTTTTTGAAAATAATTTAGAAATAGTCATCCTTCGGGAGGTTCCATTCCCAATTTTTTCCCTGTTGTTGATAGGTGCTTTGCAAGTCATATTTGGAACTTTAATCATAGTCGGTAAAAAAGTAAGCATTAGTGCATGTATCCTTGTTTTAGTAACAATCTTAATAAACCTTTACATTCATGATTTTTGGAACATAACAATAAATACAGATCATGAGACTCAGAACTTTGTAAAAAATTTAGGGATAATCGCTGGGTTATTGCTATTAACAAAAGATAAAAATTAATAGAATCTCCAAAAAGTCTAATTTAGAATCTCAAGGATTGTCTCTTCTAGCTTTAAAGAGCCATGAGTTGATAAGTGATCATCGTCATAATAGAAACTTTTGTTTATTTCTCCAATTAGACATTTTTCTTCATCACAGAATGTATCAATAATGTGGTAGAGATTGATTTCGTCTTCAGAAGATTTAAATATTTTAATTGGTATTCTTTCCAACTCTTCAAACTTTTCTCGAGCAACTGACAAGTCATAAATACTGCTAATGCCCCTTGCAGCTCTAAAATAAAAGGACTCTGGAGAAGAAACTTGTTGAGGAGGCTGGGATATTAGATATATAGGAATATTGCTTCCTTTATATTCTTTGACAGTCTCGAGAAAAGACTGATTAAATGCTTTTATACTATTTTCTCTTGTAAACGGACCATCTGAGGATCTTGCAATTAGCTGAGCTCCACTACCATCATAATTTCCATCAATGTAATAAGACCATCTAGCAGATAAAATTATTCCATTGACTTGTTGTTCACGTGCATAATTTAGAACTCTATCATTCAGTGCTTTGCAATTATTAGTTCTCTGATCTGGTCTGTTAGGAACCACTCCTATGAAGGGAGGACAACCAGAAGACCCAGTAAAAAACACACTTAAATTTTTTTCTGTAGCAATATTATCCACAAGATTTTTTAGAGATAAGGCATGTGAGTCGCCAAATAAGATGAAATCAATACTTTCTTTTTTAGCTCCTAATAGACACCCCCATTCGTCAGAGGAATGATTGAAAGGCCGATCAAAACAAACTCCAACTTGAGGCTTATTAAAAGAGTCTTTTAATTCCTCTGAAAAGTTAACCCTTCCTTCAAATCCTTTACTTAGATACATACTCATACCAATAGCACTAAAAAATAATATTCCTATTACAGAAAAATTAAGAATAAATTTCTTTGAGGTTTGTGTTTTATCCCTAAAAGGTTTTTCAACCCATTTCCAGCTAATGTAAGCCAGCACCAATGAGCTTAAACAAAGCATAATCAACATAAGGTCTGACACCTCTTCCAAAAATTTGTGTTTCGCAAAAGCTAGTAACGGCTGATGCCAAAGGTACGCGCTATAGGAAATAAGTCCAACTGAAACAATTGGAGAAAAACTTAGAATTTTGTAAATGATAGTCCTATTAATAGCCGACAGAATTAATAGACCTGTACCAACAGTTGGCACTAATGTATATAAACTTGGAAATGGTGTAGATTCATCGAAAAATAATATTGAATAAACTATCATTGCAAATCCAGTAATGCTAAAAATTTGGTTTAAAGTTGAAGATTTCAGGTGACCTTTATATTTTAAATAAAAAGCAATAAAAACACCTATCAATAATTCCCACCCTCTTGTTGGAAGAAGATAAAATGCTGCCGATGGTTTGTTATACGCTCCCCATTCAGCGAGTAGCAGACTAGCAAAAAACGCTAGCCCTAAAATAAGTAGAATCCATTTAATCCCTAAACGCCAAAATACAAATAAAAATATCGGAAAAATGATGTAGTACTGTTCCTCTACAGCCAAACTCCATGTATGAAGAAGTGGTTTAAGCTCAGCTGTTGCTTCAAAGTATCCACTCTCAAGCCAAAATAAAAAGTTTGATGAAAAGGTAGAGACAGCAATAAGACTCTCGCCAAAATCTCTAAGGTCATTTGGTGTAAGCCAAAACCAAGCAAATGGAATACAACTTAACATTACTAAAAATAGTGCTGGCAAAATTCTTCGAGCTCGTCTTTCATAGAAACTTAAGACACTAAAGCTCTCTTGTGCTAATTCAGATAAAATTATGCTTGTGATCAAGTATCCACTGATTACAAAGAAAACATCTACTCCAATAAATCCACCACTAAAATATTGAAATCCTGCATGAAAGAAGATTACTGGCAATACTGCCAATGCTCGTAAACCGTCAATTTCTGGTCTGTAATTCAGTTTTTGCTCCTGCCTTTAAGTTCCGATTTTGATACTCTTTATAAGTTTTATCAATAATAAGCTACATTTTATTCTCTATTAAAAGTGTTGGAACATTGTGATTATGGGATTTTAGAGTAGCCACTAAGGTTCCATCTTTGATTCCATCCTTAATTTCTGTAACATCGATATTATTTTTTAAAAGCCTTTTTCTAGTTTTACGAATATCTTTTACCTGCCAGGCCAATCCCCAAAGAGTGTCATGACTTTCAAGATTAGAATCACCCTCCTCTATAACTTCAATAGTGGTTTTGTTCAGCCTAAAAAATAACATCCTCTTTTTCCAGGCCTCGATAAATTTATCTAGCGCTAATCGAATACCAAATACGTCTCTATATATTTTTATGAATCCATCAGGATCATTTGTTTGGATTACAGCATGATCTAGTCTATGTATAGATGATTTTGGATATGAATTAATAGAGGGCAGAACTCCAGTTTTATGCTGAATGATAAAAGAAAATAGACCCCGAGATATCTCAGAGGGGAAAAATTGGTTTATCCAAGTTCGCGTTTCTCCGGTATGGTCATCTATGCCCTCACCACTTGTTAGCTCAGGTAATGAAAAACCAGAATCACTAATTTTTTTTCTTAAAAAATCTACATCATCAGTACCCATTACAAAGCCAAATAGCCCCTCACCTTTTTCATTGATATGTTTTTCTACAAGCTCTGCTCCCAAACCAGTTCCGGTGGACGCTAAAAGTTCAAAATAGGTATTTTCAAAATTAAATAGTACGTTAGAAGTTCCTAACTCTTTGTGTTTTCCTCTCCAAACTGGTGGTACACCAAAGATCTTCTCGTAATTTTCTTTTGCGATTTCAAGGTCTTCTACTGCAACAATAATATGATCTAAAACATTAACCATTACTCACTTCACTCCCACTCTATTGTGGCAGGCGGTTTTGAAGTGATATCGTAGACCACTCTACTTATACCATCAATTTCGTTAACTATTCGTGTAGAAACATGCTCTATAAACTCATGAGGAAGGTTTGTTGCTTTAGCAGTCATAAAGTCTGTTGTATTTACTGATCTCAATCCAATTACATCTGCATATATCCTATTATCTCCAACTACTCCTACTGACTTAATTGGCATATAAAAGGCATAAGCCTGACTCGCTGAATAATATAAATCATAATTTTTTAGCTCTGTTAAAAAGATGTGATCTGCATCTCTCAATCTTTGAAGCCTTTTTTCATTTACTTCGCCTATTACTCTTATACCAAGGCCAGGCCCTGGGAATGGATGTCTTTCTATAATCTCGTTTGGCAAGCCGATTTCCTTGCCAATATTTCTGACTTCATCTTTAAATAACATTCTGAATGGTTCCAATAAATTTAGATTCATTCTTTCTGGCAGGCCGCCAACATTATGATGCGATTTAATTACTTTGGCCTTAGTTTTTGAATTACCAGCAGACTCAATAACATCAGGATAAATTGTTCCTTGAGCAAGCCAATTAATTTCTGCAAGGTTCTTACTCTCTTTTTCAAATACCTCTATAAAAGTTTTGCCAATTATTTTCCTTTTATTCTCAGGATCAGCAATTCCTTCTAACTTTTTTAAAAAAAGGGATTGTGCATTTACTAAGTTCACCTCTAAACCTATCTTTTTTTTAAGGTTTCGAATTACATTCTTTGCCTCATCTTTTCTCAAGAGCCCGTGATCTACCATGACACACGTAAGCCTTTTCCCTAAAATTTTATAAAGCACTGCAGCTAAAACAGTTGAATCGACTCCGCCACTTAATGCTAATAACACATTTTGATCCTTAACTTTGCTTACAACTTCAGTATCAATTTGTTTAAGAATGTCTGTTGCATCCCAATTTTGTTTAATGTCACATTTTTGAAGGAAGTTTTCTATGATCTTTGTTCCAAATTTTGTATGTGTCACTTCAGGGTGAAACTGTAATCCGTAATAATTTTTTGAGCAATTTTGGAATGCTGCAATAGGTGAATTATCAGAGGATGCAATTACTTCATACCCCTCTGGCAAAACTTTTACTTTATCACCATGCGACATCCAGACATTGATAGCATTACTAGTTTCATCAAAAAGGTGGGATTTGTTTTCTAATTTTATCTGAGCATGACCAAATTCTTTTTTCCCTTTATTTTCAATTTTTCCACCTTCTTGAAAAGCAAGTATTTGCATTCCGTAGCAAATGCCCAAGATAGGTTTCTTAGAATTTAAAATTCTCTTATTTATATCAGGATTACCCTCAAGATTTGAGGATTCTGGCCCACCAGACAAGATAAAACCTGAAACTTCAGTGAGATCTGAAATTTCATCCCATGGACATACCTCAGAAAAGATTTTTAACTCTCGAAGTCGGCGTGCTATAAGTTGTGTATATTGAGAGCCAAAATCAACAACTAGAATTTTTTGCATTAGTCTGCTCGATAATTTGGCGCCTCTTTTGTAATGCTTACATCATGAACATGACTTTCTTTTACTCCAGAGGAAGTTATTTTTTGAAACTGAGCCCTATCTTTTAAATCTAAAATTGTTTTTGATCCTGTATACCCCATGCCTTGTCTTAAACCACCTTCCATTTGGAAAACAACGTCTTTTAACCAGCCTCTGAAGGGCACTCTGCCCTCAATCCCCTCTGGAACCATTTTATCTGGATCTATATCATCGCCATGCATGTACCTGCTTGCATCAGTTCTTTTTGCCATAGCGCCTATTGAGCCCATGCCTCTGTAGGTTTTAAAACTACGTCCCTGATATAACTCAACCTCACCTGGTGCCTCTTCTGTTCCTGCAAATGCACTGCCTAGCATAACAGTATCAGCACCAGCTCCAAGTGCCTTAACAATATCACCAGAAAATCTTATACCCCCGTCAGAAATCACAGGTATATTTTTTGCTGCTTTTACAACCTCTAAGACTGCTGATAGTTGAGGCACCCCTACTCCAGCAATGATTCTTGTTGTACAAATAGAACCAGGTCCAACACCAACTTTTATAGCATCAGCTCCAGATTCTATAAGCAACTTAGCACCATCTTTTGTTGCAACATTTCCAGCAACAACGTCAATATTTGGATATTTCTTTTTAAGGAATTTAAGCACTTTAATTACTCCTTCAGAATCGCCATGAGCGCTATCTATGATAAAAACATCAACACCAGCCTGAGCTAGATTTTCTGATCTCTCTTCAAGGTTTTTACCCACGCCAACTGCTGCTCCAACCATTAACCTGCCCTCTGCATCTCTTGATGCTAAAGGATAATCAATTGATTTCTCAATATCTTTCATTGTAATTAAACCAACTAGTCTATTTTTACTATCTAAGACTAAGATTTTCTCTATTCTGTGTTTATACATGAGTGATTTAACAACTTCTTGATCTTCCCCTTCCTTTACAGTAATTAACTTTTCCTTAGGAGTCATAATAGTTGTTACGCTTTGATCTACATCTCTGGCATACCTAAAATCTCTTCGTGTGACAATTCCTTTTAATTCTCCATCATCAACTACAGGCATGCCTGATATATTCAGCTCTGAGGTTAGTTGAATTAGTTCTGCAATAGAATTTGATGATTTTATTGTAATTGGGTCTCTGACAACTCCACTTTCAAACTTTTTTACCTTCTTAACTTCATTTGATTGTTCATTGGGGGAGCAATTTTTGTGGATTATTCCAATCCCGCCAAGTGATGCAAGAGCAATTGCCATCTTTGATTCTGTTACCGTATCCATTGCAGCAGAACAAAAAGGCAAATTTAAAGAAATGTTTTTTGTAAATTTTGTTTTGAGTGAAACGTCTTTGGGTAAGACATTAGAATGCTTTGGTAGAACCAATACATCATCAAATGTCAGAGCTTCTTGAAGAACCTTTTCCATAATATAGTATATATCAACAGATTAATTGTTTCCACCATGAATGGCTTATACCTTCTTATACCAATACTTTCAGGCATAGTTGGTGCCATTTTCACCAGTTGGTTAGTGCAAGAATATGATAATTATGGGAAAAAATACTCTCATTTTTCAGACAGATTCACTAAACGTTCTCAGTGTGATTTTTGCCAAAAAAAACTAAAGTTCTATGAGTTAATGCCAATTTTTTCCTTTATTTTGCAAGGAGGAAAAAGCAGATGTTGTGATAAAAGTTTACGTAAAAAATATATCGTCTTCGAAGGTCTTGGGGCATTAATCTTTATGGTTGGAGCTTTGTATAGCTTAATAAATATTTCAATATTAGCTTTACTTTTGATATTCCTAATTTTTGTAGATGAAAGATATAAAGAAATTGCGCTTTGGAATAATTTATCCCTACTATTTTGGGTCTTGCATGAGGTTACTTATAGATTCGAATTTAATGAGATTATGGCTAATCTGATCGGTGCAGTCTCTGTGACATTAGTATTAGTATTTATATACTTTTTTTATAGAGCTACTAGAAAAAGAGAGGGAATTGGAATTGGAGATATTATTTTGCTTTTTACAACTTTTCTGTATTTTGGAGTACCTTTATCCCTTTACCTGCTTATAGCAGCATCATTATCTCTAATAGTAAAAATTATAGTTACGAGAAAATATAAAGATGAGCATGCCTTTGGTTCATGGATAGCAGGCTTTTTTCTAATATTTACTGTATTCCAAGAATTTTATGAGATTGTAGGCTAATTTTCCAATTTGCATTTTTCATACAAAATTTTATAGATCGATTAGTATTTGAATCTAACTTTTCAGAATCCATTGGCTGAATATAGAAGTGCTTAAAGCTCAATTTTTCAAAAGGCTCTGGTTTGAAATTGGGCTGAGGGTAAATAAATTTTAGCTCATCTCCCTCTGTTATTTTTATTTTTGTATTTGGTTTTGGGCTCACACATATCCAATCGATTCCAATTGGAGGTTCAATCGTCCCATTTGTTTCAATTGCAATATAAAAATTATTTTCTTTTAAATAATTGATGAGTTTTTGATCGGCTTGCAATAGAGGCTCTCCACCTGTCAAAACAACATTGATTCTCTTACTTTCTCCCATCCAAATAGATTTTACTTTTTCTAGTAACTCTTCTTTTGTATATGAGCCTCCATTGACTCCATCCGTGCCATAGAAATCAGTATCACAAAAATTACATATTGCGTTTCCTCGATTCTTTTCTTTGCCACTCCACAGATTACATCCTGTAAATCTTATAAAAACTGAATTCATGCCGGTATTTTTACCTTCGCCCTGCTGCGTGAAAAAAATTTCTTTAATTTTATATTTCATTTAACGGATCCTTGAAATTATTTTTTTCAAATGCATTGATTCTTTCAAGACAGGCGCTACATTTCTTGCATGGTTTGGCTTTACCTTCATAACAAGTCCACGTTTGAGAGTAATCCAGACTCATTTCAAGCCCAATTTTTACAATCTCTTCTTTAGACAAGTCTTTAAATGGAGCATCTAAAATGATTTTGTGATAGTCACAAATTTTCAAGACCTCAGAGAGCTTGTTTATAAATTCTGGTCTGCAATCTGGATAAACTTCATGATCCCCAGCATGAGCTGCATACCATATATGATTTATTTTTCTTGATATTGCTAGAGATGCAGCTACTGAGATCATAACCATATTTCTGTTTGGAACTACGGTAAGTTTCATTCTTTCTTTATCGTAATTACCCTCAGGTATTTCTATATTACCAACCAAAGCAGAATCTGATAAGAAATCTTCAAATGGTAAGCGAACAATTTTATGTTCAACGCCAAGCTTTTTTGTTGAACTTGAAGCAACATCAAGTTCTTTTCGATGCTTTTGCCCATAATCGAAGCTGATAGCGTATACCCTATTAAAATTTTTCTTAGCTAAATTTAGTAAAGTGAAAGAGTCTAAACCGCCTGAATAGACAACTAGAACTTTATCCATTTAAAGTTCATCTGTTTTGGCTGCACATACAAAATCGTTTTTGTGTAATCCCTCAATTGCATGTGTCCACCACCAAACCCTAACCCTACCCCATTCTAGTGCAATTAGAGGATGGTGATTTTCTTGTTCTGCTAAATTAGCAACCTGAGTGGCGAATTCCAAGGCAAGAGCATAATTTTTGAACTTATATTCCTTGAAAAGCTTATTTATTTTTTTCGTGGTAGAGGTTTCGTTGTCAACGTAATTTCTTGTTTCCTTGACTTCCGTAATTACAATCCAGTCATCAAGCTCCTGCAAAAATTGCTCCTGTTCTTCTGAAGTAACTTTTGGAGCCCCAACTTGGCAAGCTTCGCATTTTTCTTGTGTAAGTTTCATTTTTAAAAATAAGGTTTAATTAAGTTTTTTGGATCTAGCAAACTTTCCAACTCCTTCCTCTCTATAGTAGTCATCTCTGAGGCAACATCAATAATAGCACGCTTTTCTTTGTATGCTTTTTTTGCAATTTCTGCAGCCTTTTTATAGCCGATGATAGGGTTAAGAGCGGTAACCAAAATCGGATTTCGATGAAGGTTCTGCAAATTATTTTGTTCATTAATTTTAAATGTTTTAATACATTTTTTTGCTAGTAATGGCATACAATTCCCCATCAAGTTGATACTTTTTAACAGGTTATATGCAATAACTGGAAGCATTACATTTAACTGGAAACTTCCACTTTGTGACCCAATAGAAATTGTTAAATCATTTCCCATAACATCCGCACAAGCCATTGCAACAGCTTCTGGTATCACGGGGTTTACTTTGCCTGGCATGATGCTACTGCCTGGTTGCAATGCCTCAAGCTCAATATCTGAAAGCCCTGTTAATGGGCCGCTATTCATCCATCTTAAATCATTTGAAATCTTCATTAATGAGAGTGATAGATTCTTAACTGCGCTGGAAAGCTCGCTTGTGTTATCTTGTGCACTCAAACCCTGAAAAAAATTTGACGCTGGCTTAACATTAAAGCCAGTTACTTTCTCCACTGCATTGCAAAAATACTTTGGAAAATCTTTATGAGCATTAACACCAGTGCCAATTGCTGTTCCTCCTTGAGGTAAATTTAACATTCTCTTATTTGCAACTATTAAAGCATCCCTTGAGCTTTTCAATTGTGCTGACCAACCAGACAATTCTTGATAAAAGTCAATTGGCATTGCGTCCATCAAGTGAGTTCTGCCAGTTTTAAGTTTGCCCTTTAATTTTTTTGCTTTTGTGTCAATTTCCTTGATTAAAAGCTCTAATCCAGGAAATAAAAACTCTTCCATATCATATAGAGCACTAATGCATATTGCTGTTGGTATAGTGTCGTTACTACTTTGACTCATATTAACTTCATCATTTGGACTTATAGGGGTTTTTAGCTTTTTAGAAGCTAAATTCCCAATAACCTCATTAGCATTCATATTTGTGCTCGTTCCAGATCCAGTTTGAAAAACATCAAGTGGAAAATGATCATCGAAGTCACCATTCATTACTGATCTGGCAGCATTTTTAATAGCATTAGCTTTCCTAGATGTTATTAAGCCTAGATCTTGATTTGCTACTGCTGCAGAGTATTTAATTGCCCCCAAAGCTTTGATAAAAGATCTCCCAAAAGGAAACTTAAACTTTATTCCACTTATAGGAAAATTTTCTATTGCCCTTTGAGTCTGAGCACCCCAGAGTGCGTTTAAAGGCACCCTCACTTCACCTAGACTATCTTTTTCAGTTCTAAACTTTTCCGTTTTTTTCATGATTTATTAAGAATTATAAATTATTATAAATCTAATATGGCCACAGCAGATAATTTTAACGCATCAATAGCAGATAAGATTGATTTAAGTAAAGGAAAACTTCCTTTTAAAGGTAGAGGTCTTTCTGGCTCAATTGATATTAATTCGAAATCAATAGAAGAACAAAGAAGATATGGAGTTGAGCATCTTGCTGCGGCATATAGAATTTTCTCACAAAAAGGGTTTGACCTTGGATTAGTGGGTCATATCTCTTTTAGAGATCCAGAATTTAAGGATTGCTTCTGGATTAATCCTTTGGGGTATCATTTTTCTCAAATGAGAGTATCCGATTTATGCCTAATGAATCAAAATGGAGATTTAGTTTATGGTAGGGAAAGAACTGGTGATGCAGCCCAATCTATTCACTCCAACATTTACAAAAATAGAGATGATATAAATGCCATAGCTCATGCCCATCCAATGTATGGTAAAACATTTTCAACACTTGGTAAGGAGCTAAAACCTTTAACTCAGGATTCATGTGCCTTTTTTGAAAGAACAGCAACTTTTACTGATTATGATGGAGTTGCAAATGGGCCTGATGAGGGAATAAATATTTCTAAAGCGCTTGCTGATAAAGATTTTTTAATATTGCAAAATCATGGAATTCTAACAACCGGAACAATGGTTGATACTGCACTCTGGTATTTCATAAACATGGAAGAGGCTTGTCAATCTCAGCTGATTGCTGAATCTGTTGGTGAACCAATGGAAATAAGCGCTGAAGTAGCTCGTCATACGAGAGACTATGTCGCCAACGATCTTTCAGCTTTTGCAAGCATGCAGCCATTACTTGACGTTCTTTGGGAAGAAGATTCAGATTTTCTTGACTAAGTAATTACTGCTTGCACCTCAAGATATTCATCAATACCGAAAGTGCCATGCTCTCTACCATTTCCAGACATTTTAAAACCACCAAATGGCGCCGGATAATCACCCCTTGAGATCCTATTCACAATAACCTGACCAGCTCTAATTTGCTTTGCAATCTGTTGTCCTTTTTTAGGGTCTCCACATGAAACCATACTTGAGAGACCATAACTTGTATCATTTGCAATATTAATTGCTTCTTCTATATTCTTGTAAGGAATTAAACATATTACTGGTCCAAATATTTCATCTTGCGCGATTTTCATTGAATTTTTAACATTGGTAAAAACTGTGGGCTTCACATAAAAACCATTTTTTATTCCATTTGGTTTCCCAACACCTCCACATGCTAGTTTGGCTCCTTCATCAATGCCCTCTTGTATTAGATCTTGAACTTTTTCATATTGAGTTTTATTTGAAATAGGCCCGAGAAATGTTTCTTCTTCACTTGGATCACCTGTTACCATAGCTTCTGATGCTTGGACTGCGTATTTTGTTGCCTCTTCTAAAAGATTCTCTGGTACCAACATTCTTGTAGGTGATGAACACGATTGCCCGGTATTAAAGAAACATTGCTTCATTCCCATATTCACCGCTGCCTCTAAATCAACATCATCCATAATAATATTCGGAGACTTCCCGCCAAGCTCAAGCGAAACTCTCTTAATGTTTTCAGATGCTTTCTTCTGAATATCTATACCAGCTCTAGTGGAACCAGTAAATGAAATCATTTCTAAATCAGGATGAGAGCTCATTTCTCTGCCAACTGTTTGCCCATAGCCATGAATAAGATTTAAAATTCCTTTCGGCAATGAAGTCTCATCAATAACCTGGGCCAAAATATGTGCAGCGCCAGGAGTAATTTCACTAGGTTTCAAGACAAAAGATGTCCCTGCTGCGATAGCAGAGGCAATCTTAGTACACATCTGATTCAGCGGCCAGTTCCATGGCGTAATCATACCCACAGGACCAATAGGTAGCTTATTAATAGTTATATTGTCATGAACTTCACAAAATTTAAAATCATCTATAACAGACAATGTATTCTTAAAATGAATTATTCCTGAGCCATATTGTGCTCCTGCTGCCATTTTAAGAGGAGCACCCATTTCTTCAGAGATGACTTTTGCAAAGTCCTGTCTTCTTGTATCCATCCCATCAATAATTTCTTGCAGCACTTTTTTCTTTTGCTCTAGTGTGAGGGCTGAAGCTACTTCAAAACTTTTTTTTGCTGATTTAACTGCATCATCAACATCTTTTTTTGAAGCTGAAATAATTGAACCCGTAATTTCTTCATTAGCAGGATTAATAAGATCAATAACATCAGTTCCGTCAGGACTGACCCATTCCCCATCTATATAAAATTCTTTAATATCCATAGGTATTATTTTACTGTATAAGAATCAAAGAGAATAGAAATTGAAAAAAATAGTTATTGCAGGTGGTTCTGGGTATATAGGGCAGGCCTTTTATAAAAAATATAAAGATAAATACCACATTAGAATCCTGAGCAGGAATCAATCTCTAGAAAATTTCTTTATCACATCACTTGAAGAATGCGATGTTCTTATTAATCTTGCTGGTCAGAGCATTTTTCCTACGAGGTGGACTAATCATAATAAACAAAAAATTCTTGACAGTAGAGTTAAATATTCAAAAAGCCTTCTCAAGACGGCAAGCTCTATGAAAATTAACCATTATATTCAAGCTTCTGCAATAACTTATTATCCATTTTCTTCCTCAAGAAAATTTATTGAGTCTATGGGTAAGCAAAAGGGGTCAAATTTCTCACTTAAATTAGTACAGGATTGGGAATCAGTAGTTAATAAATCCAGTATTAAAAATAATACAATCTTAAGGCTCGGTGTAGTAATGGGTCAAAAATCAAAATTTTTAGAGCCTATTAAATCTCTTTTTAATTTATATCTAGGAGGTATGATTGGTGATGGCAAGCAATGGGTTTCTTGGATACATATTGATGATGTTACGAGTGTTATTGATTATATAATCCAGAATAAAATATATGGTCCTATAAATCTTACATCACCTAACCCAATTACAAATGCAAATATGTCATCAACAATTGCAAAGACACTTGGAAAGCCAAATTATTTACATGTGCCAAAATTTCTCTATAGATTAATGTTTGGTGAATCATCAGAACTGCTTACAGAGGGGCATCAAGTATTTCCTAGATTATTAACTGATGTAGGATACAGATTCAAATACAGCGATTTTAAAGACGCTCTAGATGATTCAATTTAGTCTTTTCTTAAATTTCCAAAAGCTTCTATAGCAGCTTTTCGTGATTTTTTTAGATCAACTATCGGTTGATAGTACCCATATTTCAATGGATCAACTGGCATGTGAATTTCAGAAATTGGGCATTGCGATAACTCTGGAATCCATTTTTTAATATATTCTCCCTGGGGATCAAATTTTATTGATTGCGTTTCAGGATTCATTATTCGAAAATACGGAGCAGCATCAGTTCCTGTTGAAGCACTCCATTGCCATCCACCATTATTAGAAGCAATATCGCCATCAATAAGATGCTCCATGAAAAATTTCTCCCCTTCTCGCCAATCAATTAATAAATTTTTACTTAGAAACATCGCAACTATCATCCTCAATCGATTATGCATCCATCCAGTATTTAGCATTTCTCTAATGCCAGCATCTACGATTGGTATACCTGTTTTGCCATCCTTCCATCTTTGTAAATGTTCAATGTTTTTGGACCACTCTAAATTTTCGGTATAGTCCAGAAAAGGCCTATTCATTGATACTTTTGGAAAGTTATAAATTATGTGTCTATAAAACTCTCTCCATAATATCTCTGAAACCCAGTGGACAATACCTCTGTCGCCCTCATCAAGAAGATTTTGGTTGTATTTTTTTGCTTCCAATATGCACCATTTCGGAGAGACTATGCCGGAATTTAAATAAGGTGAAATTTTTGAGCAGCCGTCAATAGCTGGAAAGTTTCTATCATCTTTATATAAATGTCCCTTAGTTGAAAGAAAGTCTGTTACTTTTGACTTGATATACTCTTCGCCTACAGGCCATAAATCGTCAATCTTTGAAGCAAATTTCTTGGATATTTTTTCGACATCAGAAGACTCTATATTCACTTTATTTTTTGGTGAGGGAATATCAAATAAGGCGAGTTGCTCTTCTCTTAATTCTTCAAACCATTTTCTTTTAAAAGGACTATAAACTGAAAAATTTCCACCTGCTTTTGTTTTTAGACTGCCAGGAGGATGAATAACTTGATCGTGATAATTAAAGACCCCAAAACCAATTTCTTTAAAACTTTTATAGATATATCGATCTCTTTTTAGCTCGTTAACAGGATATTCATTATTGAAATAAAGGCTTTTACAATCATATTGCTGCATTAACTTTAGCAAGCTTGCGTAGATTGAATCATAATTTTCCGTTTCAATTATAAGAAGCGGTATATTTAGTTTCTGAAGTTCTTTTTCAAGACAGACTAGACTTCTGAGCCAGAAACTTTTTTTTGCTTTTGAATCATTGTGTTGCTCCCATTGTGATTCTGTCAGAAAGTAAACAGCAATCACTTCCTCAGAAATTACACAGCAATTACTTAAAGCAGGATTATCATCTACTCTTAGATCATTTCTAAACCAAATTAGTGATCTCATATCAGCTCCATTATCTGCTTCTTGAGAGAAGCTCTTTCTTCCATTACAAAGCTTCTAACTCCAGTATCAAGTTTTGGTTTTGATCTATTTAGTTCAGTTAGCCTAAGAACCCTCAAAAGACCCTTTCTTTCAAAGTTTTCTATTATCTCATGGTGGTGCTCTCTTTTAATTGGCCCTCTCAGTTCAATCACATTTACAAAATATCCTCTGGTAATAATTTCTACAATCATGCTAGTGCTATCTGCTGTAACAAAAATATTTCCATGAGAATCTATAGCGTCTTGCATAATTTCAAAGGTTGTAGTTTCAAGATCAAGAAATCTATGTTTTGGCCCCTTATTGTCCTTGAGATTCTCCCAGGCATACTTTGGCGTTCGCCTTGAATTAATAAATGTAGTTTCTATAGACTTGAATTCATATGCCAGTCTGTACCAGTCTTTTTCACCATAATCATAACCACTACCATCTCCTCCTATAAGCACCAAACTATTTGAAGAAGAAACTTCATTCTGCTCATAAGGGGAAAACTTTGTGGGAGGCAAAATAGTTGGGATTACCTTAAAAACATCACTAAGGTCTCTTTTTGTTGAGACAATTCCATCAAATTTTTTCATAATCCTGAATTTCGGTGTACCAATGTAGATGATTTTTGCTTTTGAAGATTTTGCCAGTAGGTATGCAGGAATAGCAGTCCTCGAGCCAGAACAAATCACTAAATCAAATTTTAATTCAACTAGGCTGGGGTTTAATAACTTTAAAAGAAACAGATAAATTTTCTCACCGAAAATAACCAATGATCTTTCAAGAAAACCTGGGAAAGAAATAATATCTTGATTAAGAAAAAAAATATCTTTGTTTTGATCTTGTTTTTTTAAAATGCTTCGAAGCCCAATGCATTGACTCAAGTGTCCTGATTTTTTATCTGCAACAATTGCAATTTTCATAACTTGTTATTTGTTATATGGACTTCATATCTGTTTTCATCTATCTTGCTAAAGTTAACAGAGCCGCCTGCCTCCTTTACTAAACTAATTCCAGCTGCGAAATCCCATAAAAAAACACCCTTTTCATGGTAGTAATCACATTTTCCTGATGATACATATGCACAAGATAAAGCGGCACTACCAAACATCCTTACTTTCTTCCAGGGACGAAGGAATTCAATATAACCTTGAGTCATTTCAATGTCTTTAGAAAATGGTATCCCTGTAGTGAGTGAAGCTTTTTCCTTAGAGGCAATATTCGATACCGAAATCTTTTCGTCATTTTTAAAAGCTCCGTTACCTTTAGATGCATAATAAAGGTCATCTTCGTTGAAATCATAAATAACTCCAAGATGTCCTTCATCTTTTCCAATAAGAGCAATTGAAACACAGCATGCTGGAAGATCTCGAAAATAATTTGAAGTTCCATCAAGAGGATCAATTACCCATGTAAGATCATCATCGTTTAAAGTATCTAGTCCTGTTTCTTCTCCAAGAATATTAATTTTAGTTTTTTCAAGATGATTTTTAATCAAGATTTCTGTTTCTAAATCAAGTTCAAGCTTAATATCTCTACCGACCTCAGAGGAAATTTTTTTGAATGAATTCTTTTTTTCAGCAAGGAGGTATCCTGCATCCAAGGCAGCTTCTTTTGCAATGCTCAAAAGATCACTTAAATTCATTTCTTATATGGTCTCCATGCATCTAAACACATCTCTCTTAAATCTTTTTTCGCTTCCCATTTCAAAATATTTTTAGCTTTTGAATTATCAGCATAGCAAATTGGAACATCACCCTCTCTTCTATCAGAAATTTTTACAACAAATTCAATTGAATTCACCTCTTTAAAAGTTTTGATTATGTTTTTAACACTTACAGAGTTGCCAGTGCCAATATTAAAAACCTCATATCCGTTTAATTGTTCAAAATATTTAAGTGATTCAAAATGTGCATCTATCAAATCTTGAATGTGTATAAAATCTCTCTCTGCTGTACCATCTGAGGTTTTATAGTCATCGCCAAAAATGTTTAGTTCTTTTGTTTCACCAATACATACATCAATGATATTGTCCATAAGGTTTTTTGAATCCTGCCGTGGAGAATTTACAGGCATCATTTGAATATTTCCTACAGGATTAAAGTATCTTAATGAAATTGTCTTGAGGTTGCCTTTGGTTGATAAATCTTCAAGAAATTTTTCGTTTGCTTCTTTAGTAGCTCCATAAACTGACATAGGTTTCAACTTACAAGCTTCACTTACAGGTTGGTTGTTGTTTTTACCATAAACACTTGCAGATGAAGAAAACAAGATATTTTTAACACCATATTCCAACATCATTCTGGTAAGGTTTTTTGTTGATTCAAGGTTGTTGTCCCAATACATTTTAGGATGCATTTGAGATTCAATTACTGATTTAAAACCAGCAAAGTGAACAACATAGTTGATTTCGTTGTTTACAAAAATTTCCCTTAGTGATTCTAGATCTTTACATAAATCAACTTCTGAGAAAGTAAAATTATGTTGTTTACTTTCCATTAGAAAGTTAATGCTTTGATCTGAGGAGTTCGAGAAATTATCAATACCAATAATATTGAATCCTCTTTCTAACCCCTCTTTACAAAATGCTGAGCCTATATAACCTGCAGCACCTGTTACAAGGATTCTACTCATTCCTTAGGAAGCCTCTTGGAGCAAGTAAAAAATAAATTAGAACATAAATAGATATAAAAATTACCGTCAAAATCTGTAAGATTTGTGTTTCTTTTGAAAAATAGTTTGCTCCTAGTAAAAAGGGCGTATAGATAACAAATGTCATCAATGTTACAAGAAAGTGTTTTTTGTTCTCTGATTTTAAATCTAACTTTGACACACGTTTATATATCAAGTGATGCAAGTGTAAATTATCTGGTTCTAAAGCAGATACTTTTAAGACAATTCTTCTGTATATCGAGAATAAAACGTCTGTCACTGGATAAACCAGCATCAACATAACGTACCATGGTGAAAGATCATTTACTTGATAATACTTTATCAAGCCTATCACAATCATCGCACCAAGAAAGTAAGCACCGCCATCACCTAAAAAGATTCTTCCGAATGGGAAGTTCAAAATAAATATTCCTAAAATAGCAAAAAATAATGCGACTAAATACAAGTAAAATTCAAGGTTTATTGCACTCTGGGGAAATATAAGTATTGAAACACATACTGTCAGACAGAATAGCATCAATAATCCATTTATCCCGTCAATCATATTGAAAGCATTTATCATCCCTGCTACCGCGAAACAAATAAATAACAGGGAAAAAATTTCAAATGTAAATAAATAATCGACAAAGGGAATATTTAAGTTGTATGCCTTGATTCCAAGAATGTAATAAAAAAGTAACGATATCATGAAAAGCACTGCTAGCCTTAAAGCTGGTTTAATTTCAATATTGAAATCGTCTGCAAGCCCCAGTAAAAATACCGGAGAGGATACAAAAATTGCTTCTCTTAAAAAAGTGTATTCTTCTAAATCAGATATTGTTGAAATTATCAAAAGAGAGAAAAATACGGCAATACCACCAAAACGTGAAACTGATTTCTTATGCATGGTTTGTGGAGAATTTCTTAAATTCCTGCTCCATCTTGTTGAGATGGTTTTATTAATAAAGATAAATGCTAAGCCAATGCAAAAAGATAATGGCAGTATGTCTATCATTTAACTTTTTCCTCCAATTCAATTTTTAAGTCAACCATAAATTCTCCAGCTTCAACGCCGTTTATTACCCTATGATCGTAAGACAATGAAATTGGCAATACCATATCCTCAATAATTTCTTTACCGTCTAGTCTAATATTTGTCCTAGTATTTGAGATTCCAATGATTGCAACTTCGGGTGGATTAATGATAGGAGTAAATCCATGTCCTCCAATTTTACCTAAACTTGAGACTGTGAATGAAGCTCCTTCAATATCTGTTTTTTTCAATTGTTTTTGGCGTGCCTTTTCAGAAAGCTTTTTTATAGAAACATTTATTTCTTCAATATCTAATTTATCTGGGTTTTTAAGAACAGGAACAACTAAACCATTTTCAGTATTCACAGCAATGCCGACATTAATATAATCTTTAAGCAATATTTCAGAGTCATTTAACAATGAAGAATTAAGTAATGGATGTTTTTTTAGCGTGTTTGCTATACCTTTAATTATTACAGGTAAAGGGGAGCATTTGAGAGATTCCCTGAGGGAATTTACTCTCGATAAATTTATTTCTTCGAAATGAAACACATGTGGAACTGTTGTCCAAGAGTTTCGTAAATTTTTTAAGCCTGCTTTTCTTATTCCAGAGAGGCTTTTTATTTCATAAGGGCCAAATTTTGCAAGATTTTCTAGATTAGGGTAATTATCCTCTACTTTTTGAGACATGCCTTGATGAATATATCTTTTAAGGTCGTCTTTTGTTATGCGTCCATCTCTTCCAGTACCTTTAATGCTATCTAAATTTATTTCAAGTTCTCTTGCATACTTTCTAACAGCTGGGCCAGCATTAATTGAAAGAGAATTGATTTCGACTGGTTCTTTTTTAGTATTAAGGTCTGTAACTTCGGATGCAATGTTTGGTGCTGGGGAATCAGAGTCATTTTTTTTAATGGTATTTTGATTTGTTTTTTTAGACGACATTATTGTTGCGAATACCATCCCTTCCTCAGCAACATCTCCAGCTTTGACATGGACTTTTGATATTTCTCCTTCAAAATCTGAGGGTATCTCCATTGCTGCTTTTTCTGACTCCAACACAATAAGCGGATCATTTAGGTTAACCGTGTCGCCTGGCTGAATGTTGACTTCAATTATTTCTGTGGACTCTGCATCACCGAGATTAGGTATTTTAAGATCAATATTATCTACTTTAGCCATGGCGCAATCTCATCCAGTTTTATTTTATTTGATTTTATAAATTCTCTTGCTTCTTTTTTCATATTCAAAGAGTACAGTGCGTTTAAGGCAATATGGTTTGCATTGATTTCAAAATGATCTCTTAGCTTATCTCGTGTGTCACTTCTACCAAACCCATCAGTTCCTAGAACAATATAATCACCCTTTACCCATTGTCTGATTTGGTTTGGGTAAGATCTAATATATTCTGAAACTGCAATTGTTGTCATTTCATTTGAAAAACATTCCTCTACGTGGGATGGCGAATTGTTAATTTCCAATCTATTATTTCGATCTGATTCTATTGCCCCTTTATAAAGCTCATTGAAACTAGTTATTGACCATATCTCAGCTATAACGTTCATTTTAGATAGTAACTTTTCTGCCTGAATAGCAAAATTCAAAGTTACTCCTGATGCAAGTATTCTTATCGATGGGTTTTTTGCTTCTAGAAATTTGTAAGCTCCATTAATTATATTTTTAGAAGTTGCATTTTTTGGTCTTTTTGGATGTTGATAATTTTCATTCATTAAAGTCAAATAATAGAATCTATCATTTCCTTGAACATACATGTCTTTAATTCCCTCTTGGATAATTGTCGAAATTTCATAAGAAAATGCAGGATCATAAGAACGACAATTTGGAATTGTTGAAGCAAGAACATGACTATGACCATCTTGATGTTGAAGCCCCTCTCCATTCAATGTGGTGCGACCTGAAGTTGCGCCTAAAAGAAAGCCTCTAGCTCTTGAATCTCCTGCAGCCCAGGCCAGATCATGAATTCTTTGAAATCCAAACATTGAATAAAAAATATAAAATGGAATCATAGGGAATTGATTGTTTGAGTAAGATGTTGCTAATGCAAGCCATGCAGAAAATGCCCCTGCTTCATTAATCCCCTCTTCAAGCATTATTCCTGACTCGCTTTCACGGTAAAACATTACTTTATCAGCATCCTCAGGCTCATACTTTTGACCCTCTGAAGAATAAATTCCAAATTGCCTAAACAGAGCATCCATTCCAAATGTTCTGGCTTCATCAGGAACAATTGGCACAACTCTTTCACCAAATTTTTTATCCCTAAGCAGCTTTGTTAAAAGTTTCACAAAGATCATGGTTGATGATTGCTCTCTTTCGATAAAATCATCAAAACCTTCAAATGTACTACTCTCAAATTTAAGCTTTTCATCTGATACTTTTCTTATTGGCAAATAACCTCCCAGCTTTTTTCTTCTTTCATGTAAGTAGTCTTTAAGATCTTTTTGCGAGCTTAGGTCCAAGAAATCTGGGTTATCAAGATTTGCCTTATCAACTGGTAAATTGAATTTTTCAATAAAATTTTCAAGGTTTTCTTTTGTAAGTTTTTTAACTTGGTGGGTTGTGTTATCAGCTTGCCTTGAACCTATGCCATATCCTTTGATTGTAAATGCCAAAATAACTGTTGGTTTTTGTTTATCTTCATAAGCCAATCTGTATGCATTAAAAACTTTTATAGGGTCATGCCCTCCTCTATTAAGTCGTTCAACCTGCTCGTCAGACATATCCTCTACCATTTTTAAAACCTCAGGATCCTTTGCAAAAAAGTTTTCTCTTGTGTAGCTGCCACCTTTTGCCTTAAAGTTCTGGTATTCTCCATCAACTGTTTCATCCATCACTTTTTGTAAGAGTCCTTTATCATCTCTGTTTATTAGGTCGTCCCAATGTCTTCCCCAAATAAGATTAACTACATTCCATCCTGCACCATCAAACTGTTTAGCTAGTTCTGTAATAATCTTTGAGTTTCCTCTTACAGGACCATCTAACCTTTGCAAGTTGCAATTAATTACAAAGATAAGATTATTTAAGTTTTCTCTCCCTGCAAGGCTTATAGCTCCCATTGATTCAGGTTCATCCATTTCACCATCACCGCAAAAGACCCAAACCTTTCTATCTGCTTCATTATGGATTAACTTCCTTTTTTCCAAATATCTCATTACATGAGCTTGATAAATGCCAAATATTGGGCCCAAACCCATTGAAACTGTAGGGAATTGCCAATAGCTTGGCATTAGCCAAGGATGAGGATATGAAGATAGTCCTTCACCATCGATCTCTTGCCTAAAATTCTCAATTTGTTTTTTAGTCAACCTGCCTTCCAAAAACGATCTGGCGTATATACCTGGTGAGGAATGCCCCTGAAAATAGATTAAATCTCCAAGCTGATTATCTGATCCCCTAAAAAAATGGTTGAACCCAACCTCATATAAGGTTGCTGCAGAGGAGTAAGTAGAGATATGCCCTCCGAGATCATCAGCTTTATTTGCCTTTAAGACCATTAATAGACTGTTCCATCTTATAATGTGTCTTATTCTTTCCTCAAAATCCCAGTTTCCAGGATAAGATACCTCTTCATCATTTAAAACTGTATTTTTGAAAGGCCAATTTTGGAGCCTATTCGTATTTAAACCTCTTGCTCTTGCTTCTTCTATAAGCGCTGATAGTAACTGGATTGAGTATTCTTTTCCGTCAGAAATCAATGAGTTATCAAGTGCCTCAATCCAATCTTGTAGCTCTTCATAAAATTGATCTTGCTTTGACATTAATTTTTACTCTTCAAAGAATTGAGTTTGTAATTATAGCCGTTATGACAGCATTTAAAATACAAGTTTTAAAGAAATTACAAATTCAACTAATTAACATATTTTTATTTACAAAACTTTTGTTTAAAAAAAACCCAAAATACTTGTAAATAGGCAAATTAATGATAATATTCCAGAAATACATGGATAGAAGGTTTTATGACAAACACATTGTAATTCTGTCCAAAGGGTATAGAATTAACAATAATATGGAGTTAAACTTTATTTTCATTAGCGGGGAACAGTTATGAAGGATATTTTAAGATTATTAATTACGGTTCTTTTAATGCCTGCCAGTTTCTTATTGGTAGCAGACGAGGCCGTTAACTCAAATGAAAACGACGTTAGAGTAGAAGAAGAGGAAGCTGACGTACAAGTCGACGACGACGACGCAGAATCTGATGTGGACGAACCTGAAGAATCAGGTAGTTTCTTAGACAATTTAAGTGCTGCTGAAATAGCTGGCATTTTAGCTGGTGCAGCAGGCGTTGTAAGCCTTTCTGATGATGATGATCCCGCACCTACACCGGCTCCAACTCCAGCACCAACTCCAGCACCGACACCAGCGCCAACACCGGCTCCGACACCGGCGCCTACACCGGCTCCGACACCAGCGCCTACACCAGCGCCTACACCGGCTCCGACACCAGCGCCAACACCGGCTCCGACACCAGCGCCTACACCAGCGCCGACACCGGCACCGGTTGCAGATACAACTGCTACAACAACTACAAGTACTACAACTACTACATCGACTACTACAACCACAACTACAACAAGTAATTGTGAAAACCCAGAGTCGTTTGTATGTCCATAACTTGATAGTTAGAATTCAAAAGGCGTCTTAGGACGCCTTTTTTTTTATATAATTTATTTCATGGGTTACATATATCTCTTTGGGGCAATAGCATTTGAAGTATTAGGAACAATGCTGCTTCCTTTATCTCAAAACTTTACAAAGATTATTCCTACGGTGGTTTTACTTCTATCGTATCTACTCTCTTTTTTTCTATTAGCTTTGACAGTACAGAAACTTCCATTGAGTATTGTTTACGCATCTTGGGCAGGATTAGGCGTATTCTCAGTTGCTATTCTGAGCAGTGTATTTTATAAGGAAGTAATTTCGTTTGAAATAATAGTAGGACTATTTTTTATTATAGTAGGTGTAACTTTGATAAATATTTATAAGGAATAAATTACTTAATCTTTATAGAACTCTAAGATCTTTGATTGGCGAATTAAGGGATATAGCTCAGAAGGTCTCTCAAGCTTGCTGGCTCCATCTCTTGTCATTGGTCTCCAAACGATTCCATTATATCCTTTTGATCTACTTCTTTTTTTATTAAAACTAAATCCAAGAAGATCTGTAGGAAAGAAAAAGAACACACCTTTATCAAATGAACCCTCTCCAAATTGATCGGTTGAGATATTTGTTAGACTGAAAAAACCACCATAGCGTGTACCATTGGCGAAAGATTTTGAGAACTCAAATGTATAGCCATCATCACGTGCAAGATACCTTCCGTAGGATAGCTTAAAATCAAAGTTTAGATATGGAACATTATAGTAAAGACTTAGATGGTGGGTTGTAGTTTTATAATCCTGAAATGTATCAAGTGATTTTTTAAAGTCTCTTTGCCAAACATCTCCAATTTCAAAGCCTACTGCAAACCGTGAATTATATGGAGCATATAAGATCTCACCTACTGCTCCTGCAAACATTTGTTCTAAGTGCCCAACTTGGACTGCAGAATAGATGTCGTTCCCTAAATATTTAAAATATTGAAAGAACAGTGATTCAAACCCCTTTTTACCCTGTCTTAGATATTCAGCAACATATATCCTTACTGGTGGTAAATCTGTTGGAACTGGATCATATCTCAAGGTTTCATAATCATCACGAAGTGGATATGTATAATGGAAACCTAATTCAATATTTTTACTTAGTACTACTGCTCCTGGTATGCTTAAATTTATTTCGCTGAAGAAAAACTTTGGAGCAGCACCAATGTGTGATTTAAATCCAGGAACTATTGAATACGAGAGTACAGGGTATTCCACTCTTGGGGTGAAGTGTTCTGAAGTTTCTCTATTCCTAGGTCCTTGATCATCTTGATAAACATACCTTATATCCTGATCATTTGTAGTTGATAAGTAAGTAAATTCATTTAAGACAGGTATGAGTGTTAATTCATCGACGAATGGAAATGATTCTCTTACTATTCTATCAACGTAGATTCTCCCCTCCTTTTCACTGTTAAAAATGTTTTGATTATAAGAAACATAAAGATGATTATCTCCCATGAAATTAGCACTTTGCACATATACACCGTTATTGCCGAGCTCTCTAAGTAGATCTAAATAAAAAGTTTCACGATTAAATTCTGTTTTTGTTGATTTGTAATCAGGAAGCTCTCTAGGTGCTGCAAAGTTTTTGCTCCATGACCACCTGAAAGATAGTTGATTTAAATTTTCATGATATAAGCCTAAATTTAACCCGCCCAAAGATGTCTCAACACCATAACTTAACGGAGAATCGGGTGGAGGATAATCCCTCAACCTTGATACTCCACCAAAATCAGTTTTATGATCGTTGGGATCATAATCTAATTTGAATTTTACTGGAATTCCAAATGAATTAATTCGAAGGCGTTTTTTTGTTAAAGGAATATCTAAAGATTGTTCTCTAAATCTTAAGACATAACCTGTTTCTATCCCAGCAAAAGGTGATGCAGGCCCTCTGAACCATTGATTAAACCCAGGTATACCTCCAAAACCTTGAAAACCTCCACGGGTTTCAAATCTTTCATCTAACTGATAAAGAGGATTTAGATCTAAAGAACCTCTGGTCCCATACTTTCCCCAGCCCAAGCCAAGTGTGATATCAAAATTATTTATAAGCTTAGTTGCAACAATGTACTCTGATGACCAAACACCGGTTCCAGCAAAGTCCTCCATGCCAACTGCCACTTGAGGAAGAAAACGAGATTCGTCTAGAAGTTTAAGCTTAAAATTAAAGCCTTTATCTTTGTGTGACTGTATTCCAAGGCCTCCAATACCCTCACCATCAATATCAGCATATCTGATAGTATTTGTATCATTGTAAAAAAAAGACCCTTCCAACCATGAAAAAGGTTGTGCATAAAAATAATACTTGTTGTAAGGTGCAAAGTTTGAATATCCTAGACTAAATGAACCCTCTTCCATCATACGCGCTGAGGGAGTCTGAATTAGACCTATTCCACCTTGAATCTTATGAGTATAGAGTTGGTCAGCACTAAAGAATGAGGAAAGTGCAACTAAAAATATCGTAATTTTTTTCACTATTCAATAATACTAATCTGCTATGACATTCAAGCTTGCCGCAGCGATTGAAATATCAGAAATTACTCTTGTTGCGATGCTTAAATTCCCAAGAAGCTCTGCTCTAGAAAAATTTCTTGGAACAACTATGGTATCTCCTGGAAGAATTTCATAGTAACCATTCCTAAAAGCTGAGTTGCTTAATGGTTGCGACAGGCCGTTGCTCCTTATGACATAAATATTTTTTTTATCTGCGTAATAATTATATCCACCCGCTAAGCCAACATACTTCTTGTATGAAAGTTTAGGATCATAAACTACTGTAGTTGGAGATAATACTTGTCCTAAAATATTTACTACATTTGATTTTGAAGGAACAACAATTGTATCCCCATTCTCCAAAAGTAGATCTTTTGAGGTATTCGAGTTAAATGATAAATCTCCAGATATCCTCCCGGCAGGTTTAGTTTTGTCACTCAACTCGATAAGTGGCAGTAACGAGCCGATGTTGCCAGCACCTGAAGCAGAGCTTGACCTTGAAATTATTGAATCAATTAAAATTCTCTTTGCAGATTGTAGAGCAGTTTTTTCCTTTTCTTTAAGAGATTCTCTAGCGAAGATTATTGATTTGTCATCAGCAGAGGGTTCTAGGCCTCCTGCTAACACATATAAATCTTGTAAAGTTGAGTTAATTGGCACTGTAAATTCCCCAGGTGATTTTACATTTCCTAAAATTTTTACTTGGATATTTTGCTCTAACACTAGAGGGATGGAGAATACTCCACCAGATTGGAATAAAATTGTGTCAGTAAGTTCTGAAATTGGACTGTCAAAGCTCTTCATGAGAATTTTTGCATTTTGATAATCATAATTCGAGGCATCCCTACCAATGTAATCTATTACTCTATTTGGTGAGAAATTTCCTGTTAATGGGAATAAGAACTTATCCTTACCAAGATTGACTATCAATGAATTTCTCTCAAGATATTCAATGATTTCTGTGGTCCAGTTAAAATCTGAAATCTTTCTTTTCCTAAGCTCTTTAAAACCATTTTTTGCTACGTTAAGCTCATATTCAATCTCACTTAGTCGCTTTTGGAAAAAAGTTGTAAATTCAGTCTGGGTATCAACTTTATTTTTTAGTTCTTGCAAGAGTAACTCTTTACGCTCTAACTCTTGATCATATTCAGTTGATGGTGGTTCAAATGGGTTTTCATCGTATCTTTCTTTTTGATTCTCAGCCAACTGTAAATCAATATCGCTAATAAATGAGTCAGGAGCACTTTCAAAATAGGCATCCAAAATTTCATTTTTTTGATTCTCTAAATCATTGATCCTTTGAAGAGATTCAAACTCAATATCATTAAACTTTGCAAGAAACTGAAGATCTTCCACATCTTGTCTTGAAAGAAAGGTTATTTTTGCATTGTTCTTGAGGTTAATATTCTCTAGCGAGCTTCTGTCAGCTAATGAAAATGAAATTATTTCTTTTCCAAAACTATCATTATCATTCTGTTCAAGCATAGAAAAGTATGGGAATACATTTGGTGAGAAACTAAGTGCATCTATTAGTTCGATTAATGTTGAGTAGGATTCTTTAGAAAATGAGCCATTTGAAACGCTTGACCCATAAACCTCAATATCACGCTCATCAATTTCTACATTAGAGGAAATATTTAATTCTCGGAGATTTAAAGGCACTTTATCCTCCAATACAACTCTTGATGACCTTACAACGCCATTTTCTAGATATGTAGCAGTAATACTTTCTCTGTTGGCCGAGGATTCAAAGCCTTGAGCGAATTTAATTAGGTCTTCAATGGTTTCATCTTCATTGTATTCATATATCTTTGGTCTCATGACTGCACCTTTGATTTTTACAAAGTTATCTGTTTCGCTCATTAGGATCACATCACCATTTTCCAGTGAAACATTGGATCCAGTATCCCCGTAAACAAGATACTCGTAAGCATCAAAAATAACTGTTCTGTTATTATTTTTCCTAACAGTAATGGTTCTAAGAGATGTATTTTCACTGAGTCCATCAGCGTATCTAAGTGCTTCAATCACAGATAGATACGGGTTTATAATGTAGATTCCTGGACTTTTAACTGAGCCAAGAATTGAGATTTTTCTGAAACCCGCTTGTTTAACGTTCACATCTACTGATGTTCCTGTTAAAGCTCTTGCAACAATTTCTTCAATTTTGGATTGAGCCTCCATGATGGAGAGCCCATTTATATTAACATCACCAACTTCAGGGATATTTATTGAGCCATTCAGAGAAACTTGTAACGTTATGGATCTTGATCTATTGCCATACATTACTAATGAAATTTTATCACCGAAAGAGATTGTATAATCAGCCATCAATGGTATATCCATCAATGGTGCATTGGTTGAATACAAAATGTTGTCGTAAAAATCAAAACCAAATTTTTCATCCTCTGGATTAACAAATATATCTTTATCAGGATTTTCTTTTTGAATGAGGCTATTTGCCTGTTCAGGCCCCGCAGAGCCACCTTGGTCTCCTAAAAACATTCCCTGAGTATTGGTTGGTAAATTATTTAAAAAATCTAGAGCAGAGGATGTTCCTGATGCCTGTGAAAACACCATGAAATGCTGTAATGCAAATATAAGCAGTACCGAAATTTTTTTAATCATATGAGTGGGATATTATCGTATATTGAATTAATATAGTCCATTATTAAATTATGAAAGTTGTAATTACAGGAAGTAGCGGTTTTATTGGCTTTCACGCTGCAAAAAAATTTTTAGATAATGGGTTTGAAGTTATCGGAATAGACAATGAAAATGACTACTATGATAAGGAACTAAAAACAAATAGAAGGAAAATTTTACTAAGCAATGAAAACTTTAAATTTGAGTGTTTAGACTTATCAAAAGATACTATCATAGAGAAACTAAATGAAATATCACCTGATTATATTGTAAATCTAGCTGCGCAGGCTGGTGTTCGTCATTCGCTAAAGTTTCCACATGATTATACCAGGAGCAATATTGACTCATTTCTAAACATTCTTGAATATGCAAAATCCTCCGATTCATTGCAGCATCTTGTATATGCTTCTACTAGTTCAGTTTACGGAGCAAATACAGACTTACCCTTCCAAGAATCACATGGAGTAGACCATCCTTTGCAATATTATGCAGTTACAAAGAGAGCAAATGAACTAATGGCTCATTCATATTCAAATCTCTATAACATTCGAACAACAGGTCTAAGATTCTTTACTGTCTACGGGCCATGGGGAAGGCCAGATATGGCCTTGTTCTTATTTACAGACGCCATTTTGAAGGGAGAACCAATAAAAGTTTTTAATAATGGTAATCACAAAAGAGATTTTACTTATGTTGATGATATTGTTCAGGGTATTTTTCTTTCAACTACAGATACTAAATTTGTAACCCCAGACGACCACAGATTTAAAAATCCTTCCATATCAAAATTTCCCTATAGAATTTTGAATATCGGAAGAGGGAAACCTGAGAACCTTGAAGACTTCATCACTGAAATTGAGGAGAACTTAGGAAAGAAGGCAAATAAAGAGTACTTGCCAATGCAGCCAGGAGATGTGCCTACCTCTCATGCAGATATAAGCGAGATAATGAAACTGGGCTACAAACCTGAAACATCAATAAGCCAAGGGGTAAAGAACTTTATTGAATGGTATTTGGATTACTATAATATTGAAGTATGATCTCTATCGTAATACCTGCCAGAGATGATGATATTCAAATCTTCAACAAGACGCTCGAGTCATTAAATAACCAGAAGGTTAAGCCAAAAGAAATAATCCTAGTTGATTCATCCTCTAATAATGCAGTTAAAACGGCGTTTGATGAGTTTGATCTTGGAAAAATTAAAAAGATTTATAAGAAAATTCCTCCTGCTTTTGCAGGGAAGAGTACAAATCATGGGTTAAAAGCAGCCTCATCTGACTTTATTGGGTTGCTTGATACTAAAACTTTGCCCGATCAAAACTGGATTAGAGATTATCTTGAATTTCTTAAAAATAAGGATATCGATGTAGTTTTTGGTTCAACCAAATTTTTTGCTAGTTCCAGTTTTCAGAACCTAGTAAAAGATTGTTCTTATGGTAACGATAATCATGAAACAGTGCCAGGAACGATTTTCAGAAAATCAATAATTAACAAACAATACCTTTTCAATGAAAATAGTAGATCTGGATATGATATTGAGTGGAGGGCTAGGATTAAGAAAGAACTAAATTTTAAAAATCCTGACAAAGAGTATATTTCATACGAGACACTATCAAGCAATATTAAAATGCTAACAAAGAAATACTTCAGCTATTCCTTTTCGTCAGCACTAATTGATATTCAAAGCAATCAAAAGGAGATATATTTATCTATATTTCTGGTTCTCTCTCTTTTAATTGTTCCTCGGTGGAATTACTTGATTGGAGGATGGGATGCAAATCCACTTTATATTCCTGATATTGCGAAGAAATATCTTTTAGCAATTTTGGTTTTATTTCTCTTAATGGCATTTCAAAGGAGATTGCTAAAAGATGAGTCAGGCTCATTAAGTTTTAAATTAGTGAAATTTACTTTAGTTGTTGGAACTTTTTACTTAATTTATAACTGGAATGCTATTTTTGCAGGTTGGATTGAGGATGCAATTCTTTATATCCCCCACATTACAAAAATTTTTGTTTCACTAGTTTTACTGGGATCATTCATTTCACGTGGAATAATTTCTCCGATTTCAAAACAAGTCCCTATCTCGGAAATCTTTCCATTTAGGTTTCTGCAGCTAGGAGCTCTTGGTATATATCTAGATCTTGTAAAATTTCCTGGTTATGTATTGGGTGGTATTTTGCAAATAATTCGAACATTAAGGAATTTATTACGTAGCTAGGAATTATTTTTTGTAGGTTTGATAAATAAACTCAGAGTATTGATTATTCTCCTTGCTAAGAATTTTTAACATTTCTTGTTTTTTCACTAGTCCGCTATTTATTGCTGCAACTTCTGGAGAGCCAATAGGCTTTTTATTTTTCATTTGATACTGATGCACATATTTACTCGCTTCGAAGAGTGAGGAAAAAGTACCAGTATCGAACCAATCAGTAGCCTTTTGAAGCATCACCGAGTGAAGTTTATTTTCTTTAATGTACAGATTATTAAGATCTGTGATCTCAAGCTCACCTCTTTTTGAGGGTTTGAGCTCACCAACATAGTCAATTACATTTTTGTCATATTGATATAAGCCAGTTACAGCATAGTTAGAGGGTGGATTTGATGGTTTTTCAACAATTTTGTTTATCATTTTGTTTTGGCCAAATTCTACTACTCCATATCTTTGTGGATTTGAGACCTCTTTACAAAAAACTCTAGCTCCATCTACATCTCCGCATTTTAATTGATCTTTATCAAAATTAAAGAAAATATTATCTCCAAGAATTAAAGTCACTGACGAGTCTTTTATAAATTTTCTAGTTACATTAAATACATCTGCAATTCCTACAGGTTTTAATTGCTTGAAGTAAGTTAAATCTATACCAAATTTTTTTCCATCGCCCAAAAGTTTCTTAAATTCTGGTAAATCTTTTGGGGTTGAAACAATGCAAATTTCATTTATCCCAGAATTTAAAAGGATTGATAAAGGATAAAATATCATTGGCTTATCATAGATTGGTAAGAGCTGCTTGGAACAAGTTTTTGTAATGGGTCTAAGCCTTGTTCCCATTCCGCCTGCAAGTATTATTCCTTTCATACTAAGTAATCAATCACTTCCTCAATACAATTTTTAAGCGTTTTATCTCTCAAATCAAATAATGTTGTGATTTTATTACAATCGAAGGTCGCGTTTTCTGGCCTTGTAACTCCATCAGATATTAAGTTCGAAACTGATTCTTCTATTTTATAGGAAGAAATAAGTCCCTTTTCCTTCATGACCTCGCAAATCATTTTTACGAAGTTGTACCTGGAGGACACTTCCGAACCAGAACAATGAAACACACCCTCAATATTTTCCCCTTTACTTATCTTTTCAACTAATTTGGAAATAATTCTTGCAAGCTCAAAAGCAGAAGTGGGATTTCCAAACCTATCATTGACACCATAAATTTGATCTCCCTTCAAGACAGCATTAAAAATTTTCATTAAAAAATTCTCGCCATAATGGCTGTATAACCAAGATGTTCGCAGAATTGCATATTTCGAACAATTATTTACTACCATCTGTTCTCCAAGCATTTTTGTTTTTCCATAAACATTTAAGGGGTTTGTAGGGTCATCTTCAGTGTAGGGCTGCTTTTTTTCTCCATCAAAAACTAATTCTGTAGATATATGAATGAAATGTGCATTATTGAGGTTACAAAATTCAGAAATCTTTCCAACTGATTCAACATTAATTTTATGAGCAGATTCTTCATCATTTTCTGCTGCAACAACGTTTGTATACGCTGAGCAATTTATAATTAATTCGGGCGATATATCATTCAAAAACTCCGAAACTCTAGAGGGCTTCATAAAGTCAACTTCAGCAGAAGAAACATAGTTTGCATCCAAATTTGCCTGATTCCTTAACGATTGTGCCAGTTGGCCGTTTTTGCCAAAAACAACTATATTCATTCCCACCAATCTAAATTTTTCTGATACCAGGTCACCGTACTCTGAAGCTGATCACTAAAGCTTTCTTTGTCTACTTTGCCAAGAAAATTTCTCATCTTTGTGTCATCAATTGCGTATCTCATATCATGTCCTTTTCTGTCATCAACAAAGGCTATATATTCACCTAGGTTCCATTGCCCTGAAGGATGAATAATTGAAACAATCTCTTTTATTATTTCCACGTTGGATAATTCATTATTTCCTCCAATTAGATAGGTATCATTTTTAGCAGAGCTCATTTGCAAATCAATAAGTCGATCGACGTGCTCCCCAACATATATCCAATCTCTAATATTTTTTCCATTGCCATAAATGGGGACTTTTTTATTATCTAATAATAAATTAATAGCCTTAGGAATAAGCTTTTCAGTATATTGTCTTGGACCGAAATTATTTGAGCAATTTGTGATCAAGTAATTAATTTTGTATGTTCTAGCCCAGGCTCTAACAAGATGATCTGAAGCTGCTTTTGATGCTGAATATGGTGAACTTGGATCATATGGGGTGGTCTCGGAAAATTTTGCTGTGCCTTCAAGATCTAAATCACCAAATACCTCATCAGTTGAAACGTGATGTAAAATACAATTCTCGCCGTCATCTTGAATTAAACGAGTAGCTTCAAGAATATTAAAAGTGCCCTTTATATTTGTATCTATAAAAACCTCTGCACTTTCAATTGAGTTATCTACATGAGATTCTGCTGCAAAATTTACAATTAAATCTGGACTGAATTCTTTTAATGCTGAAATCACCTGATCTTTATGCCTTATATCAGATTTTATATAGATATAGTTTTCAATAGTATCTAACAGTTCTTTCGTATGCAGTGAAGTAGCATAGTTTTGTGAATCAAAATTTATTATTTTGGCATCTGGAAAGCGTTTACGAGCTTTTAAAATATATTCAGATCCTATAAAACCCAAACCGCCAAAAATTAAGATTGATTTAAAATCTCTCATATTTCTAAATCCCTTATAAATGGGGCTTTTTCATCTTTTTCTGATAGAAAATACTCTTCGAATTCCGGCCATATTCCTTGAAAAACTTCATCTTTCCAATTAATAGAGCCTTCACTCTCTTTGTTGTAGTAATTGTCAACTTTATAGCTAACTAAAGTATCATTTTCTAAAGTCATGAATCCATGAACGAAATCATTGGGGACTAGCAAGCTGTCCATTTTTTTGGAGCATAATTCAAAAGAATACACTTCCTTAGTTTGCATATTCATTACGACATCTAAAATGCTTCCTTTAAGGACTGTGACTAATTTTGTCTGTGCAAATTCTCCCTTCTGGAAGTGCATGCCCCTTACGGTTCCTTTATTCTTTGAAAAGGATAGATTGTCTTGAACAAATTGTTCAGAGAAATCTGCTTTTTTAAAGTTTTCTATAAAGAACCCTCTTGAGTCTTCAAAAATACTCTTACTAAAGATTTTTGGCTGCATTTAGACCCCCCCTATTGATTCGTGTACAATTTTTAAAAAAATTTCTTTTGTAGAGTTTAGAGAGTATAACTTTCTGACACGCTTTACACCATTACTTCCGAACTCTTGTCTTAGCTTTTTATTGGTTAATAGCATTTCAAAATTCTTTAGCCATTCTTTGTCTGAATTACAAAGAAAGCCTGTTTCACCATTTATTATTATTTCTGAATTTGCTCCAACACTGTCTGCTATTGTTGGCAATCCTGATGCCATATATTGGATTAATTTAAAACCACACTTTCCTAGCTCCCATTCAGAGTTAAATAATGGCATTATTCCAATATCATAATCAGATAAGTTTGACGATTCATTAGTCTCATCAAAATCTATTTGAGCGTGTCTGATATTTTTATTTAGATCAACATTTCTTGCACCAATTATGTCCAACTCAAAACTATGTGATTCAGATAATCTAAGAAGAATGCTTTCAATTTTTTTTAAATATTTTGAAGTCGAAGGCGATCCTATCCAAACAACTTTTATATTGTCTGAGAAATCTTTCTTATGAGGGTATAAGTCCGGGTTAACAACTGTTGGTATTAAAAAAATATTCCTTTGAGAACTGGTTTTAGCATATTCAAATAAGTACTTATTTCCAACAATAACAGCTGCAGATTTCTTCATCACATTTTTAACTTTTTTAGCAAGAAAGGTTTTGATAAAAAGATTTGTAGATTTATCGTATCTATGAAAAACCGCATCATCATAAATTGAAACATAACGTATGCCCTTCCAGGTCAAGATGCTCTCAAAAATACTAGGGAAGTATGGTATAAGCTCATACTCTATAAGCACTAATTTCGTATTTCTTGCAGATAGCAAGATGACTTTTAAAGCTCTTTTTATAAATGAAAATAATGCGGAAAAGATTGATGGCTTATAGCCTTTCAATAGTTGACTTATATAGTTGTCACTAAAAAATGGGGAGACCTCTACTGAATACTTTTCACTCAAAATGGGAATGTATTGATAAAGCCGGTAGCGGCTGCTGGGGCCTTTTTTCGTGTATTTTGGTAGAAGAAGTATTTTTTTCTTTTTCACTTATAAACTTAAATAAATATTTTTATACTCTCTAACTCCACTATCTAGTGTGAAGTATTTCTCATAAGTATTTTGACACCTTTCATTTAAAGAATCATTTAAAAGAAAATCATTAATTTCTTCAAAATTAGAAGTCTGAAAATCTACCACCTTACATGCATTACAAAAATTTGAAATTTCTTCAATGTCATCATTGAAATTATTACAAATCACTGGTGTATTTGAGGATAATGATTCACCAATTTTTGTGGGCATAGATGCTGAGATAGAAAAATTAATATTCAAATTAAATATAAGACAATCAAATTTTTCAAAAGCATCTGAGATCTCTTCACTTTTCACAAATGAAAGTTGATAATGATCAGGTTGAAGTCCACAATCTCTAACTTCTTTTTGTACTTTTTGATGATCATCTCCAGTAAATATAAAAATTTTTCCAACTTCCTTAGATTTTTTTAATTTTTTAAAAAAAAGAAGGGTTTGACGAAAATTATAGGCCCTTCCTGTCGACCCTAGATAGCCAAAATTAATCTTTTCATCTCTTTTAGTTTTAGATGGCTTAATTTTATCAGCACAGGTTCTTATTACTGAGATCTTTTTATCTTCAACATCATGAACATTTTGTATAATTTTCTTTGACATCTCTGTAAGAGTTACAATCTTGTCTGACATTTTAAATAGTCTTTTTTCAATAAATTTAAGAAATTTGTATTTAATACTGCTTTTTGACCACCCATCTCTATCAACTTTTTCATCAACCCAAAATCCTCTTATATCGAAAATAACTTTGTAATTAAAAAGCCAATTTAAAAATACAAGGGGTATTCCTAGTGGGTATCCTCTTAGATGGATAATGTTGGCTCCATAAAATAACCGCTGTATAAGCATCGTCTTTGTAAGAACTATTAGATCATAAATTGTTGAAGGTACTTGTGGTTTATGATGATATTTATGTTTGATCCATTTAATGCCTTTTTTTTGTATCAAACCCCTCACTTTTTCATAGTTTTTAGTGTCTTTAACATTAGCCGACTTTTCAAATGAAACTATAGAAATATCAAAATCCTTAGACAGTTTTTCAACATACTTAAAAACTTGTGAATAGCCAAGTGGCTCGAGTATTCCATCATATGACAAATAAAGGATTTTATTTTGACTCATGATTATTTAGATACCATTGATTGAACTGAATTAAATACCACAGCTTATATTCGTTATTTACTCTTCCATCAACATGCTCTTTAAATGTATCGTCAACAACTTTTTGATTAAAAAAATTATGCTTTAGATTTGTTTCACATGATAGATGGTCATAAGCCCAATCTTTTAATTCATCTTTTAACCATATTGATACAGGTACCCCAAATCCTTGTTTTGGTCGCTCAAATAGTGATGCTGGAATAAATTCTTGTAAGATTTCCCTGAGTATCTGTTTGGTTTCTCCTTTTTCACTGATTTTTTGATTCTGACCAATCATTTTTGAAGTCTCAATAACATCTAAATCTAAAAATGGAACTCTAGTTTCTAAGCTGTAGTTCATTGAGGCTCTATCAACCTTACATAAAATATCATCGGACATATAAGTCTTAAAATCGCTGATCATCATTTTATCAAGAATATCTTCGTTAGCATTTTCATTAAAAGAACTTTCAATAATTTGGTTGTGGATGATCTTATTACTATAAATTTCATCTTCATCCCTCCATTCAGAGACCATAGAGTTGTAGAAGTCTAGATCTGATTCAATACCCTTAATCTTTCTTGCACCTTTCTCAAAGCGATCTTTAAAGGAACCAGATACAAGATTTGGTGCTATCTTATCAACAAGCCAGCCTATGCTTGAACTTATCCCAGATTTTGAGAGATCATGCATGAAATTCTTTCCTACAGAGGGTATATTTGATATCAATTTGGAATATTTTTTTCCAAGCAGGTATCTGTTATAACCACCAAAAAGCTCGTCTCCACAATCTCCAGTTAAAATTACTTTTACTTGTTCTGATGCCAAACTAGATATTAACATCGTGGGAATCTGTGAAGAATCAGCAAAGGGTTCATCGTAAGCCATGTGAATTTTTTGTATTTCATTAAGTGCTAACTCTTTTGAACATACTAAGTTCTCCATCTTTAAACCTAAATGTTCTGCAATTTTCTTAGCATATTTTGACTCATCAAAACTAGAAAACTCAAAACCAATATTAAAACATTTAATATCATTAGAATTCTTTGAGATAAGGCTAGTTATCAAGCTTGAATCTATTCCACCTGAAAGAAATGTTCCAATTGGCACATCAGAGATTTGCTGCATTTTTGTTGAATTAAGGAGAGTTTCTCTAAGTCTATCTTTCGCATCTTCCTTTGAAAGCCTCTTTTTCTCAATAGACGGAAGCTCCCACCAAGCACTAATATCAATATTACTGTAATCTTTAAAATCATTTATTTGCTTAATTTTCTTTAATATCAGTTTATTTAAATTAAAGTGCATCTTTGAACCAGCAGGAAGCTTAAAAGAGCTCTCATAGATGGAAGCAGGAGAAGGAACATAACCATATCTAAGATACATACCCAACGAGTTTTGAGAAATTGTCGAGTCGAAATCTTTCAGTAGGCGACTTACTCTTAAATCTGAGGAAAATGAAAGAAAGGAGTTTGATGATGAGCAATACAGTGGCTTCTCTCCTGCCCGGTCCCTAAAAATTTGAACATCGCCCGTTTTTTCGTCAAGCAATACAAATGAAAACATTCCTCTGATATCCTTCATAAATTTAGAGTAGTCGTATTGTTTAAATAGCTTTATAAGTGTTTCAGTGTCTGATGTGGTTCTGAATTCTTCATTCTTTAAGAACTTTTTTCTTAAATCGAGGTGGTTGTATATTTCACCATTAAATATAATGTGCAAATGGCCATCACTAAATGGTTGATTTGCATTCTCAGATAAATCTAGAATTGAAAGTCTTGTATGTCCAAGCACTACATTAAAATCTCCGAGTTTATAGCGCCTTGCTGCTCTTGCATCAGGGCCTCTATTTTTCAGAATATCAAGTGACGAATTAACTACATCATCGCTGATTTCTTCTTTGGAAACAAAACAAAATATTCCACACATTATTCTTCCAAAATTTTTAAATACTGCTTAAAAATTTTATCTCCACTAAACTTATCGATTGAAAATTTTCTTGACGCTGATCCCATAACACCAATAATTGCTTGATTTTGTACAAAATGCTCCATTTTCCTCAAAATATCTCTTGAAGAACGAATCTTAATAAAAAATCCATTATAACCATCTTCTAAACATTCCTTACACCCCGGTACTTCCGTCAGAATCAAGGGCATACCACTTAGTGATGCTTCTATTGCTGCTCTGGGCAATCCCTCCCGGTATGAAGGCAAAACGAATATATCGTATTCTTTATAAAGTTTTATGACTGCGTTTTGTTTTATATCTCCAAAAAATCTTATTTGTTGAGATTCATAATTCTCTTTTAAGTGATCAATATCCAAATTTGCAGGATTATTTTGATCAATGCCTCCCACTATTCCAATTGATACTCGATCTTTATACTTATTGGCTAAATCTTTAGAAGCATCTAGAAATTCGATAAGACCTTTATCAGATAGAAGTCTACCCACAAAGAGAAATTTAATTATTGATAAATCTTTCTTTGGACTATTATCAATAAACTGGTGATGATCGATGCCATTTCCATAAATTATTCTAAGACTCTCTTCTTTGAAGCCTTTAGATATAAAGAAATCATAATCATCTTGGTTTTGTACTATGCATATTGAACTACAAATAGATACTGAAGATTTCAAAATCATTAGGTAAATTGATCTTATAATTTTAATCAAAAAATTTTTACTGATGAATAAATAACCAAGGCCAGAAAATACGTAAATAAATTTTTTTCTATAAAACAAAAAGGAATTAAATATCCCGATGAGAATCAACCTAGTTGAAACAAAAAATACTTTTTTTTCATTTGTGTTCTTAAGAATTTTAAATGCTTTAATAAAATCTTGAAAAATCTTAAAAATATTCAAGGAAGCATCCGAAATATTTGCATTTATGAATGTTATATTTTTTGAAATGTCGGCTGATTCGTTCATTTTACAAACAACAAATATTTTTTTGTGTTTAGCAAGAAATTCAATTAATTCTCTTCTGTGAGTCTTAAAAAAAGAGTAACTGCTTATAAAAAACATTAGTTTCTCGCACGCTTATTTTCTGAAATGAGAAAGATGAAAAATATAATGAATGGAAAATAAATGGAAAAGCGATACCTTGAAAAGGTTCCATAATTTGATGCTATAAATCCATAAAGCAGTGCAGTAGCGAGCAAACCAATAGAGAATATTAGAAATGTTTTTTTATCAATACCAAAATAATCAAGCCTGGAGATGAAATACACAAAAAAACCATATAGCGCTAAGACCTCTAAAAATACAGCTACACCAAATAAACCTCCTGCCTCAAAAGGTAACGGTCTTATAAGAAAGTCTACGAATGAGGGTATAAGGTCAGATAGGAAAGCAAAGTAACCATCGTTTATGTTAAAAGTGTATTCCAATTCTCCTCCTCCATCTTCAACATGAAAAGCTAACTTGTATAGATCTAAGTATGGTATGTAGTAGTCATAAAGTATGAAGCTCATTGCTAACAGCAAAATAGAATAAAGCGCGATTCTAAAATAATTCTTTTGCAAATTTAAAAAGTATCCAATAGCAATCACTATTAACCCAGGCACATTTTGAATTTTAATGAAAAAAAGGAGCAGAATTGAAATAAATGTCAGCATGTACTTTTTTTTGTACATAAAAATTAGTGCGAGAGTAGCAAATATAATTATGGGAATTTCTCTTAAAGATAGTGAACTATAAAGTAGGAAGCTTGGAATAATGAGTGTGAAGGTAATCAATTTTTTGTCGGCAATTTTATATAAGTAGCAATAAAAAATAAGTAACAGAAATTTGTTAATGAAGGCTCCTGAGACAACTGTCATAGTTGAAAAAATTGGAACATATGACCAGATTGTCGCCACAAGATATACCGTACTTACTGTGCTGAATCCAAATTTGTCGAGAAATTTGTCTGGAATATCTGCTCCTTGATGAACAAAATTTAAGACGCCCATATATCTGAATTGATCCCCCATATATCCTGGATCAAATAACAAATAATTAAAGAAAAATGGTGTTATTAGAAATATAAGCCAAATTATGAAATATTCTTTTGGAATAAGTTTTATTCGAACAAAGATAATTAAGAAAAGAACTAATAATAAATAGTTTGAAAGCTCTGATAGAAAGTACTCTAATGAATATCCGGAAAAAAAACCCAAAGCTTGATCAACATTAAAGATGTTAGTTACATCAACGTTAAACAATATATCTTCTCAAGTAGGTTATAAGTACCGAGCCTGCCCAAGAAATAAACACAAAAGCAATAAAAACAAAGCTTGGTGAAGTTATGCGTGGATTTTCATGTATGAAAGGCTCTTCAATCACTTCAAAATATAATAATCCATCGCCACTTAATAGACTTTTTTCAAGTAAGTTTTGCCTTACCAATGAATTAAGCGAGCTTCTAGCATCTCTATCCATAGTTTCCTTAGCCTCTTCTCTCAAAAAATCCATTTTAGCGTTTATTGAAATAAGCTTTCTTTCCTTAATAAATTCATCCGTGACCTTTACGAGCCTCTTTAAAAGAGAAAGGTCTCTCTCAGGAGAAGTCGTATCAATATATAAAATGTAAAGATCCTTGGTGCTTTTATCCCTTAGAAAGTTTACTTTCCCATTAATTAAGTTTTTTAAATCATTGTGATTGTATGAACGTTTTGGTTCCAAGTTAAATATAAAATTATTAAAACTTTGCCCAAATGTAGAATTGTATCTATAAATATCATCTTCCTCATCATACGCAAAACTATAGTAAACTTTATTAAAACCCTCATCCCAAAGCTTTTTAGCAACTTGTGAAGAGTTAAGCTGCCAAAAAAACATATCAAAGTTTTTTGAACTTTCTTGAACGCTAAAAAGATTTGATAAAGCACTATCTTGAAGGGAAACAGTCGATTCCTGAACTTCATTAAGCTTTGTTTCAACTCTGTAAACTGGATCAAGAGATGTAAGATAGAAAAAAGCAAGAACTGCAGATACTCCTACGAGAATCAAATTTAGTTTTATTTTTTCAAAAAAAATAGAGAAAAGGCTTTTTATTACGCCAATAATGCTTTCGTTGCCTAAGAAGGAGCTTGATTCACTTTTCACTGATGAGATTGTAGCAACAATTTATCAACTTGTTAATTCTAAATACTGCTTTGAAGCCTCATCAATAGAGAATTTCTTCGATCGCTCAATTAAAACTTCTGGAGAAATTGGATTTTCAATTCTAAATTTTATTGCCTTTGCCATTGCTTCATAATTTCCAACTTCAACTAGTGAACCAAATTTTCCATTATCAAGAATTTCTGATGGCCCATGTGGTGTATCTGTTGAGACAACATTCTTGCCACATGATATTGCTTCAAGAATAGCCATCGAAAATCCTTCAAAATTTGAGGAATGAACTAATAAATCTGCATCAACTAAGTGCTTGAAAATATTCTTTTTGAACCCCAGGAAAGATATATTATCTAGGAGTTTTAAAGTTTTAGCCTCATTCCTGAGCAATTCAAGATTTGGTCCATCACCAATGATTTTTAGCTTAATCTTAATTCCATCTTCTTTTAGTAGGGCCAATGCTTTAAATGTCGTTTGGTAGTCTTTGTCGTCACTTAATCTTCCAATTGAAATAATTTCAATATTTCCAGGTTGTACTTTGCTGGGCTTGGGGATTGTGGGGAAGGCTTGAAGACCATTGTAAATGGTATGTATTTTTCGCTTATCGACATATGAAATTTTATTTATTGAGTTGGCTACTCCTTTTGAAACACAAACTACACCATCTGCAAAGCCATAAAATATTTTCATTGAGAGTGAAATCTTCCCAAGATTGGTTTTCATTATATTTTTAGCATTTCTTTCATTAAAAGAAGTGTGTTCTACCAAAAAAAGCTTTCCTAATCTGCCTGAGAAAATCCATGAAATAATTGAAATTATTGTAAGAGGCCACATTGCTGTATAAATTCTGTCTGCTTTCTCCTCATCAATAACTTTTTTTAGGGGAAAAATTAGATCTCTTATTTTTCTACAATTTAGATGGATTACATTGATTCTTTTATCTATTTCAAATGGGCTATCTGGTGTTATGAGCCCTGAACAAATAGTTACTTCATGACCGTTTTTAACCCAATTATTTGCGAGAGAAATATGAACCTTCTCTGCTCCTCCGCCTCCTAGATTTGGAAGTATGACTAATATTTTCATTTAGTTGGTGCCCAGGGCCGGACTTGAACCGGCACGAAGTTTCCTTCGAGGGATTTTAAGTCCCTTGTGTCTACCAATTTCACCACCTGGGCAAATAAGAGCAACTAATCAATTACTGCTCGCCCTTTTAATTTCTCCCAGTCCTTTTCAGGCCTTACTTCTAAATTTGTTTTCCATGCACCCTTAACAACATTTAAGTCAAGATTATTTTTTTCTGCAAAGTTAATTAATGCTTGAATATCTTTTGGAAAACAACTGCCTCCAAAGCCCAATTTACCATCGTGTCCTGGAACATTTGTATGTGAACTGCCTACCCTTCCATCTCTAATAAATCCTTCAATAACTTTTTCCCAATCAGCATCGATAGAATCTGATATAAGTTTCATTTCATTGAGGAAGGATACTTTAGTTGCAAAATAAATATTGCAAACATATTTTATAAGCTCTGCAGTTTGAAAATTAGTTTCAATTATTGCTATAGACTCACCAAATCTATCTTTGTATAAATCCGCAACTTCTGATGTATCTTTATCTTTGCCTCCTAAGATATATCTAGTTTGTGACAAGAAATCAAATGTTGCAGATCTCTCTGTTAGAAATTCAGGATTAAATACAATCCTTAATTTCGGAAATTTATTTTGAATATCTTCACAAGTTCCTGGAACTACTGTTGATCGAACTAAAACTATTGGACTGTTATCCTTTAATGCATCCTCTATTTCAGAAATACATGCATAAAGAATGTCTAAGCTGATGCTGCCATCTTTATTGGAGGGAGTTGGAACTGAAACAAAAATAAAATCACTTTTATTAACAACATCATCTAAACTATCAACGGATTTAAGAGGATCTTTGTCATAAACAAGCACATTCGCGTTATACCCTACTGCAGGTGAGAAACCATGAGCAACTGCGCTTCCGACAAAACCCTTCCCTACAACACCTATATTTTTCATATCTCTCCAAAAATAAAGTCAATATATTATCTGATATCGCCTGAAAAAACTAATGATAATAGTTAATTTAATTATCTCAGCTTTAAAAAAACCATATTTCTATAATTTATTATCTTTCTAAAAGAAAGCTTTTAAAAGTGATACTATTTCTAATATTGGCAAAAATGATATTATTTACGTTTTTTAGGGATAAATTTGAGTAAAAAAATTGTAATTACAGGGGGATGTGGTTTTATTGGTTCACATCTTGTCGAGCTTTTATCCGAAAGCAATGAAGTTATTGCATTCGATAGATATAACAGTGAATCAGACCATTACTGGCTGACTAATTCAAAATTTAAAGACAGGTTTAGTGTTGTTCTTGGAGATATTAGAGACTATGACTCTGTTCAAAGTGTTTTGAAAGGTGCAGATGTTGTGATTCACATGGCAGCACTAATTGGTATTCCTTATTCATATGTTTCACCATTAGCCTACATCAGAACAAATGTTGAAGGGACTTATAATGTCTTGCAAGCATCTAAAGAGCTTGAACTAGATCAGGTAATGATTACAAGCACGAGCGAAACTTATGGTACTGCACAGTACGTACCAATGGATGAAGATCATCCGAAAGTTGGTCAGTCACCCTATAGTGCAAGCAAAATATCTGCTGACCAAATTGCGATAAGTTACTATAGATCATTTGATTTACCAGTCACAATAGTAAGGCCTTTCAATACATATGGTCCTAGACAATCCTCGAGAGCAGTCATACCAAATATTGTTTCACAGATATTAACCAATAATGGGGAGGTAAATTTAGGAAACATCTCTCCAACTAGAGATTTTACCTTTGTTGAAGATACATGTAGTGCATTTGAATCAATCATTGGATGTAACAAGTTAATTGGTGAAGAAGTAAATATTGGCACTAATTCAGAAATTAGCATAAGAGATCTTGTAGAAGAAATTTCAAATATTATCGGCATCGAAGCAAAAATAGTTGAGGATGATCAGAGAATGAGAGCTGAGAAATCAGAAGTTGATAGACTTGTTTGCAAAAATGAAAAGCTTCTTGCCTGTACAAGCTGGAAACCGAAACATAGTCTTGAACAAGGATTAATAAAGACAATTGATTGGATAAAAAAAGTTGATTCAGATAAATTAAAAAATATGAGTCAGTACAATGTCTAAAGTAATTCCGTTATCAGAACCAAACTTTTCTAAAGAAGATCGAAAACTGTTATTAGAATCATTTGATTCGACTTTTATATCTTCCTCAGGAAAATTTTTAGATAAATTTGAAGATAAAATTGCAAAATTGACAAGATCTGAATGTTGCACCTTAACCACTAATGGTACTTCCGCTATACACTTAGGTTTAAAAGCATTAGGCGTAAAGGAGGGTGATGAGGTAATTTGTCCTTCATTGACCTTCATTGCATCCATCAATCCAATTTTATATTTAAATGCTAGCCCAATCTTCATGGATTCAGATGAATATTTTTGTATGGATCTTGAAAAACTTAAACATTTCTTAACCAAACATACTTATACAAACAAAATGGGAACATTTAATAAAATCACAAAAAAAAGAATATCTTCATTGATCCTTGTGCATGTCTGGGGAAATGCTGGAAAAGCTATTGAGATTGTGAAGGAGTGTAAAAAAAGAAAAATTAAAGTGCTCGAGGATGCAACAGAATCTTTAGGAACAAAAATTAAAAAAGAAAATTTGTATACAGGAACCATCGGCGATGTTGGCTGTTATTCCTTCAATGGGAATAAAATTATCACTGCTGGCGGGGGTGGTGCTGTTGTTTCAAAAAATAAAAATTTAATCAATAAAATTAAATTTTGGTCAACCCAATCAAAGAGTGATCCATTCAACTATATACATAATGAGCTAGGGTTTAATTATAGGCTTAGTAACATGCAAGCAGCTATAGGCTTATCACAACTTAAAAGATTGAGAAAAATAATTAATCAAAAGAAGGAGTTACGTAAATATACAGAAAAGGCCCTCCACTCAAAAGGATATAAGCTGTATGAACTGCCTCCGTACTCTGATAATAACTGCTGGCTTTTTGTCATGAAATGTAAATCCTCTGAAAGAATGAAGCTTCTAAATAAACTCAATTCAAACAATGTGATGGCAAGGCCTGTTTGGGGTTTGTGCCATAAACAAAGATATACAAAACAATTTCAAAGTTTTGAAATAGAGAAATCTGAAAAACTTTTAAAAGAGTCAATATGCTTACCATCATCTTCTGGGCTGACAAAAGCTCAAATAAACTTTTATGTTAATTTGCTTTAATGTCTTTTATTGCATCCTGAAAGTAAGACTTTAAAGCTGCTGAATCATTATAGAAGGCAATAAAATCATAACCAATATCTGAAAGAATTTTTGCATATTCAACATCCTTTGCCATGCTTCCTACCATTACACCATTAGCTTGAATAATTTCCTTTGTATCTTTCAAAAGCTTTAGTATTTTTGGATCTGTAAGATTGTCAACCATCCCTATAGTCTTTGCTAAATCAAATAAGCCAATGTAAATCAAATCTATTCCTTGAACTTTTGAAATTTCTGCAATGTTTTTTATTCCCTCTTCGCCTTCAACTAAGAGTCCAAGAAATTGATTTTCATTTGCATGAGAAAGGGAATCACTAAGATTTTGATCTGAAAAATTATGTTGTCTTGTGTATGGTGATAGCCCTCTACTGCCTTCGGGGGGATATTTTACAGATTCAACTACTTTCTTGGCGTCATTTGCTGAAGAAATATGAGGTACCATTAGTGCATTTGATCCTGCTTCTAAGATTCTAAGCAAGTGCTGTTTATCATCATTAGATGACCGAATTATAGCTTGCTTACCTCTGGCCTCACACGCGCGGACCATATTTTCCATTCCTGCAAAACTTACAGAGCTATGTTCTTCATCAATGATGACAAAATCTAGATCAGTACTACATATTACATCTACGGCATTCACAGAGTTAAGTGAACACCATGTACCAAATCTTTGTTTAAAGTTACCCATTTATTTGTACCCTGACAGAAAAATATCGTCATTTTTCATTAACTTTTCTGCTTCCATTCTATCATTTTCATTATCAACTGACTTTGTTTTAAACTTTGTCTCAACCATCCTTACTTTAAAACCATGCTGAATTGCTCGATTCATTTCAATTGATTCTTGTAATTCAAGTGTTGTTGGGTGTAATTCATTATTGAATTTCTTCATAAACCCCCACTGAAATGGCATAACACACACTTGCTTAAAAAATTTAGTTCGAACTTCTTCGTGGTCTTGAGAGGGTATTGGAGCTCTAGACATATAAAGGGCATTCATATCATTATCACAAACAACTTTAATTTCTGCTGGATCATTAAGATCTTCGATATCGGCCTCGTAACATCCATTAGAGACAAATACTTCTCCAGAAACAACTGGTTCCAGAACACTGTCTATCATTTCTGGCCTAATAAGAGGCTCATCGCCTTGTAAAACAACAACAATGTCGTCATCGTTAAGATTTAGACTTTCTGCCGCCTCTGCCACTCTAAGACCTGGCCTAGTAATATTTTTATTCGTATCAATATAATTTCCTTCGAACCGAGCTACTTCAGTCTGGATTTCTTTATCGCACCCGGCGACAAATATTTCTGATGCAACTTGAGATAAGCACGATCTCTTATAACAATGCTCAATCATTGTATGATCAAGAATTTTGCATAAAGGCTTTCCAGGGAATCTTGTTGAACCCATTCTTGCTGGAATGCCTATTACTACTCTCATTATGTATCAGTAAATCTTTTTAGGTCTTCAAGAATATCTATATTCTGTTCATTAGCAAGTTTAATCGAGCTTTCATTAACATTGCTCCATGCTGCTAAAAAACAATTAAAACCAGCATTTTTTGGACCCAGAAGATGAGCAATATTATCATCAATAAAGACTATCTCCTCTTTCAAAATTTTCTTTGATTCAATTATTCTGTTTAGAGCTTCAAGTTTTGTCTTTATCTCGAATTGATCAACTACAAGATCAGGATCAATTTCAAGATCATAGTGTTTGAGAATTTTCATTACACTATCTTTGTCTTTAAGAGTTGCAATCATTAGTCTTTCACGATCCAAATTCTCCCTTAGAAAGTCAATTACCCACTCGTAAACTGTATGAAGATCCAACCAATTTGAAAAATTAAATTCTTGCAGTTCATTTCTTGCTTTATAAAAATGAGGCTTATATGTCTCTGATTCAACAAGAAATGTTTTGTGAACCTCATCAAAAACATTTTGTGTAATTGTTTCAAGATTCATCTTTGATCTCAATATCTGATATAGGGTATAGTACTGAGAGCCCCCTTTTACAAAAGGTCTTAAGGCGCTGAAGCTGTGTATTAGTTCTTCCGAAAAATCCGATAAATAATATTTGAAATTTGAATTTCCATCTAATTTTTGCATCGCATTTGATGAGCAAACTAAACACTCATTGGTGCTATCACATACAACTCCATCAAAATCAAAAACGTAGTAATTATTCATTTGGTAAAACGATTACTAAGTATTGGTAACCCTTCTATTTCTATTCTATATTCGTCTCCATGCTCAAGAAACTGTCTATCCCTAACCCTTTTTGGTGCTCCTGTAAGAATTAAATCCCCAGGGTTAAGCGTCATCCATTTAGATAATTCAAATATTATCTTCGATGGGCTCCAGATGAATTCAGATGTGTTCCCATCTCTTAGAAGCTGATCATTATGGTAGGCTCTAATGAACTTATTTTTATGGTCATAAGTGGTATCAATGTATTCACCTACAGGACAAAAATTATCTGCACTCTTTGATCTTGCTAAATGGTGATCCCTATTAGAGATATTGTCACATGAAACATCATTACATGGCAGGAAGCCAAGAATTGAATCAGATACATTTGGTTCCTCTTTTTTTTGACTCTTGATGGTCTTCTTTATAACAAATCCTAATTCTGATTCTCCCCAACATTTAATGTTAAAAGGCAAATGAATAGAACTGCCATTAGTAGTTATTGTATTAGAGCCCTTAAGAAAGATCACAGGTTCTAGCATTTCATTGCTAACCCCAGTTGCACCTGAAAAATTTGTGGCTATGCAGATGATATTTCTTGGCGATACCGGGGGCAAAATTCTAACTTCTTTTAAATCACGAGGCTTATCAATTAATTCAATTTTATCAGCATATGGTGAACTGGTGATTTGATGGAATTTTTCACCCTCAAGTTTTCCATAGCAAATTTTTTCAGGGTTATTTTTTTCTTCAAATCTTATGAGTTTCATTATATTTTAAAAAATAAATTAAATTATTCTTTATCAGAAATTCCTTGGATAACTTGAAGCAAACCGTCTCCAAGGTCAGTAAAGTTTTTCAAAACTATTCTCTTCGCACTATTTATCTTGTAAGAATATGGGGTAATTCCATAGTGCAATTGGTTATTGTCTTTTTCTTTGTATGAAATTTTAATATCACCCCCTAAAATTTCATTTATCATCACTAACAGGTCTTTAACTTTTATTTGCTGATTTCCAGAAATAAATACGTGTTTATTTTTGTAATCCTCAGAGAGTGTTTCATAGGTCATTTCTGCAGCATCATTTATAAAAACGTACTCTCTTATTTCTTCGCCATCACCACTTCGTTCAATTGATTTGGTTGATAGCGCTGATTCAATAATGCTAGATATTGAATTGAATTCATTTGCATTTGGACCATAAAGTGATCCGTATCTTAAAATAGTGAAGTCAAGCCCATACCTTCTTGAGTATTCTTCAATAATTTTTTCACAGCATTGTTTTGACACTCCATAAAAGCTTCCATGCTTGCTGTTTACATAAACTGAACTAGAGAAGAAAAAACGTTTTAAGTTTAAATCTTTAACTTTCTTCAGCAGGTTGATTGTTCCTTGAATATTGTTTTCAAGCGTTTCCTCTGGATTTTCTTCAGAGTAGTCAATATCAGCTTGTGCGGCAAAGTGAAGAACAATTTCAACATTCTTTAAAGCCTGCTCTAGGCTCTTTTCATCAAAAAGATCACCTTTTACAAATGATTGATTATCAAGAAGGTTTTGTGGCTTACACTTATCAAAAATTATTATTTCGTGGCCATTCTTGGAAAAAAAATCAGAAATGCTTTTCCCCAAAAAACCACTACCACCTGTTACTAATATTCTCATAAAGATTTCCTTAAGTTTTCTAATGCTTCAGTTTCTAAATCTTTTCTCACATTAGATGTATACCCCCCAATGTGTGGAGTAAGTATAACATTCTCTAAGCTGGTGAATTCACCTTTGTAAGGCTCACTTTTAAATACATCCAAACATGCTCCAGCAATTGCATTATTTTTGAGCGCTTCAAGAAGGGCAAGCTCATCAACATTATTCCCTCTAGACGTATTAATTAATAAGGTTTTTGTATTCATTAAAGAAATCTGATCGCTTGAAATTAAGTGTTTATCGGAGTTTTTGCTATTAGCATGAATAGAAATAATTTCCGCATTTGAACACAAATAATCCATATCGCAGTATTCGATAGAATACTTCTTTGCAAAATCTTCATCTTTACACAAATCACATGCTAAGAGTTCGAAGTTAAATCCCGAAGTGATCTCTACAAGTCTTTTACCAATTTTTCCCAAACCTATAATCCCTAGTGTTTTTCCATTTATGGTTTCCCCCATTTTCCTTTTCCATAGATTTTCTTTGAAATCTTTGTGATGACTAGGTATGTTCCTATAGAAGGACAGTATCTGTGTGATTACAAGTTCTGCAACTGAATATGATAGGTCAGTTTTGGTAGAAAGTACGGCAATATTTGCCTCTTGGCAAAAATCTAAATCAATATTATCTATGCCAATACCAACCCTTGAAATTACCTTCAAATTTTTTGCATGACCTAAGATGTCTTTGGAATATTGTTCCGTACCCGCAATGATTCCCTCTACATCAACTATTAATTTTGATAACTCTTCACTAGTTAACTTTCTTCCAGTTTGATTAAATACGCACTCATACGAATCTTGTAACTTGTCCAAAATTGTAGGATCTAGTTCTCCAAATGATGCTGTAGCAATAAGAATTTTTTGTTTCATAATTTGAAATCTAAATAACGTGAGACATAATTTTCAACTAACCTTTCAACGCGTTTCATCATATTTGATTTTAGATATCCACGCATCTCATTGAGTTCATCTTTTATTTGATCTTTTGCAGAAATATGTTTTTCTGGTTGCCTCCATCCATATGCCTGAAAAATGCTACTTTTTGGGGCATCATCTAAGGATTTTCTTGGCACTTTTTGTCTTCTCATTTCTCTTAATACATTGTCAGACAGCTCTACATCTAATCTGGATGAAACCTTTTGGATGTACTTTTTAGGATTAAAAACAAGCATTTCAAAAGGGACTTCAATTATCTGATATTTTTTGTTTTCAACTGCTTTATTACCCTCCTCTATCCACTCTTCTAACATAATAATTGCTCTTTCATATTCATTTGCATTGGCGTATTCATCAATTCTTTCCAGAATAAAATGAGGAACCATTTCACCGTTTATATCATTACACATCATTCCATTTCTTGATTCATTACCCCATCTTTTACTCCATCGAGCTAAGTGATTAAGCATATACATGCTTGAAGGGCATCTCATAAGTCTGCAAAAAATTAATCTGTTTCCAAGAGCCTTATGAATTGGCTCAATGTGAGAGGTAATTCCATGACTCATGAAATGTAGAACCCTCTTCTCATTTATAAACTTTTCAAAAAGCTCCAGATCATTTGAGTTTAAAACCCGCTTTAGATATTCACTTTTTTTTGGGAATTTAAAGACACTTGAATGATCAAAATGCCTAAAATTTTGATCTCTCAATAAAGCCTGGCAATAAATTTCGTTATCAAAGCAACAATTTAAAAGACTAACAGCAGTATTTAAATCGATATTTTTATGTGCATACAGACCAGATACTTGCTCAACTAATGGCCTATGTACCCACATTTCTACTTTATCTAAGCTTGATACAAGTTGGCAAAATAACGTCTTTCCACCTCCAACAAAACCATCAACAAAGATAATTTTATTTTCTAAATAAGATTTTCGAGTTAATTGTCCCTGTGGTGACATATTATTTTTCAATTTTAAAAGATACAAATCTGTCTTTTGTTTTCTTTGCCATTCCTTTTTGTATCATCTGTTTCCAGTCACTTTGAAAATAATCGAAATAAATATCATCAGTCATAAGTTTTTCAAAATCGTTTTCAATGCGCTCAACTTTCTTAAATTTCTCTGAAAGAAATTGTTGTATTTCCTCGTGGTATGGTTTGCAAACATTGCTTATTGGCTGTTCAATCGACGGAAGCTTAAGTTTTGTCCTAAGCATATTTATATAAGAAAAATTTTCCTCTTTATTAGTATAGTTAGCATCGTCCAAAACAACGTAAAAAATATCAGAAGCAGAATCTGAATAAGCATTGATTTCAGCAATTAAGTGGTCAAGTGTATGTAAACTATCAAAAAAACCTAAAGTCGGCTTAATTTTCATTTCACTAAGAACTGCTATGCCTAGGTGATTGTTTGTGCTGTCAAACGCAATAAACTCCCAATAATCATTGATATTTGCATTTAGCGGTTTACAAATAGCCTCATTAATAACACTCTTTAAAAAGCTTCCTTTTGAGGGATTTGTGTCCCATGAAACAACTTTACAGTCATTCAAAATTGCGTGAAACACTAAAGCAATAGAGCTTGCACCACAGCCAGTTTCAATTAGTGCAGTTTTCTTTAAATTATTGACTTTTAAGATCCTGTAAAGTGCTAAGCACTCACTATCCGGAATTCCATTTATCCACCTCGGAAGCATCCTCTTTGTAAAAAGAACAAACTCCTCATCATTTTTAATAATTTCATCCCTTGTACCAAAGTGAAAGTCAAACATTCAAATACCTCATAAATAGCTATCCTAAGATTATGCGTAATTGTAAAACATATAATTATCACTTAAAATACTCCATCTTAAAATGATGCCTATGGATATTTCTGAGATTTTAGAAAAAATTGATATTTGGGATGCAGAAAACGTCTTTCATTTAAAATCTGATCCATCAAGATTGAAAAAGATTATTGCTCACTATGAGCTCTTCAAAAAAATACAAAATGTTGAGGGTGATTTTCTTGAGTTTGGTGTGTTTAAGGGAGCATCTTTCCTTAGATTTGCCACATTCTCAGAAATATTTGAAAATCAAAATAGACAATTTTTTGGATTTGATTCTTTTGAAAAATTTCCAAGAGACGACATAAAGCTTGATTCAGACAATGAGTTTATATCACGTTTTGAAGAAGCATCCGGAGATCCTATAGGTAAAGAGAAATTAGAAGAATTAATTAATAATAAACAGTTCACTACACCAGAAAACATTAAATTGATTAAAGGAAATGTATTTGAAACTGTTCCCGCTTTTCTTGAAAATAATCAAAATATTAAATTAGCTTGCATTCATCTTGATATGGACGTTTATGAACCAACTAAATATTGCTTGGATCTGCTTTTTCCTTTTTTACAGGAAAACGGAATTATTATATGTGACGATTATAATCAAGTAGATGGGGCTACAAAAGCTTTTGATGAATTCTCAGAGAAACATGGAAAAAATATAAGCAAATTAGAGTTCAGTAAAACCCCATATTTCATTGAGAATAACTAGCCTTGTATTACCTTATAATTAAATAATGAGTGGAAAAAGTATTCTAATTACTGGTAATGGCGGTCACGCTGTTTCCTGTAGAGAAGTAATTGAATCAGTTGAAGATCTAGTTTTTTCTGGCTTTGTCACTAAGGATGGGACTGAAAATGGGCCAGAAGTTATTGGTACAGATCAAGATCTTGAATCTATTTTCCAAAATACTAAGCTCGCATGTGTAGGTATGGGGCAAATTAAAACAAATGAGCACAGAGTAAAAAGCTTCAATAAATTAAAGCAAATTGGATATACTCTCCCAATTATTATAGCCTCAACGGCTTACGTTGCAGATTCAGCTAAAATTCATGAAGGGACAATAATTATGCATAGAGCTTTTGTTAATTCTCAAACAATCATTGGAATTAATTCAATTATTAATACTGGAGCAATTGTTGAGCACGGGGCAAACGTTGGAAATCATTGTCATGTTGCAACAAAAGTTACAATTAATGGAGATGCTATCATTGGAGATAATTCATTTATTGGCAGTGGTGCAACTGTGTTACAAGGTGTAAATATCGGTGAAAATTGTATCGTAGGTGCAGGAGTTATAGTTAAGAAAGACTTAGAGAGAGGTTCAATATTAAAATGAGTACTCTAATAATTGCTGAAGTTGGTGTTAATCATAATGGCCACTTAAATGAAGCGTTTAAGCTTATCAAAGAGGCAAAATCGTGTGGGGCTGACTTCGTAAAATTTCAAATATTTAAATCTGAAAACCTTGTTGACGAACAAGCAGAAAAAGCACCATACCAACAAAAGAATATGACAGATACATCAAACTCACAGTTTGAAATGCTTAAAAAACTTGAATTGTCGTTTGAGGATTTCGTTAAAATTAAAGAGGAATGTGAAATAAATAATATAAGATTTATGGCCTCAGCCTTTGATCTTGAATCTTTAAATTTCCTTCTAAATCTTAATTGCGATTATGTGAAAATTCCCTCAGGAGAGATTGGCAATGTTCCTTATCTAAGAGAATTTAAAAATTGCACCTCGAAGATTATTTTATCTACAGGGATGTCAACTATTCAGGATATAGAGTTTGCATTGGAAATGCTTAATTCAGTTGGGGTTGATATAAAGAATATCTCACTTCTTCATTGTACATCGAATTATCCATGTGATCTTGAAGAGATAAATATGAATTCAATGGTCACAATTCGCAAAAGGTTTGGCCTTAATGTGGGTTATTCTGATCATAGCAACGATAATGCTGTTTCAAATACTGCTGTTGCAATGGGTGCTTCAATAATCGAAAAGCATTTCACATTAGACAATCAATTAGAGGGCCCTGACCACAAAGCAAGCCTAAACGTGGAAGACTTTAAAAAATTTGTGAAGAGTATAAGAAAAGTTGAAAAAATTCTTGGTTCTAGCGCTAAAAAACCAACTAATTCCGAAATGGAAACAAAGAGATATGTTGAGAAAAAAATATTTGCATCAAAGCAAATTTTAAAAGGAGAAAAATTTTCAGACTTAAATATGACTACTAAAAGATCAAAATCTGGAATAAATTCTAGAGATTGGGATTTAGTTTGCTCAAAAGAAGCGTCAAAAGATTTTCAAGTAGGTGATTTAATTGAAATCGAATAAAAGAAAATTAGTTTTAGTGGTTTCTTCAAATAGAGCAGATTATGGTCTTTTAGAGCCTTTGATGAAGCAACTTATTTCTGAGAAAGAAATAAATTTTGGATTAATTGTTACAGGATCACATTTGTTAAAAAAGTTTGGGTTTACCTTCAATGATATTGACCCGAAAATTCAAAGAAAAGCACTTGCAAAAATCAAAGTACTTGAATCTACTTCTAAAACAACAATGATAAAAAATACTGGATATCTAATTGAAAAATTCTCATCTATCTTCAAAAGACTAAAGCCAGACTTAGTAATAATACTTGGAGACAGATATGAAATATTTTCGGCAGCTACTTCATGTCATCTTCTTCAAATCCCATTGACGCATATTCATGGAGGGGAAGTAACATCAGGCGCATTAGACGATGGTTTTAGACATTCAATCACAAAATTTTCTGATTTACACTTTACTTCATCCGTTGCACACAGAAAGCGAGTAATTCAACTTGGAGAACAACCAAGAAAAGTCTTCAATGTAGGTCCTATGGTTCTTGATAATTTTTTGAATCTTAAATTTTTGTCTAAGACTGCATTACGAAAAAAATTAAAAATTTCAAGAGCAAAAAAAGATTTCATCGTTTGCTTTCATCCAGAGACAATAGGAAATAAAAATAATTTAGAGACACTTAATAACTTAATTATAAAAATTAAAGAATATAAAGACTATAACTTCATTTTTACAGCCTCAAATAACGATCCAGGAGGAGAAAAATTAAATTCAGCTATAAAGAAAAATGTAAAAATATATGACAATTTTTATTTCTATGATTCTCTTGGAAGTCAATTGTACTATTCGCTGCTTCATTGTTGTGATGGTCTTATTGGCAATTCTTCAAGTGGCATTATTGAAAGCCCTTTGTTTCAAAAATTCTCACTCAACATTGGAAGCAGGCAAGAAGGAAGAGAAAAAACAAGATATACGATTGATTGCGGAATAAGTGAAGCTCAGATTCAGAGGGGGCTTAAAAATCTATTCAGTAAACCTAATAAAGTAATCAAATCAAAAATAAAATATGAAAGTCCATCAAAATTAATTTTAAATAAACTTAAAGAAAAGCTTTTTGGAAAGCTCGAAAAAAATAAGTCATTCCACGACCTTAAAACTTAATGTAAAAAAATAATATACTTAAACTATGAAATTTGTAGGGAAAACTATAACAACCGATACCACTATCTATGATGCTTTTAAAGTTCGAGCAGAGGCTGGGGTATCTCTAGTTGTTGTAGATGAAGAATTTAAATTACTGGGAACTCTGAGTGACGGCGATCTTCGTAAGGCGATTCTTACAAAGAATAATTTATCAGACAGCATAAGCAAAATTTATAATTCAAGCCCAATTGTTATTGATGAAAATAAATATTCAAAAAACTTTGCAAAAAATCAGCTCATTAAAAATAAGATTGATATGGTTCCAGTTATAGATCAAAGTAGAAAGCTAATAAATATTGTTTACCTAACAGACTATCTCTCAGATCCAGTAAAAGAAAAAATTAAAATCCCATTAATAGTTATGGCAGGCGGTAAAGGAACTCGTCTTGCTCCTTTTACTGATATTCTTCCAAAACCATTAATTCCTGTAAATGGTAAAACAGTCATTGAAAGGATAATCGGAGGATTTACTGAATATGGCATTGAAGAAATTTCATTAGTTGTAAACTTCAAATCTGAAATATTGAAAGCGTACTTCTCAGAACTTGAACCATCCTATAAAGTTAATTTTATCAATGAAAAAGAGCCTCTAGGTACTATTGGTGGTGTAAACTTAGTAGATCTAAACAATCATAAAACTTTCTTTTTAACCAATTGCGATATTTTAATTAATATTGACTATTCAGATTTATATCATCACCATAAAAACTCAAATAATGATCTAACTTTAGTAGCTTCTACGAAACAATTTACAAACCCCTATGGGGTTTGCGACTTAGATGAAAGTGGAAATTTAAAAAATATAATCGAAAAACCATCAAGTGAAAGCCTTGTAAATACTGGTTTATATGTTATCAATTCATCAATTCTAAATCTTATTCCAAACAACAAAGCATTCAATGCGACAGATTTAATTGAAGAATTACTCAAAGGCAAAAAAAGAGTTGGAATTTATCCTATAGATGAAACTCAATGGTCAGATGTGGGACAATGGGATGAGTTCAGGAAAACAATTGAAAAAATCTAACCTGAAAGTTGTAATCATTGGCTTTGGCTCAATAGGCAGCAAACATCACTCTTATTTAAAGAACAGACCAGAGGTTGCCAAAATTGCAATTCTCTCTAGCAGATCTAAAGATGAGCTTCCTGAGATGAAACTTGAAAAATTTGAAGATGTAAAAAAATTTGATCCAGATATTTTATATATATGTAATCAAACCTCGAAGCATGAATTAGAGTTAAGCAGAATTGAAAAAAATTTTTCTAAAAAAATTATTATCATTGAGAAGCCTCTCTCTAACAATTACATAAACTTAGATTTATATAAGCTAAACAAGTATTTTGTTGGATACAATCTTAGATATCATCCTTTAATTGACTTTTTAAAGAATAAAGTTGAGCTATCTGGCTTTGTCAAAGCTGAAATTTCAGTTCAAACAGATCTAAGGAAATGGAGAAAAACAGATTACAAATCTAGTTATAGTGCAAAATCTAATGAAGGTGGAGGTGTTGCTCTAGATTTAAGTCATGAAGTTGATTATTGCAGATATTTATTTGGAGACCTTGATAAAATATTTTCAGAGAAGAGAAAAATTTCGAACTTAGAAATTGATTCAGAGGATCAATTTAGTTTAATTGCACAGATCCCTAATGAAGAGAGTTTATTGAATTTTAATTTTTCTTATTTTGCTCAAAAAGAAGAAAGAAGTATTAAGATTTTTTTTAATGATAAATTACTTCACTGTGATCTAATAAATTCATCAATTATTGAAATAAAAAATGGAGAAGAAAAATTGATTAAACTTGATGCCTACGTCCAAGAGCGTACTTTAGAAGAACAGTTTATTGACATTATTTCAAATGATGCACCTAAAGCAGCTACAATTACTGATGGACAGAAAGTTTTGGAACTAGTTTTATGAAGAATAAGCAGATTCTATGTACTATTTGTGCAAGAGGTGGCTCAAAGGGCCTGCCTAATAAAAACTTATTAAAGATTGGTGATAAAAGCCTGATTGGACATACATTGTCTCAAGCTAAAGCAATTGATGCTATAGATTGCATAATTGTTTCATCAGATTCTAATGAGATTCTTAAAGAGGGCGAAATCTATGCCGCAGATATTCTTTTGCAGAGAAGCGCCAAACTTGCTTCTGACGATGCAGGAAAAATAGATGCAATAATTGATTGTCTTAATCATGCTGAGAGTAATCTTAATAAGCATTTTGATTATGTTATAGATCTTGATGTTACATCACCTCTTAGAAACCTAATTGATATTGAAAATTGCCTTGAATTTACTAAAGATCAGGGGTTTAAAAATCTTATAACTGTCACAAATTCAAAAAAAAAATCCATACTTTAACCAGATAGAGATTACAAATGAAGGTCCACAACTTGTAAAAAGTGGGCATAATATCAAAGGCAGGCAATCTGCGCCAAAGGTTTATGACATGAATGCCTCAATATACGTTTGGTCTAGAGATTTTTTAATAAATGAAAAAACTCTATTTTCCAGAGATACTATTGTTTATGATATGCCTGAGGAAAGATCATTAGATATTGATAATGAGTTAGATTTTAAAATTGTGAAACACCTAATAGAAAATGAGCTTTAAAGTAAATACAAGTCTTGATGGCAAAAAAGTTATCTTGCTGGGAGCTGGCCAGATTGGCGCTAAAGTTTTGGACTATATTAATGAATTTGATACAGAAGTGTTGATTATTGATATAGATAAGCCGGGGAATATTAAAGAGGACAACCAATTTGAGCACTTTGATTGTACAAAATTAGACAAAATTGCATCTACATTTGAAAACGTGATACTAGAGTTCGGAGTGCCTGATTTTTTTATAAATGCTTCATATCCAAAAAATTCTAATTGGGCTAATTGTGATTTTGATAATCAAAACTCCCTAGATACGATTGAAAATATAAACTTCCATTTAGGTTCGTATACTGTTTTATCAAAGATCGTTTGTGAAAAAATGAAATCAGCAGATGTAAGTGGATCAGTTGTTCTTTTAAATTCAATTTATGGAATTGTTGCTCAAGACGAAGAATTATATGCAGAAGAAAAGATAAATATGAGTGTGCCTTATCCAGTTATTAAATCAGGGATTGGTGGACTTACAAGACAGCTGAGCTCTTATTATGGAAAATATGGTATAAGAATAAATTCAATTTGTTCTGGGGGCATTAAGGGCAAAGTTTCTGGTTCAGAAGCAGATATGGATAACAGTTTTGCTGAGAAATACCTTAAAAAGGTCCCTCTTAGAAGGATGGCAACAACTGATGATATTGCAAATATGGTATGTTTTCTAGGATCAGATGCATCGAGTTATATCACCGGTCAAAACATTCCAGTTGACGGTGGGTATAGTGTTATATGACCGAAATACCAAAGTGGCTTATATCTGATCAGATAATTACAAACTCATTTCGAAACTTATCTATCGAAAAAGGTGTTGGATTTCAGAGGATTATTTTCTTTTTTATTGCGTCAATGAGCATACCTCTAGCTTTTTTATTATCAAACTTAGTATTAGCAATTTATAAGGTGAGGAATAGAAATGTTAACAAAGAGTTTAATCACAATGACTTTCTTATTGGTAATGACTACGAGACTGACTATTTTTACTCAAAAAGAATCTTAAAAAATAAAGGAAAGAAATTTGAGCAATTTAATCAGTTTGATCCATCCAATTTTGTTAATAATGATATTGGTTTTTTTGATTATCAAATAATTTTAATTGAAGCATGCAAAGACCTTCTCAAAATCACAAAGGTTGTAGGGGCAAATGCAAAGTTTTTAATATTTATTTCATCGCTAAGAAATATATTATTTTACGTAATTTATAGGACATTCTTTAGATACCATAAAAAAAGGGGTGTTAGTGATATTCATCTAATTTCAATGCCTTTAAATCTTATGTGTGCAATTGAAAAGGAAGGTCTTAATTGTAACGTCTATCTTCATGGATTATCAGTAAAAGTTCTTCCGGACCAAGTTCCAACTTTGACTAAACTGTTCTTATTTTCAAGAGATGAAAAAGACTATTTTTCAAAATTTGTACCTATTGAAAAAATTCAAATTTATGACACAAATAAAATCAAAGATCATAATAATGTTGCCATTATATTGTTAAGGCAAACTCTAAAATTTGATGAAAAATCAGATGATAAGATGAATATGGTTGATATTGAAGCAGTGAAGACATTTGCAGACAAAAATAATCTAGAACTATATTTTAAGATTCATCCAAAAACAGACGAAAATAAAATAAATACTCTAAATAAAATTTTAAAGATTGATGAAAATCAACTGCTTTTAAACAGAACACCAGTTGTAGAAAATATATTGGCACTAAAACCAAAAATAATTTTTGGTTGGTTTTCTAGCGGCTTAGCGGAGTCATTGAATTATGATGTTCTGCCAGTTGCAATAGAGGAAAAATCAAAATCAAAGAAAATAAATGAACTATCAAATTTTGATTATAAGAAAAGAAGTTTGAGCTTTTATGATCAAACAACAATTCTTAAAGATGCAATTCAAGATAAAAATCAGTTTAGAGAAACTATTAATCTTTTAAAGAACAATGAATAGAGAACCTAAGATCTCAGTAATTATGTCAGTTTTTAATGGTTCAAAATTTCTAGCTGATGCAATTCAAAGCATTCTTAACCAGACTTTTAAAGAGTTTGAATTGATTATTGTAGATGATGGATCAACAGACAATAGTCTAAATATTATAAGATCGTTCGAATCTGCAGATTCCAGAATAAAAGTTATTTCTAAATTAAATGAGGGGCTAGCAAAATCATTGAATGCTGCAATAAGTGCTTCTCAAGGAGATTTCATAGCAAGAATGGATGCTGATGATATCAGCTATAAAAATCGACTTGAAAAACAGTATGAATATATGCAAAAAAATAAATCTATTGATTTATGTGGTTGCAGTATGGATATCATTGATGAACATGGCAATGTGACTTCAGAAAAGATTCAGATATCAAATCCTGATGAAATTCTTAAAAAGAGATACTTTCAATCACCAATTCTGCATATTACATTCTTTGGAAAAAAATCTTTTTTTGCAAAACATAATGGCTACAGAGAGGAATTCAAATATGCACAAGATTATGACCTAGTTATGAGAGGAATTAATGCAGGTGCCAAAATTTGCAATATAAAAGATAAATTGGTTCAGTATAGAGACTATCAACAAAAAGTTGAGCCAATAAAATTTATACAACAATTTAGAATGACAGAGCTTATAGTTAAGCTCTCTAAAGAAAGGGAACACTTGGGGAAGGAAGTATCCAATTTAAATTCCGAAATTTCTGCAATCCTTAAAGTGAATAGCTTTGATTTGTTAGTTACAAAAATTTTTTTAAGCACATATTTTTTAAAGAATTCTTTACTTAATAGCATATTGAAAAAAATTGTTAATCTCTTTGTATTCGTTTTAAATCGTGACTTAAGACGGTTGTTGATTCGAGATTTTAGAGCATATAAGTTATAATCCCGACATGAGTAAATCATCAAGTCTTAAAAAAGACTTTTCTGCAAGAGCTTTATGGGTTAACTATAGATCTTCAGCTATATTCCCTTTTTTTTTAGGAGCGTGTGAAGATACTCTTCTGGTCTTTCAAAACTATTGGCAGTGGAAAAGTAAAATTGAAAATCTTATTGCGAATATATTTGTAAGAGATCTAAGCGGAAAATTAATTCATTCTGAATCTTTGCAAATTGATACCCACAATCAAATATCAATTAAGAATATTTTATCTGATGCAGAAGATATAGATAAAGGGACCATTGAAATTGAAGTAATAGGCAACAAGAATTTAGGATATCCTTTCCCTGCCATTCTTTGTTATTACAGGTCCAAGGATTACATTAGTGTTGTTCATTCTGCCGGAAGGATCTTAAATTCAAATGAAGATCATCAGACTAACACTTGGAGAGAATCAAACTTTTTATCTATTTATGATGATAACTTGTCTCCTTTTATATCGATCTTTAATGGGCAGGACGCAATGAACACAGAATTGTCTATTAAATTTTTAAAATTACCGGTTAAAGATTTAATTTTGGAAAAAAAATTTCCCTTAGAATTAAACCCTTTTGGGTCTAAAATCTTCTATGCAAATGAGTTCCTTGATGATTCGGAGAAAAAACTCTTAAAAGGAAAAAGGTTTTTTATAGAGTTTGAACACGAAAATAAAGGTATCTTTGGAAGATATGTTGTTGGAAATTATCTCAAAAAAGCAAACATGCACTTTTGCACGCATTCATTCATGTCCGTAACTGAAAGTGGAGATATTATAGAGAGTTCCAAAGAGAACCCAGTGACTTCATTTTTACCAGCCTTTAATAAAAAACCTTTAAACTTAAGATTAATTTCATATCCAACTAATATAAAAAGCAATGTAACTTTTAAATCTAAAGAAGCAAATATTGATGAGATAATCGAACAAGATACAGATAATATATTTAATTTTAATTCAGGCGAAGAAGCATTTGAGGGAGAACTAACAGAAGATAAATTCGTAAAGTTTTACTCAACAGATCACTGCCCTGCAAGGCTAAATATTAGTTATAACTTCTCACTTCCAAACTCTAAACATCCCACCGATATAGCTACAGGTTTTAAAGGAAATGTTTACCCAAAGAAAACTAATCATTGGGGTTCGATTGTAAATCTTCCTGATTGGAAGACTGTTTTTTTTGTGAGAAATTGCTCTCATAATCCTAAAAAAACCAAAAGTGGTGATTTAGATTTTACCTTTTTTGATAATACTAATTCGATAGAAAAACATGTTCATGTGAAAGCTGAAACATGTACAATCCTCGAATTTGAAATGAACACTGATTTCTCTGATTTTGTTTCCTGGAAGTGCAACTCATCTGTAGGAACGATTGAAGTGTTTTGGGTTTGCTTTAACGAAGAAACAGGGGCAATATGTGGGGACCATTCTTTTTGATTGGAGGCTGAGAACGGAATCGAACCGATGTACACGGAGTTGCAGTCCGCTGCATAACCACTCTGCCACTCAGCCAATTAAATACTTGAAGCCTTTCCTTTATCCAAGAAAATTGTTTTATCAAACTTCTCGACAATCTCTCTTCTGTGGGTAACACATAGGATAGTAATATCTTGTATATTTTCCAATAGATTCTTAATTTCTATCTCTGACTTTTTATCAAGTGAACTAGTAGGCTCATCTAAGATAAGAATATTTGGTTTTTTACCAAGAGCTCTTGCTAAACATAACCTTTGTATTTGGCCGCCAGAAAGTTTGTCTCCAATATTCCCTATTTCTGTATCAAGTCCGTCTTCAAGTTTATTCATAAAACCTAAGCAATCAGTTCTCTGAAGAATCTCTATAATTTCATCATCAGTTATATCCTCTTTTGACCACTTGAAGTTTTCTCTAATAGTTCCTGGAATGAGAGTAGGTTTTTGAGGAACATAACCCATAATATTCCTTATCGAACCTGAGGATATTTCTTCAATGTTTTTTTGATCAATCAAAATTTTACCCTCTCCTGGCCTCTGAAAGCCCATCAACAAATCAATTATTGTAGATTTACCTGCACCAGATTCGCCGACAATTGCGACTTTTTCTCCCTTTTGAATATCAAATGAGGCTTCGTTTAGTACTGAGTTCTTTGCATCGTAGGAGAAAGAAACTTTATCAAAGCTTATTACCTTTTGTAGCTCATTCAATTTTTCTCCTTTCATTCTCTCTTTGTTTTGATTGAGGAAAGAATGAATTTCAAAAAACTGTCTGTATGAAGGAATATAGCCATAGTATTGATTTAAAGATGTAAAAAAGATGTTTAAAAATAATCCAAGACGATTTGCTGAAAACATGAATGCTACAAGAAGGGGAATGCCAAGATCAAGGTAATTTTGTGAATAATAAGCAATTACAACAATAATTATAAAAATTAATGGCTCAGTAAGTGTTGCATTAACAGATGATGTCAAAGAGGATCTAAATATTGAGTCACGTAACCCTGAAATATTGCCATCAAGATTTTTAATAGATCTCTCCTCATTACCAAAGCCTTTAACAAGTTTTATATTCGACAAAATGTTATATGTGTTATCACCAAGAAAATTCAGATTATTTACATATTTCTTTTGATAATAAGTTTTTAGGCTGTTGGCTAGCCAGGTTATTGGGAAAAATAAGAGCAACCCTAAAGCCGCCATCAGAATAGATAATGCAGGAGATATTACAAACATTGTTGATGCAAAGGCTACAACAGTTACAAATGAAAAAACTACTTTCATCAAAGCATCCATACCTGCACTCATTTTTTGAGTTTCATTTGTTAAGGTATTGGAAAGCTTTCCATAGCTATTTTTTTCAAATGAAGGAATCTTTGCTCTTACCACTACAGAAAAGAAATCGACAGAAAATATTTTTAAATAATCATAAATAGTTTTGAATCTAAAATAATTTTCTAAGAAATTTATTAAAACTCTTAAAAGAATAACTACAACGAGAGTAGCTCCTAAAGATATCATGGAAACAGAAAAACCTATTGAGGTGATAAAATCAAATATTACCCTGCTTACTGCACTTAAATCTTCCCTGTCAGTCTGAGATACGAAGTCAACAATGGGTATTATCCCAAACACAGTCGTTGCTTGAAGCAACGCAGATAATGACATCAAAAAAAATACTACGAAAAGTGAGATCTTTGAGGATTTTACAAAACCCCAAAAGAACCCTCTGAAAGAATCAAATTTAATAAAATACCCCGTACCTAGTAAGAGTAGCTATCTTCTTTAAATGGGCCATCTTTATCGACCCCAATGTAATCAGCCTGTTCATTTGTTAATTTAGTCATTGTGCCACCAAATCCTTTAACCATCAATTCAGCTACCTCCTCGTCTAATTTCTTCGGAAGGACTTTTACGTATAAGCTTTCGCTCTTTTTGTCTGGATCTAGATCAGCAAATTTTTCCTTGAAAAGATGAATTTGAGCCAAAACTTGATTGCAGAAAGATCCATCCATTACTCTACTTGGATGACCAGTAGCAACAGCTAAATTGACTAATCGACCCTCAGCTAAAAGTAACAGGTAATCATTCTCACCTCTTATTATTTTGTGAACTCCAGGTTTAATCTCAAGCCATTCATATTTTTTTAGGTATTCAACGTCAATTTCATTATCAAAATGACCAATATTACACACAACACATGAAGACTTAAGCTCATCAAGAACATATCTATCTAAAACATTTACATTTCCAGTTGTTGTAACAACTAAATCATACCTCTTAAGCAAATCACCATTTACATTTTTACCATCTTCAGTAACAACTCCTTCTTTATATGCTGAGACTACCTCATAACCATCAAAACAAGCCTGCATTGCACAAATAGGATCAACTTCTGTAACATCAACAATCATCTTTTGCTGTTTCAGGCTATCGGCTGAACCTTTACCAACATCTCCATAACCTATAACTAAAGCTTTCTTTCCAGACAAAAGCATATCAGTTGCTCTCTTGATAGCATCATCTAGACTATGTCTGCAACCATACTTATTATCGTTCTTTGATTTTGTAATTGAATCATTAACATTTATGGCAGGTACTCTCAAGGTTCCTGAGGATAGCATCTCTTTGAGCCTATGAACCCCCGTTGTTGTTTCCTCAGAAACCCCATGTATAGTCTCTAACATATCTGGATACTCATTATGAATCTTGGCAGTCAAATCCCCTCCATCGTCAAGAATCATATTTGCATCCCAAGGCTTTCCATCTTTGCAAATTGTTTGTTCTAAGCACCATTCATATTCATCTTCAGTCTCACCCTTCCATGCAAACACTGGTATTCCTTGATCAGCAAGTGCTGCTGCAGCATGGTCTTGTGTTGAAAAAATATTACATGAAGACCATCTCACCTCTGCACCTAGATCAATAAGTGTTTCAACTAGTACAGCAGTTTGAATGGTCATATGAATACATCCAACAATTCTTGCACCTTTTAAAGGTTGTTCTGATCTATATCTCTCTCTTAACTGCATTAGAGACGGCATTTCATCCTGTGCAAGAAGAATTTCTTGCCTTCCAAATTCAGCTAAATTTATATCTTTGACTTTATAATCGCTCATAGTTTTTTAACTCTTTCCCATGTAAATGAATCTTCATTTCTTCCAAAATGACCATACGATGCCGTTGGCTGGTATATTGGAGAAAGTAATTCTAAGTCATTTATGAGGCCTTTTGGTGTTAAATCAAAATTTTTATCAATAATTTTATTTATTTCTGTAACTGGAATTTTTTCTGACTCGAAGGTATTAACATAAACAGAAACCGGTTTTGAAACTCCAATGGCATAAGCAACCTGAATTTCACAATAATCACATAAATCTGCTGCCACAATACTTTTTGCTATATGTCTTGCGGCATATGCGGCAGAACGGTCTACTTTAGAAGGATCTTTGCCTGAAAAAGCTCCACCCCCGTGTCTTGCCATGCCTCCATAAGTGTCTACAATTATTTTTCTGCCGGTTAACCCACAATCGCCTACAGGTCCTCCAATCACGAATGCTCCGGTTGGGTTAACAAAAAAATTTGTTTTTGAATCGATTAATTCTTCTGGAAGTGTTGTCTTAATAATATTGGATATAACAAATTCTCTTATTTCTTCCTGAGAAATATCTGGTGAATGTTGAGTTGAAATTACAACAGAATCAATTCTTTTAGCCTTAAAATTTTCATCGTATTCAACTGATACTTGTGACTTAACATCTGGTCTTAACCAAGATGTACCTAAATTTCTGAGGTCTGCTTGTTTTTTGACCAATAGATGCGACAAGTGAATTGGTAATGGCATCAAGACATCTGTTTCTTTACATGCATAACCAAACATAAGACCCTGGTCGCCTGCTCCTTGCTCTTTATCGATGCCTTTTCCCTCATCCACCCCTTGAGCAATATCAGGAGATTGCTTAGAAAGAAAATTAAAAAAATTTAGAGTATTCCCATTGAATCCGAGCTCATCATCATCATAACCAATTTGATTGACTACTCTTCTTGCAACTGATTCAAAATCTACCTCAGCGAGTGTTGATATTTCCCCTGCAAGAAAAAGATTGTTATCTTTTGCCATGGTTTCACATGCAACTCTTGAATTTTTATCTTGTTCTAAGCAAGCATCTAAAACAGCATCTGAAACTTGATCACATACTTTATCTGGGTGGCCCTCTCCTACGGATTCTGATGTAAAAATGTACGACATTATTTCTCCTAACTATTTATAAATTTTTCTAGTTCATCCTTGTATTCTTTCGTTAAATACAAAAAACTATCGTGTCCTCTAGTACCCTTTAGGTTTTTATGTTTAGAATTAACTCCTTTCAACTTTAAAAGTTTGTGAAATTCTACCATATCCTTAGCAGGAAATAGCAGATCATCATCAAAACTTATCAATAAAACTTTACTTGAAATATTGTCTATTTTTGACTCATCAAAATAAAAACTATCCATTGCCTTTGTCATTAGGATAAATGAATCTTTGTTAAATCTCTTAACAAATTTTTCACCGTGATATGAAAGATAGTTTTCAGATTCATATACAATATCATCTGAAATTTTTGTTTCTAAATCTTGAGTATTATATTTGAACCTGTCTTGTAAAAAATCGTTTGAAATATAGCTAACATGCGATAGCATTCTTGCCACTTTTAAAGCATCAGAGCTATCGTCCAATTTTAAAATCGACCTTTGAACATGATTCAATAAAATATTTAATTGTCTTGGTTTATGTGTTGCTCCAATTATTATTCCTTTTTTAACATCAACATCTTTTTTTGAGATTAAATCCATCACCTGCATGCCTCCCAAACTTGATCCAACTGCAACGCTTATAGTATTTATTTTTAAAGAACATAAGAGATAAAAAATTGCTTGGTTCCAATCTTTAACAGATATTTCTGGAAAGTTTTCTCCATACGATGTATTTGTTAATTCATTTAGACTAGATGGGCCAGTACTTCCAAAACAGCTTCCAATATTATTTACGCAGATAATGTAATTTTTATTAGTATCAAATACCTTATTCGGACCTATAAAGCTGTCCCACCAGCCTCTATCTTGATCACTCTCTAGTTTTCCAGCAGCATGATGACTTCCAGAGAAGGCATGAAAAATTAGAATAACATTGTCTTGGGCTTCATTTAGGCAGCCATATGTATCATAAATTAAATCAAAAGATTCTAGAGCCGTTCCCGACTCTAGAATTAAAGGCTGGGAACTTGAAAAGATCTCTCTTTGATGATTCATCAAAAAGATCTTATCTTTTAAGCCTTTTCTAACGCTTGTTCAATATCTGCAATGATATCATCGACATGCTCAATGCCGATTGATAATCTTACAAATCCTGGAGTTACTCCGGCATCAGATAGCTCATCCTCAGATAGTTGACTATGCGTTGTACTTGCAGGATGAATTGCTAACGATTTTGAATCTCCAATATTAGCAACATGATAAAGAAGCTCTAAAGCATTTATAAATTTCTTTCCAGCATCTCTGCCTCCTACAATTTCAAAGCCCATAAGACCACCATTACCACCATTTAGATATTTCTTTGCTCTATCAACTGCAACTTCTGAGGGATAAATTACTTTTTCTACCTTTTTATGATTTTTTAAGAAATCAGCAACTTTTTCTGCGTTTTTTGAGTGCTCTCTCATTCTTAAAGGCAGGGTTTCCATGCCTGTTAAAAACATAAATGCATTGAATGGGCTCATTGCAGCGCCCATGTCTCTAAGAAGTGTAACTCTAGCTTTGAGGATGTAGGCAATTGGTCCTAGTGGCTTCACTGCTTCTGTCCAAACAGCCCCTGCATATGATGGGTCTGGGGTATTTAATTTAGGCTGTCTTTCAGGAAATTTCTCCCACTCAAAATTTCCACTATCAACAAGGATTCCTCCAATTGAATTTCCATGACCACCAATATACTTTGTAGTTGAATGAAGTAATACACTAACACCATGATCAAAAGGCTTACAAATCACTGGAGCAGCAGTGTTATCAACTATGAGAGGTATACCTAATGGCTTTCCTAAATCAGCAACCTCTTTAAGGGGGAAAACTTCAAAACTGGGGTTAGGAAGAACCTCTCCATAGTAAGCTCTGGTTCTATCGTCTGTAGCCTTTAAAAAATTCTCTGGGTCTGCGGGATCAACAAATCTAACTTCAATACCCATATCTTTTAAAGGGTTTTTGAATTGATTATAAGTTCCTCCATACAAGTGTGAAGATGCCACAAAATTATCTCCTGCTTCGCAAATATTTTGAATTGCATACGCAGAAGCAGCTTGGCCAGATGCTAATGCTAAAGCACCAACACCGCCTTCCAAAGCGGCAACTCTTTCTTCCAGAACTGCATTTGTAGGATTCATTATTCTTGAATATATATTTCCTAACTCAGAAAGCGCAAACAAGTTGGCTGCATGATCAGCATCATCAAATTGATAACTAGATGTTGCATGAATAGGAACAGCAACCGAATTAGTAGATTCGTCTTTTCTCCACCCAGCATGAAGTGAAATTGTCTCTGGATTTTTTGATTTAGTCATTATTTTCTCCTAGCCGAATGCTTGGAGGGGTTAACTATTTAGCAGTTTATGCCTGCAAGCGTTACAAATCGGCAATTAATCGCTATATATTAACCTCATAAGTCCCTAAGATCAATTATTGGTGTCAATTGATTCTTTTGAGGTGATCGGCAAGTCGTAATCCTAATGCTACTATTGTAAGGGTTGGATTTGAGCTGCCTGAATACTGGAATACAGATGAACTACACAAGAAAATGCTCTCTGAATCTACAACTCTCAAATTTTTATCGATTACGCTATCATCTAGATTCTCTGACATGGGTATGCCTCCAATGTGATGACTAGAATCTTGAAAAAATTTATCCCTAAAATTAATGGTCTTGTATTGGTCAGCTACATTATCTGATAATTCAGAAACAAGTTTTTGGTGAAGGATCTCTAGATTAATGTAATCTTTTTCAGAAAAGTTTACTTCACTATTCAATGAGCCTCTATCAACAAATATTTTATTTTTTGCATTTGGAGCCATTTCACAAAAATATTCTAGATCGTAATTTTTTATCTTATCTTTAAATAAACCTACCCTACATCCAATATGAAAGATTATTTTTAAAATTGAAAAAAAATTAAATCCATAATCTTTTAGATACTTTGCAAAAATCTTTAAGGCATTAAATTTATTAAAGTAAATATTAGCCGCACAAATAAATTCTTTCGTATGCTCGTCTTTTGAAATAGGATGAAATGTAAAATAAGTATTCTTTAGGCCATATTTTTTTTGAAGATCATCTGAAAGACTATAACCATAAAAATTTGAATCATTTTTATCTCTTAGAACAAAGGGTGAGAAAGATGGAATTGAAGTAAAAAAATTATTAAACGTAATTTTAGGATGATTCATATAATTTTTTGAGATGATTTTAGATTTATCGCTTTTAAGAAAACCTTTTTCAAATGAATTCTTCAACAAAAGGGATGAATGCAAGCCTCCATTAGCAAGAATTATTTTTTTGAAATAGATTTTCTCTTTAAAGGTATCAGAGAATTCAACAAGTAAAAAAGATCCAATTTTGTCTTCTCCAACAGCAGTTATTTTTGATTCAACGACGATTTGAATATTATGCTTTTTCAAAAGTTTTTCTGCTCTTAGAGGTTTTTTTTGTTCAGGCAGCACTCTTTCTTTAAAATCAGTTACATTTTTCTCAACTTGTATGAAATTTTTAAAACCAAAAAACTCCCATGATTTTTTATAGTATTTGGTACTTAAATCATAAAAAATTTTTGAGGCCTCTTTGTTTTTTCCACAAAACTCCTGATGATTCATTTCTGATAGCCTTCCAGTCCATGTATTTGAAGCACCTCCTACTGATTCCTCAATTGAATTTTCTTTCAATGAGAATGTTCCATTATTTTTAATTCTAAGACCACGGAGAAGCAATGGATTAAAATCACCCCCTTTTTCAAAAACTATTATATTTTTTGATTTCAGACCCTCTACAAGTGACAACGCAGCAAAACTTGAGCCAACTACTGCATAAAATTCTTCTAATTTATGCAATTCACAAAATTTTAAATACTTGTCTTTGTTAATAAACCTATTTAGATTTGCCATAAGATTTTAGTAACTTAAGAGCTACTGAAGTTTTATTAAAACAAATGTCAAAGAAAATATTAAGTCGATTAAGAATTGCAAAAACCAGACTATCGTATGCCCCGTCAATAAATGAATAATCTTCCTCTTGATTAACAAATTTTATTTTCAGAGATAGAATTTTTTCAATGTTTTCATAGTGATTTAGCTCTGTTTTTATAGAATGAGCAATACTTTGGATTTCTATATCTTTAGTTTCATCAGTTGTATATGTGTAAGTTATTTTTTTTTCTTCTAAAGTTCTCTGGACAATAATTTCATCCTTTTTGGGTGTTTCATAGCTACCAGATATATCTTTAACTACACCTCTCTGAAATTTAAAAATTGTAGAGCAGTTATCATAATCTTTAGGATTGATAATCTTCATTTTCTTACCGCTAAAGTTAAAAAAATAATTATTTCCTTTTTTATAACCAAAAGATAAGGCTCTTCGATAAATTTTTCTTGATATAGCTAGGGAATGATAGGAAAAACCTGAATTTTGAAAAGTAATCTCATTTAAATCACCTAAGTTTTCATCTTGGGCAATTTTTTTGATGATGGAGAAGACTGGCTTACTGATCCAATCCTCAGTAACAAGTGTTTTTTTAAATTTATTTTGCAATTTAAGTAATTTCACATTTTTAAATCCTCCAAAGAAAGGCGTATCTAAGAATAAAACAATATTTTTTGAGAGCTTATCATCAATTCTCAGCAAATACTCGTAAGCTTCATTGGAGGGAATCGCTATACATAATCTAGAAATACTTTTCGGCAGATTTCTTAAGCTTGAAAGATGTGAGCATCCTGTTGCTTTGCAAAATGCCTCAACTTTTTCTGAATCTCTTCCATGAATAAAAATTTCTCCCTCAATTTCTTTTAGCGCGGGAATAAGTGTATTTCTTGCCCTGTTGCCATTCCCAAGAATTAAGGTATCCATGCTATTTATTTTAAATCATCATTTGAAAAGTACTTGTACCTTTCAATATCGTCTTCTGATGTCTTTTCACCATATTGAATTTCAAGAATTTTGCACTCCTCTTCGTATGGATTAAAAATTTGGTGCCACTCTGAGCGTTTAACAGAAAAAATATCATCTTTTTTTAATAAAATTTCATGAAAATCTTCAGGGGAGTCTTTTGAAAAATTTACCTTGCACCTACCAGATGAAATAAACCATATTTCATCTCTTAATGTGTGTCTTTGCATGCTCATTCCCTTGCTTGGGAGAATTGTCAATTCCTTTAACTTCACACGAGAATCAGAAAATAAAGTGTAGAAATTCCCCCATACTCTCTCCTCTGATTCATATTTCCAATCCTTTAATATCCAGCTACTTGAATTATCCTTATTATTGCCTCCAACCCCAAATTCAAATTTAATTCCTTGGACCTGCATTTCAGGAATATTATCTTTTTTTCTATCACCACCGTTGCAAAAAATTATAGTGTCATTTGGGTATTCTGATTTAATTATTTCTAATCCATTTATACAGCTCCCAACCTGGTCATCTTTAAATCCAATAACTTTGTCAACATCTTTAATGTTCTCAAGTATTTGTTTTCTCTCAGAAAAAGGCATGAAAGGCTTACCTTTCTTATCTTTCAGCCACTCATCACTATTGAGCATAACAATTAGAAGGTCACCCATCTTTTTGGCTGCGGAAATATAGTTAATGTGGCCAGAATGAATAGGGTCAAACCCTCCACTTACCACAGAGATTTTCATTTTATAATCCTTCGATTTTTATTCCATCAGTGGACATAGAAATTTGAATTATCTTATCCATTACTTTATCAACTTCCTTATCTGTTAAGCTTTTTTTATCTGATTGAAATTTAAAACGATAACCCACTTTTAAGATATTCATTTTCTTATTTTCAAAAAAGTCAAAAACAAATAACTCCTTCAAAATCTTGGATTCAGAACATACTTTCTCTATTTTTATATTTAGATCATCAATTAGTTCAAGGGTATCTATTGAGAATGAAAGGTCTCTATAGATTGCAGGATATTCAGAGACTGGCTTTGATGTCACTGTAGGAAGTTCAATATTCGTTATGTCTATTTCAAAGCTGTACACGGGCGATTTTGATTTTGAATTTACAAAATTATTTGATAATTTTCCTAAAGCACCAATCTTTCTGCCGTTAAGGCTTACTGCTTCGACAAAATCATAATTTTCTCTTATCTCTGCAATAAAATCTATTTTTGTTGCAAGTAGCTCACTAAGCATTGTTATAAGAATCCCTTTTAAGTACGAGTAGTTTAATTTTGAGCTAAATTCATTATAATTTTTACCCTCGCGTCCATTTACAATTACACCAATTGATCTTTCTCTTCCAGTTTTTGTGTATACGTCAGATATTTCAAACAGTTTTATTGAGTCTTTTTGCCTATTTTGGTTGTAAACCACATTAGCTGCCAATGATTTTGTAATGCAAACCCTAATCTTTGATCTCTGTTTATCTAATGGGTTATCAATAATATTTGCCTCTTCATTCTCGGTATCATTAAAAGGGAAGTTAATTACCTCAAAAAATCCAAGGTTTACAAGAAAATCTCTACATGACTCTTCAAAAGAATGTTCCATAGATTTAACATTTACAGGAAGCATTAGGGGCTTTGGTATTATATTGTTATACCCTATAACTCTGGTAATCTCCTCTGCTAAATCATTTGCTTGATCAATATCAGATCTATGGCTAGGGATTACGATAGAATTTTTTTCTTTCTCAAACCCTAGAGCTTTTAGAATCTTCACTTGCTTATTCTCTTTGACTTCATCTCCGATGATTTCATTGATCTTTTTTGAAGAGAAATTAAGTTTGTGTCTCACTTTTTTCTTGAGGTTTTGATTTATTGCCATTGATTTAATTTCAGCATGCTCACCAACAATAGCTATGAATCTCCTAAGCACCATTTCTTGGCACATAAAATCAACACCTCTTTCAAACTTATACGCAGCCTCTGAATTTAGATTATATTTTCTGGCTTTTCCTAATATCTCTTCAGGTTTGAAATAAGCACACTCAACCCAAACTTTAGTTGTAGAATTACTGCAACTAGTACTTTTTCCACCCATTACGCCAGCCAAGCTTATGGTTTTATTATCAAGTGTAAAAACAAGATTTTGCCCTTTCAGCTCAATTTCATCATCTAAAAGAGTTTTGAACTTTTCATTTTTCTTTCTTTTTTCAAGTTTGAAAGTACCGTCCATTTTTGTTGCATCAAAGCAATGTGTTGGCTGTCCAGTCTCATATGCCAGGTAGTTAGAGATATCAGTGAAAAAATTGTTTTTGTTTATTCCCAAATCTTTAAAGTAATTTTCCAGATAATCTTTATATTTTTTTACTTTTCCAGTTATTTCTATCTCGAGGAATGAAATATTTGGACATATCTCTTCTGATTCATTTTTGAGTTTAGGATTAAATTTTTTAAGGTTGCCTGAATAGACTTTTGTATTACTTTTCATGGGGTAAAAGAAGTTTAGATCCCTTGCAATTCCATTTAAGGATAAACAGTCTCCTCTATTTGGAGTTATTTCCAGGTCAAAAATATTATTTTCTAGTTCATGTTCATGGCCAAGCTGAAATAGTAAATCAGATATTTCTTTTTTGGAGGGTTTGTCTTTTAAAAGCCGCAATATATGTGAATAAGCTAATTTCATTTGAATTGCCTCAAAAAGTCTAAGTTTGATTTATAAAAGTCTCTAATGTCTTTAACTCCATATTTAAGCATTGCGATTCGCTCAATTCCTAAACCAAATGCTAATCCTGAATATTTTTTTGTATCTATCGAACAATTTTTAAGCACCTTTGGATTCACAATGCCACAGCCAAGAATTTCTAGCCATTTATCACCAAAAAGTATGTCGACTTCAGCAGAGGGTTCAGTAAATGGAAAAAATGATGGTCTAAAGCGCAATTTAATTTTATCGCCGAATAGTGAAAAGCAAATTTTATATATAAGGTCTTTGAGATGAGCAAAATTCACATTCTCATCTACATATATTCCTTCAATCTGATGGAACATTGGCAGGTGAGTTGAATCGTCATCTTTTCTGTATACTTTTCCAGGAGAAATAAAAGCTATTGGCATTTTGTTTGAGAGCATACATCTAACTTGAACTGGTGATGTATGTGTTCGTAGAACACTCTTCTTATTATTCACGTAAAAAGTGTCATGCATCTCCCTAGCTGGATGTGTAGAGGGGATATTGAGCATATCAAAATTATACTTTTCACTCTCAATTTCTGGACCCTCCGCAATCTCAAACCCAAAAGAACATAGAAGTTTTTCTAAAGAGAATTTCACCTTATTGATTGGATGTATTGATCCAAGTTCTTTATTTTTTGAGGGTAAATAAATTTCTTTTGATGACATTTAATCTATAGCAGTTTTGACAACTTTCTCAAAAGTTGCTTTATCCTGTATAGCTAACTCTGACAACATCTTTCTGTCAAGTTTTATGCCCTTTTGATTTAAACCATAAATGAATTTTGAGTATGAGTAGCCTAAATTCCTTACTTCAGCATTTATCCTTGTAATCCATAATCTTCGAAAATCTCTTTTTCTATTTTTTCTATCTCTATAAGCGTACTGGAGAGATTTAATTAGAGACTGTTTGGCTGTTTTAAATAGCCTTGATCTTGCCCCATAATGGCCTTTTGTTCTTTCAATTACAGCTTTATGTTTTTTTGCAGCTAAGTTTCCTTTAGTAGTCCTTGGCATTTAGGCCTCCAATAATTTCTTCACCACTTTTAAGTTTGCACCTTCAAGATTTGAAAGACCTCTCAAATGTCTCTTCTTTTTTGTTTTATGCTTTGACAAAATATGGTTTCTCCCGGCTGATCTCATTTTGAGCCCTGTGCCAGTTGATTTGAACCTCTTTTTTGCACCAGAGTGGTTTTTTAATTTACTCATTTTATTTTTTTTGGAGCTAATAAAGCACTATATGTTCTGTTTTCAAATTTTGGCTCCACTAATACAGATGCAATATCTTCGGTTTCTTTAATGATGCTGTCAAGTAATGTTTTGCCAAAACTTGTGTTTCCAAGCTCTCTTCCCCTAAAAGTTACAGAAATCTTTACATTTGCTTTTCTTTCTATAAATGCCACGATTTTTTTGAGTTTTACATTTATATCACCCCTGTCGATATTTGGACGCATTTTGATTTCTTTCTGCTCTAATCTCTTTTGATTTTTTTTGGCGAGTGATTGTTTTTTCTTTTGATCAAATTTATATTTTCCGTAATCAATAATTTTTGCTACGCAAGGCTCTTTATCAAAGGTAATTTGTAAAATATCCAAACCTCTTTCCTTGGCAAGATCAACGGCTTCGGATTTAGAATAATTGCCAAGCTTTTCTCCAGTTTCAGAAATAACTGTTAGCTTCTCAGCTTTCATGAATTGGTTGATTGGAGCCTGAGGAGGCCTTCTTCTTTGTGGTCTCAAATTAGTTTAAATGATTATAAATGTGCATGATTAGCACAATGGGGATTGAAATTTAATTGCCATAGAATGCAGATATTAAATGATTACAAGATTTTATCAAGATTTTTTATCCCAAAGAGTTTCTGGATTTCTCATAGTCTTTAACTCAATTATGTTGTCGAAAGGATCACATAGAAACATTGTCTCTTGCTCAGGTGGCCTTCCCTTAAATCTGATAAAGGGTTTAAGCAATACCTTTACGTGTTTTTGTTCAACTCTTTCCTTTAACTTGTCAAATGTTTGCTGTTCTAGATGAACACCAAAATGAGGGACAGGAATATCGCACATATCTACAATTTTAGTAATTCCTAATTTAGAATTTTTAAGTTCTGGAAATTCATGCAAAGTTAGTTCATTTCCAAAAAAATTTATATCTGCCCAGCCAGATTCAGACCTTCCTTCATCACACCCTAAAACACCACAATAGAATTTTTTTGCCTCACTGATACACGGAACCTTGAATGCGAGATGAAATTTGGAATACATCATCTAATTATACATTTCCTTGAGACAATCTTGAATCTTTTTAACCTTTGCCACGTTTAAATTTAACTTCTTAGATGCACTTCTATTGCTTTCTTTTGAAAGCTCTTCAAGGGACTGATACTCTTTGTAGATCTTGCTTATTGTTTTTGGCCCAATGCCTGGAATATCTTGTAAAAAATGTTGCGTTAAATTCTTTCTTTTAGTCGAACGAAAGTTTTTGATTGCAAATCTATGGGCTTCATCTCTAACGTCTAAAAAAATCTTTGACATTGAATCGTCCTTTCTAAATTCAACTTTATTTTCTCCATAGAATAAGTTCTCTATACCATATTTTCTTTTTTCCCCTTTTCCAATTGATGCAAATTTGTACTTCTTTTTTTTGAGGGCACCTTCGATAAACTTAAGATGATTTAAACCGCCATCAATCAAGACTAGACTTATATCAAAATTGTTTTGCAAATACTTTCTTATCCCAAATAACAGTGCTGATAAGTCAGATTTTGAATCCTTCAAGGGAACATGATAGAACCTATACTTTGATTTTACAGGACCATCATAATTAAAATAAACACATGAAACAGTTTGAATATCTCCAACCCCTCCACTTACATCAAAACCAACTATTGAGAGACTCTCTTTATTAATACCAAAGTTTTTCTGTAAATAATCTACTGAATGAGAGTACTTATCTGATCTTTGCAGCCGTAGGCTCAATAAGTTTCTTGCATTCCTATTTGCCATCTCAATCCAATTTTTCTTTTTGCCAGAAGTAGGAAACGTAAAGTTGATATTTGGAAAAAATGGGGAATGGAAACTTTCATCTGAGCATACAATTTCTTTTATCTGTGGATTCGCGAGAACCAGCCTGCTTATGAATTCCTCCATCAAGGCGGAATCTGACTTTGCAATTTTATTTTTAAAGGAAAATCTTCGTATATTGGTAAACGAATTTCGTTCAATATCAATAACTACGAAACAAACATCAATGCCAAAAGCTGCCATAGCAACCACTTTGGTTTGCTCACCACCAGAAAAAATAATTTGAGACTCTTCAACTCGTTTAAGAATTCTAATTTTATTTTTTACTTCACCAGCTTTTTCAAATTCCTCTTTATCAGATAAATGCCTCATTTCATCATCAAGATGAGCTAGTATTTGTTTAAAATTGCCTTTAAGTATTGATTTAGAAGTTTCTATATCCTTTTTATAATCAGTTTTAGAAATAAATCCAACACAAGGTGCTGAACATTTTTTTATTTGATATTGAAGACAGGGTCTTGATCTGTTGGCAAAAAAAACGTCATTACATGTTCTTAGTTTTAAAATCTTTTGTAGCTCAGTAATGGCAGTTCTTGTGCCTTTTGCACTTATGAATGGACCAAATAGATTTTTTTCTGCTTTTGTTGTTCGTTTGAAAGTAATTGATGGAAAATCATGCTTTTCATCAATTTTTATATATGGGAATGACTTATCATCCCTAAGCAAAATATTAAATTGAGGTTGATTTGATTTTATTAAGTTCTGTTCTAATAAAAGTGCTTCGGTCTCATTGTTAGTTGTTAAAAAATCAATATCTTCTATTCTTTCAACCAGTTTATTGGTTTTATATTCTTTTACAGAACTCCGAAAGTAACTTTGAACTCTTTTTCTAAGATTTTTTGCCTTACCAATGTAAAGGATTTTTTTATTACCAAAAAATCTGTAAACACCTGGGGTCTCTGGAAAAGATTTTGCTTTTTCTGAAATACTTTTGATCACTGGAAATATTTCTGTGTGTTTAACTTTCCTAGCTCGACTCCCCACTGATCAAAAGCATTTATATCCCAAAATAAACTGTTAAGAATTGCCTTGTTTTCCCATGAGGCCATTAAAACCCCAATAGACAATGGAGAAATTTCTTCAATGGTTATTAATGTTGGTGTTCTATGATTTGTTATTTTATATTTCTCTATTTCCTTTTCTGATCCGGCTATAAGAGATTCGGACTGTCCTTTGAACTGATAAAAGTTAAGAGATTCTGTTAAGGACGCAATTATGTTTATGTTAAAATCCTTCGTTCCTTGGTAAACCATTTGATAAAAGGAATGTTGAGATTCTGGGCCATATCCCCCCCAAATAATAGGACAAGTATCAATATTTATAGCTTGATTATTTTGATCAATTGATTTTCCATTTGATTCCATTTCAAGCTGCTGAGCATACTTTGAAAAACTCCTTAATTTCCAATCATAATTTAAAATCAATGTCGTCTGATTTTTTAAAATATTATTGTTATAGATGTCCTGACAAGACAACATAAAGCTTGGGCTCAAAGTTTTATTTTCAAGTAAGTCATGATCTGCGTTCATGCCTCCTTCAAGAAATGATTTATATTTTTTTTCACCCTCTAGAATAGCTAAAAGTATTGATATTGGTGACCAACACGAAAACCTTCCTCCTGTTGATCCATCAAAGGGAATAATGTTCTCTTGGGGAATGCCATACTCAAGAGCGCCATTAACATTTGACGTTATTGCATAAGTAGATTTAAGAAAATTTTTATTAGTTACTGCCTCAAAGGAGTTTATAGTCTCCATTGTTGAAAATGATTTAGATGCAACTAAAAAAATACATTTTTCTAAATTTAAGTTAAAAGTTTTTTCTGAGAATTCTTCTGGATCACTTCCTGTAATCATAACAACTTTTTCATGAAAATTTGAAATCAGTGCCTCTCCAAGAAGCAATGGTCCTAACTGAGATCCCCCTATTCCAAAGAAAATTATTTTATCAAAGGATTTTTTTGAAATTTGATCAGCTTTCTGTAGCATGAAATCGGTCTCATCTTTAAATTTTTTATGTGGATCCTTTTTTCTGTACTCAAAATGGGTTACTGTTTTATTCTCTGTTCTGTTGGCTTTTTCTCCATTATAGATAGCTTGAAATTTTTCAAAAATTCTATTTTCTTGTGCCAGCTTTTCAAAATCCTCATGAAATTTTTTGGGAATTTTATGATTGCTAAGATCAAAATTAATTCCATGGACTTTCCTGATATATTCAATAGAATTCTCTCTGTCCATATAGTTATTTTTCTCAAAATTTAATTCACTATTCATGAGTATTCCATAATTTTCTTTTGAATATCTGAAGCATCAGTTATTGGTCTGCCGACAACAATATGATCTGCTCCCAATGCATATGCCTCTGATGAGCTCATTACTCTTTTTTGATCATCATCTACAACTTGATTTCTAATTCCAGGTACAACCTTAATTCCTTTAAACTCCTTCAAATACTGAAGCTCATGCGAGCTACAAACTAATCCATCAATTTTCGATTCTTGAGCAATACCCAAAAGTCTTTGAAATAAGTTTGAAAAAGGAATTCCATAAGTTAACTCAATCTCATTTTCTGAAAGGCTTGTTAATATGCTCACACCTAGTAGGCGTATATCGCCAGCTGTCTCACTAGCTGCTTTGATCATATCCTTTCCACCCTTAAGATGTATGGTGGTCATTGAAATATTAAATTCTTGAATAGCTTCAAGTGCTTTTGATACGGTATTTGGAATATCATGAAGTTTTAAATCCAAAAAAATTTCAAAGTTCTCAGATGTTAGATATTCAAGAATTTTCTCCCTTTGAGATATAAATAATTCAAGCCCAACTTTTACCATGCATTGTTCAGGATTTAGATGAGAAACTATTTCTTTCGCTTTTGAGAAATTATTAGTATCCAAAGCGACAATAAGTCTTTTATTTGACATATAAGAAATTGTATTTAATGTTGGTTTTTTTTGCTAGGAAACTAAAGATAATGATATTCTTTCTCTTTCTGAATCCATCCCGCTTATTGAGACATTTACTTTATCGCCGGCTTTATATTGTTCTTCAATAGAGCCATCACCCACGTTTATTTCAGAATGATGAATTAATCCATCAATTTCTCCATCTAGTTCTACAAATACTCCAAAATCAGTTACTGATTTAATTGTGAGGCCCTCTAAGATATCGCCAGCATTGTGTTTATCCTCGAATACTTTCCATGGATTTTCAGTGGTATGCTTTCTGCTTAATGAAACTTTTCTTTCTTCTAAGTCAATCTCCATGATCTTTACGGAGATCTTGTCTCCCTTATTTAATATTGAAGAGGGATTGATATTTTTATTCTTCCAATCTAGATCAGTAATATGAACAAGACCTTCTATGTCGTCATCAAGCTTAACAAAACATCCATAATCTGTAGTTAGAGCTACTTCACCTTCCACAACTTGGCCGACATGATACTTGCTTTCTAAATCTTTCCATGGGTCTTCACTAAGCTGCTTAAGTCCTAAAGAAACCCTCATTTTATCCTCATCAAAAGATAGAACCAGAAATTCTTTCTTGTCTCCAACATTTAAAATTTCTTTAGGATGCATGACTCTTTTCCAAGAAAGGTCAGTAATATGTAGAAGGCCATCCAGTCCACCCAAATCAACAAAAGCTCCATAATCGGTAAGGTTTTTGATTGTACCTTCAATTTTTTTACCCTCTTTAATAATTTTGAGTAGTCTTTCTCGTTCTTCTGAGTTTTGTTCTTGAAGTACGGCTTTTCTTGATAGAACAACATTTGATCTTTTTTTATCAAACTTCATTACCTTAAATTCAAGGGTTTGACCAGTGAGGTCAGGATAGTCTTTGCCTCCTTTAGGGTCTATTAAGGAGCCAGGTAGAAATGATTTTACAACATCTACAAATACCGTGAATCCACCTTTCACTTTATTTACAACTTTCCCCTCTACATAATCCCCATTTTGATGAGAGCTTTCAAGCATATCCCATGTTTCTTGTTTTCTTGCTTTATCTCTTGATAACCTTATTTCACCAAAACCATCATCTAAAGCATCTAAAATTACTTCAACTTCATCACCTTCTTTGATTTGTATTTTGTTCGCATGATTTTGAAACTCTTCTATTGGAACCAGGCCATCAGATTTGAAACCTATATCTAGAGTTACCCATTTTTTACCAATTTGTAAAACATTAGCTTTAACTAAAGAGCCTTGAACCAGATCAAATTTCTGGAAGCTCTTTTCTAGAAGATCTTTTAGTACGTTATCAGTATCTTTCATATATAAGTTTCTTTACTCTTTTGATCGTAGTTTCGACACTCTCATTAGTGTTATCAATTTTAATTGCGCCCTCTACAATTGAGAGCGGAGAATGAATTCTTTCAGTATCTCTGCTATCTCTTAACTCGATCTCTTTTTTAAGTTCAGAGATATTAACCTTTTGTCCAGCATTTCTCAACTGATTTGCACGCCTTTGAACTCTTTGATCAATAGATGCAGTCAAGAAAATCTTAATTTTAGAATTTGGAAATACTGTCGATGACATATCTCTGCCCTCAGCAATTAGGCCAGGCATCTTATGATACGATTTTTGTATCAAGTAAAGCTCCTTCCGTACTTCCTTACGCTGAGATAACTCAGACGACAGCAGAGTAATTTCATTTCCTCTTAACTCCTGTGTTATATCGGTTTGGTTCCAAATTACCTGTTCCATTTCATCACTAAAATTAAATTTTAATGATGCAAGCTCTTGATCAATTTCCTGAGTTTTTTTTCTGTAAAAAAATGCATAGCACCTATATAACAATCCACTATCAAGATAATTCCACTTCAGATCGATCGATAGCTTTTTTGCAAGGGTTCCTTTTCCAGATCCAGAAGGGCCGTCAATTGTAACTATTGGTATCATGACAAATCTATTGTAAACCCTAAGCTTGATAAGTTTTCAAAGAAATTTGGAAAGGATGTCTCAATAGAATCCACATTATTTATTTGTATATCGTCAATTGACCTCGAAGAAAGAATCGCACCACACATTGCAATCCTATGATCGTTAAAAGAATTGAATTTTGCATTTGAAAATGTGTAATTATTACCAAAGCCTTTTATTGTCAGATTATCAAGATTAGTTTCAAATTTTGCATTTATCTCAGTCAACAAACTCCTAATTGCTTTTAATCTATCTGATTCCTTTACCTTAAGCTCACTTAGGCCCTCAAAAAACGTTGAGCCTTCTGCAAAAACTGCAAGCATTGAAAGAATTGGAATTTCATCGATAAGATTTGGAACAATTTCTTTTGCAATTGCTCTGCCTCTTAATTTGCTTGAGTTAACTAAAATGTCTGCGTACTCCTCATTATTCTTCTCTTTAATGTTTTCCACAGAAATATCTGCATTCATTTCTTTCAAGACGTCAAAAAATGCGATTCGTGACGGGTTTATGCCAACTTCAGGTATTAATAGTCTAGAATTTTCAGATAGAAGTGTTAGGGCAATAAAAAATGATGCTGCCGAAAAATCACCAGGGATAAAAACTCTCTTTTCTTTAATCGGAACCTCCCCATTCAAATAGATTCTTCTTAGACTATCTTTATACTCAATCTTTATATCACACTCTAAATACTTAAGCATTTTCTCGGTATGATCCCGGGATAATTCTGGCTCAATAATTTCAATCTTTGTTTTTCCATTCAAAGCAGCAAGTAGTAGAGAGCTCTTAAGTTGAGCGCTTGGAATTGGCAAACGATATGAAAATTCCTTTATTAAGTTTGATGGAAGAATTTTGATTGGGGGTTTTCCATTATTAAGACTTACTTTAGCGCCAAGTTCATTCAATGGATCTGCAATTCTATCCATTGGTCTTTTGGATAAGGACATGTCTCCGCTAAGATTGAATTTTCTGCCAAGCCCTGATAAGTATCCTGTTAGAAGTCGTATTCCTGTTCCTGAATTTCCTAAGTATAAGTTCTCCTCTCCGTTGGCTATAGCATTTTTTGAAGCTAGCCTTGTAGATATAACATCACCACCAACAATGCCGTCATTTGTCTCAAGATTAAGTATTGCAGCACGTTGAGCGATAGATTTATCAAGAGGCAAAACAATCGAGCTTTTAAAACTGGACCCTTTTTTTATTAATGCGTTCATAGCTAAATTTCAAAAGTTTTTTTTATTTTTTCTATATAACTTTGAAAGCCACCTATAGAGCCTTTAAGATTCCTTGCATTATCTTTGAATATTTCATCCCATAAATTTTTATTGGCTTTACCTAAACGAAGCAACTCTTTTGCACTCGTTCCTAGAATATCCTCTGGTATTTCTTTTTCTTGAATATACAAATAAAAGGCTCTTCCTATTACATGCGGGAGATGACTAATATCGGAAAACATCTTGTCATGTACTTGAGAATCCATTTGAAAAACTTTCATACCTAATGATTTCCAGAATGAACTACAAATTTCTAAACTTTGCATGTCATTCCTAATTAAAATACAAGGCTGCTGATTGAATAGATCAGCTCTTGATTCTATAGGTCCTTTTTTTTCACTTCCACAAACAGGATGAGAAGAAACAAAATTAGCAGGAAGTTTTTTTCCATTCAGAAAAGATTTAGAGCTGGAAATATCAGTAATTAGTTCACTATGGCAAAACAATTTCAAAATCAGATCAAGAATTTGTGAAGTTGTTTCAGGAGTTGTGCAAATTATTACCTGATGAAATTTGGAATTTACTTGGTCAATCTTGTTATAAACGACATCATAGATATTTGACTTTTCTAGAAGAACCCTATAATCCTGAACTACCTCAACGACAGATATTGTAGAATCTTTATTTGCGTCTTTTAAAGCAAGTGCTAGAGAATGGCCCATAAAACCTCCGCCAATGATTAAGGTGTTATTCATTCTCGATCTGTTTGCTAAGTGAAGTTGACATTATCTGTCGAAATAATGATTTTAATTCTTCTTTAGGATACTTTGTCTCCATTGATTCTATTCTTGCCAGAATATCCTCTTCTCTTTTTATATCTTGAAACGTTTTGTTAATTTTTTCTTTGATCTTTCCCACTTCATTTGTAAGTTTTAATCTAGATTCAAGCAAGGTAATTATTTCAGAATCTATCGTGTCAATTTCTTCTCTTAAAAAATATAATTTCTTTTCGTCATCCATTTTTTTGCTCAAAGTCTTTCATGAAATTTGCTAGCTCTTCTACTGATGATTTCTCCATTGAGTTGTATATACTAGCTCTCATACCGCCTACCGATCTATGCCCTTTTAAATACATGAGTCCAGCTGCCTCTGCTTCTTTAAGAAATTTCCCTTCAAGAGAATTATCATGAATAGTAAAAACAACATTATTATCTGATCTTTGAGCTTTATTTACAGGATTTAGATAAAAGCTACTTTCATCAATAAGACTGTAAAGTATTTTAGACTTGGTTAATGCTCTTTTTTCCATTTCTATAATTCCTCCTTGCTCTAAGTACCATTTAAACATCTTGCCAGCCAGATACCATGAGAATGTATTTGGAGTATTTAGCATAGAGTTAGCTTCACTGTGTGATTTTATATTTAAGATATTTGGTAGATCTGGATTAGCTTTTGAAAGAAGTTCTTTTTTTACAATTATTAAAGTCAAACCCGAGGCACCAAAATTCTTTTGCGCGCATGCATATATAAAATCATATTTAGAAAAATTTATATTTTCAGAAAATAAACAAGAACTCATATCAACAAATACTGGCAAATCAAAATCAGGGTCCTGTTTAATGTTTATTCCCTGAATGGTTTCATTCTTGCAATAATGAATTAGTTGAGAGTCATCGTGTATTTTCCACTTATCCAGTTTATCAATTTCAGTAAAATTATTAGCCTTTGCTGTGAAACAAATATCAACATCACAGACCTTGCTTGCTTCCTTAATTGCTTTTGAAGACCAAGATCCAACCTCAGCATAACTGCCTTTTCCTTTTTTCTTTATGAAATTAATTGGGATTAGTGAAAACTGTAAAGTTGCTCCACCTTGCATAAATATAATTTCGTAGGAGTCATCGAGATTTAGAAGTTTTCTTAATTGAGCTTCACTTTCTGTTGCAAGATCAACAAACGTTTTATCTCTATGGCTAATCTCAATTATGGAGGAGCCTATATTTTTGTAATTAGTAAGCTCATCTCTTACTTCTTCAAGCACTTCAAGAGGCAGTTGTGCTGGTCCAGCACTAAAATTATGGACCCTATTCCTCTTCATCAAGACTTTCTTTAAAGCCTACAGCATCAACTAGTGACTCGCCTTCTCTTGTTGTAACAACCCTAACTCCTTGGGTATTTCTTCCTATAATGCTTATCTGATCGACTTTAGTTCTTATCATTGTTCCTCTATTTCCTATGAGCATAACCTCATCTCCATCAAGAACTTGAACTGCTGCAACCATCTTTCCGTTTCTTTCAGAAGTATTCAAGGCAATCACACCCTTGCCCCCTCTCTTTTGTCCACTAAATTCTGAAATATTCGTTCTTTTTCCGTAACCATTTTCACTCAAAGTTAGTAGATGAGATTCTGGATTTACCTTGATCAATGAAATGACTTTATCCTCCTTGGATATATTCATTCCTTTAACTCCTCTTGTTGACCTCCCCATTGGACGTGCATCAGTCTCTTTAAAACGTATTGCCTTACCTGATTTTGAAGCTAAGCAAACTTCATCATTACCATCTGTAATTATTGTTCCTATCAGCTTGTCTCCATCATCAAGATTTATTGCTCTAAGACCAGGTGCATATCGTTTTTCAAAAGCCTTAAGTGCAGTCTTTTTAACTACTCCTTTTTGAGTAGCCATTAATACAAAATGTCCATCTTTATATTCGTCTACTGGTAGAAAAGATGTTACTTTCTCATCCTCCTCAAGAGGAAGAACATTAGAAATAGGCCTTCCTTTTGCAGTTCTAGACATTACTGGAAGCTTATAAATTTCCAGCCAATGAACTTTACCTTTTGTTGTAAAGCAAAGAACCTGAACATGAGTATTGAGGACTAAAACTTGTTTAATAAAGTCTTCCTCCCTCAATGCGGAGGCTGTTTTCCCAACACCGCCCCTTCTTTGCGATCTATATTCTGCAAGTTGCTGTGTCTTTACAAAACCATTATTTGAAATAGTAAATACCCTTTCCTCTTCAGGTATCAAATCAGCATCATCAATTGTTAATCGTCTTTCAACAATTTCGGTACGTCTTTCATCCCCAAAGTTTTCTTTAACTTCATTAAGCTCTTCTTTTACAACTTCAATCAATCTTGACTCATTTGAAAGTATTTCTTGAAGCTCCTTAATTTGCTTAACAAGTTCTTCATATTCCTCATTTAATTTATCGGTTTCAAGTGCAGTTAATCTACTTAGCCTTAGTTCAAGAATAGCTTTGGCCTGAACAATCGATAATTTATATTTTTTTCCATTAAGACCAAAACCTTTTTCAAGGCCCTCTGGTTTACAAATATCAGGATCTTCAACTCTATCAAGTAGCGGTTTAATTGTGCTTGAAGACCAGCTTTGCTCACATAATCTATCAGCTGCCACTTTAGTATTTTCTGATGTTTTAATAATATTAATAACTTCGTCTATATTTGCGATAGCAACAATCAGGCCTTCGAGTACATGGCCTCTATCTTTAGCTTGTCTAAGTTCATATAGCGATCGCTTTGTAATGACATCTTTTCTGTGGTCTAAGAAAATCTGTAGAAGCTCATGCAGATTACAAAGCTTTGGCTTGCCATCAACTAAAACTACATTATTTATGCCAAACACCTGCTCGAGTTGAGAATTTTTAATCAAATTATTAAGTATGACTTCAGGAACCTCACCTTTCTTTATCTCGACCACTACTCTCATTCCATCTTTATCTGATTCATCTCGAATTTCACTTATTCCTTCAAGTTTTTTCTCCTTAACAAGTTCTGCAATTCTTTCCAGCATTCTTGCCTTATTAACCATGAATGGTATTTCAGTTATAATTATTGCTTCTTTGCCTCCTTTCATTGTTTCAAAAGATGTTTTTCCTCTAACATAGACTTTTCCCTGACCTGTGCGATAAGCTTGCTCAATACCATCTATCCCCGTAATAATTCCTCCAAGTGGAAAATCGGGTCCTTTAATAATTTTAATGAGGTCTTCTATTGATACATCCTTGTTATCAAGCATATGTATGCATGCATCAACTACTTCAGTTAAATTATGTGGTGGCATATTTGTAGCCATTCCAACTGCAATTCCAGACGAACCATTTACAAGCAAATTTGGTATTCTTGTTGGCAGAACATCAGGAATATCTTCTGTCCCATCATAGTTAGGAGAATATGTGACTGTTTCCTTTTCAATATCTGCGAGAATTTGATCTGTAATTTTCTCCATCCTTATTTCTGTATATCTCATTGCGGCAGCTGAATCTCCATCTATGCTTCCAAAGTTTCCTTGCCCCTCAATTAACGGATATCTTAGAGAGAAGTTCTGGGTCATTCTCACAATTGCATCATATACAGCAGAATCGCCATGAGGATGATATTTTCCGATAACATCTCCTACAACTCTTGCAGATTTTTTATAGGGCTTGTTGTAGGTATTTGAAAGTTTGTGCATTGCGAAAAGAATTCTTCTATGAACAGGCTTCATTCCATCACGTGCATCAGGAAGTGCGCGCCCAATAATTACGCTCATCGCATAATCCAAATACGACTTTTTTAACTCATCTTTTATGTCTACAGAAAGGACTTCTTTAGCAAACTCTTGCACTGATATATTTTATCACAGGTATAAGTTTAAATGGCTGTTATTCTTTAAATTCTGAGACTAATTTCGAGATAGATTCTTTAGCATCCCCGAATAACATTCTTGAGTTTTCTTTGAAGAATAATGGGTTTTGAACACCCGCAAAACCTGATGACATTGATCTCTTTAAAATAATAACAGTCTTTGCTTTATGAACTTCAATTATTGGCATGCCATAAATTGGACTTCCTGGCTGTTCAGTTGCACTTGGATTGACTACATCGTTAGCACCAATTACAAGAACTATATCAATACTTTCCATTTTAGGATTTATATCTTTTGGTTCTAACAAATTATCATATGGGACGTTTGCTTCAGCTAGTAAAACATTCATATGTCCTGGCATGCGGCCAGCAACAGGATGTATGCCATAAGAAACTTCAGCTCCATTCTGCTCTAGAAGGTCACCAAGCTCCTTAACCACATGTTGAGCCTGAGCTACAGCCATTCCATATCCAGGTACTATGTGTACTGTAGAAGCAGCTTCTAAAATTAGATAACAATCTTCGGCATTAATTGGCTTAATTTCTCCTTCAATATCAGAAGCACTTGAAGCACCCTCTGAGTAACCAACAAAGAATATATTAAAAAGTGTTCTATTCATTGATTTCGCCATTATTAGGGTCAAAATTAACCCAGACGCTCCTACCAAACATCCTGCAACAATTAAGGCTGTATTTGTCAATAAAATCCCTGCTAAGGCTGCAGCTATTCCAGATAGGGAATTTAGTAATGATATTACAACTGGCATATCCCCTCCTCCAATTGGAATAACAAAACAAAAACCTGAGAGTATTGAAACAATAAGCAATCCAAGAAATATTTGTTGGATTAGATCAAAATCTATTAATGTAATGTTTAAAATCTGAAGAATTATCTGAGTTAAGGCTAATAGAAAGGTTATGATAAAAACTATTAAAAAATACCTCGATAATTTACTTAAAATAGCACCATTAAATTTAATAATCTCTGAAAGTTTAAAGTAGGCAATAACACTACCTGAAAAAGTTATTCCACCTATGAAAACAGTTAAATATGTTATCAGGAGTAGTGGGCTTATAGCTTTATAACTTGTGAATTCAGACCATGCCAAAAAGAATGATGAAAGGCCTCCAAATCCATTGAATAATGCAACCATTTCAGGTATGGATGTCATTTTTACTCTCAGAGCGAACAATGATCCAATTGCGCTTCCTATAAGAATTGCGGATAGTACTAATATAGGCTCAATGACATTTACAAATGTAACAACTACTGCCAATAGCATGCCAATAGCAGATACAAAATTTCCTCTTACAGCAGTTTCTTCTTTCCCGAGCATTTTGAGGCCAAAAATAAACAAAATTGCTGAAGCAACATAACCTATTTGCTGAAATATTTCGTAATTACCCTCAATCATTTCTTTTTAAACATGCGTAACATTCTATTTGTAACAAGATATCCTCCAAAAACATTGATGGTTGCGAAGGTAATCGCTAAAAATGCCAGGACTAATTGAATTGTTCCTGAAGTTTGCAAACTTAGAGCTCCAACAAGTGTAATGCCACTTATGGCATTAGCACCCGACATTAGAGGAGTATGCAAAGTACTTGGAATTTTTGATATTAGCTCAAGCCCTAAAAAAACTGATAGGACTAGTATAAAAAATAATAAAATGAATATTTCCATTAACTAAATTCCTTCTTTAAGATCTTTCCATCTTTAACAAACATTGATGATTTTATAATTTCATCATCAAGATCAAAATTCATTTGAGCATTTTCTTTGTCATAGAAATCAATTATGAAATTGATAAGGTTATTGCTCAATGCAAAAGATGCATGATCTGATACAAATGAAGAGAGGTTGCTATAACCAATAATTTTTACACCATTAAGGTTCTGCAAAGAATCGGCTATTGAACCCTCGACATTTCCTCCTGATTCTACTGCCATATCAAATATGACACTGCCAGGCTTCATTCGCTCAATTGTTTTTTTATCGATAAGCTTTGGTGCTGGCTTCCCAAAAAGTTGAGCAGTGGTTATTACAATATCTGAGTTTGCACAAACATCTGCTTGTAGTTCTTTTTGTTTATCAATTTGCTCTTGCGTTAATTCCTTCGCATAGCCTTGATCTGTCTGACCGGTATCTCCCAAATCAATTTTTACAAATTTAGCACCTAAAGATTTTACTTGTTCCTCAACTATAGGTCTTGTATCGAATGCCTCTACTCTTGCACCAAGCCTCTTTGCAGTAGCTATTGCTTGAAGACCAGCAACACCCACACCAATTACAAAAACTCTAGCTGGCTTTAATGTACCTGCGGCAGTCATCATCATTGGCAAGGCTGAATTAAGCAATTTTGCAGATTCAATAACAGAAACGTATCCTGCTAAGTTAGACTGACTGCTAAGAACATCCATCTTTTGCGCCCTTGTGATTCTAGGGACAAATTCCATGGAAATTGAATTAATCCCCTTTTCAGCATGAGTTTTAAACTGTGCTTTGTTATTAAAAGGCTCCAGCAACCCAAGGATTGAAGAGCCTTTTTTTATTAATCCTATTTCATCTGATTTAATTGGCTCAGAGCACAGAATAATATCAGCTTGTTTTAAACACTCCTCTCTACTTAATGATTTTGCTCCAAGCTCCAATAGCGCTTTATCTGGTATATCTGCTTGCAATCCTATGCCACTTTCAAAAACAACTTTAATACCCATATCTAAAACAGCTTTTATGCTCTGCGGGTGAAGAGTCGTACGTTTGTCGCCAATGTTTTTTGGTGTTATAGCCCCTAAAATCATAGAATTAAGTAAATTAAATACTAAATATACTTTAACTGATGAAAAACTTTGATCAACATGAATTGGAAAAATTCACACAATTAGCAAATCAATGGTGGGACCCAAATGGGAAATTTAAACCGCTTCACCTTATAAATCCTTTGAGATCGGAATATATCGATAGCAAAATTCCAGTCTCAGGAAAAACAATTTTGGATGTTGGCTGTGGTGGCGGAATTCTATCAGAGTCTTTAGCTAGAAAGGGTGCAAAAGTTACAGGCATTGACCTGTCTGATGGGCCTCTGAGGGTTGCGAGAATAAGAAATGAAAAAGTTAATCTTGATATTACCTATAAAAAAATTTCTACTAATGAATTATTAAAATCTGGTAAAAAATTTGACATCATTGCTTGTCTCGAGATGCTTGAACATGTTCCCGATCCAGAAGAAATTGTTTCAGATTGTGAAAAAATGCTTAATAAAAATGGACATATCTTTTTCTCCACTATTAACAGAAATCTAAAATCATTTATTTTAGCCATCCTTGGTGCCGAATATATCTTAAATATTTTGCCTCAAGGAACACATGATTATGAAAAGTTAATCAAACCATCAGAGCTCAAAAAATATATTGATAATTCAGGTTTAAACTTTACTGAAATTAAGGGAATGTCATACTTGCCTTTTTTTGACATAGCAAAACTAACTGATGATCCATCAGTAAACTATATTATTCATGCGCAGAAGAAATAAAGCTGTAATTTTTGACCTTGATGGAACTCTTCTTAACTCAGGACTAACGTTTCATAAAATTGTTAACATGCTTAAGCTAGAGCTGAATGAAGAACCTATAGAATTTGAATCTGTAAGAAAGTTTTCATCACGAGGTGCCAGCCTTATACTAAAGAATTGTTTTCCAGAAAAAGATGAAAATAGCATACATTCTTTAAAGGTTAAATTTCTTAACACTTATGAGAAAATACTCACAGAAAACCTTGTGTTATACAACGGAATAGATTCAATGCTCAATCTTTTTGATGACAATAGGATCTCATGGGGCATAGTTACAAATAAATCATGGAAATATACAAAACATATCGTTAGGCAACTTGGTTGGGATAAAAGAACCTCAGCAATCATATGTCCAGATAATCTAAAAAATTCTAAGCCAGATCCTGAAGGCTTGCATTTAGCACTAAAATTACTCGAAGCAAATGCGGATAATTCTTTCTATGTTGGCGACCATAGAAGAGATGTTGAAACTGGAAAAAATGCCGGAGTGAAGACAATTGCGTGCGACTGGGGCTACTGGGAAGATGACTATAAAACTTGGAATGCAGATTTTGTTGCCTCTGATCCAAAACAAATTATCGAATGGACATCTTAAAAATTCCAAAATTTACTCCAAGTAATAGCTTGCTTAAAGGCAAGGAAATTTTAATCACCGGTGCAGGATCTGGTATTGGCCGTGAAGTAGCACTAGCTTGTTCAGAATTTGGAGCAAACTTAATTCTTTTATCGAGAAATGCCAAAAAACTTTATTCTCTTCAAGACCAGATTGTTAAGAATGGGCAATCTGAACCTCTTGTAGTCGAATTTGATTTTGAAAAAGCAAAAGAAAAAGATTACTTAAATCTTTTTGAGAAATTATGCGAAGAATATGAAAAATTAGATGGTTTAGTACATATTGCTGGCGTGCTTGGATATCTGTCTCCTGTCGTAAATACCTCATTAAATCAACTTAATACAGTAATGAGAGTAAACTTTGAAAGTAATTTTCTTTTGACTCAGCTATGCACCCCTCTTCTATTAAAAGCTAATAACCCATCTGTTATATTTACCTCATCAGGTGTAGGCCGTAAGGGAAGAGCTTTTTGGACAAGTTATAGTATTTCAAAATTTGCAATTGAAGGCCTCATGCAGGTTTTAGCTGATGAATATGAAAGCAGTATGAGGATAAATTCATATAATCCTGGTGCAACTAGAACAGCAATGAGAGCTCAAGCTTTTCCAGCTGAAGATCCAATGACTTTAAAAACACCTCGAGACAGAGTTAATGACTATCTATGGCTTCTGTCAGATAGTAATATGAGTACTGGAAAAGCGTACGATTTTTATGAATGATCTAATTAAAAGTTTAAAAAATGGAGTTGTTACAATTAGTTTCAAGAAAATTGATACTGGTGAGATTAGGGTTATGCCATCAACCTTAAATCCTAAACTAATACCAATGGGGTCAATAATAAATAATATTTCTGAAGATAGTGAAACTATTATGGTTTGGTCTTTAGATAAAAATTCCTGGCGAGATATCAGGGTGAATACCATCCTTGAATGGAATGTAGAAGATTAAATTTTATATGTATTTTTTAACTTTTTAATTTCTTTTGTAGAGAGCTTTTTCCATCCACTGGCTTTAAGGTTTTCTGGCAATAAAATAGAACCATACCTAACTCTAATTAATCGATTTACGATCAAACCTTGAGACTTCCATAATTTTCTTACTTCCCTATTTTTCCCGGTAAACAAGCAAACATAGAACCATTGATTTTTTGACTTTCCCTGTTTTTTTACAGCTACTATGTCTGAAAAGTTTGAAGTTTCATTTTGAATTTTTATTCCTTTTAGAAGTTTTGATAATTTTGAGTCTGTAACCTCTCCATAAACTCTACATAAATACTCTCTGTCAATATTACTGCTAGGATGAGATAACTTATTTGAAAAATCTCCATTATTAGTGAATAGAAGTAAACCAGAAGTGTTGATATCAAGCCTGCCAACCATAATCCACTTCCCTTTCTTTCTTGGTGGTATTTTAGAAAATACAGTTTCTTTTTCATCTGTTACTGTATTTGAACAAATTTGTCCCACTTCTTTGTGATATATCAAAATTTCCAACTCAGGATTTAAGTCTACGATATGGTCTTCACCACTTATTGTTAAACAATCATTGTCATAAATTAAGCTTTCTGCTTTGAGTGTTTTATTTGATTTAGTGACGGTATTTTGTGCTAAAAAGTTTTTAATGCCCCTTCTGGTAGTGAATCCAGAATTTGCTAAGTATTTTTGAAGCTTCTCTTCAGATTTCCTGAGCTGGTTGCTCTTGCTCTTCATCTTGCAATGTTAACTCTGGAGTAATATTTTGCAACTCAGGCAGTTCAGGGAGGCTAGGTAAATCGGATATGGATTTTAGTGAAAAATCATCAAGAAACTTTTCTGTTGAGATAAAGAGGGCTGGTCGACCTGGAACATCTCTATAGCCTTTTATCTTTATCCAGCCCTGATCAATTAGAAGCTTAATAACACTTGTGGCAACGCTTACACCTCTTATGTCTTCGATATCTCCCCTTGTTACAGGCTGCATATAGGCAATTATCGATAAGGTCTCCAGTGTTGCTTTGGAGAGCCTTAAAGGTTTAGCTTCCCATAGTTTTGCAACATCCTCTGAGTGAATATCATTAATTTGAATTCTAAATCCAGAAGAAACTTCTATTAAATTCATGGCTCTACCTTCATAATCCTTTTGCAATTCATATATTGCAGACATTAGCTGTGATTCATCTTCACTAGAATGAATTTCCATCAACTCCAACAAATCTTTTTGATTTAAAGGTCTATTTGATGCAAGCAAGATAGCTTCAACCCTGTTTTTAATTGACATTAATGAACAACCTCCTCTGAGCTTTTAAAATATACTTCACCAAAGGATTCTCCTTGGACTATTTCGATATATCCTTTTCTGTTTAACTCTAAGGCCGCAACTAGTATTACTGGCACCGCAAGTTTTGATTCTCCCTTTTTAATTAGCTCTGGCAGAGAAATAAAATCCCGAGATTTTAGCTCTTCTAGCATTAACTTCATCTTTGATTCAACTGTTATGTTTTCAAGTTTTATAGTATGGCTTTTAAGTAGTGCAGCTTGATCTAACAAAGATTGAAGAGCAAAGACTAAATCAGTTTTATTGTATTTATTTTTTGGTTTAGGCATCTCAAACTCAGGCAGTTTGGAAGATGCAATAAATACATCTCTATCTATTCTTGGAATAGCATCTAAATTTTCACTTGCCTCTTTAAATCTCTTATATTCTTGCAATCTTCTGATTAGTTCTGCTTTTGGATCATCTGAAATTTCATCTTCCTCTTCTTCCCTTGGAAGAAGAATTCTTGATTTTACTTCTGCGAGATATGCTGCCATGGCGAGATAATCTCCTGCGAGCTCATATTCAAAATCTTCCATGAGTTCAATGTAGGAGATATATTGATCTGTAATTTCTACTAAATCTATCTCCAAAATATCCAGATTCTTCCTTTGAATTAAATACAATAAGAAATCCATTGGACCTGAAAAAACGTCAAGCAAAAGGAGAAGAGCTTTTGGTGGTATATAAAGATTCTCCGGCAATTCCTGAACTGTGGTCCCTTTGACTTTAGGCAAGTTAAATTCTTGGACTGCTTCCATACACAACATATTGTATATAATTATGAAAAAAAATACTAAATATTGTGTTATTTATTACTGTTTAACATTTTGCAAAAAAAGTTGATAAATCGACGCTTTAGCCTCCTAGGTAGTGTAGAATTTACTGTCCAAAACTATAAAAAATGTACATAACAGACAATAGCAGGATACTTTCGAGGGAGGAGCTCTCTACTCCAGAGGAAATAATCGATGAGATACCAATATCAAAAGATGTTTCAAAGCTTGTTTTTGGTGCTAGAAGGAATGTAAGTAAAATCCTTCATAACCTTGATGATCGATTGATTGTAGTTGTTGGCCCTTGTTCGATACATGATCCTAAAGCAGCAATTGAGTATGCACAAAAACTCAAAGATTTTACAAGCAAAGTTGAAGATGAAATTCTTATAATAATGCGGGTTTATTTTGAAAAACCTAGAACTACAGTGGGATGGAAAGGTTTAATTAACGATCCCAGACTGGATAACTCATTTAAAATCAATGATGGGCTGAGAATTGCAAGAAAATTATTAAGAGATATTGCAGACATTGGTCTTCCAGCTGGCACAGAGTTTTTGGATCTTATATCTCCACAATATATTTCTGATTTAGTGAGTTGGGGTGCAATAGGAGCTAGAACCTCTGAAAGCCAAGTTCATAGAGAATTAACGTCAGGGCTATCGTGTCCTGTTGGCATAAAAAATTCAACTAATGGAGAGTACAAGCCAGCTATTGATGGCATCAAGTCAGCTCAATATCAACATGTGTTTTTAGGCACTACAAAAAAAGGGAAAGTAGCAATTTTTAAAACATCTGGAAATGATGATACCCATATCATTCTTAGAGGGGGGAAGAAACCAAACTACGATAAAAGCGCTATAATTGATTGTGTGAGCCAATTAGAAGGCTCAGATGTAAATCCCAATATAATGGTAGATTTCAGCCATGGAAATTCCATGAAAAAACATGAAAACCAAAAGAAGGTCTGCCTAGATATATGCAAACAGCTAAAAGATGGCAATAAAAACATTGTTGGAGCGATGATTGAAAGTCATCTAAAGTCAGGAAACCAAAAAATTTCCGAGGATATGGAATATGGAAGAAGTATAACTGATGCCTGCATTGACTTTGAGGAAACAAAAAACCTTCTCACAGCATTATCTGATGCTGTGAAGGAAAGGAGAAAAATTGAGTAAGCTCTTCAAGTTCGAAAAAGAGGTTGCTCAAAACATTGGCCTTGTAAAATCGATACTTTACCAGTTTATTAAAGAGCAGAAGAAAAAAATTAATTTAAATGAAATAGTAGAAGAATTTTCTTTTTTATCTCAAGACGAAATTGTGAGTGCTATTTCGGATCTATCAGACAAAGGTCTTATTGATTTTAATCACCATAAAGAACAAATTTCTCTAAAAACTGATTTCTTAAAAAAGAAAACTTTAGCCCCCTCGTATCGTCAATCAACAAGGATTGAATCTGACTGGCAACCTTCAGATGATGTTTATGAAATTCTCAAACGCTCTGGTATTGAAGAAGTATTTATAGATGGCTTAGTTGATGAATTCATTGTTTACTGGAAAGACAGACCATCTGCTTTAATTTCTTTTAACTCAAAGTTTATTGAATACGTCAGAATAAAATGGGCTCAACATACCGCAGAAATTGATACAAAAACTAGCCCTACAGTTATAGATAAAAGCTGGAAACCCTCATCAGACTGCTTTGACATTATAAAGATGACAGGAATTTCCAAAGAATTTGCAGAAAAACTTTTGCCGGAATTTATTTTGTACTGGAAAAACGATGGAAGAGCTTTTATATCTTGGGATATAAAATTTTTAGATTTTATTAAAAACAAGTGGAATTTTGAAACAGAATCCTCATCTAATGGAAGTGTTCAAAAATTTGACTTTTATAACCCTTATGAAGATGATACACAAGTTAAAAAAACTAAGGATATTGCCAAGCTTAAAGAGCTCAGAAACAAATACAAGATATAGCAACTTTTTTAGCAATTTTGGAGTAGTAAGATAATATGAATAAGAAAAATTTACGTATGGCTGGTCTGATTGTCGGCGGTGTTCTTATATGGATGCTATTAGGATTATTCGCGCCTGCTGAAAATGAATTTGGAGGAAGACAAGCTACAAAGATAACAGTTCTAACAAAGAACTCCTCAGCTACTGATTATAGATTGCCAATTTATACCAAGAGTGAATCTGAAGCTTTTTCAAAGGTTGAGGTCAAATCCCAGACATCAGAAAAAATTATCAATATGCATTTCAGCGATGGAGATTTTGCAAAAAAAGGTGAAATTATTTGTGAACTTGATTCTGGACAAAGACTGGCTAACTTTAAGAGAGCTGAAATTGAGTTTAACTCACAAACTGAGCTTAAAAAGAAGGGATTAATATCCGATTCTGCATTGGTAAGCGCAGAAACCAACTACGAGAGCGCAAAAATAGAACTTGAAAGAACAAAAATCTCAGCGCCATTCGATGGTTTTGTTGAGGATCTTGCGAAAGAGGGACAGCTTCTACAAAATGGACAGAATTGCGCAAGAATAATTTCTTTATCCCCTCTTAAAATTGTAGGAAATATACCAGAAATATTAGTTTCAAAAGTTGAGGTTGGGCAAGATGTTGAGATCAAATTCTTGTCAGGCCAACAATATAACTCAAAGGTAACTTTTTTGAGTAGAGGAGCTGATAGTCAAACTAAAACCTTCAGAGTTGAATCAGAATTAATCAATACCGATTACTTAATAAAGGATGGTTTAACTGGTGAAATGATTATTTATACTACTCCTGTCAAGGCGCACTTTGTTCCAACATCTGCATTTTTGCTAGCCGATAATGGTGATGTTGCTCTTGCCCAAGTAAATGATGGAAAAGTCAAGATCTCAGTAGTTAATATTTTAAGAGATACAAAAGAGGGTGCATGGATTACAGGCCTTGATGATAATGTAAGGATAATAGTCTCAGGGCAAGGATTTGTTAAACAAGGTGAAGAAGTTAACTTTTTGGATGGGTAAATGGGTATAGTCTCATCGGCAGTAGGTAAATTTAGAACAACATTATTAATAATGCTTTTCTGCATTATTGCAGGTGTTCTTGGTAGAACAAGTATGCCAATTGCCTCAAATCCTAACGTCACTTTTCCGTGGGTAAATATTTCTGTTTTTCTGGAAGGTGCCTCACCAGAGGATATGGCGAGACTTGTTGCAAAGCCCTTAGAAAATAGAATGCTAAGGCTTGAGGGGCAAGAAGAAGTTTTTTCAGTAAACTCTCAGAGCTTTACTTATGTCCGTATTAGATACGATGTCGATTACGATATTGATCAGGCTGTCTTAGATGTAGAACGTGCTGTTTCTGAAGTAAGAAATCAACTCCCTCCTGAGGCCGAGGATCCTAGGGTTATGGAATTTGCAGATAATGACCAACCAATTCTCGTTTATAGCGTTTATGGGTTTGCAAATCTGAGATCTGGTTTTTTAATTGCTAAGGACATTCAAGAAAGACTTGAAAAAATACCAGGTATTCTTGAAATTGAAATTGATGGCGTTCCAGAAGAACTATTAGAAGTAGTAGTTTCTAGACCAAAACTAGAAACTCTCGGTGTTGGTCTTTTAGAGATAGGAAATGCAGTAAGATCGAACAACGTTCTAATTCCTGCTGGTTTTCAAGATACTGGTTCCGGAAAATTTGCCGTTGAAATTCCAAGCGTTTTTGAAAGTAGAGATGATGTATATAACCTTCCAATAAAAGCATCAGGCTCAAAAGTAGTTACGCTTGGTGATGTTGCTGATATCAAGAGAACTTTTAAGGATCCTACAAGCTTTTCAAGAGTGAATGGATTTGATGCAATAACTCTCTCTATACAAAAACGTGTTGGTTTTAATGAGCTTGATATTGCAAATACTGTTAAGGCAGAGATTGAGTCTATCAGAGATGAATATCCTCCCACACTAAGAATAGAGCCGGGTTTAGATACAACTCAATTTGCTAGTGATATGGTAAGCGAGCTTGAAGGCAACATAATTACTGCAGTTGTTTTAGTAATGGTTCTTGTTGTTGCAACACTTGGATTAAGAAACGGATTGATTGTGGGAATAGCAATACCATTTTCTTTTCTAGTGACATTTGGAGTTCTTCATTATCTGCTTGATTATGAGTTCAACTTCTTGGTAATGTTTGGAATGCTGTTGGGCCTTGGGATGCTTATTGATGGGGGGATAGTTATCGTTGAATATGCTGACAAACTAATTGATAGCGGACAAGACAGAAAAGAGGCATACGTAAATTCTGCAAAACGAATGTTTACTCCGGTTGTTGCTTCAGTGTTAACAACTGTAGCAGCATTCACTCCTTTAATGATTTGGCCTGGGATGTCAGGTAAATTTATGAGATATTTGCCAATTACAGTTTTTGTTGTTTTGATGGCATCACTTGCATATGCTTTAATATTTGCACCAGTAATCGGCTCTCTATTTGGTAGACAAAAGAGAGAGACTGACCTACAAAATGATTCTGATAATACTGTAATTAAAAGAAACTATCGAAAAGCTATAGGTTTTGCAGTCAAAAATCCAATGGAAACAATTTTTTACACTCTATTTTTAGTGCTTTTTGTAATACCAATCGGAATTGTGGGGAACTTTGGAAAAGGCTTTGTCTATTTTCCTTCGATTGATCCATGGATTATAAATGTAAATTTACAGGCAAGAGGCAATATTTCTCCATTTGAAGCAAAAGATATGGCTGTTGAAGTTGAGGAAAAACTTATTGGGTTGAAAGGTGTAGATGACTTACTTATTACTGTGCAAAACTCCGGATGGGGTGGAGGTGATGGTGTTGCTCGTGGATATATCCTTGTAGAAGATCCAAAAACACTTGATATTAGTGGATGGGAAGTGCTTGATAACGCAAGAAGTGCGGTAACTGGATCTGCCGGCTACAAAGTAAATATAAGAGAAGTACAAGAGGGTCCCGGTCAGTGGACAGCACCTGTAGAAATCAAATTATTAAGTGAAAGTAGAGAGCTTATTGATCAAAAAACTGTTCTTTTAAGAAATTATATCGAAAACAATGTTGATGGCTTAACAGGCCTTGCAGATACAATGCCCAAGTATAAAATTGAGTGGAAAATCGATGTTGATAAGGAAAGAGCCTACCAAGCAGGCATAAATTTATTTGATATAGGCTCTGCAGTTCAAATGGTAACTGGTGGAATAAAGTTAGGCGAATACAGGCCTGATGATGCTAAGGAGGAAATAGACATTAGAGCCAGATTCCCTGCCGATCAAAGAACTCTATCTAGCTTAGACCTCATAACGGTTAATACTCGAAATGGACCCGTACCTGTATCGAGCTTTGTAGAGGTAGATGCACGGCAAAATGCTGCATCGCTTAATAAGATTGATGGCAAGTTTTATCATGAAATTAGCGGAATAAATAAACCTGGATATAACCTCTATGAAGAAATAGAACAAATTAAAAACTGGATGAAAGAGACTGGCTTTGAAGACCCTAGAATGGAAGTAAGATTTGGCGGCTTAACGCAACAAGGTGATGAAGCCACAAGCTTTTTGGTATTAGCTTTCATTGGAGCGCTTTTCTTAATGTTTATAATTCTTGTGACTCAATTTAATAGCATTACCCAACCTTTTATAATACTGATTTCAGTCTTGTTCTCCACAGCAGGAGTGTTTCTTGGTTTAACTATCGCTCAAGTAGAGCCCTCTACCATCATGACTGGTACTGCAATAGTTGGTCTAGCCGGGATTGTTGTTAACAATAATATCGTTCTAATTGATACCTACAATAGACTGAAAGCGGAAAAACCAAAGTCATCGATTCAAGACCTTATTACAGAAACCTGTCTCAACAGATTAAGGCCTGTCCTGTTAACAACTGTAACCACCATATTTGGATTAATTTTCCTTGCATTTGGCTACAGCGTTGACTTGATTAATCAAGCGATTTACGAGGGCACATCAACTGTTAAATGGTACCAAGCATTTGGCATTAGTATATGCTGGGGACTAGGCTTCAGTACAATCCTAACATTATTGGTTACTCCTGCATTTCTTACGGTATTTGAGAATATCTCTGAGAAATTAAAAACTAGAGCCACATCTAATAGTATTTAGGATTAATTAAGTTAAAATCAGGTATGGCTAAATTTGAAGAATCAATAAAAGAACTTGAAGAAATTGTAAAACTTCTTGAAGAGGGCGAACCAAGTTTAGAGGAATCACTAAAAAAATTTGAAAAAGGAATTTCCTTGATTAAAGCATGCCAAAAGGACTTAGAATCAGCTGATGTCAAAATTAAAGAATTAACAGAAGATGGGGCAATCAAACCATTCAACGAAGGTAATACTTAATAATCAGAATTTTGAATCAATTCTTTTTGAGAGAATAAATAAAAATATTAGAAATATCTCACTAAAGAAAGATTTAATAGATGAACCGATTAATTATTCCCTATCTAATCCAGGCAAAAGAGTTAGACCAATTTTGGCTTACCTTACTGCTGATGCAGTAGAACTTGATCTGCAAAAAATTGACTCTGTTGCTACAGCAATTGAAGTCATGCATACCTACTCTCTAGTTCATGACGATTTGCCATGCATGGATAATGATTCATTAAGAAGAGGAAAGCCTACATTACATATTAAATACAATGAATCTTCGGCTGTATTGGCAGGCGATGCCTTGCAGTCCCTAGCAATACTTCTAATTGCAGAAGATAAATACCTCGATACATCTGAAAAAATAACTTTGATAAAATCTCTATGTGAAACTGTTGGTCATAATGGCATGATTCTAGGACAATATTTAGACTTGAAGTTTGAGGATACAGATCCATCGAATACTGAAATCATAGAAATGTATGGGCTCAAAACAAGTCTATTGATTGAATTTTCAATTATTTCTCCGCTTATAATTTGTAACAAGCTTAACGATGATTGGAAGGATCTTGCAAGGTACATTGGCATAAGTTTCCAATTGATTGATGACTTAATTGATGTGACTCAACCAACTGAAATAATCGGAAAAACTGCAAGCAAAGATATTGAAAGTAAAAAGAAGACTCTGCCATTAACAGAAGGTATAGAAAAATCACAAAAAATTATTGAAGAGTATAAATTAAGAGCATTTGAAAAGTTACACATCCTAGATCTTAATAACCATCCTTTGAAGAAATATGTTGATGATCTATTCAGGAGAGTAAATTGATGAAAATATTTAAAGACTTTCCACAAAAACCTTCAAATTATCAATTTTTACTTGATAAACACTTTCCTGAAGACACTAAGCTTATTGATCCTGAAAGCCTCCAAAAGCTGGCTGATGAAGTAAGAGAATTTCTCCTTTACTCAGTGAGTACAACAGGTGGTCATTTTGGAGCAGGTCTTGGAGCAATAGAGTTAACGGTTGCGCTTCATTATGTGCTAAACCTACCCTCTGACAAAGTCGTTTGGGACACTGGTCATCAAGCTTATCCTCATAAAATTTTAACTGGTAGAAAAGAACAGATGAAACATATGAGAAAACTAAACGGGCTTGCTGCTTTTCCCTCTATAAATGAATCAAAGTATGATGCAATGAGTGTGGGCCATTCAAGCACATCAATAAGTGCAGCTTTAGGCATGAATGAAGCATCAAATTTACGTGATTATAAGAATAACTCGTTTGCTGTAATTGGTGATGGAGCAATGACTGCAGGAATTGCATTTGAAGCTATGATGCACGCTGGGCATTTAAATCGAAATCTAAAAATCATTTTAAATGACAATGATATGTCTATATCAAAAAATGTAGGAGGTTTATCAAATTATCTAGCGAATGTTTGGGGATCAAAAACGTATAAAAAATTAAAATCAAGCGGAAAACGTGCATTACAAAAGATGCCTTACGCTCTTCATCTTTCACGAAACATTAAAGATGGAATCAAAAATGCTGTCATGCCAGGAAACTTATTTGAAGATATAGGTCTGAATTATATTGGGCCTATTGATGGACATAACATACCACTTCTTGTTAAAACCCTTAGACGAATGCTTGAAAAAAATGAGCCTTATATACTGCATGTGATAACCAAAAAGGGTGCAGGTTTTGAGCCTGCAGAAAATGAACGTATTAAATATCATGCAATCTCAAAAATCGAAAAAAATCCTAAAAAAGCTAAGCCTAAATTCCAAGATATTTTTGGAGATTGGCTTTGTTATAAGGCTAAAATTGATCCGAATCTAGTTGGAATTACGCCAGCCATGAAAGAGGGTTCGGGCATGGTTGAGTTTGAACAAAAATTTCCTGACAGGTTCTATGACGTTGCAATAGCAGAACAACACTCCGTAACCTTTGGTTCCGGTCTTTTCTTAGGGGGACTAAAACCAGTTGTGGCAATCTATTCAAGTTTTCTGCAGAGAGCATATGACCAATTTATACATGATGTGTGTCTTGAAAACTTAGATGTGACATTTGCATTAGATCGAGCTGGAGTAGTTGGTGAAGATGGGCCTACGCATTCAGGAAATTTTGATTTAGCATTTATGAGGTGCGTTCCCAATATAATTATTTCTACTCCATCAGATGAGAGTGAATTATGGAAACTTCTAAATACCTCATATCATTACAAAGGACCAGCAGCGATAAGATATCCAAGAGGCTCAGGTGTTGGAGCTAAAGTGTCAGGCAAATCTGACTTATTAGATGTTGGTAAAGCCAATAAAATACTTGATGGATCTAAAACATGTATCCTAAATTTTGGTGTATTGCTAAGTAGAGTAATTAATCTTGCTGAAGAACAAAACTTTGGCTTATATGACATGCGATTTGTAAAACCAATAGATACCGATGCATTGGATAGTATTTTTGAAAACTACTCCTATGTTATAACCTTAGAGGATCATTCTATAGTCGGGGGTGCAGGAAGTGCTGTAGGCGAATATCTTCACCGAAAAAAAGCCTCATGTCATTTATTGTCACTTGGGCTAAATGATGAATTTCCTGAACATGGCACAAGAGATGAAATCTTAAAAATTAATAAACTTGATGAGGATGGAATTAGAAATAGCATCTTAGAGTTTATTGACTAAATGAATCCCAACCCTTTTTATTAAATGTTACCTTTTGGTTCTCATATAAAATCTCATTTTCATTAGATGAGTTAGTTATAAAACCGACATGTGATATGTCTTCAGAAATATTTAGGACATTTTCTAAATCTGATTTACTTGCTGTGAAACAAAGTATGTAGTCATCTCCACAGTAAAGATCTTCTTTTCCTATCGAAGTGTGCTTTGAATTCAAAGCAACTTTAAATCCTACTTTTGAGGCATCACAGATTCTCTCGAGATCTAATATAAATCCATCAGATACATCAATACATGCCGTAGCATAGGACGCAATGGCATCTATTAAATTTTGAGGCAAGTTTGGTTTAAGGAAATGATTATTTTCCGTGTTGCTTAAATTTTTTCTTCCTGAATATCCTCTTCCAAGGGTATTGCTTATAAAAATACAGTCATCAACTTTTGCGCTTGATCTAAGTAAAGGTTTTCCTAACAACTTGCCAAAGAATGTAGGTGTTATGCAAGTAGTTCCTTTAGTTATATCGCCTCCAATTAAATTACATTTATAATCTACGCAAAACTCTTTAACTCCATCAGAAAAAGAGGCAAACCAATCATCATTTGCATCAGTATGAGAAATTGACAATAAAAATGAGGTGGGTATGGCACCCATAGCAATTATGTCACTGCACGCAACTGCAAGACTCCGATAAGCAATATATTTTGGCTCTAGATTTGCCGGGAAATGTGTGCCCTCTCTTGAGGTATCGGTTGTGGTGACAATATCACTATTTGATGATATCACTGCACCATCATCTCCTATTCCAATGCGAATATCTGATGATGGATTTTCTAAAACTCGAAAGAATCTTTCAATTAAATCTTTTTCTTTTGACACTAAGAAGGATAGCGTTCTATTAAGCCTGCTGCGCCTTGGCCTCCACCAACGCACATTGTGACTACACCATATTTTTTATCTCTATTTTCTAGTTCTCTAATCATATGGCCAACTAATCTTGAGCCAGTCATTCCGTATGGGTGACCAATTGCAATTGATCCTCCATCGACATTTAGTTTATCCATTGGAATTCCTAATTCATCTCTACAATAAACAACTTGTACAGCAAAAGCTTCATTTAACTCCCAAAGATCAATATCCTCTATCGAGAGATTATAGTTTTGTAATAATTTTGGAATTGCAAAAACTGGCCCTATTCCCATTTCGTCCGGTTTACAGCCTACAGATGTGAAGCCTCTAAAATAGGCTTTCGGTTGTAAGCCTAAGTCTAGAGCTTTCTCTTCCGACATAACCAAGGTTACAGAAGCTCCATCGGATAGCTGTGAGGAGTTGCCTGCAGTTACACTTCCATTCTCAGGATCAAATACAGGTTTTAGTGATGAAAGTCCTTCTATAGTAGTTTCTGGTCTATTGCATTCATCTCTAGTACATTCTGCATCTACTATTTTTTGTTCTCCTGTTTCCTTATTAGTTAATAACATTTGAGTTTTCATTGAAATAATTTCATCATCGTATCTTCCAGCTGCCTGAGCTTCTCCTGTTCTAATTTGACTTTCTAAGGCGTATTCATCTTGAAGTTCTCTTGCAACTTTATATCTCTTTGCAACAACTTCTGCTGTTTGGCCCATAGGAAAATATATGCCAGGTTCATCTTGATTAATCTTATCATTCACAAATCCATTCATATTTATTACAGGCTGAACTTGGGTGATTTGCTCAACACCACCTGCCATGATTGTATCGTAACCACCTGCCATAATTTGACCAGCTGCCATTGAAATAGTCTGGAGACCTGAAGAACAATACCTATTAACAGTTGTGCCTCCAGTAGTGATGGGAAGATTAGAAAGAACAACTGCATTCCTTCCAATATTATGTCCTGTTGGTCCCTCAGGATTACCACATCCCATAATAATATCTTCTACAGCATCTGATGATAAATTTGGATTTCGATCCAGGAGCGCATCAATGCAGTGAGCCACCATATCATCACCTCGAGTCATATTAAAGGTTCCTCGAAAAGATTTTGTCAAACCAGTTCTGACACTATCTACTAATACTACATTTTTCATTATTTCCTCCAGAAAAGCTTATTCTAACTTGTTTTCTTTATCATTTAAATCAAGTTTTTTGTACCAACCAGGTATTATATCAATCCCTAGCTTCTCGGCTCTTTTAAAAAGATAAGGTATTGTTATGGGAGAAAAAGGCAAAATGAGCAATATACCAAAACCTGCACCTTTAAGGATCTCTCTTAGTTGTTTATTTGCTTGAGTGAGATACCTTTCATCTTCAGTCTCTAGATACTTGAAGAAATTGTCCAACATTTCTTTGTTAGCATCATTTTCCTCTTTAAGAGCTGTAATGAGATTGTCTAAATATTTGTTAATGTTTTTAAGCATAAAAAAACCTCCGCTATGCGGAGGTTTTATTTTAATGAATTTCTTATGGTTTAGAAATTATATATTAACGAAATGCCTCCAGTCATTGGCTCTTGGAAATAGAGGTTATACCCTCCTCCATTACCTGAAGCACCAACGAATCCTCCAGTAACAACATCTTTATCTTCTAAGTTATGAATATAAAAATCCAGACCCCAGTTACCACTAGGAGGATTGTAACTCAAATCAAAGTTAACAAAGCTGAAGGAATCAACTCTAGCATGTGAATTTTGGAACACATCTAAATACATGCCATCACGATAATTATAATCAACTCTTGCTGTAATCAGCCCATTGTCGTTATTCATGAGATCGAATTCTGCTCCTGCAGAATAAGTAACCTCAGGAACCCCAGGCAATGGCTTCCCTGCAAGATCTACAAGTGCTGGAGTTGTTGAACATGGGATATTTAAAAGAGCATTAAAATATGCAGCACATGTTCCACCAAATGATCTAAAGATTGGACCCACGTCTGTCATACCCATAACTGTTCCACCAGCAACAACTTGTGACCCCATAGTAGCGCTTACTCCGTATGGGTTTCTTGGATCGAAGTCAAGATAACCAACAATCTCTGAATTATTGATAGCTCCTACAAAATTCAATCTTGTGAATGCATTAGGTATAAATAAGACCTCAAGTTCAATACCATTTAAATCAACATCTGTATTAAATGTTTCTGAAGCAAGGCCAATAATTTTATTCAATTGCATCCCTTCGACTTGGTTAAAGTATGCTGAAGCATTTACTGTCAATGCTCCACCCAAATATCTGCCCTTAGTACCAACCTCGAATACGTTGTGGATTTCAGCGTCTACAACCGTTATTGCACCGCCAGTTTCGCTAGCAGCACCTGATGTTGTTGTAGGATTGAATCCACCAGATTTAATACCTCTATCATATTTAACATAAACAAGGGTACCATCATCAAATTTTCTATCCAATATAACTCTACCCGTAAGCTCATCAAACTCAGTAGAGTATTCTGGTAAAATTGGGAATCCATTCACAGTACCGTTGTAACCTGCAAGTGTACCTGATGCATCTCCAACACCATCCATTACATAGTCACTTACCTGGATGAAGTTAGCTCTAGCGCCAGCAGTTAGAGTAGTTCTGTCATCTATTTCATGAGTAAACTCAGCAAATATACCCCAGGTGTCTCTAAATGTCTTATTCCATGTTTGGAATTGTTGCTGCCAAACAGGCAAAGCTGGCATCACAGGAAATGGTGCTCCTGCTAACGCAAAATTTGGACCTAATGCAGCTATTTGTCGAACAATGTTTGCTGCACCTTGGTGAGTGGCCTCAACTCCAGCAGTTGTGCCTGCAAACAATACTGAAGGTAATTGTGCTGCTTGACCAACAAGTACTTGTTGAGCTAAAGCAGTACAAGTTGCAACATCAACACATTGTCCTGAAGCAAGCAGTTGAGGAATTAATGCTGCTATTTGTGCAGGTGTAGTTGGATCTGCTCCAACGTACGCTACTGCAGCACCAAGGATTGCTGCTGGGATTGCTTGAGCACCTACTGCTTGGTAAGCACCAAAGTAGTTTGCCCAGAAACCTAATCCACCATACTGACCTAGATCAGGAAACTTTCTACCAATTGGCCCTTTACTTACATCAGAAAAATAACTAAATCCAGGTGATTGAACTCTGTAGTTTGTAAAACTGGTTGAAAGCTCGTGCCATAAACCAGTTACAACTTCAGTATCGCCACCAAAATTTGATGTGAATCTTAGTTCGTATTGTTGAGTATCAAAATTTGATTGTGCAGCATCCACAGGCTCATCACTTGTGTAAGTTTGAACACCCATATCAAATAATTCTGTAATCACTGGACCCATTCTGTAATCTCGGGTTGATACAGAACCATTCAAACTTTGCATGTGATCGTAGTCTTGATGATAATTAGCTGCAATGAAATTCATTGTCCAATTATCATTTACGATATGCTCAAGATTTAAACTAGCATTATAGTTATCCGTTCTCAGTCTTGGATTAGTTCTAGTAGAGATTTTATTTAAGTCATCTGGAATAATAGCATTATCTGTGTAACTCAATGTAAGATCTGGAGCTACCAAGCCTCCAGGATAATTCAGGGTTAAAAAGTCTACAGTCCCAAAAGCAGTTACACCACTATGTGAAGTACCTTTAAGAGGTAAGCTGTCACCCCATTGAGCACAACCCATGACTGGGTCCGGCACACATGCCGATCTTTGCGTTCTATTTCTGCTGTCATCAATGTTGTTGTTGACAAGAGTTAAAGTTGCTGAAGTTCTATCTGAAAAATCAAAAATACTTTTTACTCGAACACCTAAAAACTTCCTGTTATCAACATCGGTACCATTGAAAATATTATCAACATATCCATCTCTTCTTAGTGATCGTAGAGAAATTCTTGTTCTGAAGTCTTCACCAGGATTTATTGTAAATGCAGCAGTGTATCTCTGCAGACCTAAATCACCATATTCAGCTCTAAAGAAACCATCGGTTTCCTCTCCTGGATCTCTACTATTGATAATAAAAGTACCACCAGCGTTGTTACCGCCGTAAAGAGTTCCTTGTGGCCCACGCAGAACCTCAAATGATGCAATATCAAAAAGTTCACCTACAGCCATAGAAGTGCCACCAATATTGTTATCATCCAGTCTGTAAGTAACTAGACCTGAAAATGATCCTCCAACAGCATAGTTAGAAAGACCTCTTATTCGAACACCAGTTCCTGAAAAGTTCGTTTTTTGGAATTGAACCCCAGGCACACTGAACTGAAAGTCATAGAATTCTTTTAAATTCTTTGACTCTATATCTGTGGCCGTAATAACAGTAACGGCCAGCCCCGTATCTTGTAGTGCGGTTTCTTTTCTAAAAGCTGAAGTTACAACTTCCTCAATATTTTCTGAGTCTACAGACTCATCATTTTCTTGAGCAAAAGAAAAGGAACTACATAAAAGTATTAAAAGAAATAGTATGTATCTCATATCTCTCTCCCATAAGTCATTAATAGCAATATAATATAACAAATATCATGGTTGGCAAACTTTTAAAACATTGAAAAAAAGCGAAAAAGTAAAGAAAATATCAAATATTCTAAATATTTTTTTCCCGAAACCTCCAGTGCCCCTAGATCATACTGATGCCTACACCTTACTTGTAGCAGTCTTGCTCTCAGCTCAGTGTACCGATGAGCGAGTTAATCAGGTAACTCCAAAGCTTTTTAAAAGAGCAAAAAATCCATTAGAAATGTCTAAATTAAGTGCAGAAACAATCTACAGAATTATTAAACCTTGTGGATTAGGTCCCCAAAAATCAAAGGCTATAAAAAAATTATCACAAATTCTTGTCGAAAAATATAAAGGCAAAGTACCAAAAGATTTAGAACTTCTTGAACAATTACCTGGAGTTGGCCATAAAACTGCATCAGTTGTGGTTTCGCAAGCCTTTGATATTCCTGCTTTTCCGGTTGATACACACATACATAGATGTGCTCAAAGGTGGGGGCTTACCTCTGGTAAAAATGTTAAAACTACCGAAAGAGATTTAAAGAAAATTTTTCCTGAAGAAGAATGGAATAAACTTCATATTCAAATTATTATGTATGCTAGAAAATTTTGTACAGCACGTAATTGCTTCGGATTAGATTGCGAAATTTGCAAAACATGCTACCCAAAAAGAATTAGAAAATTTAAACACAAAAAACCTTAGATATGGACTTTTTTAGAGACAAGTTAGATGTGAGTATTGATGAATATGATAAAGAGCTCAGTGTCTTTATTAATGCTGAAAAAGAGCGACAAGAAAAACATATTGAACTGATTGCCTCTGAAAACTATGCATCCAAACGAATTCTTGAAGCTCAAGGGAGCGTTTTAACCAATAAGTATGCCGAAGGCTATCCTGCTAAAAGATATTATGGTGGATGTGAATTTGTGGATGGTGCTGAAAATTTAGCCATTGAAAGAGCAAAATCTTTATTTAAAGCAAAGTTTGCTAATGTTCAACCACACTCTGGGGCCTCTGCAAATGCAGCTGTATTCTTGGCTCTACTTGAACCTGGCGATACTGTGCTCGGAATGGCATTAGATCAAGGAGGTCATCTTACACATGGATCGAAGGTGAACTTTTCTGGAAGAAATTATAATTCAGTACAATATGGACTTGATAACGTTTCAAAAGAAATTGATTATGACCAAGTTCAGTCTTTAGCTGAAGAACATAAACCAAAGTTGATTATCGCTGGGTTTTCTGCATATATGGGAATTGTCGATTGGAGAAGATTTAGAGAAATTGCTGATAGCGTAAGTGCTTATTTACTTGTAGATATGGCTCATGTTTCTGGACTAGTTGCTGCAGAGGAATATCCAAGTCCAATACCTCATGCGCACGTTGTGACCAGCACAACTCATAAGTCATTACGAGGGCCTAGGTCGGGAATCATACTTTCAAATGAGGATGAAGATTTTCAAAAAAAACTAAACTTTGGTGTTTTTCCAGGCACTCAGGGTGGGCCGCTTATGCATGTAATTGCGGCAAAAGCCATATGCTTTATGGAAGCAATGACAAAAGAATTTAAAGATTATCAAAAAGAAATTAAGGCAAATGCCTCTGTTATGTGTTCCACTTTTCAAGATCGTGGATTTTTGACGGTAAGCAGAAAGACAGAAAACCATTTGGTGCTGCTTGATCTAACAAATAAAAGTATAACCGGAAAGGATGCTGAAGATTTATTAGGATCACTGAACATTACCGTAAATAAAAACTCAATTCCCAATGATCCACAATCTCCTTTTGTTACCTCAGGTATAAGAATTGGTACCCCAGCAATTACTACAAGAGGATTCAAGAATAAGGAAGCTATATTGGTTGCAAATCTTATATGTGATGCAATTGAGGGGAAAGATCGAACATCAGAACTTGATAATATCAAAAAACAGGTTGATCAATTGTGTAAAAATTTCCCGGTCTATAGATAGCAATGTATTGTCCATTTTGTAGTAGCAAAGAAACCAAGGTTGTTGATTCCAGACTGGTAGCAGGTGGCTCACAAATTAAAAGACGAAGAGAATGTACAACATGTGGCGAAAGATTTTCAACCTATGAAGAAGCCGAACTTGTAATGCCAAGAATAATAAAATCAAATGATAGAAGGGAGCCTTTTGATGAAGAAAAATTACGTGCAGGATTTCATAAGGCTCTTGAAAAAAGACCAGTATCATCCGAGAAGATAGAAAACTCCATTCAAATAATTAAAGACAGTATTCGAAAGATTGGTGAAAGAGAGGTGGGCTCTCAAGTTTTAGGTAAACAAGTAATGAATCAACTGAAAGAGTTAGACGAAGTTGCATACGTGAGATTTGCTTCTGTTTATCAAAATTTTCAAGACGTTAAAGATTTCACCGATGAGATTTCAGAACTTTCAAAGAAATAATGGATTACAAAAAACAAATGAGGTATGCCATAAATATGGCAGCAAATTTCAAATATACTGCTAAACCGAATCCAGTGGTCGGCGCATTAATTTTGGAAAGAGATCAAATCATCTGTGAGGGTTTTCATGAAAGATATGGCGGCCCCCATGCTGAGGTAAACTGCTTAGAACAACTAGAGAAACTTAGAAACAAGCAGAGAGAGAATCTAACTTTACTTTGCACTCTTGAGCCATGTAATCATTTTGGTAAAACACCTCCTTGTGCTGATGGAATCATTAAATCTGGAGTAAAGAACGTTGTGATTGGCTCTGTGGACCCTAATCCCAAAGTATCAGGTTCTGGTATAAAAAAGATGCAGGAAAATGGAATCAAGGTAACGCAAGGTGTGCTTGATGAAGAGGCAAGAAAAATTAATGAATATTTTTTCTTTAAGCATACTAATAATAGACCATTTATAACAATAAAAATTGCAAGTTCAAAAGATGGAAAATCTCATGATGCTAAAGGAAGTACAACTTGGATAACCTCTGAGGATTCAAGAAATGATGTGCAATTACTTCGTGCAGAGCATGACGTTATATTAACTGGTGGAAATACGGTCCGAAATGATAATCCTAGAATGAACGCTAGAGTAAATTTTCCCGTTAACCAGCCAAAGAAAATTCTTCTTTCCTCACAGAAAATCTGGGATATGAATTTTCACTTTTTTAAAAACGCTGATTTTGAAATAACAAATGAAACTGACTTATCCAAAATAATGAGATCAAGCTTTTTAAAGGATTCAAGCTCAATTATGGTTGAGGCTGGTCCAAAGCTTGTAAATGCATTTTTGAAGAATGGGCTTTGTGATAGGCTCGTAATTTATAAATCTCAGGTTGAAATTGGCAATGATGGGGTTAATTGGTTTGAAAATGATAATGTCCTTGATAAATATGGTTTTAAAATTAAATCAAACTATACTATTGGGCCGGATATAAAGATGGTTTTAGAAAATGGATAAAAATAACATCTCAGAGTTATTGGGTGATCTGAAAAAGGGCAAGATGGTCATAATTCTTGATGATGAGGATCGAGAAAATGAAGGTGATCTAGTATGTGCTGCTGAGGCCGTGACACCTGAAATAATTAATTTTATGGCCAAATATGGACGAGGCTTAATCTGCTTAACTCTTGATTCTGAAAAATGCGAGAAGCTTCAACTAAAACCCATGACACCGAATAATAAAACCAGCAATAAGACTGCTTTTACTGTTTCAATTGAAGCCAAAACGGGAGTCACAACTGGTATATCAGCAAAAGATAGAGCACATACTATCCTGACTGCAGTCAATAAGAGCTCGACAGCAGATGATATTGTTCAACCGGGCCATATCTTTCCACTAAAAGCAATGAATGGTGGGGTTCTTGCAAGAGCAGGACATACTGAGGCTGCATGCGATCTTTCCTCGTTGGCAGGCTTCACACCCGCAGGAGTTATCTGCGAAATTATGAATGACGATGGGAGTATGGCAAGAAGAGACGATTTGGTAAAATTTGCTCAAAAATTTGATTTAAAAATTGGGACAATTGCAGATTTAATCGATTTTAGACTTTCGAAGGAATCTACAGTTGAGCGTGTTTTAGAAAAAGATGTTACAACTGATTATGGTGTTTTTAAATTAGGTGTCTGGAGAGATATTATTTTTGACGAGCATCACTTTTCGCTCACCAAAGGAGAAATAAGTAAAAATTCATCGCCCCTTGTCCGCGTGCAAACTCAAAGTGTTTTGCAAGATGTTTTAAGCATTGATGAAATTGGGAAAAAATGGTCAACAAGACGATCTCTTGAAAGATTATCAAAGGAAGAAGCAGGGATATTTGTATTGATAAACCATAGAGATGCAAAATCATACTGGCTAAATATGTTATTGGATAAACCAGTGGAGATAAAAAGAAACAGAAGAGTAATTGGGGTTGGGTCCCAAATATTACGAGCCCTAGGATTAAATAAAATTAAATTTTTGGGTACGCCTACTAAATATAGCGGCTTATCTGGTTTTGATATTCAAATTGAGGAGTTTATAGATGAATAGAGTTCAAAAATTTTCAGTTGGCATCATAAGAACAAGTTGGTACGAAGAAAAAATTGAAATAATAGTTAATGAGATTACAAAACACCAATATCTTAACTGCGAAATTATTCAAGTTCCAGGATCTCTTGAGCTTGCTCAGGCGGGAAAACGTTTACTTCAATCAAAAAAATCGTCCATAGATGCACTAATTTTTTGTGGAATAGTAGTTAGAGGGCAAACATCTCATTATGAGCTTGTAACAACTGAAACTTTTAGATCCATAGGAAGCCTTGCCCTAGAATACCCTGAGGTAATGATGATAAACAATGTCTTCTGTGTAGAAAACAAAAGACAGCTTGAAAATAGAATTCAAAAAAATACCTCAAATAATGTTGAAGCATTAATCAGTTCACTTGTGAACGCATGAAAAATCTTTCTAAATTTAAAGATAAGGTAAATGCAAGGAATCTTCTTGTTCAGGCAATGTATGAATTTTCTTTCGGCCACAATTCAGCCCAAGAGATTGAAAAATCTTTTATTAAAAATTTTACCAAAACAAAGGTTGACTACATTTTTTTTAAAAATATTTTTAGATACTTGACCAAATCATATGCTCAGCTCAAAGAGAATATTTATGAGTCAGCAGAATTTGAGCTGTTTGGTATTAAAACTATTGAAATCATGGAAGAGAATATTATGTTAATTGCTTTGGCAGAATCTAAGTTTGAGGAAACACCAAAAACAATAATTATTGATGAATCTGTTCGTCTTGCTAAAAAGTTTGGTGGGGACAATTCATATAAATTTGTTAATGCTAGCCTTGAAAAAATATTAGAATCATACAAATGAAAAATCTTAGTTTTATTGGTTGTGGTCATTTAGCAAAGTGCCTCATCCAAGGTTTATCAAAAAATACTGAGTTTCAAATTAGTGGATTTGACCTCTTTCAAGGCAGTCTTGAATGGCTTGAAAGCAATGGACACGAAATCTTAAGCCTTCAGGATTGTTGCCAACAATCAGATATTATTTTTTTATGTGTTAAGCCTCAAGATATGCCAACACTCTGTAATGATTTAAAGCAATACCTTAAGGAAGGTCAGGAGGTAGTTAGCGTTGCAGCTGGAATTAAACTTGAGAAGCTCAAAGAATTACTTCCAGGAGCAAATATTACAAGAGTTATGACTAATGTTGGGACACGCGATAACTTGGGAGTAACCGCGATATTTTCTCAAAAGATAAATGAAGACATAGTTTCGCTGTTCAATTTTCTGGGTAAAGCTTTTTTGGTTGATAATGAAGATCAGATTGATCTACACACTGTATTAATTGGCAGTGGTCCAGCATTTTTTTACGATCTGCTAAATGAGTTTGAGGACAAAATGGAAGATATAATTGATGACAAAGATACGAAACGTGAAATTACAATTCTCTTCTTAACAAGTATTATTAGCGCAATAAAAAATGGAGAAAATTTAGACACTTTAGTGGATTCAGTTGCATCCAAAGGGGGAACAACTGAAGCAGGCTTAAAATTCCTCCGAGAGAAAAACTTTAATTCAATATTTTCTGAAGCGGTTGATAAGGGTGTAGAAAGAGCAAAAAAGCTATCTATGGATTAAGTCATCTCTATTAGGGCCGTTTGAAATTAAAGATACTGGAACATTTGTGAATTGTTCAATCACCTCTATTAACTTTTTAGCCTCTTTAGGCAGATCATTAAAGTTCTTAGCCTCCTTTATAGAAGATGACCATCCATTTAATGTTTTGTATTTAGGTTTTGCTTGATGCAGCAACCTTGATTTAAATGGTACCTCTTTTCCATCTATCTCATAACCGACACATACTTTAAGTTTTTTAAATGAGTCCAGAACATCAAGTTTAGTTATGCAAAGACTTGTTAGATTATTTAACTTTGCGGAGTACTTTAATGCTACTAAATCAAGCCATCCACATCTTCTTGGCCTGCCGGTTGTAGCTCCATATTCATTGCCTATATCAGCAATTTTTGATCCATCCTGACAAAAAAGCTCTGTCGGAAATGGACCCTCCCCGACTCTAGTGGTATATGCTTTTGCAACTCCGAGCACATCAGAAAAAATGCTTTTGGGAAATCCAGAGCCAATTCCAACAGAAGTTGCTAATGTATTTGAGGATGTAACATATGGATATGTTCCATAATCAACATCTAATAAGGTTCCTTGTGCACCCTCATAGAGAATTGCTTCACCACTTTCGTAAATGTCTTCAAGAGAATCGGTTACATCACCAAAATATTTGGATGCTTTCTCATAGTTGCTTAATAATTCTGTGAAGACTAAATCAGCATCAAATTCTTCTGCTTTATGAATCGTATTTATTTGATAGTTGTAGTAATCCACAAGATCGATAACTTTTTTCTTTAATACCTCTTCATTTTCAAGGTCAAAAGCTTTTATGCTTCTTCTCGCTGTCTTGTCCTCATATGCTGGACCAATACCTCTTCTGGTTGTTCCAATGGCATTTTTGTTATCTTCTCTGAGCTGGTCTATTTTTGCATGAATAGGCAACAGTAAGCTGCAGTACCTGCTTATTTTAAGTTTCCCGTGCAGGCTTATTCCCTTTTCTTCTATTTCTTGAATTTCTTTAAGCAATGAATCAAGTGAAAGAATTACCCCTTGGCCAATAAAACACTGCACATGATCATAAAAGATTCCAGAGGGTATTAAATGTAGTACAAACTTTTTTTTGTCTTGATAAATTGTGTGACCTGCATTATGACCACCTTGAAATCTACAAACCGCATTATATTTTGAGGAGAAATAGTCAACGATTTTTCCTTTACCCTCGTCACCCCACTGAGTGCCCACAAGGATAAGGGATTTTTTCATCTACGGCCTTGGTTCAGATTTATTTAGATACTTGAAATAATCACTATCTGGATCAAGAAGCAAAACGTCGCCCTTATTATTAAAGGTCTCTCGGTAAGCTTTCAAGCTCCTTGTAAAATCATAGAATTCTGGATCTTTGTTAAAGGCTTCAGCATATGTTGAAGTTGCAGTAGCATCACCTTCTCCTCTAATTTTTTCAGATTCCTTCGTAGCGTTTGCAAGAATTATAGTTCTTTGTTTATCTGCATCAGCTCTTATTTTTTCTGCAAGCTCTCTACCCTCCGCACGTAACTCCTCAGCAATCCTATTTCTCTCTGTTTTCATTCTTTCAAAAACAGATGTCCTTATCTCTCTTTCAAAGTCAATTCGTTTCACTCTGAAATCAACAATCTCAACTCCCAACTCATTTGAATCTTCACCCAATGAGTCTTTCAAAGAAGACATTAATCCATCTCTATCTCCAGAAACAACTTCTTGTAGGGTTCTCTTACCAAATTCGTTTCTCAATTTGTCCCTGACTCGTCTCTGTAGAGTATCTTCGGCAACCCTGTCTTGCCCTCCATTAGTTGATGTATAAAATGTTTCAGCGTCAACAATTTTGTATTTAACAAAAGAATCAACGAGAAGTGGTTTAGATTCACTCGACAAAACTCTATCAGGTTGAGTATCAAGCGTTCTCAATCTTCCTTCAAACTTTATTGCTGTATCCATAAAAGGAATCTTAAAATTCAAACCTGGTTCTAGCGTTCTCTCAAATGCGCCAAGTTTCAAAAGAATTGCTTTTTCTGTATCTTTAACAATTACAACTGATTGTGCCAGTACAACTATTAGAATTAAGCTAATAATTCCAATTAAACTATTACTATTCATCATCTTCCTCCGCTTTCTTCATTATTTGATCTATTGGTAGGTACAAAAGATTATTACCTCCTTCAACATCAATCATCACTTTTGTGCTTGATGAAAAAACTTCTTCAAGAGCATCGAGATATAATCTTTCCCTTGTTACTTCTGGTGCTTTCTGGTACTCAATAAGCAATGCTTCAAATCTGTCAGCTTCTCCCTCTGCAATTGCAATCACCTTTTCTTTATAAGCTTCAGCATCTTGTATTTGTCTTTGTGCATCACCTCGAGCTACAGGGACTATAGAAAGAGCATATTTTTCGGCATCATTTCTCAGACGCTCTTTATCTTCTCTTGCTGCAACTACGTCTCTAAATGAGTCAATAACCTCAGCAGGTGGTTGTCTCTGCTCGATATTTACTTGTTGAACAGAAATACCTGCTTCATAAATTGCAAGATATTCATCAAGTCTTAGTAAAATTCCAGAACTAATCGCTGCGGCACCAGAGGTCAATAAATCGTCCATGATGTTCTCTCCAACAACATGTCTAAGAGCGCTTTCAGCTGCCTGTCTAATTGTAATCTCTGGATCCTCAACGTTTAGAGAGTAATTTTTTAAATCTGAAATTGTATATTGAACGTTCAGTTCGACATCAACAATATTTTCGTCTTTTGTAAGCATATTTGTTGGTAAAACAAATGTTCTAATCCTTGAGATGTTTTCTGATGCATATATTTCTTCAACCACCGGAAAATGAAATTGCAAGCCAGGACCTAAGACTCTGTTGTATTTACCAAGTGTAAACACTACCTCTCTATCCGCTTCATTGACTATCCTAATACCTAAGAAAATATAGAGCGTCAGTGCTCCAAGCAATAGGTAAGAAAAGAATTTAAAACCAAATTTAAATGGGGTTCCACCGCTACCTCCAGAACCTTTACCAGAGCCTCCTGAGAAAAACATTTTTCTTAATTGTTCTATAGCATCATCTAAATCTGGGGGATTATTATTTTTTCTGCCCCACGGGTCTTTTTCATTTGGATTCCAATTCATTACGTTACTCTCCTTTGGTAATTGGTTATTGTATCAGATATTTCCTTAGACATTTTTAAGTTTTTACAATCAATTAATGTGTCTAAGTCTAATTTTTTCAACCATGTCTGCTGAGATTTGATTAAGTAGTTTGTTGCTTTAATAGATTCATCATAGGCTTCGCTTAATGGCTTTGATCCAGCTATACAATCAAAAAACTGCTTGTAATTGATAGATTGCATGCTTTGATCTTTATGTTTAAGTTGGTATTTGTTAATGATTGCCTCCAATTCTTCCTTAAATCCTGCTTCAAGCATCTCATCAAGTCTTTTGGTTGCAGAACTAGTTAATTCTTTCTTTTCAGTGTTGATTCCAATCTTGAGGCAACTACTTTTATCAAAAAATTGAATTTTTTCTTTACGCTTTAGCGTAGACATTTTTTTTCCTGTAATTTCAATTATTTCCAATGCTCTGATCAAACGTCGTGGATTTGTAATGTCAATTTGGTTAAATAAATCAGGGTCTAAAGATTCAAGTTTTTTTTGTAGAAACTCTATTCCAGAATCCTCGTATTCCTTATCGATATTCTTTCTTATTTTTGGATCATTTGGAAAGTCATGAAATCCATTTAATAAAATGTTGTGATACATCATAGATCCACCAACAAATAATGGGATTTTTTCTTTAGATATTATTTCTTCGATTGATAATTCTAGGTATTTTAAAAAAATACCTAAATCAAAATGTTGCTTTGGAGTAATTAAGTTAACCAAGTGGTGTTTGGTTTTGATAAGTATATCCTTGTGCGGCTTACAAGTGCCTATATCCATATCTTTATAAACCATTGCTGAGTCAATGCTGATAATTTCAAAAGGGAATTTGTCTGTAAGTTCTATTGCTGTTTCTGTTTTTCCAGAGGCTGTAGGTCCAATCAAGAAAACAGCAGGAATTGCATATTTAAACCTCATCTATTTCTTGGATAATTTTCTCATATCCATCACCATATTTATTCAACTCCTTAACTTGCAGGTCAAGTCTTTTGAGCTGAAGTTCATTTTTTTCATAGTAATCTATTAGCTCTCCTAACTCTGATTGAGTTTTAAAGGTTTCTATTATTTTTGAATCGCAAAATGCTGACTTAATTTCTCTATAATTTTCTAGCTTATTTCCTGTTATTGCAGGAGTTCCTGCAAATATTGGTTCTAAAATATTATGGCCTTTTTCATAACAAATGCTGCCTGCTACGATTGCAAGGTTAGAATTTAAATATAATTCAAAAAGAGAACCAACCTCATCATAAAGAATTACTTCCTCATTTGTAACTTCATTGATTTTTGAGAACTTTGACCATTTCAGACCGCTTCTGCTAAGAACATTGCTTACTTCATTAAATCTTTCTGGATGTCTTGGTGCTAAAAATATCAGTCTATTATCGCTTTTATTGATACTGGAGATAATAAATTCTTCTTCCCCTTTGTGCGTACTCCCTGCTGTCACAATATATCCAGAAAAATTTCTTATTTTTTTCTGAATTTTATTTTTGGCATCAATATTAGTTTTATAGGTCTCCTTATATAGCTTAATGTTTCCAATGACCTGTATTTGATCAATTTCAAAATGTGCGAGTTTATTTTTCATCTCTTGGGATTGAACAAAGAATTTATCAATTAAGGATAATATTTTTCTAGTGAAGCTTTTGAGCAACAAATATTTTGAAAAAGTCTTTTTTGACAATGTGGTATTGAATGAAATAATTTTCATTTTTTTTGATTTTTGAAGTATTAGATTTGGCCAAAATTCACTTTCGAAAAGAATAATTTTATTTACCTTAAAGCTCTTTATAAAGCGCCTATGAACTGGGACAATGTCATAGGGGAATGGCAAAATTTTTACATTTTTGTTGTTGTTGAATGATCTTAACAATTCTTGATATCCAGTGTTGGTCGTCGTTGTTAAGAGAATATTTTTGTTTTTGTTTAGAAGTGATCTTGCTATCGGGGTAAGTGTTTTTACTTCCCCAAGACTTACGCCATGCAACCATAGGTGAGGCTCATCAGTTGCTTCCAAACCAAGACCAAATTTTTTTGAAAAAAACCCTATATCTCCAATACCGTTTCTAAAGAAATCTCTTAGAATAAAAATCGGTAAGACAACAATATAAATTAAGTTATATACAATAAACATTTATGAATAACATTATTCTCCCATTAATACTTATTTTGACAAGATTTATTTCTCTTTTACCTCGATCATGGTTTAATGGCAAAAATTCATATCTCTGGAAATTTTTAGGTGGATTCTTAAAAAGAAGGAAATCAATCATTAATGCAAACATAGATCATTGTTTTGGAGATCTAAGTGAATTCGAGAAGTCACAACTGAAAGATAATATTTGGAATGAAACATACAGAGCTCTTTATGAGAATAATTTTGCTTGGAATGCTTCAAATAAACAGATTGATAAATTAAAAATAGAATTCATTGGTAAAGACATTTTAGAAAATGCTATGAAAGCAAAAAGGGGTGTTCTTATACTATTTAGACATACCCTTTACTTAGAGCTTTCAGCGAGGTTGCTTGGGAGGTTTTTTGATATCTTTGGTTTAGAAAGGCCAAATAATAACTCATTAGTTCAGAAAATTCAGACAAATGGAAGAATGAAATCAGTGAAAGGAATAATTTCAAATTCTGATATAAAAAAGTGCCTAAATCTTCTTAGGGATGGTCACATGGTGATGTATGGGCCAGATCAAGATTATAGAAATAAACATTCTGTAGTTTCAGAGTTTTACGGTAAAAAGTGTTTAACAACAACAGTACCAATTAAATTGAAAAAGATGTCTGGATGTCATGTAATTTATTTTGACTTTTTTAGAGTTAAAGAAAAATTTCAAATGGTAGTGAAGGAATTAAATAATCAATTAAATTCAGAAGAAGAGTTTGCAAAATCATTAAATAAGGAAATAGAAGCCAGTATTTCTAAAGCACCTGAACAATACCTTTGGCATCACAGAAGATTTAAATCACAATATCCAGAGATATATGAGTAATAGAGATTTTGACCATGTTAAAGGTTTTCTTCACAAAGATGAGGGAAACTTTCTCTGCGCTCTAGTAGAAGAATACTGTCGAAATGGCTTGGTTATTGAAATTGGATCCTATTGCGGAAAGTCTGCATGCTACTTAGCAGATGCTGCTAAAGTATCATCAGCTGTTTTTGTATCTATAGACCATCATAGAGGGTCAGAGGAACATCAACCAGGAGAGTTATACCATGACGTGGAAGAGTATGATCATGACCTGGATAGAATTAATACCCTTCCCTCTCTAATAAAAAACTTAACTCAAGCAAGATTAGATAAATATGTCATTCCAATAGTTGGAGATTCTGTTACTGCTTCAAAAATTATCAAAGATAACGTTTCAATGGTTTTCATAGATGGAAGTCATACATTTGAGTCAGCAAGAAATGATTTTAATTCTTGGCACAAAAAAATTAAGTCTGGGGGTATTCTTGCTATACATGATATTTATGATTCTATTGAGGAAGGTGGACAAGCACCGAAAGAGATTATGGAAATGGCACTCGGTAATAATTTTAAGGTTCTTGATAGAAAAAAAAGCCTAGTTGCCTTAATTAAGCAAGAATAGCTTTAGGCTTATCCGTAATGTTATAGAGTGCATCTGCAGCAATAATAACTGCTGCATTTGTCCAGGTTGATCTCTCGTCAGGCCAGTAAATATTTTCTGAAAATTGGTACCCAGTTGAAAAAATTCCGTCATCACCTCTAAATTTCATGATCTCATTAAAAATTTGCTCTGCAAATTTTTTTTCGTCAGACCTGACTAAGGCAATTATCGCCTCAGAACTCTCTGCAAACGTTACCCATGGTTCCTCAATTACACACTTTATGCCTATTCCGTCAACATAAAAATTTTGTAGACTTTTAACTAAGTTTCCATCCTTTAGTAGCCCTGAAAGGTAAGGATAATAACAATCCATAGAAAATCTTGATCTATCAATTTTATCTCTATTGAATCTAACTGAATTAAGATCAAATATTTTTTTTATTTCTGCTATCTCATTCTCTAATTTTAATGATCGTATTCCTAAAATTTTATAGATTGATGAGGTACATTTAAGTGAAAGAAAAATTGAGCTAGTAGCTGTAATTAACGAGTTATCGGATAGCCCCTTTTTGTCTGTTGCCCAGTAAAAATAGCCAAATTTATCTCTTGCCTCTAAAGTTTTGTTAGTTATTCCTCTTAATACTTCAAGGTTATCTAATAGAAACTTTTTATTATTGGTTGAATAATAATACTGCAACAAAGCAACAGCCAGATATGGTGCATGATGAAATTCAAAATGATCATGTACTATCTGTTGATTCTGGAAAAGTGGAGGGATCAAAAATTGATCATTGAGGTTTTGAAGGAACCATTCAATGCCTGCATGAAATGGTTCATGTTCTTCGTAGATTGCAAGTGAAATTAAGCATTCAAGATGATCCCAAGGGTCACACTTACCTTTGTCATCCCAGACAATAGATCCATCGCTCATTTGGTTGTCCTTTATCCAAGATATGTTGTTTTTAAAATCTACTTTTTTCATTTTTTTAGGTAAAAACACTCGCTCTTTCCAAAAAGAGGATTAATTAATTTCTCAAGATTTGCGCTAAAAATTGCTTGGCCAAACATTTGTTTAACGAGTAATTCATGAAATGATTTTAAAAACTTTGAGTCATTCATTTTATTTCTGGATCTGATTATCCAGTATAAAGAGTGAAATGCATGTTGCTTATGTTTTTTAAATACTTTAAGTTCTTGTTTTCTAAAGGCTTCCTGTAGAAAACTTTTTGTAAAAATCCTAATGTGTCCTCCAGGAGTTTGTTGGTATTCTTTTGAGAATAACCAGCAAATCCTCTCTGGCAAATAACTGGGTACACTTATAAGAAGCACGCCATTAGGCTTAAGAATTCTTTTGCACTCTTGAAGTACTTTTTCAAAATTTGGGATATGTTCTAAAACCTCGGAGCAGATAACTAAATCTTGAGATGAACTGTCTATATTTAAGTCTCTAATATCGCCTTCAACAAACTTATAGCTATTCTGATTTTTACAAATATGATTTGTGAATTCTGAGTTCAGTTTACTAATTTCTTCACAGGAATGATCAACACCAATTAGATTGCAAGTATGGAGCTTTGAGCTTAGTGATTTGAGGTGCCTACCGTTACCACAACCTATGTCTGCAAAAGACTTAACTTTTTTGAGATTTAGCAAGTTGAAATTAAATGTGTCCATTGATTATTTTTTGGTACAGAAATTCAAGTTTTCTAGCATACTCGTCCCAACCAAAAAAATCATCCCTTCTTTCTTTGCAATTTTTTGAAATTTTAGCTCTCATGTCTTTATTTAAAACAAGTTTCTCAATACATTGTGCAAGCTCATGAGAATCTTTTGGATTGAATGATATTCCTGCATGGCCCATTAGCTCTGGAAGAGAGCCTCTATTAGATGATATGATAGGCAACCCTATTGCTATCATTTCAATAAGTGGAAATCCAAACCCCTCATATAATGATCCACTTATTCCAATATCACATTCAGATAAAGTACTAATTAGTTTCTCTCTAGAAAGCTTTCTCTTAATAAAAACTTTTTTCTTAATTCCAAGCTGATCAATTAAGTTAATGTTCTGATCTCTAATATCACCAATAATTGTCAAAGTTAACTCATTTATATTTTTTTGTGCTTCATGAAATCCTTTCAAAATATTTGCTAAATTTTTCATGGGGACATCGGAACTAATTATCGTTACAAGATTATTTTGGAAATTTTCTTTTTCTCTAAATTTATAATCCTCCAAATTGATCCCATTCCACAAAACTTCAATATTTGTCTCAGGAAAATCATAATATTTGTAGATATCCTTTTTTGAATTCTGAGATGGAGTGACTACCATCCGAGATTGTTGTAAATTTTTCTTTTGGAAATTTAAAAATGAATACCATCGTCTAATTGAAAGCTTTTTCAATATACTTTCTTCATTATCTAAATCTATCATCCTATCCACCTGTATAGGATGATGTAAGGTGGTGACAAGTCGATTAGAAATAATGTCTGGGAATAAACTTAATGATTGGTTGTCATGAAAAATATCATAATTTTCTTTATTTTTTATGAAGTGTTTATTTCTTCGGAGTCGCTCCCCGAAGAAAATCGGCTCTGAAAAAGTTCCTGTTATAGCTTCAAAAAAATCTTGAAATTCAAATAGGTCTTTTTTCCTAGTTCTGAAGAGTTCGATTCTTTTTCCAAAATCGAATGTATCGAAGTACTGAGGAGTTTCTACTTCAATGACTGAAATATTATCTGCAACTCTTGGTAATGGATTTCCTGAATAGATAGTAATTTCATGGCCAAATTTAGCAAGAGCTTCACAAACATTCTTTAAATATACACCCTGACCTCCTGAATAGGGATCACTTCTATAGCTTAAAAAAGCAATTTTATGTTTGGTCATTAAACTCTAGTGAGCCAATCTTGATAACTTTCTGATTTACCTCTTACAACATCGAGATATTTTGTTTGAATGAGAGTTGTCATTTCGCCTCTCTTTCCATTGCAAATTTCTTTCTTATCAATTGACCTAATTGGTGTTATCTCTACTGCGGTGCCACAGAAAAATATCTCATCTGCAGTATATAATTCATCCCTTGTTATATTTCTTTCCACAACCTCTATTCCCTCATCATTCGCAAACTGAATAACTGATCTTCTTGTTATTCCATTTAGACAGCAATTCAATGAAGGTGTTAAAAGGACATTATCTTTTACTATAAAAATATTTTGTCCACTGCCCTCAGCTATGAATCCATTTGTGTCTAAAAGAATAGCCTCCTGGTATCCGTTTTTCTTTGCTTGATCATGAGCCATGATCCCATTTACATAGCCTCCACTGATCTTAGATTTAGTCATTAGACTGTTTGGAAACTGTCTAGTAAAAGAAGATACCATTACATCAATTCCTTTCTCAAGGGCATCTTCACCAAAATATGATGGCCACTCCCAACAAGTAACCATGGCGTGAGAATCAATTCCCTCAATATCAAGACCTAATCTTTCACTGCCTATATAAAGAAGTGGCCTAATATATGCATTTTTAAGATTAGACTTTTTAACTACCTGAATTTGGGCGTCAAATAAATCTGCATAATCATATTCAACTTCTATCCCTGTGATGTTTGCAGATTCAAGCAGTCTTTCAGTATGTTCTTTTAATCGAAATATATTTACTGATCCATCCTTGGCCTCATAGGATCTAACTCCTTCAAAAACTCCGAGGCCGTAGTGAAAGGTATGTGTTAAAGGGCTTATTGACACATCATCCTTTGGAAGATATTTTCCGTCGACCCAATACGTATCTGACATAGAGGTAGTATAATTATTTGAAACCAATTTTGGAAACCAAATGAATGAAAATATTTTTAGAGCCTATGACGTTAGAGGAAATTCATCGCATGATTTAACAGACGATGTTGTAAAAATAATAGGCTCTGTATTAGGTGAATGTGTAAGAGAGTTCGGGGATAATTCGATTTACCTTGGCCATGATAGCAGGCTATCAAAAGATAGAATTAAAAAGAGTTTAATTTTGGGGATCCATTCTGCTGGAGTGGATGTAAATTATCTTGGGCTCGTTCCAACACCTATGGTGTACTACGCAACAAAAAAAGGGATTTCGAATCATGGAGTAATGATTACCGGAAGCCATAATCCCAAAGAGGATAATGGTTTAAAAATTGTCATAGATGGAAATTCTATTTCTGGTCTAGAAATTAAAAAAAGAGTTAAAAATTATAAATATGATAAGGATTTGACTGCTCAAACTTTTAGCCAAGACTTAACTAATGATTATTTAAATGAGATTAAAAGAAATGCCCCTATAGGAAAACCAATGAAAGTCATACTTGATGCAGGCAACGGAGCTGCAGGGCCGCTAGCAAAAAGAGTTTTTGAGAATATTGGAATAGATATAATTTCTATAAATGAAGAGCCAGATGGTAATTTTCCAAATCATCATCCAGATCCTGGAAAAGAAAAGAATTTAGTCCAATTAAAGGAGGAAATTATAAGGAATGATGCAGACATTGGTTTTGCTTTTGATGGTGATGGTGACAGAGTAGGTTTAGTGGCAAAGAGTGGAAATCAAGTTCTTTCGGACCACATTATCATGCTTCTAAGTCAATACTTTTTGAAATTAAAAAAAGGGTCAATTGTTTATGATGTTAAATGCTCGAATGAATTACCAAAACTCATATTAGAGCATGGCGGTAAGCCAGTCATGGAAAAAACAGGACACTTTAACATTAAAAATCGGATTAAGGAGACCTCGGCTATTTTGGGAGGTGAAATGTCAGGTCACATATTTATCAATCATAACTGGTATGGATTTGATGATGCTATTTATACTGCTGCAATAATTACCAGCATACTTTCAAATGATAAACACACTTTAGATGAAATGGTTTCAAAATTTCCTAAAACGTATTCGACTGAGGAGCTCAACTTAAATGTTAAAGATGAACAAAAATTTGGTTATGTTAAAACATTTATTGAAAAAATGAATTTTCCAAATGCAGATGTCAATCTTTTGGATGGTGTAAGAGTTAGTTATGAAAATTCATGGGGACTTCTAAGAGCATCGAACACCTCGCCAAAATTAGTATTAAGGTTTGAAGGCAACAGTCAGGATGATTTGGAAGATATAAAAGAAAAATTTGAAACAAACTTAAAAATGATCTTTCCAGATCTTGAATTAATTTACTCTTAGATCAATCAAAAACTCTTATAAGATTGCTATCTGATATTTCATCAATTAATTGATCTAAATTTTCTTCTAAAAAATACTCAAAAACACTGTCTTCAAATGTGTCTGATATATTGCCTGTGCTTTTGTTAATTCGAGCTACAGATATACCCTCTGGCAAATCTAACCAGTCATCTTTTATAAGGTCTTTTGAGGATCTAATAAAATCAAGCCATATCGGAAGTGCAATGGTTCCTCCATATTCATTGTCCCCCAGAGAACTAAAGTTATCTTTCCCAACCCAAACAGCAATTATCATATCTCCAGCAAATCCAGAATACCAAGTGCTGGTTGAATTATTTGTTGTGCCTGATTTGCCTCCTAGATTATTTATTGGAAGATCAAAAGATTTAGCAAGAGATGTCCTATAAAGTGTATCTTTTAGAATATCAGCTATTATAAAGGCAACTCTTTCATCTAAAACTTTATTTGGTTCTGCATTCTTTGATATAGAGTAATTATTATTGGGATCATAGATAATTGTTCCATTTATATCTTCAACCCTGTCAATAATATGTGCTTTAACAATATTCCCTTGATTCATAAATATTGAATAATTTTCAACAAAATCAAGTGGGCTAATGGTCCCTGTTCCAAGCGCAACTGATAAGTTATCGGGTAATGCAGATTCAGAAAAATTATATTTTTTTAAGCACTCTAAAATTTGTTCAAGCCCGATGTGCTTTACAATCTTAATTGACACTAGATTTAGAGAATCAACAAGGGATTCTCTTAGCCGCACAGGCCCTAAGAATTGACCAGAATTATTTTTTGGTCTCCAAGCTTCTTCAAGTAAATCATCCTGAAGAGTGACTGGACCATCTAGAAAGATTGAAGATGGGTTTACTCCATTTTCAAATGCACAAGCATATATAAATGGTTTTATACTTGATCCAACCATAAGTTTTGATTTTTTAGCACGATCAAACTTTGATCTCTTAAAATCAAAACCGCCAATATAGGCCTCAACCTCTCCTGTTTGAGCATTCATTGCTACAAAAGCTGCTTCTGCTTCAGGAACTTGCACAATGGAATAACCATCTTCTTCGCCTTTGAAATTGATGAGACTACCCTCCTCCAAAAAATCGTTGAAAGATGTAAAAGCATTTGAAACGAAATCCTTTGGATTAAAGGATATCTTTATGGGATTTAAATCTTCATCCAAAACATGGATTAATTTTTTTTCAACGTTGAAAACTATGGCATTTTTAGCATCATCAAGACTCGTAATCTCTGATAATATTAATTTAACTTTTTCTAAGTTCTTAAATTTTATTTCTTCAAAATCTATCTGTTTTGGCAATAAAAATAATTGATCTTTGAGATAAATCATTTTGAGAATTTTGAAGTTTATATCTTTAATGACCTGTTCATTCTCCCAGCCAGCTCTTCTTTGGTACTCATAAAGATTATCTCTCAAAGATTTGAGTGCATTTCTCTGCTTGCTAGAATCAATTGTTGTATAGACACTTAGTCCATCCTCATATGCAGAGACTCCAAATTTTTGGATTAACTCTTCTCTTATTGATTCTGATACATACTTAGCATCAACATCAATTTGTGGACCATAACTTCGTGCAATAACGGCATCTTTCTTTGCGAGACTAAGTTCTTGCTCAGAAATGTATCCATTTTTAAACATTAAATTCAATATTCTATTTCTTCTTAATTCTGATGCTTGAGGGTTTCTTATTGGATTAATTTTTGAGGGTCTCTGTAGAATAGCTGCTAAAAGAGCAGCTTCGGAATTAGTAGCATTCCTAAAGTCACCCCCAAAGTAATATTCATAAGCAGCAGCAAATCCATAATTTTGATTCCCTAGATAAGCTTTATTGAAATAAAGTTCAAAAATTTTCTCCTTTGAAAAGTTATCTTCTAACTTGAAGGCTAAAATTATTTCTCTGATTTTTCTTTCAGCTGTTCTTTCAAATGAAAGCACATAATTTCTTACCACTTGCATTGTAATTGTGCCTCCACCACCCAATGATTGACCAGTAAGTTGTCCATACATTGCTCTCATAAGGCTAGTTACCTTTACACCAGAGTGGTGAAAAAAATCTGAGTCTTCAGCAGAAATAATTGCATTTTTCATCGTAAGAGGAATATCCGTATAAGAAATAATCTGTCTTTTCTCCGATCCAAAAATTCCAATCAACTTCTCATCTTTGGTATAGATTCTCATAGGATCTGTTAGTTTAATTTCCGTGATGGTTTGTATGCTTGGTAAATCTCGTGAGAAAATTAGAAAAATAGTGCCAACCAAAATTAAGGAGGCTTGAATAAAGATTAATAAAGGTCTCAGGTTCATTTGCTATATTATTATGCAATTTGCATTACATTTTACATTATGAAAATAATTTTAATTGGAATGATGGGGGCAGGTAAATCCTCAATTGGAAAAAACCTTGCAGAGAAGATCTCAGCAAGGTTTATTGACGTAGACGAATATATTCAACATAAATATAACTCAACAATTTCTCAAATCTTTGAAAACCAAGGTGAAGATTTTTTTCGCCAAATAGAAGCAAAGACTTTTTCTGAAATTATCAACAGCGAAAACGTAATAATATCAACAGGGGGCGGAACTCCGCTTAATAATAACTGTCATCATATTTTTACGGAAAATGAAGTCATATTTTTAGATGCCTTCCCAGATATTTTATTTGAGAGAGCAACTAGAAGAAAAAATGATAGGCCTCTTATGAAAACACTTGATTATAAAAAGTTTGAGCAACTTTACATTGATCGTAGAAAAATTTATTCTTCCTTTTCAAACTTAACAGTAGACACATCGAATATTGAGATCAGAGATGTTGTGAAAAAAATTATGGTCCACTATGAACTTTAAAATTAAAACTAATGATTCAAATATTTGTATCAAAACAATTAGAGAGACTAAGGACCTGCTTGAAGAAATAAAGGTTCTAGACCCAAAGGTAGCCTTAGTTGATAAATCAATTTCAGAAAATTACCCGTTTATTTTTGATGAATTCAAGAATTTAGACATAGATATATTTGCAATAACAGATCCAGAGACTGAAAAAAATTTGGAAACGTTAGAAAAGGGATACTATTTTCTACAAAAAAATAATGTGCAAAGGACAGACTTCATTTTAGCCATCGGCGGAGGTGCCACTACCGATTTTGCAGGATTCCTCGCATCAACATTTAAACGTGGAATCAAATTATGTTTAATGCCAACCACACTTCTAGGACAAGTCGATGCATGTATCGGTGGGAAAACTGCAATAAACTTTGGAAATATCAAAAATCTTGTTGGTTCTTTTTACAATCCCAGTGAAATAATTATTTGTACAGAATTTCTTAATACACTTGGAGAACAAGAATATTTGACCGGAATATCAGAAATAATTAAACATGCATTAATTACTTCTGATGATGAGATAAGTTTTGTGCTTGAAAACATCGAAAATATTAAAATGAGAGATCAAATAGTACTTGAGGAGATTATTTCTAGATCTATTTCAATAAAACATAATGTGGTTAATGAAGATTTTACAGAGAAAGGTAGGAGGAAGTTTTTAAACTTTGGTCATACCTTTGGGCACGGCATTGAGTCAAGTAACTTGAAAAAACCAATGCTTCATGGTCATGCTGTTGCAATCGGAATGATGATGGCTCTGAAATATTCCTCTGAACTTAACTTCATTGAGGCAAGCAACTATGAAATGGTTTCAAATCTTATTAAAAGATTGGGTTATGACTTTTCTGAAGTTTCATTAAATTCTAATGCTATATATGCTTCGATGAAATCTGATAAGAAAAATACAGAGAAAGATAGCATTTCATTAATACTTCTAAAAAATGTAGGTGAGCCTTTTATATACAATGAAAATGATGGCTCAAAACTCCTAGAATTCTTGGAGAGATTTATAAAAGACTTTGAATAATAAAATTTTTTTAAAAGCACTCAACAGAGACAATACAGAATCATATGTACCTGTATGGTTTTTAAGGCAAGCAGGAAGATATATGCCTGAGTATCGTGCTGTAAGATCACAGTATTCAGATTTTTTTAAGATGATTAAAAATCCTGACGTATGCACTGAATTAACTCTCCAGCCCTTAAACCAATTTCCTCTTGATGCAGCAATAACATTTTCTGACATTCTTACCATTCCTGAAGCATTAGGTGCCAAAATAGAGTTTGTTAGTGGCAGAGGGCCAATATTTAAGGAAAGTTTCAAGACAACACCTATGATGGAATTAGATCTAAACTCTGAAACTAAATTAAGTTACGTATACGAGGCTACAGAAAAAATCAAAGCCAAAATCGATGTTCCATTAATTGGTTTTTGTGGCAGCCCTTGGACGATATTTACATATATGTTTTACGGAAAATCTCCCAAAGATAAAAGTGAGGTGGGAAATTTTGCTAGAAATAACAGAGCCTATGTACATGAAAAACTAGAAATAATTTCAAATCTTACTATTGAATACATGAAAAATCAGAAAAAGTCCGGTGCTGATTGTCTCCAGATTTTTGATTCTTGGGGTGGACTAATAAAAGAAGATTACAATGAATTTTCTTTGCAATATGTAAATAAACTTACAGATGCTTTCGAAAAAGAATTTCCGATAATCCTATACGCAAGAGGTATGAAAATTAAACCATACATCAATGAATCAAGTGCAAAAATTTTTAACTTGAATACTGAAGATAAAATCTCGGAATATATAGATGAAAATATATCTATTCAGGGCAATCTTAATCCCACTATTTTTCATGAAGATGAAAGTTATCTCAAAGATTTAGCGGCAGATATATATATGAAATATGCAGATAAAAAAAATTACATTTGCAATCTAGGTTCAGGCCTTACACCCGATATAGATCCAGCCAAAGTAGCTTTATTTCTTAACGAATTAAGATTTCTTAACTCTAAATAATCCTTCCTGAGTAACGGAGGCTATGACTTCTCCTTGTCGAGTGAAGAAGGTTCCTCTTCCTAACCCTCTTGAGCCCCCAGTATAAGGGCTATCTGTTGAGTACAAAATCCAATCTTCCCACATGAAATCACGCTTATGAAACCACATAGCATGATCAAGACTTGCCATCATAATGTTTGGCGACATATAGCTCAACCCGTGTGGATATAAGCAAGGAGCCAATAATCCAGCATCTGATATATAAGCGAGAAATGCATGATGAACGTATCTTTTATTTGGAATTTTCCCGTTGGGTTTTAACCAAACATTTCTGATTGGAGCCATAGGTTTTGGGTCAAAAACATCATTCCATTCAACTACCTTAATTGTATATTCCCTCTTTTTCATAAAGAATTTTCTCAATTCTTTAGGAATTAGCTCAATATTTTCTTCTCTCATCTGAATTTCATCTTTTAATTCATCAGGATCAGGAACTTTAGGCATTTCAATGCTGTGTGTTATTCCTCCTTCTTCTTTTTGAAAAGAAACTGTCATCGTAAAAATGATTTCATTATTCTGTATAGCCTTAACAGTTCTTGTAAAAAAACTTTTTCCATCCCTTACTGGATCAACACTAAATAAAACAGGTTGCTTTATTACCCCCGGCCTTAAGAAATATGCATGCAAAGAATGTATTTGCATATCATCACTAACAGTTTCGTTTGCGGCAATGTAGGCCTGTGCAATGACCTGTCCACCAAAAATTCTTAAAATTCCAGCGTTTTTTCCCTTGTATCTGAATAAATATGTATCAAGTTGCTCAAGGGTCAATCTATCTATAACACTTTCAAATGAATTCTCAGAATCTTTTAGTTTTTTTAGATCCATATCACTGAGCAGACAGCCCACCGTCAATTACTAATTCAGAACCGGTAATCATTTTTGATTCATCAGATGCTAAAAAGAGAACAGCATTTGCAATATCTTCAATCTCGGCTAACTTTCTAACTGGTATCTGTTTTTCTAGTTTTTCAAGCATTCCTGATGAGGTATCGCTCAAAAGCGCCTCGAGAATTTCGGTTTTAGCAAATACTGGATGAACACTATTACAACGAACAAGATCAGTGGTTCTTGCACAATGTAAAGCTACTGATTTAGTTAAATGTCTTACTGCTGCTTTTGCACTGTTGTACGCAGAGAAATTGTGTCCAGCAACTATACCTGAAATAGACGAAATATTTACTATTGAACCCATACCTGATTCTCTCATCAGTGGTAGTGCATATTTGCAGCCATAAAAAACTGAATCTAAGTCAACTTTGTGGACCATATCCCAATCTTCAACAGAAGTTTGTTCAACATTACCCATATGACCAATCCCTGCGTTATTCACAAGAATGTTTAACTTACCTATTTGATCGTTCACTGCTGTGACGACTTCTTCCCATCTCTTGTGATCCCCAACATCATGCTCAAAAAATGTAACACCTAGCTCGCTTGCTGTCTTTTCACCATTAGCCTTGTTTATATCGGTAATTATTACAGAAGCGCCTTCTGCAAGAAACTTAGAAGCAATTCCTTTTCCAAATCCTTGAGCTCCACCTGTAATCAGTGCAACTTTATTTTTTAATCTGCCTGACATAATTTATAAGAATAGGGCTATAATATACCATTAATCTCAATAGTTTATGAAAAATAAGATTGTTTCAAATCAGCCACAAAAGGTTGCAACCTATCCTGAGATAACCCCTTCTGATCAGGATGCCGTCGAGTGTGTAAATGAAATATTTAAAAGCCCATTAACAGGTGCTTATAATTGGGATTATATTGTTGTTGAAGATAGAATTAAAAAGCTCTATGAACTGGGGAAAAAGCTCAACTGGAATGTTGAATTCGATTTAGATTGGAAACAAGAATATCCTAAAGACAAACCATTAGTTAATCCAGAAATCTTTAAGTTCCCTGAAGAATCACTTCCAGGATATTCAAAACTTACAGCAGAAACAAAAATTGAGATGGATCGACATAGGGTATCTTGGCAGCTTAGTCAGTTTTTACATGGAGAACAGGGAGCTCTACTTGTTGCCTCTCAGCTTGTTTCATGTGCTCCAACATTTAATGCAAAACTTTACGCAGCGTCCCAAACATTTGATGAGGCCAGACATGTTGAAGGTTTTAATAAATATCTAAAAGAGAAAATTGGTTTTCAGTATCCTGCTACAGACGGTCTTAAATCACTCTTGGATAAAATTCTAACCGATGAGAGATGGGATCTTAAGTTTATTGGGATGCAAATAATCATTGAGGGTCTTGCACTAGCCGCATTTAATAATATGAAAGTGATTCTAAACGATGGTTTATTGAAGCAATTGCTTCACTATGTAATTAGAGACGAAGCAAGACATGTGACCTTTGGAGTAAATTATTTAGAGGATTATTTAAAAACACTTAAAAAGAGCGAGATAGAAGATAGAGCTCAGTTTGCATTTGAAGCTTGTGTTGTAATGAGAGATCGACTTATTACTGGTGATGTTATGTCAAGATTTCTAGATGTTTCAAAAGAAGAAGCTACAGAGTTGACAGCAAATTCACAACAAGGTGAGCATTTTAAAAACATGCTATTTACTAAAATAATTCCAAACTTAACAAGAATTGGTTTAATTACTGATAAAGTAAAACCTAAATACGACAAGTTAGGAGTTTTAAGCTACCAAGAAATGGAAGATAATTTTCACCCTGACTGGGCTGAAATTTCTAAACCCTACGAAACCCAAGAAGAAATCGAAAAAGCTATTGGAATATAGCTAGTCCACCTTTTCAGCTTTAATAATAACTACTGGTTCAACTGGTACATCTGAATGTGGGGCAAAAGCTGTTGTTTCAACTCCAGCAATACTATCAACAACTTCGATACCCTCAACAACTTTACCAAAAACTGCGTATCCCCAGTCTTGATCGGTTTGATTTCCTCTGTAATTCAAGAACCCATTATCTACATGATTAATGAAAAATTGAGAAGTGGCCGAATGAGGGTTTGATGTCCTTGCCATAGCAATTGTTCCTCTATCATTTTGTAATCCATTTCCTGCTTCGTTCTGTATTGGTTCCAATTTGTCATCTTTTGAAGACATATCTTCAAGATGTCCTCCGCCCTGTATCATAAAGTTAAAGATTACTCTATGGAAAATTGTTCCATCATAAAACCCACTCTCAACATAGGAAAGAAAATTTTCTGTTGTTATAGGTGCATTCTCGCTATCAAGTTCAATGACTATCTCGCCCATTGAAGTGTTTAATTTTACTTTTGGCATTGCTTCTCCTTTATTCAAAAAATAAATTAATGATCCAATAATTAAAGCAGCAATTAATATATAAATATTTTTCATTTGTCGCTCTTATTTCTGTTAATAAATAGATATATCAATTCTGGGATTCCAAACAATTGAACCACTAAGAATATTATAAACCAACCTTTCTCGTTTCTTCTAGCAGCAAGCCACATTGCAAAACCAGTGAAAACAACATCTGCAATTATTGCTGGAAAAAAGAAATATGGTGACAACAAAATACTCATGGTTATAAAAAATATTCGCCCCTAAGATAAAGACTCGCATTACCAGAAATCAAGACAGAATTTTCTTTAAGCTCACAAAATAATTCACCACCCCTTCTTGAGAGCTGCTTTGCCTTCAGTTTAGTTTTATTTAATCTTTCTGCCCAAAATGGTGTCAAAAGCGTATGTGCAGAACCAGTAACCGGATCCTCATCAACTCCGGTTTGAGGTCCAAACCATCTGGATACGAAATCAACATCTTTTCCAGATGAAGACACTATTAAGCCTCTCGAATCTAGGGTTTTAATTATTTCAAAGTTCAAATCTAGGTTCAAAACATCTTCTTCAGATTCTACAATCACCATGTAGTCATCAATTCCTTTATAGGCTTCTTTGATATTTGTATGGATAGCCGATTGAATTAATGACTTATCTTTTACCTCTCTAGGTAAATCTCGTGGGAGATCCATCACAATTTTGCCATTTGATTCTTTCGCGGTAAGTATTCCTCTTTTTGATTGAAACTTTACTTGCTTAGATTTGTGATCTATAAACTTAAAGAAAATAAAAGCCGAAGCTAATGTTGCATGTCCACATAAATCAACTTCGATTGTTGGTGTAAAAAAACGAATTATATTTGAATTTAAATTTATAAACGCAGTTTCCGATAAGTTATTTTCAGCTGCAATTTTCTGCATTAAATTTTCTGACAACTCATGCTCATAGAATACTACTCCTGCAGGGTTGCCTGAGAAGACCTGATCAGTAAATGAATTTACAAAAAATATTTCCTTTTTCATTCTGACTTAACAATCTTGCCCTCTTTCATAACAAATGGCACTTCCTCTAAAATATTTATCGAGTTAAGTGGATTCTGATCAAGACCAATAAAGTCTGCCTTGTTTCCGATCAATATTCTTCCAATCGATTCATCACCAATTAATTTTGCTGCGTTAATAGTGGCTGCTTGAACGGCTTCCAGAGGGGACATGCCCCATTCCACCATATATACAAATTGTTTACCATTATCGCCATGATCAAATATGCCAGCATCGGTTCCAAAAGTAATATTTGCTCCAAGTTTTACTGCTTTTTTAAAATTTTGTCTTTGTGTCTTGCCAACAACTCGCTCTTTATTAAGAGATTCTTCTAGAACTCCTTTTTTTACGCCTTCACCAAGTATGTAATCAGATACATATATGTCCATAGATAGGTAGGCATTATTTTCTATAGCTAAAAGAATAGTCTCTTCGTCGATGAAGCTTGCATGTTCAATTGAGTCAACTCCAGCATTCAAAGCAGCTTTTATTCCTTCAAGACCATGTGCATGTGCAGCAACCTTCATGCCATTATTATGTGCTTCATCAACTATTGCCTTCATTTCCTCAAAAGTAAATTGCTTTGCATTTACATCAGTATTTTTTGACATGACACCGCCGGTGGCACAAAACTTAATTAAATCTGCACCAAATTTTCTGTTAGTTCTAACTTTTTTTCTTGCTTCCCATGGAGAGTCAACTATCCCTTGATTGGGAACAGAGCTTTCATGAGGAAGTAAATTATTGTCGCAGTGACCTCCTGTAATTCCTAAAGGTGGCCCAGAAACATACATCCTTGGTCCCAAGACTATCCCTCTATTGATTGCAGTTTTGAGTGCAACGTCTGCATAATTTGCTGCCCCTACGTTTCTAACAGTTGTAAAACCTGCAAGCAAAGTTTTCTTAGCATTTAAGACTCCATAAAGTGTAGCCAAATACGACGATTCACTTAAAGACTCATAGCCATTCAGCTGATTATTACCTATTAAATGTACATGAGTATCAATTAGACCAGGCAATAAAACCTTATCTTTTAATGAGATTATTTCAGCATTATTATTGGAAAGGTTATTTCCAATTTTTGTAATTACTCCATTTTTTATTTCTATATCAGCAGTAATTAACTCACCAGTCTCAACATCTAAATATGATTTAGGTTTAAGAATAATTGTTTGAGAAAGGATATTTAAGGAAAGTATAAAAACTAATGTTAATCTCATATTTATGGTTGGCTTACTAATACTATACCATTCATCAATAAATATCTTGGGTATAAAATGGTGGAGCTATGCGGGATCGAACCGCAGACCTCCTGCGTGCAAAGCAGGCGCTCTCCCAGCTGAGCTATAGCCCCAAGACCTCAAATGATAAATATCTAAAGCAAAAAATACAACTATTCTTTATCTCTAGGATCATCTGAAAGCTTTTTTGCAACATATTTAGAAAATGGTGCAGTTATAAAAACTATTGGAGTTGCTATTGCCCAAGCTAGCATCCATGAACTTATCCAAGCTGCCATTTTTGGGGGGAAATCCCCTGTATTTAATGATGTAATAAAAAAACTTACTAATCCTGACATTATTGTTGACAACAGTAACGTAGAAATTACTGTGGCAACTGTTAATTTAAACATCACTTAAATAAGAAATATATTGAAATGGCAAAGAGTGAAAGTTGGTATTTAAATTCTGTCCAGGACTGCTCCAAAACATCAACATGAAAACCAAAAATTATTATCAACATAAGAACAGTCGACAATAATCCTCCTAACGTTGAGAAACCTTTACTTGCTTCTCCAATGAAGTTAAATGAACCAATAATTATGAATATTGGTATAAGAATGGCTTCACTTATTGCTACAACCCAAGAGGAAACAAGTGGAAAATCACTGAAAAAACTCATCTTTAAGATAAAGCCTAATGGTTGGTTTGGTTCTTCAATAAGTGAGAGGAGTTTGCCCTCCCCATGTGAAAACATTAACACAGCAAAAACTAATCTTAAGGTCATCTCAGAGAGTACACTCAGTCTGGAGTTTGAAATTCCATTTAGAAAATTAGACATAAATATATTTTAGTTCTGACCAGAGTTTTTACCAATAGAAAAGTTAGTTAGTCTGCGAAATGTTTTTCTTTTTCTTCGTTGATAGTTTTGACTTCTGCACAGTACTCAGCGGTAGGTCTAGATAATAGTCTTCTTAAACCAATGGGCTCTCCTGACTCTAAGCAATATCCATAGTCACCTGATTTGATCCTCATTATAGCTTTATCTATCTTAGGGAGTAATTTGGATTCTCTTTCAACGATCCTCAAGAAAAGCATAGAATCAATTTCATGCTGTGCCCTATCAACCTCATCACTACAAGAAGGGGGGTTACTGAGTCTATCTTTGGCATCCCTAATATGCGTAAGGGTTTCTTTCTTGAGATCATCTAGTAGATCTCTAAAGAAATGAAGTTGCTCCTTATTCATATAGTTTTTCTTCGGAGCTTTTAAAATTTTTTCTTTAGTTAGCATAAGCAAAGAACATATTTTATGTATGAAAGAGAAAATATCAACAAAAACTTTTGCTAAATCACTTATTTTTTACATACTGTTTGCTTTATTGACACTCTTAGAAATGCCAAAACCAAGATACGTTAAATAAATTGCAAGAGGAATAATAGCTAGAGGAGCAGCATATGCAACCAGACCAAAAGAAAACATTAAATTAAAAAGCAGACCTCCAGAGGCATCGCCAAATCTATTTGTAAAAGTGTCAATAAAAACTGTGGATTTATATTTTTCCTTTGAATTCAGTGTTGTATAGACAGCCTCCCGAGCTGGTTTGTTTAACCCATACTCAAATGGTCGCATCACTGCTTGCAAAATTAAAAAAATAAGTACGGCTGAGGATCCTAATAAGATATCAGAGAAATAACCTGAAACTGCAAGAAAAGCCAAAGCAAAAATTAAACCATAAGCTGAAAGAACAAATTTTATCCCAAGAAAACTTGATCTAAGAATTGAAGCAGTAAGGAGTATTTGAATAAATAAAGTAACCAACGGCACAATTGAGTCTGCCCTTCCGAATATTCTAGTTTTTTCGGCAGAATCATCCGTATAGTTATTTATAATTTCAAGCTGAAAGAACCAAAGTGCAGTTGAAAGACATGTCCAAACGAATGCATAGATAACAAACTGCTGAATTAGAGGATTTGTACGTATTTGTGAAAACTGCTCGAGAGTATTTGATAGACTGTTATCAGCTGACGTGCCAAAAAAGTTATCTTCTCTCTGAACACGTGATGAAAAAAAGATAGCCAGTAATAAAGATAATACTGCTATTAGGAGGGAAAGATTTTCTTTGTCATAAAGAAATCCATCAACTAAGGCTCCCCCACATGAAGCACCTAATGAGCCAAATCCACTGATAATTCCAAAGAATTTTTTCCCATCCTCAATATCAAAAGAATTAACGGTCATTGCCCAGAAAATAGCTACAACAAAAAAATTGAATATGTTATACCAGACATAGAAGAATGTTTTAATAGCTGAAATTTCTGGAAAATAGTTATAAACGAGGTAAAAACAACATAAACAAATGATAAAGAAGCCATAAATATAAGGTACTAGTTTGGTAAGACGAATTTTAGAAACTATTAGCGAATAAATTGGATTAACCAGCAACATAACAATTACAATTATTAGTAAATAAAAGGGTAAATCACTAGTTCCAATATTTGCTGCTATTGTGTTTCTAAATGGTCTCAAAACAAACAATGAAAAAAGTACGAAAAAGAAAAATAAACCGGAGAAAACAGTATTCCTTGAGAAGAAAGAAAAGTTGTTAAAGTAGCTGTTAAAACCTTTAAGCATGATTCCTATAGGCAAGAGGCATTTTCTAAACTATCTATACCTAGTGCTTCTTTCATAGCAAAAAATATGTCTGTGTTATCCATAATGCCAGAAAAATTTTCTGAGCCTGGCCCAAATGCAAAAACTGGAACCATGCCACCTGTATGAGATCCTATTCCAATGCCAGTATTCCAGGAAACATTCATTTTGCCTGTTGGACGATATCTAACATCCGTAGGTTCAATTAATAGGCCTCCAGTTTCATGGTCTGCTGTAACAATTAAAAGGGTGTCTGAGTTTTGTTTGGCAACTTCAAGGGCATCGTCGACAACCTCTTCAAATTCAGCCATTTCGATTAAAAAACTCTGAAAATCGTTATCGTGTGATCTCCAGTCAATCATTGAACCTTCAATAAGTGCAAAGTAACCTCTGCAACCGTTTGCAATATGCTCTAATGATTTTTTATGCACAAATTTAAACATGTCTAGGAGAGAAGGTTCTGATTCTTTTCTTACGAGCTCATCCTCAGCAAACAAACCAAAAATTCGTGATGATAGAGGAAATTCTAAATTTAAAGCTTCTTTGGTTTCAATTAAATTGTATTGATTTTTAATTTTTGAAATAAGATCTTCTTCATCTTCTCTAAATCCACCCTTCGATTTTGGATAAAAATAACCTTTCCCTCCACCAAGGATTAAATTAATCTTTGAATCAAAGATTGCTGTTGCGATTTTGTCTTTTTCATATCTTGAATCCACATGCGCTGCAAAAGCTGCAGGTGTTGCGTGAGTTATTTCTGAGGTTGCTACAAGAGATGAGAAATATCCCTTTTCATTTAACATCTCTAATATATTTTTTACTGGTATTTTTTCAGGATTTACCCCCACATATCTATTTATAGTCTTAACCCCAGAACTAAATGCAGTAGCTGAGGCAGCTGAGTCAGTTATAAGTGTATTTAAAGCATGCGTTTTAACTAAACCTGAAATAGGGAACTTATCAAATGCAGTAATATGGTTTGGGCCACCCTTCATAACTCTATAGGACGTAATGTGATTTGAACCCATTCCATCGCCAATTAAAAAGATAATATTTTTTGCCTTATTGGTTACAGGCTGAATATTCCGATTGGTTACTTTACTTTCAAAATCTATTTTGATGAGTTCTTTATCTTTTTTAGGAACCTCAAATAAAAATGGTGCATATAAATTAATTAGATATGCAGTTGCAGCCATAGTTATAAAAGCAGTAAGAAAATATTTAAGAAAACTTTTCATTTCTGATCAAGAGATTTAGATTTCTTTTCAAGCTTTTTATCTCTAGATATGGAGTAATCAAAGTCAATGATTGATCCCTCCCAATCTCCATACATAGGATTTGAAAACATATACCAAGAGACGCCCCAATAATCATCATATTTTTTAGTAACGCTAATTCTTTCAGCAGGTGAAAGATTATTTTCTTTAATATCAACAAAATCACCTAGGTTATCGCCAAACATCATTACAATTCTGTAATCTCTAGCTAATAACTCTCTTCTTGAAGATTTATTGGAACCCCAATTATTTTCACCTCTAGATAAAATAAAGTCCTTTTTTTTCGGCAGATTTAGGCCAAGCTTCTGGTAATTTTTAATAGTTGCTTCTTCAATTTCCTTGACTCTATTTGTAACAAAGAAAATTTCTACGCCTTCTGAAAGAGCAAACTGAAGAAATTCAAGCGCACCTGGTAAAAATTCTGCTTGCTCCTCTTTGGCCCAGCTTACCCAACCATCTGGATAAGAAGTATTGTTTTTTATCAATCTTGCCTGGTAAGCGCTGTTATCCAGGACGGTTTGGTCAACATCAAGAATTATCGCGGGTGGCTTATTGTGATAATTATCTGTTTGTTCAAGTGCGGCAGTGTGATATTTGTTTTGAAGCAGTTCTTTTAAATTATTTTCTGCTGCTTTATAGATAGATTTAGAATTTGCATAAAACTCTGCAGATGACTGTACAAATAATGTTGCCATGAGAAGTTCATGATCTTTCTCATTACTATTCAGAGGTGTGCTGATTAAAATAAAAATGATTATTATTTTAAAAAATTTCATAAGTCATTATATCCTTAATCTTTTGGGCTAAGCTCAAATTGAATATTGATTAATCTCCCCCTTGGATCATGTACTCTAGTATCAAAGCTAAAATCAGGTGCGTCATAGAGTTTTGGGGGCTGCTCATCAAAAAGGTTTATCAGAGAAAATGAGGTTGTTAAATCCAAACCCTCAAAAAGATTTTTAAATTTCTGTCTGTATGTAAAATCAAATACCAAAAAACTACTAACCTTATTCTTATAACCCTTGCTAAGTGCACTATCCGGAATATTCCGCTCATTTGTATAGCCATCAATATATCTTGCAATTAAGCCTAATTCGTGAGGGGCATAATTCCATTGAATAAAAGAATTTATTCTTTTTTTTGGGATTGAGTGAGTATTGGCATCAAAGTTAAATCTGCCTACTCTATTTATCATGGCGCTGGTTCCGGCTCCAGGAGTTAAGAATTCAATAAAATTGGTACCTTTTATGATTAATTTTAAGTTTCCTAAATCATCAAGATCAAAATTCTCGTTAAAAGAAAAATCAAATCCAGAAACTTTTGTGGATGTCTCATTAAAGTAAGTTGTTGTCACACCTATTAATTCTCCAGATTCGTTTCTTGTTATGCTTGATCCATAGGGATCATTTATTAAAAGGGCTTGAGAGCTTTCTGATTCAACTCTATTTTTATAGTCAATGGACCAGTAATCTATAATTAATTCTCGTTTAAAAGAATTAAGCTCTATTCCAAAGTTTAAATTGTCCGCCAGTGAAGGTTTCAGCTCAGGGTTTCCAATTTGTGCTTGGCGTACAAATATATTGTCATCAAAATCTCTGACACTTCCTAGATTAATTTCACTGGAAAACATTTGAGCCATAGATGGCATTGAAAAAGATGATCCATAGGACCCTCTAAGGGAAATTAAATCATTTAATTTAGACTTAAATGACATTTTAGGATCAAATGAGGAATAGTTATCTGATTCTTCATATCTTCCTGAAATCATTAAATCAATGAAATCAGTAGGGCTTGATCTTCCTTCAAAAAATAGTGCAAACTTAGTTCTATCAGTAGCAACATTCTTACCACCACCTAGGAAAAAGAGATCGGCAATTTTTGTAATTTTCCCATCTGCATCAAACTCAGCTCTAGCAATATCGTTATATGTAATATCTAAATTTTCAAAACTAATTTGGGAACCAAATGCTAGGTAGTAGTTATTGATGCTTGTCCTGCCAATAATATCTAGCACTGATAAAGTCCCGATTTTTTCCGAAATTTCTGCACCCCTCACATAATCAATTAAAGATTGTGAGTTTTTATTAGGCTCAAATATGTTCCATTGTTCATTTCCAGAGGCACCTCCATTCCCACTCATAGCATCTTGAAACCTCGAATCAATTATATCGGGTCTATTGTGTTTATTTTTATGTTCGCTAGTTGTAAGTGAAAATTCAAAATCAAAATCTTCTACTACTTTATAAAATGAATAATTTAGATGGTATTGAGAAATATCTTTTGGGGAAAATGGTGAGGGAAATTGAGACCCTAAAGGTCGACCTCTCCACTTTACCGGAACATTAAAAGGGGATGATCCCTCCCCTGGCTGAATAAGTCGAGTTAAATATGGTAGCGCTGGATAAGAAGGTGATTGGGGATTATCAATTACCCTTATATTTGAAGTCATCAAAGTAAAGTTATGAGAATTATTTCTAAGATTCAGGAAAAATTTTGAGTGATCTTCAGTATTGACGATATTAAATCTCGTCCCGTAAAGAAATCTACAAAATCCTTGCAAAACACCACCATTCTCTACGCAGTTTGGATCGGGGACAATCTGATTTGCAGTGTATACACCCTCATATAAACCTTCTTCAATTTCGTCTGGTGCAGTAGTTATAAAAGTATTACCAAGACCACTTAAGGCTAATTCTGCTATATTTGGAATTTCAGAAGCTGATAAAGGTGATCTATCAAGAATATTTGCAGCAAATACAAGGTCCCAGTTATTAATTTCAGAACCATACAGAAGACCAAAGTTTTGGTCCTTTTGACTGTAATTGGTTGTAGATTGATCGCCAAAACGAATTTTTATTCCTTTAAAGTCGTTATGAGTCAAAAAATTAATAACACCTGCGACAGCATCTGATCCATAAGACGAGGTAGCTCCTTCTTTTAAAATTTCTATTTTTTTGAATGCAATTTCAGGGATGATATTTATATCAATGTATCCTTCACCCTCATTGGAGGGTGTTCCTGCAAAGGTGTGTCTTTTTGAATTTATTAATAACAATGTTGAAGCATGATCCAATCCTCTTAACGTAATTGATGCCATCCCTTGATCAACTCCTCCCAATGTGTTTGATTGAAAGCGTGAACCAGAAGATATATTTAAGTATTTACTGATTTCAGCTAAGTTTGTAATGTTAAGTGAATTGAAGTCTGTGTCTGTAATGATTTCAGTTGGACTAATGTTTTCAGTAGCTTCACCCAGAAGAGAGCCAGTAATTACAACTTCTTCTATGTCATTTTCATCACTAGAAATTAGCCCAAGAAAAAGAATTATTTTCAAAAACAGCAGGTTGTGACTTTTTATTTTCATCATCATTTAGATACATATTAAATAGTACCATCTAATATAAATAAAAGGCTGTTATGTAGGATATGGGAGAGGCTAAAGCCTCTCCCAAAATAATTAGAAGTCTAATCTAAATTTCACACCAAAATTCAGTCCAGGAAGAGGTACCTGGTCTTTTACATAAGATGCGTGGTTTCTTGCAACTTCATCAAGAATATTATTTGCGAATAATGAAACTCTAAGGTTATTACCTGAGGCGAGGTTATAATCCTTACCAACTCTAAGGTTTAACATTTTATAGCCATCAGTTATTGTTTCACCATCACCAATTTCCTTTTGTGCTTCTACGTCCTTAAGAGTGAGGTTAAGTCTTAAATCGCTAGCTACATAAGATAAACTATATAGATTTCTGGCAGGTGTGATTCTTGGAATATTTTCACCATCGGAAAATTCTCCATTAACTACATCTCTTCCAAAGGAGAGCTCAAGCTCGCCTGATGCAAGGATAAATCTTCTACCAAATTCAAATTCATAACCATTAAAATCAGCGTCTTGCTGAAGAAAATCTGCATGAATTAGACCTCCATGATCATCATGTCCCTCGTGCTCATCATGATCTTCATCGCCATGATCCTCATCGTGATGGTCCTCGTCCATGTGTTCAAGCTCATCTTGCAGATAGATATAATTTGAAATGCTATTTTGAAATGCAGTAAACTGTCCAAAAAAGTTTCCATCATCATAGAACAATGTCCCTTCAAAATTATTGCCTCTTTCTGGATCTAGGTTTACATCACCAGTTTCAAATCTACCTCGTGCTAAGTGTGGTCCATTCATTGCTAAATTTGTGCTAGAAGGTGCATTTGCAACGCTTGAAAAACTTACATCAAAGCTCATTGAATCATTGATCTGTTTTCTGAGACTTGCAGAGAAACTATATTCTTCATAAGTATTATCAAAAAATACTTCTTCCATTTCATGATGTTCATCCTCGTGCTCATCACCATGCTCGTCACCATGATCATCATCGTGATGCTCTTCTTCATGATGTTCTGTTATGGAACCTTTTCGATTTACTGAGTCATACCTTACCCCAAGATCCAAATCAAAATCTCCAGGCAAATCAGTGCCAAGATAATATCCGATGTTGAACTCTTCACTTTGAACTGGGTTCATGAAAGCTTCAGCACCAACTATTGCCTCATCCATCTCTAAGAAATTAACCATCACCTTTGCAGAATGAGAATTTCTGAATGGCGCAAAGTCAAAGATTGCACCAAATTCTGTTGCATCATTTGTAAATACTGTAGGTCCTTCCTCATGTCCATGATCATCATGATCTTCACCTTCATGCTCATCACCGTGTTCGTCTCCATGTTCTTCAGCATGCTGTTCTGAAAATGCATACTCAGTGTCCCTAAAGAAGTAGTCAACACTGTTTACCAAGCTACCATTAACATTAAAACTACCTTGAAGATTAACAGCCTGTGAATCTGTGAAGGCATAAATTCTCTCACCTTCATGCTCATCACCATGCTCATCACCATGATCTTCATCGCCATGCTCATCACCATGCTCATCACCATGCTCTTCACCATGATCATCGCCATGGAATGGAATTCCATATACTGTTTCTTGGTCCTCTAGAGATATACCAAAATATCCCCAGTCACCTACTCTAGAAACCCCAAATCTTGAAGTTGTTGATCCAAAATCAGAATTTGCAAGAAAGCCCATGTCTTCTTCATGCTCGTCATGATCTTCATCTTCGTGCTCTTCCTCAGAATGGATAATGGCACCATTTGGAATATCATAGTTTCCAAATTGAGAATCCTTAAATGAAAAGGTGAGATTTAACCCACCGACATTATTTTCATAGAAAAAGTTCTTGGAATCACCCTCATTAACAGTTTGAAATTCAACACCCAGACCGCCAGCTTGCTCCTCAAAATTTTTCTGAGAAATAGTGTTATCAATGATATTGACAACACCTCCAAGTGCGCCTTTTGCATAAAGCAATGATGAAGGTCCTCGAATTATTTCTATTTGTCTTATATTAAAAAGGTCAACTTCATTAAGATGGTCAGCACCCATGCCAGCAACATCGGCAACACTAAGACCATTTCTCAGAATTTTTACCCTTCCATCCAGCAACCCACGTATAGCAGGCTGACCAACTGCAGCTCCATAATCTACTGAAGATACTCCTAAAAGATCATCAATCGATTCACCTAAACTCTGTGTGCCCGTATCGCCAAGTTCTTCACCATTTACGATATGGATTGGATCCCCTATTTCAGAAAGTTGTCTGTCTTCGTCAGTTAGTGACGAGGTTACGACAACTTCTTCGACCTCTTGTGTTTCGACTATGAATGTGAGCGAAACAAATAAACTTATAATTAATATTTTTTTCATTTTTACCTCCTTTGAAAAAATTAAATCTTAAAAACCTAATCTTTCTGAGGAGGCGCTCTGGAGTGTGCACTTCTATGAGTTTTTTTAAAGTTGGATTGTATTGATGATTTTGATTTTAAATCAATGGGTAATTCGTTTTTTTCAAATTTACTTGTTAATGAATTTAATTCAGATTCTTCACATGCAAGGCATTCAATTACAGTTTGTTCCTCAATCTCATGGTGATCATGAAGCAGAGGTTCAGCAATTAAGCCAAATGAAAGAAAAATTGTAAAAACTAAATTCTTACTGCTGTCCAACATAGGCTAACTATACCAGAAAAATCCTTTATTTATCAATGATAGATATTTTTCTCAATATCTTTTCTGCTTAAGTAAACTTTTCAAGTTCAATATATATTCTTTCAAAAATAATTTTTTTATTAAGGTTGTCTTATAGTGGCCAAAATCAATCCTACTTTCTTGGGGGGATTTGGGAAAAATTTTATGCAAAGAGCAGCGGTTAAAAAGTTGACTATCATTCCAATTACACCAAAGCCTTCAGGGGATATACCCAAGAACCAATAATCTGAATTATTAAAATTTGGAAAAATAAATTTGAAGTAAATTATATATGAAAGTGTTGTAATCAAACCTAGAATCATCCCAAGAATTGCTCCTTCTTTATTGATATTTTTAAAAAATATTCCCATTAGTAGTGCAGGAAAAATAGTTGACGCCGCCAAACCAAAAGCCAGAGCAACAACCTGAGCCACAAAACCAGGAGGATTAATACCAAAATAACCCGCAATTAGAATTGCTATACTTGCAGCAATACGAGCGTAAAGTAATTCTTGTTTTTCAGTAATTTTTGGTCTGAACGTTTTTTTCATTAAATCATGAGAGATCGAAGAGGAAATTACTAATAGCAAGCCAGCTGCTGTTGAAAGTGCAGCTGCAAGTGCCCCAGCAGCAACTAATGCAAATACCCATGGTGGTAAATTTGCAATTTCAGGATTAGCTAGCACCATAATATCTCTGTCAATATATAGCTCATTTTGACTATCTTCATTCAGCTTATTAGAAATGATTCTTTCGCCATAAATGCCTACCTCAGAAGTAAATGAGGGTTGTATGCCTTCGAATGCATTCCCGGGGTAGAGCTGCATTGCCCCATCATCATTTTTATCTTTCCAGGCTACAAGACCTATACTCTCCCAATTTTTAAACCATTCTGGGGCATCAATATACTTTGTATCTTGTATAGAGTCTGCAATGTTTGCTCTTGCAAATGCTCCTACTGCAGGGGCTGTTGTGAATAGTAACGCAATAAATATAAGAGCATAGCCCACAGATTTTCTGGCATCCTTAACTTTGGGAACTGTAAAGAATCTTACGATAACATGAGGTAATCCTGCTGTTCCAAACATTAAAGCTGCTGTTATACAAATGATATCAAATGTACTTTTAGTGTTTTCTGTGTATGGGTTAAAGCCAAGTTCCTCTGTAATTCGATCTAGTTTATCTAAGAGAAATTCTGAACTTCCATTTACGGTATCACCAAAGCCCAATTGAGGCACTGGATTTCCAGTTACTAAAATTGAGATAAATATCGCAGGAACTAAATAGGCAAAGATTAAAACGCAGTATTGAGCAACTTGTGTATATGTGATGCCTTTCATGCCTCCCATAACAGCGTAAAAGAAAACAATCACCATGCCGATAATTACTCCTAGATTGATATCTACTTCAAGGAATCTTGAAAAAACAATTCCCACACCTCTCATTTGTCCAGCGATGTAGGTAAATGAAATGAAAATTAAACACAGCACGGCAACGATTCGTGCAAGGTCAGAATAATATCGAGTTCCGATAAATTCGGGTACAGTGTATTTTCCAAACTTTCTCAAATATGGCGCTAGAAGGAGCGCAAGCAAAACATATCCACCTGTCCACCCCATGAGATAAACTGCGCCATCCCTTCCAGAAAAAGCAATAATGCCTGCGATAGAAATAAAAGATGCAGCTGACATCCAATCAGCTGCTGTAGCCATCCCGTTTGCAACCGGGTGGACTCCTTTTCCAGCCACATAAAAATCCCCGGTATCTTTCGCTTTACTCCAAAATGCAATTCCAATATAGAGTGCAAAAGTAAGTCCAACAAATAAGTAAGTTAATAATTGAACACTCATTTATCTTTATTCTTATCCTGATATTTTTTATCTAACTTATTCATCAGATATACATAAATAAAAATTAATATTACAAAGAAAAAAATACTGCCTTGTTGAGCAAACCAAAAGCCAAGCTTGAAACCACCAATTTTGAACTGATCAAGCCACTCAGAAAAAATTATTCCAAACCCAAAGGAAACCAAGAACCAGATCGAGAGAAGTACAAATATTATTCTAAGATTCTCTTTCCAGTAGTCATTCATAAGATCACATTATATAGCAGTTAAACATTAAGAAAAATTTACTAGTGCTTTATTGTTTATGGTTAAAATAGGATGGTTATTTTGTTAGGGTTGCATACATACTATCGCTAAAAACTTGCTTATCAAAAAGACCCATTTTTATTTTGCTATAGCCTGCTTTTTTACAGGTTTTAACCAGCGTCTCGGGAGTGAAGTAATTTACATGATCAGGATGTCTAAACCCACACCATTTTTCCTTTCTATACAATCTATTAAAGGAGTTAAAATTTGGAACTTTTATAAAAATAACGCCACCATCTTTTAGTTTGTTATATGCATTTTTCAAAAGGCCTACAGGATTTACCTCATGTTCAAGAAATGATCGCAAAACAAAAATATCGATACTGTTGTTGGCAAATTCAAGCATACCATCCACTGCATTATTGCAAACCCAATGTCCTTTAGGCGCATTTTTCTTTGCAAACTCCGCAAGACTCTTTGAAATCTCTATACCATTAGGTATACATCTGTCCTGAACATTCTCAGGTAACTCTGCAATAGTATTAATTAATGTTTGGCCTTCGGCGCAGCCGACATCAACCATCATAATGTCGCCTTTAAGACTGTTTTTAGCTATATATGACTTAATCATATCTCTGATTTTGTTTCTTTTGGTGAGTCCTTTTAATTTTTTTAGTCTGTTGCTTACTGCAGATCTTATGGGTTCTTCATCAACTCTTTTCTTTTTCTCAATTGTTCGTGTTTTTTCCCATGCTAGATCTTCCTCTAAATGCTCATACTCAGGTGGGTTTTGCAGATAAACTAATTTACTTTCCATGCATTTAACAATTTTCCAGGGTGATGGTGCATAAAAACTTAGATCAGATGTTTCTGTTTCACGCCCTAAAATGGGTGAGACTCTATTAAGCAATTTCATTCAAGCATTATACAAAAATTAAATTAAATCGGGAAAGTTAGATTTTTCTCATAATAATCAAATTTGGCGCTGCTTAATGCTTGATTCTGATGAAAGAGAACAAAGGCACAAGGGAGTCAGTGAATATGTTCATGTCCCAGTTGGAACTAATTTAGATGCAGGGACCTATGATGCAGATAATAATTGGGTGAGATGTGGAGCAAAACACAATGATATATTTCCAAGAATTGGAGACCTAATATGATATCAATTAGGTTTCAATCCCAGACCATCTGTCACTAAAGCTATAGAAAAATCTAAAAACTCATAATTACAACTAGAATAAATCCCTTCAATTAATTGAAGGGTTTTTATTCAAAGTTATTTTGCATCAAAAAGAACTGGTGGGTCTGGCTGGATTTGAACCGGCGACCTCACCCTTATCAGGGGTGCGCTCTAACCAACTGAGCTACAGACCCGAGGGAGACATTATATGACTATCAATTAAGTCTGGAAAGGGGCAAATAATTATTAATTATTGATTTTCTAGAATTTGTAGAATGGCAAAACTTACATCATGACCGCCATTTTGGTTTTGAGAAGTTATAAATCTTTTTTCTTCATCAACTACGGTATGGTTTGCAAAAATATCTCTGAACCTTGTATTGCTCTCAAATTCAACACCAGCTTTTTTAAGTTCTATTTCGGGGTGCATTGGTGTAAAGGCAATACCAAGTTCTTCAATTTGTTTATCTGTAACACCAGTCATTCTTTTTCCAGAAATAAGAAAGTCTCCGTTGGGTTTTTTGGCTCTAATAAACCCTAAAACCCCATGACATATTCCCCCGATTAGTGCATCAGAATTAAAGTAGGCATCTGAAATTTTTATTCCCAAATCTTCAGAAAATCCAAGGTCATATGCGGCTCCCCATCCACCAGCAATGAAAATAATTGAGTAGTCCTTAAAATCTAAATTACTAATTTTTAAAGAATTTTTTAACTTTGAAACAGATAAATTATTTGATTCAAAAGCCTTATCCTCGGGGGTTTTTATAAAAAATGGAATAGGCTCTACAGGGATTTCTCCACCCTCTATACTCGCAATATCAACATCCATCCCAGCTTCTGAAAAATGGAAGTAAGGTACAGATAATTCAGAAAGAAATACCCCCGTCTTCTTCCCGCCAAGTTCTCCAGGTTTGTTTAATACTCCATGATTCGTCGCAATTATAAGTGCTCTCTTCCCATCAAAATTAAAATCAAATTCATGTGTGTTCTTCGGGTGAAGTCCAGCTAAATGCAATCCTGCAGGAAGTAGTATGATACCGGTAATAATTACTGCCAAAAGGGTTAAGAAAATTCTCATAAATGTGATTATATATATTTTCTCAATGAAAAAATTATTGTGAAAAAATATTTAGCATTTTTGGTGCAACAATAAACAACAAAATTACCACGACTGAACTGAAAATAAATTTAGCTGATAATTTATTTTTATAGGTGCTAGCAAAATATAACCCTGCAAAAAACCCTGTTAAGTAATGAAGTGCCAGCCCGAAGGATGTTCTAGAGCCACTGATAACTTTCGTTCCAATAATAACTTCTTGGACTAAGAAGATTGATACCATCACAGAGCATAGCCCAAATAAACCAAATGTAATAACCGACCTAATCTTGAAGTAACTCAATAAAGGTGTCCCAATGATAAATGTTGGCAAAAACCCAATTAAATAGATTAAGAACAGTGTGGGGCCATAATTAAAGATATCAGATAACAAAGTAAAAACTATATCTGCAACACTTACTGAATCTACATAAGTGTCTATCCAGTAAAGTGAAAAGAATGAGCTTATTGGAGCTGAAAGTAAACTTGCAAAAGCGGTAGCACAAAATAAGTAGATAAAAAAACGAAGAATTCGCATTTATCCTGCTAAGGTGAGAGTTCAAAGATTTTACCACCTGGTCCGTCGGTTAACAGCAGTATATTGCCAGATGGTGTTTCATACACATTTCTTAGTCTTTCATTAAAATCTTTTAAAAGTATTTCCTCTTCAACCTTACCGCTATTTAGAGTCAATCTGCTTAAAATCTTGCCTGATAAAGCGGAGATGAAAAATGAATCTTTCCATTCTTTAAATTTTTTTCCGCTGTAAAGCATCATGCCAGATGGGGCTATAGATGGACGCCAATAGGTTAAAGGTTGTTCCATTCCTTCCATTTCTGTGAAAGGTGTAATTTGAGCTCCGCTGTAGTCAACGCAATAACAAATTGCTGGCCATCCATAATTTTTTCCAGGTTCGACAATATTAAATTCATCCCCGCCTTTAGGTCCATGTTCGTTCTCATAAATTACATCATTACTGATGACAAGACCCTGCATATTTCTATGTCCATAAGAATATATTTCAGGTAAAGCGTTGTCTTGATCAACAAATGGGTTATCGCTTGGGACTGAACCATCAGGATTGATTCTAATAATTTTTCCAAAATGATTATCTAAAAACTGAGCATCTTCTTTATTATTATAGCCATCCCCACTTGTGATAATTAAAGTTCCATCTGAGAGAAATGCTATTTTGCCACCATAATGAGCTGGCGCAGTTCGGTATGCTTTGGCTTTAAAAATTATCTTCAAGTCTTTTAGAGTATCGCCAACTAAAGAAGCTGATGCCACAAAGAGAGTGTTGGATGGACTAAATAAATCATCAACCAATTGGCCTTCTTCAGTATCTTCAGCAGAGTATGAAAAATAAATTTTTTTGTTCTCACTAAATTTTGGATCAAGAACAACATCAGAGAGACCACCCTGACCATCATATAGAACTTGTGGCACACCTTTAACTGAATAAATAAGTTCTCCGGTATCTAAAGAAATAACTTTTAAGTTTCCCGGCATTTCTGAGAGAAGAAATTTGTCTTCATCAATAAATGCTAAACTCCATGGATCATCAAAAGTATCACCTACTTGTCTTATATTAAATTCATAAGATTTTATAAATTGTGAGGATAGAAAAATTATCAAAAAAAATGTTTTATTTAACAGGGAGTTCATACACCAAATTTTAATATAAAATGAATTATTAAATAAGTATGAGATACCTTTTATTAATTTTAATCCTTCTAGCAGGATGTTCTGAAGAACCTAAGTATGATGTTATTTTGCTTAACGGCAAAATAATAGATGGATCAGGTACGGAACCCTACACTGGCTCAGTTGGTATTAAAAATGACAAAATAGTTGCAATTGGCAACTTTCAGGGCAAAGCCAGACAGGTAATCAATGCGACAGGACTTGTAATTTCCCCGGGATTTATAGATATGCATACACATGCTGTCAGAGGGATCTTTGATGTGCCTACAGCTGAGGCTTTTTTATTTCAAGGGGTTACCACATTAACTGATGGCAATGATGGTACTTCCCCACTACCCATTGGAGAGCATTATAAAAAAATTTCATCAACTAAAATCTCACCTAATTGGGCAGTTTTCATAGGACAAGGCACTGTTCGAAGACAGGTAATGGGTCTTGAGAATCGTGCGCCTACCAATCAAGAATTAGAACAAATGGTTTCCATTGTTAATCAAGCAATGAAAGAAGGAGCTCTAGGTTTATCCTCAGGACTTTTTTATGTTCCAGGAAGTTTTAGTACAAAAAACGAAGTAGTAGAATTGGCTAAAGTTGCATCAAAATATGGAGGTATCTATATTTCACATATGCGAGATGAGGCAGCACTTATAATTGAATCTGTTAATGAAACGATTGACATTGGAAAGCTTGCTAAGCTTCCAGCGGTAATCACTCACCATAAAGTTATTGGGAAAAGCAATTGGGGGCTTTCCAAAGAAACGCTTAAGTTGGTAGATAACGCGGTTAATGAGGGTTTTGATATTTATCTAGATCAGTATCCCTATACTGCTTCACAGACAAGCCTAAGAGCGCTTATCCCTCAATGGGCACAAGCCGGTGGTAGAGAGATGTTGCTACAAAGAATAGAGAATCCTGAAATAAGAGCAAAAATTAAAGAAGAAATTGTTGAAAGGATTCTATTTGATCGTGGAGGTGGCGATCCTAAAAATGTTGTAATTTCTGAAGCAAAATGGGATACCTCCCTTGAAGGAAAAAATCTTGCAGAAATTACAATTTCTTATGGCCTTGAACCTTCTGCTGAAAATGCCGCAGAAACCGTCTTTAAGATTTACAAACAAGGGAATGCTCGAGCAGTATTTCATGCAATAAGTGATGAAGACGTTAAAAATATAATGCAACATCCTCGAGCTTCAATTGCTTCTGATGGACCAATGATGGTGTTTGGTGTAGGCAAACCTCATCCAAGATCATATGGAACTTATCCGCGTGTTTTAGGGAAATATGTAAGAGAGCAAAATATAATTAGTCTTCCTGAAGCCATCAGAAAGATGACTTCGTTGCCTGCAAAAGTTCTATCGATTGAAAAAAGAGGCTTAATTAAAGAGGACTATTATGCAGATATTGTAGTTTTTAACGAAAAGACAATTTCAGATAATGCAACTTTTCAAAATCCACATCAATATTCAAATGGAGTAGAGTATGTTCTGATAAATGGCGTCATTGTTATTAAGGATGGTAAGCACACAGGCGCCAAACCTGGCAAAGTTTTACACGGTCCTGGCTATAAGTAGTCAGGCATTTCTCTTATTGCCTCTTTACCAAAGAACATATGTTCACCAATAAAAAATGTAGGTGCGCCAAAAACACCTCTTTTTACTGCATTCTCAGTATTTGCAAATAGCTCATCTTTAACCTCTTGGTCTACTGCATGCTCAATAATCTCAGCACCATTCAAATCATTGGATGTTAGGTGATTTGATAATACCTCATGATCTCCGAGATTTTTTTCCTCTTCCCACAAGCCTCTCATTACAACTTCAATGTATTTTTCTTGGTTGCCTTGCTTGGAAGCATAAATGAGACCTCTTTGCATCATTACAGTATTTACTGGGAAAAATGGATTCATCTTAAATTCTTCAATTTTATGAAAATTTACAAATCTAGAGATTTCCTTCATAAAATATTCGGTTTTATTCGGAATATCTTGTGCTGCAATTAATGGAGGTTGATTGTTTGATAGTTTGAAAATCCCACCCAATAAGCAAACTTTATATTCAAAAGAAACATTATGCTTTTTTATAAATTCTGGCAAAACCTTATTGGCAAGATAGACATTGGGGCTTGCAAAATCAAAAATAAATTCAATCTTCATCATTATTTATTCTATGCTAAATTTCATAACTTCATTACTCTCTAATCGTGAAATTAATTTATCTCCCATTGCTGGGATTGTCGTAAAAATTCCACCATTTAAATCTTCGCAATCAAATAGTATGCATAAAGCGCTCTCCACTATCATTTTTGAGGTTGAAAGATAACCTGGATCACCCTCACCTTTCACTGAGGCTTGAATTACGACTTTGTTATTTTCAACTCCTGCAAACAACATATCGTAAGAGCCAGATTCCCTTGATTCTCTCGATGGGCCTTCACCTGGTTTTGGAACATCTTTACCAATTAGAGGATTATGTGAAGACATTGCCTCTGCACGAGCCTTCCCTTCATCACCGCTACCGCATGAAACCATTTCATCATATAAGAAATCTTCACCATATAAATGGCCAAGCATAAAATTTGTTCTATGCACATTTTTAGTATTTATTGCTGCCATTACGAAAGGGGAAACCCACTCATCAAGCACCTCATCAAAATACATTTTATGATCAGTAGGCTGTGTAGGTCCGTTGAACCCCTCACATAAAGCGAAAGGATTAATTAGTGTATTAAATAGATCGGGATTTTTACGCATCGCGTGTAGAGTTGCCTTAAGAGATGCTGCTGTTCCGCCTGAAAACTCCCCTTTCATTTTTCTGACTCTACATTTAATTTGACTTAGAGGTTTTTGAAATTTTTCGATGGCTATTTTCTGCAAGTAATAAACTCCACAATCTGAAGGTATCGAATCAAAACCACAGCTATGGACAATAATGGCTCCACTATTTTTAGCATCTTCATTATATTTTTGCATCTCAAACATCCATCCGGGTTCACCGCATAAATCAACATAATGAACTCCCAGTTTGCAACATGTAGAAATTATTTCATTTCCATGTAACTGATAAGGGCCAACAGTAGTTAAAAGCATCTTAGTTTTTCCTAATACATTTTCAACATTTTTAGCATTACTCGAGTCGAGCTCCAGAATTGGCTTATTAATTTTTAAGTCCTCTGCAATTTTGGTAAGCTTTTCAAGATTTCTGCCTGCCACAGCCCAATTCAAATGACTATACTTTTCAGACATGTACTCTAAAACCAATTTTCCTGTAAAGCCTGAACCACCAAAGATTATTAAATCGAACTCTTTATCCATTTGTCTCCTCTACTTTCTTTGGAGCATTATATACGTAAATCTTTTTTTACCTACTTGAAGCAAGTACTTATTTCCAAATTTTAGCTGCATTTCTTTTGAATCAACTTTTACCTCATCAATTTTTACAGCACCTTGTGAAATTAGCCTAATACCTTCTGAGGTGCTTTTAGTAAAGCCTATATCTTTTAGAAGATTTGGAAGAGAAGGAATTTCTGAGAAACTTAATGTGATTAATTCAATATTACTTGGCAACTCTTTACTTGAGAACTTTTTAATGAAGTTTTCCCGCGCCTCGTTTGCTTTATTTTCGTCCGTATATCGAGATGCTAATTCCATCGCAAGTTCAATTTTAATATCTCTTGGATTTGATCCATCCTCTAGCTTCTTTTCCAATTTACTTACTTCAGCAGGAGTTTTCATGCTCAGAAGATTAAACCATTTAATCATAATCTCATCTGGAATTGACATTGTTTTTCCAAAAATTTCATCTGCAGATTCTGTTATACCAATATAGTTATTTTCTGACTTTGACATTTTTTTTACTCCATCAAGTCCTTCCAACAAAGGAAGCATAATAATGCACTGGGGCTCCTGACCAATATTCCTTTGCAAGTCTCTTCCTACAAGCAAATTAAATTTTTGATCTGTTCCTCCCAGTTCAACATCAACCTCAAGCTCAACAGAATCTTGACCTTGCATTAAGGGGTAAAGGAATTCATGAATTGAAATTGGTTGATTACTTTTATATCTTTTTGAAAAATCATCTCTTTCAAGCATTCTTGCTACTGTTGATTGAGAGGCAATTTTGATCATATCGGCAGCCGTTAACTTATCTCCCCATCGAGAATTAAAATCAACTACAGTTTTTTTGGCATCCAGTACTTTGAAAACTTGATCTTTATAAGTATTAGCATTTTTTTGTATCTCATCATCTGAAAGTGGCGGTCTAGTTTTATTTTTCCCGCTTGGGTCTCCAATTTTTCCAGTAAAATCACCAATTAAGAAGATGACTTTATGGCCAAGGTCTTGAAATTGTCGCATCTTTCTTAAAATTACAGTATGTCCAATATGGAGGTCGGGCGCAGTGGGATCAAACCCTACTTTTACCACCAGTTGTTTTTTGGTCTTAAGCTTATTGAGCAAATCATCTTCCCCGATGATTTCCTCTATGCCTTGTTTTATAATTTCTAATTGTTTCTTGTAATCGTTCATGAAGCTATTTATATAATATCAGAACATGTACATAGGCTCCCAATTTAAGTTTATCCTTATTATTCTATTCCTATTATTTGTAGCCCTAGTATTCATATTAATTGATGATTCAAAAAAGGACTTTAAGCAAACACAACAAGAGATAAAACTAACTTTTCCAAAAAATAACCACAACTTCACTCAAATTCCAATAGAGTCAAGAATTAAGATTAAAAGTGGTGATTCTCTTTATTCGTTCTTGAAAGAGCTTGATATCAGAGAGAATCTGATTAATAAAATTATTCTTGATGATAACCTTAAAGAGTTTTCAAGATTTAGGATAGATGAGACATTATTAGTAAGGACTGATTCTAAGACAATCAGAATAATAAAATATCGGGGTAAACAGCTGCCAGTTATTTTAGAAATTAATTCTGATAGCTACTTTATTTTTTCAGACCCAAGCCTTTTCCAAAAATACGTTTTTTTTAAAGAATTTAAAATAACAGACTCTCTTTATCAATCTGGGATAAACGCGAATGTGCCTGATGTCATTTTGGCGGACCTAATATATATATTTGGTTGGGATATTGATTTTGCATTTGATATTAGAGAAGGCGATTCTGTGAAGATTCTTTATGAAGATACTTACTTTAATGGAAACTTTCTGTTCAATGGTGACATCCTCGCTGCAGAATTCATAAATAATGGTGAGGAGATATCAGCAATAAGGTTTTCTCAAAAAGGGCGAAAAGATTATTACGCTAAAGATAGTTCAAACATTAGAAAAGCTTTTCTAAAAACTCCAATAGAGTTTGCAAAAATTAGTTCGCATTACAACCTAAAAAGAAAACATCCGGTTTTGAATACCATAAGAGCACATAAGGGAACGGATTATGCTGCTAAAAAGGGAACGCCAGTGAAGGTTACTGGTGATGGAGTTGTCACAAGAGCTGACTATTCTGAATCTTATGGAAATATTATTGATGTTCTACACTTTAATACCTACACAACAAGGTATGCTCATCTAAATAATTTTTCGAACAATATTAAGGTTGGCGCAAAAGTTCTGCAAGGTGATGTTATAGGTTATGTTGGGTCTACCGGACTTGCAACTGGGCCTCATTTGCATTACGAATTTCATATAAATGGTAAACATACCAATCCTGTTAATATCAAACCTACAAATGCAGCTCCAATTAACTCCTATAATCTTGCTAACTTTAATAAAATAGTAAATGAAAGGTCAAAATTAATAGATAACTTAAGTAATAATGAGTAGCTTATACATAGGTGTGATGTCAGGAACAAGTAGAGATAATCTTGATGGCTGTATTGTTGATTTCACAAAAAGATTCAAAATTCATAAAACACTTACAATCCCATTCTCAGAGCATTATAAAACCTCTAAAAACTACGATTTTATTTCAGAAGAAATAAACGAAAAAACTATTTATTTAGTATCTAAAATCATTGAAGAATCGGATTTTACCAAGAAAGATATAAAGGCTATAGCTTTCTCAGGGCAAACTATATCGCACAATACAAAATCAAGTTTGCAAGCTGGGAGCCCAGAATATATTTCAGATAAGTTATCAATGGAGGTAATTTCTGACTTTAGAAATGAGGACATCAGAAGAGGAGGATTAGGCGCGCCACTCATACCAGAGTTCCATAATTATATTTTTGGCGAGCTAAATAAATCTAAACTTATTGTAAATATTGGAGGCATAGCTAATGGAACGCATCTTGTAGGGAAGAAAGTTAAACTAGCATCAGATATTGGGCCGGGTAATTGCCTTATGGACTTTGTAATGATTAATAAAAATTTAGGGAACTTTGACCTTGATGGCAATCTTGCCTCAATGGGGAACTTAAACAATGTACTTTATAAAAAAATTTCAGAGACATTTAATGATCTACCCTACCCTAGAGCAGATGATATTAGTGTCTATACTGATAAGATTAAGAAAATTGACCTTGATGCATTTGGTGCAGAGGAGTTACTTAGAACCCTAGCTGAAATCACGGCGATGAAAATAAATGATTTTTATCTAGCGTGCCAAAAACCAGAAGAAGTTTTTATACATGGTGGTGGGGCAAAAAATAAATTCTTGATGCACCTTCTCGAATCGAAAATAGAACAAACTGTTAAAACAACTAATAAATATATTCCTATTGAATATGTTGAGGCCGCAGCCTTTGCCTTTTTGGCTCACTCTGGAAGAGGAGTTTCTTTTAAATAGAGAATGATGAGCCACAACCACAGGTGGATGCAGCATTTGGATTTTCTACAGTGAATTTTGCGCCCATTAAATCCTCTTTGTAATCTATCAAAGACCCTGTTATGTAGGGATAAGAAAGTTGATCTAAGAGCACTTTGATGCCATTTTCAAAATCCAATAAAGAGTCTTCATCAGAGTCAAATTCATCAAATTTAAAGCCATATTGGAAGCCTGAGCAGCCTCCTCCTGTAACGTAAACTCTGAAATATTTCCCCTTTTCAGATTCAGAAAGCTGGGAAAGTTTTGCCAAAGCTTGATCTGATAATTCAAAGGGCCTTGCTTTTTTTGTTTTTAATTCCATTTAGTTAACCTAATATCAAATAATTCTACCAAAAATCTCTTATGACTTATAATCCTCTTAAAATGTCTAAAAAAATTCTATTTATATACTCCTCTGTTGATGGGCATACTTTAAAAATTTGCAAGCATATGATGGCAAAAAATAAATCATTAGCAACAATGAATATTCATTCTTTAGAAACCGTCACTCCACAAGATTTAGATTCAAATGAAATTATTGTTATTGGTGCAAGCATAAGATACGGCAATCATAGAAAAGAGCTTTACAGTTTTATTAATAAAAATGTAGCAGTCTTGGATAAAAAAAACGCATACTTCTTTTCAGTAAATGCTGTTGCAAGAAAAATCGAAAAAAGAAGTCCAGAGGTAAATACTTACATTAAAAAATTTAAAAAGAGTGTAAAGTGGTCCCCAAAAAAAATACAAGTATTCCCTGGAAAAATTGATTATCCAAAATATAACTTTTTCGACAAGCATATGGTTAGGCTCATAATGTATTTTTCTGGTGGGCCAACAGATCTAAGTAAGAGTTATGAATTTACAGATTGGAAAGAAGTTGATAGGTTTGCAGATGAGATCATTGAATCGGATATTTAGTGAATTCTCTGGCTTGTATGCCATAACACCAACTTATCTTAGAGGTGAACCTCTAATTGATGCGGTTAAAGAAAGCGTGTCCTCAGGCATTAAAATTATTCAGTACCGTTTTGATCAGAGACTTGAGGAAGAAGAAAAACTAAAAACTGCAACAAAGCTATTGGAGGTATGTGATACGGGTGAGGCAATTTTTATAATTAATAATGACTATAATCTAGCAAATGAGCTTGGTGCAGGACTGCATATTGGACAAGACATTAGAAATACTGCCTTTATAAAAGATCTTGATCAGATTAGGCTAATTGGTCTAAGTTGCAAAGATGATCATCTTCAACAATCAAGAAAAGATCATGCTTTATTTTCATATTTTTCTTTTGGGCCAGTTTTTGAATCAAAAACCAAGAAAAGCTTAAAAGGCACCATAGATATAAACTTAATTAGTAAAAAAATGAATGCTGGCAAGATAAATGTAGCAATTGGTGGTATTGACTCTAATAATATATCTGAAATAAAAAAAAATGGTTTTGATATGGCAGCTATCTGCGAAGGTATTTATAATGACCCAAAAAAAATCTCTAAAAATATAAAAAAATTAAATGACATTTGGAATGAAAACTAAAAACTCTAAAGAATTATTTAAAAAGTCAAAAGAACATATTGCAGGAGGGGTAAATTCCCCAGTTAGAGCTTTTAAAAGTGTTGGAGGAACGCCAATATTTTTCAGAAAATCACGAGATTGTTATTTGTATGATGAAGATGGAAATAAATATATAGATTTTGTGGGTTCATGGGGTCCAATGGTTCTTGGACATTCAAATAAACAAATAATAGATGCAATTAAGAAACAAGCCACTAGAGCAATAAGTTTCGGTGCACCAACAAAAAATGAATTAGAGATAGCAAAAATTATTAAAAATTATTTCCCAAGTATGGAGAAAATTAGAATGGTTAATTCTGGGACTGAGGCAACTATGAGCTGCATAAGACTTGCTAGGGGTTACACTAAAAAAAATAAGATAATTAAGTTTATCGGCTGCTATCATGGCCATGTTGACTCATTGTTGGTAAAAGCTGGTTCAGGCTTAGCAACATTGGGTATTCCTGATTCTCCTGGCATACCTGAAGAGCTTTCAAAGCTTACAATTACAATTCCTTATAATGATAAAGAAGCACTTATTGCAGCCTTTAAAAAATATGGTAAGGAAGTAGCCGCAGTAATTATTGAGCCCATTGCTGGGAACATGGGCTTTATTGAACCTGAAATTACTTTTCTTGAAAAAATAAATCAATTGTCGAGAGAATATGGATCATTAGTTATATACGACGAAGTTATGACAGGATTTAGGGTAGCACGAGGTGGAGCTCAAGAATTATATAAATTTAAACCAGATCTTACGGCGCTGGGCAAAATTGTAGGAGGTGGGCTCCCAGTTGGCGTATATGGAGGAAAGCGTGAAATAATGGACAAAATAGCACCAGATGGACCTATCTATCAGGCAGGCACACTATCCGGCAACCCAATTGCAGTCAGTGCAGGAGCAGCCCTACTTAAGCAGCTTAAGGATAAATCAATTTATAAAGATCTTGAGAAAAACGGCAAACTATTTTTAGAACTTCTCGCAGAGGTTGCAGATAAAAACAATATACCTTTGTCCTATAACATAAAGGGTGGAATGTTTGGATTCTTTTTTTCTAGAGGTTTACCAAAAAACTTTGAGGAAGTTAACAATTCTGATTTAGATTTGTTTAGTAGGTTCTTTCAGGGTATGCTTCAAGAAAAGATTTATCTACCACCTTCAGCGTTTGAAAGTTGTTTCCTTTCAACTAAGCATAGCAAGGAAATTTTAATGAAGGCAGCAAAATCTGCTGACAAGGTATTTAAGTCAATTTAATTATGAAATTTGATATCGTTGGGGTAGGAAATGCACTAGTTGATGAAACATTTTACGTTGATAAACAGTTTGTTGATTCAACTGATTTATTTTTTAATCAATTTAAAGCAATCACATTTGAGGAACAGGAGTTAATTCTTTCAAATCTTCCTCCAGACCAAATTGCTGAAGTAGTTTGTGGAGGATCAACAACTAATAGCCTTGCTGCTGCCGCAAATTATGGTTCTAAATGTGCTCATATCTGTCAGCTTGGAGAAGATGAACGTGGAAAGCAGTATGAACAAGATCTCGAGAAAAATTCAATCTACGTTGTAAATAAATTTCATCATGAATCACATAGAACAGGAAGGTGCTTAGTATTTATTACTCCCAACAGTGAGAGAACAATGGGAACATATCTTGGAGCATCTGAAATGCTTGAGTTTTCAATGGATTTTATGGATGTAGTTAATAATTCAAAAATCTTATTCACTGAAGGATATCAGTTTACATCCGATCAGAATTTTAAAGCATTTCTTTCAGTGCTTGAAAATACAGACCCAAATGTACAGCTTGCCCTGAGTCTTTCGGATCCTTTTGTAGTTTCAAATTTTAAAAGTAGATTTGAAGATGTCTTTAGCAAGAGAATTGTTGATTATGTTTTCTGTAATAAAGAGGAAGCTATTGCAATGGCTGGGGAAAACTTTGTTGAAGGTTTAGGTAGAATCTCAAAAAATTTTGTTGTCACCGATGGTGCAAATTCTTCTGTTATCTCCGAAGAAGGAAGTATTTCTGAAATTGAAGCACATGCTGTAAAAGCTATAGATTCTAATGGTGCTGGTGATATCTATGCAGGATCTGTCTTACACAAAATTGTACAGGGCAAAAACTTTAGAAAAGCTTGTGAATTTGGAAATTTTGCATCTTCAATAATAGTGCAAGAAAAAAGTCCTCGTCTTTCAGTTGAAGGTTATAAAAATCTACAAGAACAATTTGAGCATTTATAGTGTTGCCCGAAGTTTATAGCGAAAAACGCTTTGGCATAAATAAAGAAAATATATCTCCCAATGCACTCTCTATCATAAATAAACTGAAGAATAATGGCTTCTCAGCGTACTTGGTTGGGGGATGCATTCGAGACTTAATAAAAGGTTTATTACCTAAAGATTTTGATATAGTTACGAATTGTCAGCCAGAACAAATCAGAAAAATTTTTAAAAATTCTCGAATTATTGGAAGAAGATTTAAATTAGTACATATTACTTTTCCTGATGAAGTGATTGAAACAACAACCTTCAGATCTGGCTCAGATTCGTCAGATGATGCCCTAAAAATTGATGATGACGGGCGCATCTTACGTGATAACAACTGGGGCACTCAAGAAGAAGATGCGTTTAGACGGGATTTTACTGTAAATGCTGTATATTACGATCCTTTCAACAAAGAAGTTATAGATTACACATCCGGGATAAAAGATTTAAAGAACAAAAGTATTAAGTTTATTGGTGTTCCTGAAACACGGGTACAGGAAGATCCTGTGAGAATCCTCAGAGCAATAAGGTTTGCTGCAAAATTAAACTTCTCTATTGAAGAAGGTGCCCTCAGAGCTATTGAAAAGCATAAAACCAAGCTTTCAGAAATGCCACCTGCTAGGATCTATGAGGAAATAATTAAATTATTCCTCTCAGGGCACGCAGAAAAATCTTATGAATTGTTAAGTAAGCATCAAATCTTTAATATTCTATTTCCTCACTCAAGAAATGATCCAAGAGTTTTTGGTAATTTTTTTCGAAAAACATTTTCTAATACTGATAGCAGGTATAGAAATAACAAAAAACTTAACCCTGGTTTTTTATTTGCTACCCTACTTTGGCCAAGGATTTTTGAGGAATCTGCTATTGATACTAAATTGAACTTTAGAAAATACTATCAGAGCGTAAGCTCAGTTATCAGAAAGCAGCAGACGATAAGTGCAATTCCAAGAAGATTTGTAAGTTTTATAAAAGATGTTTGGATGTACCAAATACGATTTAATAAGATTGGGAAGAAATCAATCAACTTTTCAAAAAATATAAGATACAGAGCATCTTTTGATTTTCTTGAGGTTAGAGAATCCATTGAACCAAAACTAAAGGAGCGAATTAAATGGTGGAAAGAGTTTTATGAGTCGAATTATGATAAAAAGATAAAGATGTTAAATATTTATAGGAAACGACGTGAACCAAGATAAAATTCCCTCATATATAGCAGTTGAAGGCCCGATAGGGGTAGGCAAGACATCACTTGCAAGAAAAATATCGGCTGATTTTGGGCACCAACTATGTCTTGAACAGCCTGATGAGAATCCTTTTTTGAAAGATTTTTATGAAAATAGACAAAAATTTGCTTTTGCTACTCAAATACACTTCGTTATGCAAAGATCACATCAATTAAATAAATATTTTTCTGAAAGTCTTATAGAGCAGCGAATAGTTTCAGATTTTATTTTTGAAAAAGAGGATCTTTTTGCTGGGCTTAACCTCTCTGCTGATGAATATAAAGTATTTGCAGAGGTAAAATCAAAATTTTATATCAATAGCCCCAAACCAGATTTAGTAATTTATCTTCAAGCATCACCAAAGCAACTTTTAAATCGCGTAAAAGAAAGAGGAAAGGTATATGAGGAACAGATTTCATTGGAATACCTTGAAAAAATCTGTGAAATGTATTCTGGATTTTTTTTCAGCTATTACGATTCACCGCTTCTTGTAATAAATGTTGATAATGTAGACTTTGTGTCAAATCCAGAGGACTACAACGAATTAGTTAGTCATATTAAGCGCGATGTTGTTGGAAAAGAGTATATCAACCTCTCGCAAACTATTTTTTAATGAAACTAATTGCTAGATCTCTTGATGATACCCAGTTAATTGCAAAAGAAATTGCTAGCTTTATTATTCAAAATCAAAAATTTTTAGTATTTTATTTGGAGGGCAACTTAGGAACTGGGAAAACAACTCTTGTAAGAAAAATTTTACAAAATCTAGGATGGAATTTGCCTGTGAAAAGTCCTACTTTTTCAATTTTGGAAGAATATAATGTTGGAAACTTGGAAATTTATCACGCAGATTTATATCGATTAAATAATCCTAATGACTTTGAAATGCTTGGTTTTGAGCCAAATTTTTCAAAAAGAGGAGTGCTGTTTATAGAGTGGCCACAAATTTTACGGGGCTTTGACAAAGTAACTGAAGTAAGCATTTCAATTCAAATACAAAATAAAGACAGAATTTTTGAATTTGCTAGTGAAGATAAAGAATTCTTAAGTAGCATTAATAGGATCAATATCTAGAGACCAACTAGAAACAGCCCTTTTGTTCTTTTCAGCGTCACTAACGAAATCTGAAATAGATAATGTTAATAATTCCTTATTTTGAGATTGAACTATACAAAACATTCGATACTTATGAGATTTTTTTTGTATAGGGCTTTCAAATGGGCCATAGGTTTCAATATCTCTTGAAGCAATTTTATTTTTTGCAGTTGCCAAAAACTTTTTTAGCCTTTCAAGGTTTGCATCTTCAGCTTTTAAATATACTTGATTAACATAAGGTGACAAACTTAAATTTTTCCTCTCAGATAACATGCTTTTGGCAACATCTTCATAATCTGATTCTGTAAATTTTTTTAGTAAAGGGTGATCAGGTAATCTGGTTTGTAAAAACACTTTAGATTCATTCCCTCTTCTTCCAGCCCTCCCTGCAACTTGCATCAAGAGCTGGGCTGTTTGTTCTTGCATATGTAAATCAGCTCCAAAAAACCCAAAATCAAGGTTAAGAACAATTATTGTTGATAGGTTTTTAAAATCATGGCCTTTGGCTAGTAATTGAGTTCCAATAAATATCTTTGGGTCTTTTTTATGAATTTGAATATTGCTTTGGATTCTTCTAGCTTTGCCACTAATTGAATCTCTATCAATTCTTACTACAGGAAAATTTGGGAAGTTTAAAGCCAACTTTTCCTCAAGCTGCTGAGTTCCCACTCCTCTATAATCAAAACTTTGTGACTTACAATTTGGACATTCTTTTGGCAAACTCCAAGAGGTATCACAACGATGACACCTTAATCTTTTATCCAATCTATGTAAAACTAATTCTGAATCACAACAACCACTCTTTGCAATCCAACCACATGATTCGCAAAAGAAAATAGGTGCGTAACCTCTCCTATTTAGTAAAACTAAAGCTTGGTTTCCTTGCTGAAGCGTCTGGCTTATTTCTTCAACTAAATCATCTGAAATGCCGTTAAAAAGACGTTTCTTTTGTATTGAAATTATCTTAAATTCAGGATGCTTAAAGTCTCCATATCTTGTTTTTAAGAAGAAGGAGTCAATTTCTTTTTCCTTAGCTCTTTTAAAATTTTGTAATGATGGTGTTGCTGAGGAGAGTAACAACTTTGTACTTTTTTCGTAAATTAATTTGATGATTTTCTTTGAATCATATCTTAACCCTTCATGTTGCTTATAAGATTGGTCATGCTCTTCATCAAAAATAACTAATCCAAGATTTGTAATCGGCAGAAAAACAGCTGATCTTGTCCCAACATAAACCTTTGGTGAATCCGATGAAGCATCAAGCCATACTTTATACCTTTGAAGATCAGTCAACCCAGAGTGAAAGATTTCAATTGAGCCCTTAAAGGCCTTATTAAGACTTTCATATATTTGTGGTGTAAGAAAAATTTCTGGTACTAAAACAAGCACACTTTTACCCCTCGAAAGATATTCTTTAATAACGTGTTTATAAATTTCTGTTTTACCTGACGAAGTAACACCAAAAAGCAGGAATTCTTGATTCTGAGATTTTAAAATCTTTTCAAAGCATTCACTTTGTTCATTGGTCAATTTAGGAAGCTTTGGTTTTAAAGTTTTTTCTAATGAGGCTGCTTTCCTATATTTTTTTAACTCTATTGATTTTTTCTTTTTTCTAAGAATTGTTGGCAAGAAAGAGAAAAGTACCTCTCCAATTGGATGTAAATAGTAGTTGGCTATTGTGGATGCTTTATTGATTGAATTAGATGTTAGGATAGGTTCAATATCTAAAACCTCTTGAATTTTTTTTAGCTTTAAATCAGTGTTTACCTGAACACTCTCGGCAACAACTACTCCCAATAATTTCCTCCTTCCAAATTCAACAATTACCCTTTTGCCAACCAAGCATGAGTTGCTTTCATTTTTATAAGTAAATGTTGACCTGATGGGAGTTGAAAGAGCAACTTCAACAAAATTCATCTAATTATTGTAATAGAAAATTTATTTGATATTATTTCTTTCACTAATTAACTTGAAATGAAGAAAGACATACATCCAGAATACCGTGAAGTGCTTTTCCATGATACAAGCGTGGATAAGTATTTTATAGTTCGTTCAACACTACAGACATCTCAAACAAAGAAGTGGGAGGACGGAAAAACTTACCCGTATTTTACTCTTGAGACATCCTCAGCATCACACCCGTTCTATACAGGGAAACAAAAAATACTAGATACTGGCGGCCGTGTTCAGAAATTTGAGAAAAAGTTTGGTAAGGCCTCTAGTTAATTCCAGTACTTCCAAAGCCCTTTTCACCCCTTTGGGATTCACTAAACTCATCAACTTCAACTAATTCAACTTGATTAATGCTGATAACTATCAGTTGAGCAACTCTATCGCCTGGCTTAATAATAATTTCTTCTTTTGATCTATTCCATAAAGAAATGCTAAGGGGACCTTGATAATCAGAATCAATTAGGCCCATCAAGTTTCCACAAACTAATCCTTTTTTTGCGCCCAAGCCAGATCTTGGAATAATCATGCCCGCAAAATTTTTATCGTCGATATAAATTGAAATTCCGGATTCAATTATTGTTGATTCATTAGGCATCAATACAAGATCATTATCGATGCATGCAAGCAGATCAAGTCCAGCTGAACCCTCAGTTTGATATTTTGGAAGGTCAAATATACTTCCAATACGATTGTCTAAAATTCTAAACTTAAGTTTCATTGAAGGATTAATTATTGCATAAATTCGATTACTATTTTATTATCATGCGTTCTTATGAGTAAGGTGTGTCAAGTAACAGGAAAAAAAGCAATTGTGGGCAATCATGTTTCTCACGCCAAGAACCGTGTTAAACGGTTATTTAAACCCAATATTCATAAACATAAATTCTGGGTTGAAGCAGAAAATAAATTTATAACACTTACAGTTTCAGCAAAGGGCATGAGAATAATTGATAAAAAAGGTATTGATGCTGTTTTATCAGATATTCGTGCGCAAGGCGTAAAAGTTTAATAGTGCTGTTACTTGCTTCTGAATCACAAAGAAGAACCGAACTACTTTCCCTGATTAATGTACAACATAAAGTTGTTAAGCAAAATTTTGATGAATCCTCAGTGACATCCTCTGATCCGATAATATGTTCAAAAGAGATTGTTAAAGGAAAAAATAAGAGCGCATTAAGCTTATTAGATAAATCTTTACAAGGCTTCCCGATTCTTACTTCAGATACACTGGTATTTTCACCAAATAAAAACATTTTAGGTAAACCAGAAAGTTCAGATCACAATGTTGAAATGCTCAAGGAATTTTCTGGCACTACCCATAGTGTTTTTTCATCGGTGATGATTTCTTATCAACAAAGGCAGGCAATAAAGACATGTGAAACACTTGTTACCTTTAAAAAACTTGAAATGAATGAAATAGAAAAATATGTTGAATCTAGAGAGGGCGAAGGAAAAGCAGGAGGTTATGGCATTCATGGTCCTGCTGGTATGTTTATATCAAAGATTGTAGGAAGTTATACTAATGTTGTAGGTTTACCAGTCCATGAAACTTATGAGATTCTAAGATCATTCAAGTTGCTTTAATTCCTGTTGGCATAGTCAATAATTTTTTCCTTGATCTTCGGGTGTTGATTTAACAATTTCATTCCATTCCCAATTATTAGATCCTGGATAAAACTTGGATTGCTAAATGCACCATGTAGACTTTGTATTATCCATGTCATTTGTATATTTTTATTACTTCTTTTCTTGTTGTATTGATGATGACTTTCATTTTTTGACATTAATATATCAAATAGATTTTCTTTTATATTCATAGTATCTCCAATACCTAGGTTTAAGCTTTGTCCTGCCATTGGATGAAATGTATTGGCAGCATCTCCACAAAGCAAAATTTTTTCATAGTTCATTTTGCTTACCCTTTGGTGCTTAAGATCAAATCCTCCCTCAAAATTATCTAATGTTGTCAGATTGATGTTTATATTTAACTCTTTGACATAGTCTTGAAATTGCTCAGTAGGATCTAGGGTTGTGTTAGTGCAAAAAATAATTGAAAAGTATTCTTTTCCTTTATCATATGGCAATAATGCAATAGTTCCTGATTTTGTAAAATATTGGTGCGCTATATTTTTATGTTTGGCTTCAACTTTTGAAACGTAAGCTTTTTGTCCATAAAACCACTCCTCTTGCTTAAAATTTAATAATGATCTGACCTTAGAATTAATACCGTCTGCTCCGAAAAGAAACCCTCCTTCATGTTTTTGCTTATCAGTTTGAACTAAAACTTTACTTTTCAAACTTTGAATTTTTTCAATATTCTCTCCATAGCAAATATGCTCTTCAATTCCATCAAAAACTTTTTTGTGAAGTTCATCCAGTGAGCAGACTGAACTTAACTTTTCATAATCATCTGATGATAGTTCTAAGTTTAAGGTGTCGTCCTTATAGAGCCTCATTTGTTTTATTGGGGTGGACCATTCATTTAGATCCATCTTTTCATCAAGAGAATTAAGGAAAACTATTGATTCTTTTGTCAGAGCAACTGTTCGATTAGGATTGGCTCTATACCCCTTTTCTTTTTCAATAATTTGAAACGGGACTTTATTTTGTTTAAGTATCTTTCCTAGGATCCCTCCAACAATACCTGCGCCAGCAATTAAAACTTTGTTGTCATGCATTATTCATCAATGACTCAATTTCAGAAGCATCATAAGGAACTTCATGAGTTAGATTCTCAAAACCTTTTTTTGTTGCTCTAATATCGTTCTCTATTCTTATGCCAATCCCCTTCCATTTTTCTTCGACTGGAGCTGTATCATTTATATAAATACCTGGCTCAATAGTCATAACCATATTTTCCTCAAATTTTACATCTGATCCGTTTACAGAATAAGGACAATCATCATGAACATCTAATCCAAGCCAATGACCAATCTTGTGGTAATAGAATTCTCTAAAAAGTTGTTTTTCTAAAATCTCATCCATGCTCTGGGTTAAGAAACCAAGATCTTTTAAGCCTTGCGAGATTACGGTTTCAGAAACATTTTGTGGTTCCATGCATGAATTGCCAATTTTTACTGCATTACACGCTGCATTGTGCGCTTCTAGTACAACATCATAGACAGCCCTCTGCTCACTAGAATATTTTCCATTAATAGGAAATGTTCTTGTAATATCAGATGCATACATACCATATTCACAGCCTGCATCAACTAATACCAAGTCGCCGTCTTCTATAGATTGATTATTATCAATATAGTGCAAAATACATGCATTCTTTCCCCCTGCAACTATTGGAGTATAAGATGGATATCTTGACCCTCTAATTCTAAATTGATTCAAGTACATTGATTCAATATCGAACTCTGACATCCCAACTTTTACATTTGAGATAACCTCTTTATGTGACATTGCAGCAATATGGCAAGACTTTTTCATTAAATTTATTTCATCTTCATATTTTGTAAGACGCATTTTTCCAATAATGTTTGAGAAATTCTTTAAATCGATATTTGCCTGATGCCGTTCCATGCTATTTGCTCTATTTATTAATGTGATTAACTTTTCATCAAAAGATTGATCTTTTCCAATAAGAGAGTAGACAGTTGAGCATCCTTTAATAATTTCTGGCAGCAATTTTTCTAGCTCCTCGATGTTTAAGACATTATCAAAGGCAAAATTTTCTTTTGCACCTTCAATTCCATGCATAAATCCATCCCACTTTTCCAAGTCAGGATTTTTAGGCCTACAAAAGAAGGTTGTTTTCCCATTATTATTTAGGAGCAAAACACATTCAGGTTCATTGAATCCAGTGAGGTAAAAAAAGTTGCTGTTCTGCCTAAATGGAAATGTAGTATCATTATTTCTAATGACATTTGATGCAGAGTTAATTATTAAATACGAGCCTTCCTCAAGAAAGTTTGTTAAGTTTTCTCTACGTTTTTTATAAATATTTGCTGAAGAGTTTGTCATAGAAGGATATTATGCACGAAAAATTGGAAAATTTATCTTCAATGATAGATAAACTTATTGAACAAAACTTTAAATTAAAAACAGAATCTAAATCTCTTAAGAATAGAGTGCAAAACCTTGAGAGTGAAATTCTTAAACTTCAAAAAGAAAATAAAAATCTAATTATTAAAAAAAATAATAATGAGTGAACAGTTTTCTGGAACCAAAGAAGTCTCCGAATTCTTAAAATTTGATTTAGAAAAATTAAATCTTTATATAAAAGAAAATTGCCAAGCAATATCAAAAATTAATAGTTACGAGCAGTTTAAGGGTGGACAATCAAATCCGTCATATTTATTAATTTCAGATAATGAAAAATATGTATTAAGACGAAAGCCACCGGGTAAGCTCTTAAAGTCTGCTCATGCAGTAGATAGAGAATTTAAGGTTCTTACAGCTCTAATGCCTACAGAGGTACCAACTCCAAATACGTTTCATCTTTGCGAAGATATCGGGATAATAGGCACAGCATTTTATATTATGGAATATTGTGATGGGGTGATTTATTGGGATTCAATTGCATCCGAGCTTCATAAAGATAGGAGACATCACATCTTTGATGAGATGAACAAAGGGATTGCATTACTCCATACTCAAGACTTTAAAAAATTAGGTTTAGGTGATTTTGGAAAGCCAGGGAATTATATCGAAAGACAAACCTTAAGGTGGACACAGCAATATCTAGACTCCGAGACAGAAAAGCTTGAATCAATGCATAAGTTGATTGAATGGTTGCCTAAAAGAATCCCCAAACAGTCATATGAATCCATAGTGCATGGAGACTACAGGTTAGACAACATTATTTTTACAAATAATGATAAGAATCAAGCTATCTTAGATTGGGAGCTTTCCACGATTGGCGATCCATTAGCTGATTTTGGATATCACTGTATGTTATGGGACATTGGAAATATTACTGATGAATCAGCCAAAGAAAATGGTATCCATACACAAAAAGAATATGTTGACCTTTATCTTTCAAGAACAAATTTTTCTATTCAAAGTGAATGGGAATTCTATATCATCTTCTCCTTATTCAAAGTTGCAGGTATATGCCAAGGGATACTTGGTCGTGTAAGAGATGGGACGGCATCTAGTGATTTCGCAAAACAAATGGGTGAACGAGCAAAGTTTTTTGCAGATTTAGGATGGAATAAAGCTAGAGGAATTTCATAATGAATATAGATACCCTAATTAAACAATTTTGGGAAAAATATATATCCTACACCCCATCTGCAAAAAAAATTAATCAACTATTTGATGGAAAGATTACGAATGATCACATAGCGTTTAGGACATTGAATCTCACCAATACTTCAATTGATGTACAAAAAAATTATCTGGAGCAGTTTGGATACAAACAAGGGGGTGCTTATGAGTTTAAAGTTAAGAAACTTAAAGCAATACACCTAGAGAATGAAAAAGTAGATTTACCAAAAATATTTTTATCGGAGCTTCTGCTGGAGGAATTTAGTTACGACCTACAAAAAACTTTTCATGAAATATTTGATAATAAAAGTTTCGTAAATGACGGTCTCTTGATGGGCGGAAGAAAATGGGAAATAAACTATGAGAAATACATTGAGCTTTCAGAGGAATCTGAGTATGCAGCCTGGCTTTATGTATGGGGTTTTTGCCCAAACCATTTTACGATTTCTGTAAATCATTTAGAGGGCTATAAAAACCTAGAGGAAGTGAATGCCCTAATTAAGAAAAATGGATTTAAGTTAAATGAATCTGGTGGAGAAATTAAAGGATCTCCCGATGATTTGTTGGAGCAATCATCAATAATTGCTGATCTTTGTGCTGTGGATTTTTCTGGGGAAAGCCATGAAGTGCCAAGTTGTTATTATGAGTTTGCCAAAAGGTATGAAATTTCAGAAGGAGAAATGTATCAAGGCTTCATTGCTAAATCTGCAGATAAGATTTTTGAAAGCACTAATTTGCAGAAATAGTCATTTTTTAATTTCATTATAGGGTTTCTTAATAAAATCTCTTATTTGAATTTCTGGATCTGGAAATTGATATCCTTCTAGCTCACCAGTTAGACCATTCCAATCTATAATATCAAGGTCTAAGGTTCTAGGGGTAAATTTATTGTCTGGATCTCTTAACCTCCCACAGTTAGATTCAATTTGTTTAAGGATCTTAAGTACCTTTGAAAAAGTCTTATCACTTTCCAAAAGCAATACTAGATTTATGAAGTTATCGCCCTCCATGCCAAATGGTTCAGATTCATAGAAACTGCTTTGCTTAACAATTTTTAGATAAGGATGAGATTTTATTTCGCTTAATCCCAATTCAATATTCACACTTGGGTTGATGTTTGATCCCACCAAGACATAAAACTCATTCATATGAGCTTTTATCTCTTTCAATTATGACACCAACATCTTTTGAGAATCGAAGTGCACCCGGCTTTGATACCCTCAATCTAATTTCATCTATATTAAAATCTTTAATAACCATTTCAGCTATTTTTTCAGCAAATGTTTCAACAAGTTCAAATTTATTGTTCTCTACAAAGGAAATAATGCCCTTAGTAATGCTTTTATAATCTGTTGTTGCCTCAATGGCATCTGCTTTTGCAGCCTTCACATTATCATGAGGTATTTCATATGAAATACTTACATCTTGCTTAATCTTTTTTTCCCAGTCAAAAATTCCAATGGTTGCTTTGACTCTTAAATCCTCAACATAAATTTTATCTCCATTAAGCATAAAGCTCTCCTAGCGGCCATCTTGGTCTTGAAAACTCAACATCATATTTTTTTAATTTTTTAGATTTTCTTATGTATCCAGCATAAGCTATCATGGCAGCATTATCAGTACAAAGCTCTAAGCTTGGATAATAAACTTGAACTTTTGTATTTTTTGCAAGTTGGTCTAGTTTAATTCGGAGCATTTCGTTAGCTGCAACTCCGCCTGAACAGATCAATTTTTTATAATCTTTCGTTTCCAAAGCCCAAGATAATTTTTTAACAAGTACATCTATTACTGCTGCTTGAAATGAGGCGGCGACGTCTGCGTAGTCTGTTAAATTTAAATTTTCTAATTCATAAAGTACTGCTGTTTTTAGTCCACTAAAACTAAAGTCCAGGTTTCTTTTTTGTGTGAGAGCTCGTGGGAAATTAAATCTCTCACTATTTCCACTCTTTGCAAGTTGAGCTACTTTTGGGCCTCCAGGATATTCGAGATTTAAAAGCTTCCCAACCTTATCAAAAGCCTCTCCACATGCATCATCAATGGTTTCTCCTAATATAGAATATTGGCCATAATCATCACAATCAATGATTTGAGTATGTCCTCCAGATACCAGGAGACATAGATATGGTGGTTTTAAGGATCTATTTTCGATTCCAGGTGCCAGTATATGCCCCTCTAAATGATGAATCGGTATAATTTCAATGTTTTTTACTTTTGATATAGTCTTGGCTACAGTTTCACCCACCATCAAGGAACCAATCAGGCCTGGACCGGCGGTGTAAGCAATTAAATCTATCTGATCAATTGTGACATCATTTTCTTTTAGAACTTTATTTAGAATTTTGATTATTTTATTACTATGATCACGAGCAGCAATTTCAGGAATCACTCCACCATATTCTTTAAATAAGTCAATTTGAGAATTAACTTTATGATCAATAAGTCCTACCTTATCTGAAAAAAGTGCAATTCCTGTTTCATCACAGGAACTTTCAATACCTAAAACTAGCATGTGTTGATTCTTTTCTAATAATCCTTAAAATACACCTTACATTATGCCAAGTATAAAAATTAAAGAAACCGAATCTTTTGACGTTGGTCTTAGAAAGTTTAGAAGAGCCTGTGAAAGAGCTGGGATTATTACGGAAATTCGTAAGAGAGAGTTCTATGAAAAGCCAACAGAGGAAAGAAAAAGAAAAGCTGCTGCTGCAGTGAAAAGAAACTACAAAAGAGTTATGAAAGACTCTTTTGCAAAAATAAAATAACTTTGCAGTCCCTTCTAGACCAAATCAAAGAACAACTTAAAAAGGCAATGCTTGATAAAGACGTGTTCACAAGAGACACTCTCCGTCTAGTAACTTCAGAAGTTAAAAGGTTCGAGGTTGATAACCGAAAGGATCCTAGTGATGAAGATGTCATAAATATTATTAAAAAAATGGCAAAACAGAGAAAGGATTCTATACAACAATATCGAGATGGTGGTAGGCCAGACCTAGAGAAAATAGAATCCGATGAACTTGAGTTGATCCAAAAGTTTTTACCAGAATCAATATCTGGTGACGCACTTCAAGAGATTTTGAAGGAGATAATTTCCAAAAATAGTTTCACTGATATGAGAGACATGGGTAACATTATGAAAGAGCTTAAATCAAAGCACCCAAACGCAGAAATGTCTGAAGCAAGCTCTTTAGTAAAAAGTTTACTCTCTTGATCTATAGGAATTAGGCATATCTTTTTCCTTTATATATCTATCTGTAAGTTCATCTTGCCTATTTGATAAATCCTGCATTTCTCCACCTATAAGGACTGCTTCAACATTAGACATGAGTTCAAGTGGATCGTTATCCCAAACCACGATGTCAGCATCAAATCCTGGAGCAATCATTCCTATATTTTCTAATCCAAAAAATTTAGCTGGATTTAATGTAATTGCTTTTAATGCTTTTCTGTAATCAAGACCCATAGCAACTGCATTCCCTGCTGATTGTGTAGCTAAGTATGCGTTATGTGACCCAGCACCTTGAGCATAGTAAAATGCCATTTCCACACCTGCTGCATCTAATCTTATTGCATTTTCGTAAGTTGAATTTAATGAGTCAAAAGAGTCAGGAATATTATCAAGCGGATCAAGTACCACCCTTACACCAGATTCAGCAATTCTATCTGCTACCATGTGAGCTTCATTTGCTCCCCATAACACTAGGTCAATCTTTTCTGTATCTGCCATTTCAAGAATAGTTATAATATCTGTTGCTTTTTTTACTCTCACCACTAAAGGGATACTTTTCTTTAAAACTAATTCAATGGCCTTCAAGTCACGAGATGTGAATTTATAATCATTTTGAGAACCAAAGAAAAACTGAATATTATCAGTTTCGTATAGCCACTTTTCTGAAGGCCTATTTCTAATTAAATTAAAAAGATCTAGCACAAAATTTAGTTCAGCAGATCTAGAGTCAGTATAGGATTCTCCAAAGCTTGTTAATAATGCAAGTGGTCCCTTTTTTTCTTGTTTTAATCCTGAATTAATTTTTGTGTAAGAAAAAAGTCCTGAAAAATAGCCTGAGGCTTGAGGTACTAAAATTGTTGATGAAACTCCTTTTGATCGGTTTAACCTTATAGCCTGTGAGAACGGATTAAAGCTCTTACTTGGATCGAAACCAGCATTATAAATATTGGAGGATGCATCGTTAGTTTGCGGAAGAGAACCAATCTCAAGCAAACCAAGTGTTGAGAACACAACTAGCCCAGGGGTTACATATTTACCCTCTGCATTGATAATGTTTTCCGCACCAACATCACCAATTTCATCTTCAACCAAAACTATTTGACCTTCATCGATTAATAAATCTTTCTTTACAAACTCACCATTTGGAAGAAATGTCATACCTCCTTTTATTAGATACATGTCGTCCGCATGGGAGAAAATTATGAAAGGGATGAGAAGGAATATATTAACAATCTTCATTATTTATCCTCCCATTCTTTAACACCCAAATCAAAATCAGTGTGGGGCATAAAGTTACTAGCTTTATCAAATGCCAAAGCTCCATCTATATATACTTGTTCTGCTTTTGAATAGATGCTAAACGGATTACCACTCCAAATAACAATATCAGCATCTTTGCCTTCTTCAAGTGTCCCAGTTTGTTCAAGGATTCCAAGTGATTTTGCAGGATTTTTTGTGATCCATGTCATCGCGCGTCCCTCAGAAATGTCAAAACCCGCTTTTCTCCCTGCTGCAAGTGCCTTAGCAGCCTCTTGATTGAGTCTTTGTATTCCACTAGCGTCGTCAGAATGTACAATAGCGCACCCTTTCCCGCCTCTTGCTTGATCTACTATGGCGATGTTAGCTATAGACATGTCATATGCTTCATGCTTAAAGCCCCACCAGTCAGCCCAAAGAGCAGCACAGATACCCTCATCAGCTAAAAGATCAGCAATTTTATAAGCCTCAACTCCATGATGAAAAGTCGAAACTTTATAACCAAATTCATCGGAAATATTGATCATTGTTGCCATTTCATCAGCCCGATAACAATGGTTGTGAACTAGAATTTTTCCGTCTAAAACTCCAACAAGTGTTTCATTTCTTAAATCTCTGAGATCAGGATTTTTTTCAAGACTATTTCTAAACTTTTCAGCACCAATCCAAGCTGTCCTATATCCAGCCACATTTCCCATTCTTGTAGAAGGGCCTCTTGACCTATAGACTCTTTTGGGATTTTCTCCACAAGCCATTTTCAACGAGTGTGGAGCTCCTGGAAATTTCATATCTGGAACAGTGTTTGCTGATACATTTTTCAAGGTAACACCTCTTCCTCCGAATAAGTTTGCTGAACCTGGGAGAACATGAAATGTTGTAATACCTCCTGCTAGAGCAAGCTTATATTGCGGATCTTGTGTCCAAACACTGTGCTCAGCCCAAACTTCAGCTGTTACAGGATTCGTAGCCTCGTTCCCATCGCTACTTGTGCTTACACCTGGAGCAGGATATACGCCCATGTGTGAATGGTTATCGATGATTCCAGGAGTAACAAATTTACCCGTCCCATCAATTACTATTGCGTTTTCATCCTTAAGATCTGAGCCTATTGCTTTAATGTCACCATCTGAGAAATGAATATCATAATTTTCAAATTTATTACCATTACCATCAAATAAAGTGGAATTTTTAATGATAATATTCTCTGACTGCAAAGGAACATATGTAGAGGCATATGTACCATGAATACTGTCTTCAAACTTCGATGCAGAACTATTGCTGCCATTGTTACCGCTACCCATTGAAATTTCAGAGCAGCTAATTAGCAAAAAAATTGTTAAAACTGAAAAAAATCTTCCTAACATTTATAACTCCCTTTGAATGTATAATACTAACAAATATGAGTTTGCAAAGAATAGATAAAAGAAAAAATAACCAGTTACGAGAGATTAATATAACTCCCAACTATAGTGCTCACGCAGAAGGCTCAGTTTTAATTAAATTTGGTAATACACATGTCCTTTGTAATGCCTCTGTTGAAAATGCTACCCCAAGATGGATGCAAACAAATAAGACTGGATGGATAACTGCGGAGTATGGGATGCTTCCTAGATCAACAAATGAAAGAATGCCAAGAGAGGCTCAACGAGGAAAGCAGTCTGGAAGAACACAAGAAATACAAAGACTAATTGGGAGATCTCTTAGACAGGTTGTAGACTTAGACGAGCTCACTGGATACACAATTACTATTGATTGTGATGTGATTCAAGCTGATGGCGGAACGAGAACTGCTTCAATTACTGGTGGCACCATTGCATTGTGTTTGGCACTTAAAAAAATTGGTAAAGAACACGCTATAAAAAGTCTGGTTGGTGCAATAAGTGTTGGCACTTTTAAGGATATGTTATTAATGGATTTAAATTATCATGAAGATAGCAATGCTCAAGCAGATGTAAATATTGTAATGAATGAAAATTTCGATTTAATTGAAGTTCAGGGAACTGCTGAGGACAAACCTATTTCTAAGAGTGATTTTAATGAACTAATTAAAATGGCTGAAATTGGGATAGGCGAGATTATAAAATTGCAAAAGAAGATATTGAAAGAAGCGTGAAAGGGTTCCAGGAAAAATTTTTAAAGTTAGCTATTGAAGCCAAAGCGCTAAAATTTGGTAAATATGTACTTAAATCTGGTAGGAATAGTCCATATTTTTTTAATGCATCGGCATTTTTAGAACACGGTTCATTAAAATCTCTCTCACAAATCATGGTGGAAAAAGTCAATGATGCAAACCTTAAATTTGATATGATTTTTGGGCCTGCCTATAAGGGTATATTTCTTGGCACCTTGCTTGCAAATGAAATGAGTAGCAAAAGAAAGATTCCAGTATGTTTCAATAGGAAGGAAATAAAAGATCACGGTGAAGGTGGGTCCTTGATCGGAGCAAGTCCCAAAGGAAAAATTTTAATTGTTGATGACGTCTTATCCTCTGGTCTGGCGATAAGGGAAAGCATTGAAATATTAAAGCCTTTTGATACAGAGATTGTCGGAGTTCTTGTAGCTCTAAATCGGCAAGAAAGAGGTCAAGAGTCAGACCAGATGGCAGCTGAAGAATTGCGAGAAAGCGGAATACCTATTTTTGAAATTGTGTCCTTAGATGACATGATAGGTTCAAAAAATGTTATTTCTAACAAAGATTTAGAGCTCATGAATGAATATCGAAAAAATTACAGAGGTGCCGATGTTTAGTGGAATTATTCAAGAAATAGGAATAGTAGAAAAAATATCTGCGGCAAATAATATTCAAAAGATACAAATTAAATGTACAAAGGGGTTTTTAAAAAATCTCAAAGTTGGTGATAGCGTCTCTGTAGACGGGGTCTGCCTCACCGTCGTAAAGTTTGAAAAAGAGATGCTATTTTTTGATGTTATTGAAGAGACTATTTCAAGATCAATAATTAAAGAGTATAAGATTGGGGCAAAAGTTAATCTTGAAAACTCTCTGAAGTATGGTGAAAGCGTTGGGGGTCACCTTTGTTCAGGACATGTTCATACAAAAGGAGTAGTAAAAGAGGTTGAATTGAATGGTGATTCAAAAAATGTACTTATTGAAGTGGATCAAAAATGGTCAAAATATGTGCTCGAAAAAGGATATATTTCAATAAATGGATGCAGCCTAACTGTTGGAAAAGTTTCGAGAAATAGTTTTAACCTTCATTTAATTCCCGAAACATTAAGAGCCACTAATTTAGACAACCTTGTCTTCGGACAATTTGTAAATACTGAATTAGATCAAAGCACAATCGCAATCGTAGATACCACCGAAAGATTAGCTCATAGAAATTAATTTTAACAAGGCAACCCTAAGATAAAGGCCATTCTCAACTTGTTTCAAAATAAGGGAATTTCTTCCTTCCACAATTTCTCTAGTAACTTCAATACCTATGTTCACTGGACCAGGATGCATAACGTTACCCTGAAATTTTGTTAGTTCTATAAATTTTTTATTTACCTGATAGTTCTCTGCAAAAAAATCATTTTCTATATCTTCGTCTTTGCTGAATCTTTCTTTTTGAATTCGCAAGACATACAAAATATCACAATCTGATAGCATTCCATCAACAATTTCGGTTTTGCAATTCTCATTTGGTAGGCATAGGTTTTTAGGTGCTAAAAAACGAATATTTTTACATTCAAATTTCTTAAGTGCCTCTATAAGGGATGGAATAACTCTTGAATGCTTTGCATCTCCGTGAATTGTTATATTTAGTTTCGATAAATCCACTAACTCATGCATTGTAAATGCATCTAATAAACCCTGTGTGGGATGTGCATAGTTTCCGTCTCCAGCATTAATGAAGAAAACACTTTCTGGAAGCATATTTATTATTTTTTCAGATATTCCTGTTTCAGGATGTCTTATTATTAATCCGTCAACTTTTAGTGAAAGTATTGTTTTAATAGTATCTTCAAGTGATTCGCCCTTTTCTATTGAGGAGTGTGAGGGAGAGAAATCAATAACATCAAAGCCAAGCTTTTTTGCAGCATGTTCAAAAGAAAGCTTTGTTCTAGTGCTTGGCTCCCAAAAAATAAGGCAAACTGTTTTTCTTGAGCCCCCTAATTCAGGCCAGTCTTTCTTTACAATTTTCGTAAGATTGAATAGTTCTAAAATAAATTCTTTTGATAGCTTTGCTACGCTTGTTATTTTATTCATTGTCCATGCCTACTTACTGAAGTTACCATCTTATGATTATCTAAGCTTTCAATTATCAAACTTAGGTGATTAAGATCATATACTAATGCTCTTAAATTGATCTCCACAAAGTTTTCGTCTAAATGCCTTGATGATACAGATTCTATATTTGTATTATTTTCAGAGATTAGTTTTGTAATATCCGCTAAAACGCCTGGTTCATTTTTCATTGTGATATTCAATGCTGATAAAAACTCAGATGACTTTGATTTTTCCCAGACCACATTTGAGTATCTTCCAGATTTGTTTAATAGCCCATGCAGGTTATTGCATTCATTCCTGTGAATTGTAATTCCAGTTTCAGTATGAATTGCAAGAGAAGGATCTCCTGAAACAGGATAGCAGCATTCTGGGAACTTTAAAGCTCCATATTTTTTTGGAGACCCAATTTTAATTTCTGGTGCTAGTTGCGTCATTTTTTTCTTTTTACCTCTTAATGCCTCTGAGAAGCTTTGTGAAACAAAATTACTTGTTCGTTTTCCCGATCCTATGTCTACAAGGAGCTGGTTCAAGGACCTTGCTCCAAGTATTTGAAATATTTCTTTTAATTGCTCATTGGGATATTCCTTTAATTCAATGCCTGAATCTTGTAATGATTCCTCGAGAAGATCTTTACCAAGTGCTCGAGCATCACTTATTTTTATCTGCTTTAATTGTTTTTTAATTTCGGAAATTGCTTTTGACGAAACGACAAAATTTAGCCAGTCAGGATTAACATTTTTCTTTTTGCTCTTTATGATTTCTATGGTTTGGCCACTTTTTAATATTGTTGATAGAGGTGCTAACTTCTTATCTATTTCACATGCCAAGCAGTAATTGCCCAAGGAAGAGTGCACGGTATAAGCATAATCTATAGGTGTTGATCCGCTTTTTAAAGTAAATATTTTTCCATTAGGTGAGAATACATATACATCCTTTCCGCTTAAATCTGACTTAATATTTTCTAGAAACTCCAGAGATGATGAACTTCTATCCTTTGTTTCAATTAACCTCTGAACTAGCTGCCTTGATTTTGCCTGAATCAAATCATCACTTACGTTTGTTTTATAAAGTCCATGTGATGCAATACCATAACTAGCAAAAGTTTCCATGGCATCAGTCTGAATCTGAACTTCCATCGGCACTCCATCAAATGTCATAACGCTTGTATGGATGGCTTGATATCCATTGTTTTTTGGAACGGCTATATAGTCCTTAAACCTGCCAGTAATTGGTGTAAATAGATTATGAATTATACCTAAGGACTTATAACAATTTTCAGCATTTTCGACGATTATCCTAAACGCAAAAACGTCATATATGTCTGAAAAAGATTTTTTCTTTTTCATCTTTTGGTAAATACTAAAGATTCTTTTTTCGCGACCAGTAATCTTTACTTCTATTCTTGCATCACTAAATTTCTTTCTTACTGCTTTTTTTACTCTTGAAATAAGATGATCACGGCTTAAATCGTTTTTCTTTAGCGCGTCCTCTATCATTTTATGCCTAATTGGGTGAATTGTTTTGAATGATATATCCTCAAGCTCCACTGCCATTTTGTGCATTCCTATTTGATGTGCCAAAGGAGCATAAAGATCCAGTGTCTCTCTACTTTTTTTTATTTGTTTCTCTCTTGGCAAATGTTCAATTGTTTTTAAATTGTGAAGCCTATCTGCTAGCTTTATGATGACAACTCGGACATCTTCAGCGGTGGCCAGGGCCATCTTTTGAAAATTTTCAGCCTGACTGTCACCTTTAATTTTTTCATCTAGTTGAAGCAGTTTAGTAACACCATTTACTAGCACGCTTACATTTTTTCCAAATTCCTTTTTTACTTTTGAAATAGGAATTTCACAATCTTCGACGACATCATGCAACAAACCAGCAATAATCGTATCAGCATCCATTTTCAAAGATGCAAGAATGAGGCCAACATTTATAGGATGCATTAAAAACGGCTCTCCACTTTTTCTATACTGGCCTTGATGTGCTGAATCAGCAAATTCGATTGCCTTTTTTATTTTTTCACTAGAAGGTGAATTTAGATAAAGTTTAGATAACTGGTCGAGCTTATCTCCCAGTTTCGAAGTTTGTGGTTTTTTGAAAAAGTTTAATGTGTCAAACAAAAATAAAACTACTCCTCATCTTCATTATCGAGAAAAACTTCTTCAGTGTCACTAGAAGCTAAATTTTCTTCTGTGAGAACACCTTCTTCAATTTCTCGCAAAGCGATGATTGTAGGTTTATCATTTTCAGGTTCCACTAAAGGCTCGGCACTTGTAGATATTAAGTCCCTTGCTCTATCGGCTGCCTTAAGCACTAAGTCGAATCTACTTTCAACTTGCTTTAAGCATCCTTCTACGGTAATTCTAGCCATTGTTTTCTCTGAAGATGATATTTAAAAGGTTTTTAGTTGCTATGTCTAGTGAAATATTGGTTATTTCATACTGAAATTTTGAAGACTTTTCCATCTCAAGAGCTGCTCCAGCAACCCTTTTGTTTATAACTTCCTCGGAATCTAAGCCTCTTTTTACCAATCTATCTTTTAATTCTTCAATTGAAGGAGGAGAAATGAATATGCTTTTTGCCAATGGATATTTTTGCATCACGTTTAGAGCTCCTTGCCAATCTATCTCCAAAAGAACTTTATAACCACTTTGTATTTTGCTATCAATAAATTCTTGTGGAGTTCCATATAAATTTTCGTGGACAATAGCATATTCAATATATTTATTGCCCTGAATATTTTTATTAAATGTTTCTTCATCAACGAAAAGATAATCTTTTCCGTTTATCTCACCTTTTCGTGGTTTACGTGTAGTGTGCGAGATTGATAGAAATATTTTTTCTTCATTTTCTTGAGCATACTTAAGAATGTTTTTTATGAGAGTTGTCTTTCCTGCTCCTGATGGAGCAGTAATAATAATTAAGTTTTCTGAGAAATTATTCAATGTTCTGGGCATGCTCCTTTACCTTTTCAATGCAGCTCTTTAAGTCAACCACTCGATTTTTAATTTCAATAATTCCAGCTTTTGAGCTCATTGTATTTGCCTCTCTTACCATTTCTTGAGAATAAAAATCTATTTTTTTTCCAATTATTTTTTTGCTTGATAAAAGTTTAGTAACTAGGGCAAGGTGAGAGTTAAACCTAACTATTTCCTCATTTATATCTGCTTTGCCAAGGGAAGAAATTACTTCAGAAAAATTTATTTCACTGCTACTTACCTTAAGATCTTTTTGGTATTTATTTATTCTTTCATATGCTTTTTGAATATTCTTTTTTTCAAGTTTTTTTACTTGTGATATATTTTTTTTCATTAATTTTGTCAGGCGAATTAAATCTTTCCTGATTGAATCTCCCTCTGCTGATCGCGTATCTATAAGTTTATCTATACTTTTCCTAACGAGACTTTTTAAGCTGGAGCTTTTAATATTCAATTGTTTTTGTGAGATTTCACTTATTTTTAAGATTTCAGAATAAGAAATTTTTTGAAGGTCAAGGCCCTTAGATCTAATCTTTTTTTCATTATTCTTGATTTCTTTAATTAGTTTTGGTGAGACTGAGAGATGATGATCGATTGCACGAGAGTAAAAAATTTCAAGTTCCACTTTTCCTCTTGAGAGGTTTTTTTGTAACAACTCTCTAATCCATCCTTCATTTGACTTGAGGTTATTTGGAAGTTTAATTAGGATTTCTAAAAACCTGCTGTTTAATGACTTAGCAATGCATTTAAATTCTATTCCGTTTTCTTGCAGACTATTTTCACTAAAGCCAGTCATGCTGTTCATATGATTTCCTTAATACTGTTAAAATTAAAATTTTCTGGGTTATTGTAGTGTATAGATTTTATCTTTGCGTTTACAGTTTCTCCTTTGAACTTGGGGAAAAGTTCAGAGTATTTTGCTGAAACTGGCATTACACAGTTAATGAGCTTTTCTTTCTTATTGCCTTCAATCATAGAACTGATTATTTTCACGACATCGGAAATATGAATTGCATTAATATGCTTATTTTCACTAAATAAATTTTTTTTAACTACTAATTCAACAAAATTTGATGTTGATGTTATAAGCCCTGAAAGTCTTAAAATATAAGCAGATTGTTGTTGTTGAATGATTCTTTCATATTCTGCAATAACCTTGCCCTGAGGATCTGTTGGTTTTGTATTAAATGTTTCATCAATCTCGACATTAATATACCCAGATAACACTCTCGTTGATGAAAAAAATATTTTTTTTGATGTCTGAAACATATTGAATATCCTATCTAGCTGACTTAAAAACCCCTCCTTGTAGCTTTCAATATCGTTATCTCTGGTTTTTGGGAAAAATAAGACCCAATCTGGGCTTAAATTTTTAGCAACTTCCGGTATTTTCACAGAATAGTCTTGATGAATTATTTTTACATTCGATAATTTTGTACCCTTGTTCCTTCTTATGCCAAGAATCTCTACGCCTCTATTTACTTTTGCAAATTCCTCTGCAATTTCACCATATCCAATAACTAATATTTTCATTTTCTTCTTTTAACAATAATAATAAATATATATGTCATCGAATCAAAAAATTGAAGCATCGTCTTTGCTTGTTACAACTGTTAAGGGTGTAGGAGAAAAAGTATCACTTAACCTTAGTAAGCTAGGGATCCAGACTATTGAGGACCTTTTGTTTCATTTTCCAATTAACTATCAAGATAGAACTAAACTTAATAAAATTGCTGCTCTAGAGCCTGATCAAGAGTTTGTTGTCCAAGGAGTAATTGAAAAGGTTTCACAGACATTTGTTCCTAGAAAAATGCTCCTTGTTAAAATTAAAGACACTACTGGTCATATCTACTTAAGGTTTTTTTACTATTTTCCAGGTTTAAGGAATGTTTTTAAAGAGGGTTCAAAAATACAGGTGGCTGGAACCTCCCGCTTGGGAAGGTACGGCCTTGAAACAATTCATCCTGATTATGAGCTTATCTTAAATGATGAGTTCAAACCACAAATCTTGCCCAAGTACCGTCTTACGAAAGGCATAAGTCAACAAAAAATGCGTAATTTAATCCAAGCTGCAATTGAACTAGTAAAAAATAAAGGGATTGAAATTCAAGATTATTTACCTAAGAATTCATTAAAGCCATTAAATGAAGCAATTATAAACCTTCATCAACCAAATCCTCATTCAAATATAAATGAGTATTTAATTGGGGGTGCCTCGGAGTTTCGAAGAAGAGTAGCCCTTGAGGAGATAATTGCAAATAAAATTAGCTACCTATCAGTACGAGAGCAAAACAAAATTAAAAAGACACATTGTTTTTCTGACAAAAAACTTGCTGATCAAATTTTAAGGGAACTTTCTTTTAATCTTACCCAAGATCAGGAAAATGCATATAAGGAAATATTTAATGATATTTCATGTGAAACACCAATGCTAAGGTTGTTGCAGGGTGATGTTGGTTCTGGAAAAACAATTGTTGCTGCTTTAATTGCATCATCTATTGTTGCGGATAATAAACAAGTAGCAATTCTTGCTCCCACAACAATTCTTGCAAATCAGCATTATCAAAATTTTGTACAGTGGTTTGGTTGTGACGATGAAATTGAACTTCTTACATCAAAAATTGCAGTAAAAGAAAAGAGACAAATTTATCAGAAGATTCAATCAGGAAAAACAAAAATTATAATTGGTACACATGCTGTTTTTCAAAAAGATGTAGTTTATAAGAACTTAAGTCTTGTGATTTACGACGAACAACACCGATTTGGTGTAAGCCAAAGACTAAAACTCAAGGAAAAGTCTGAAAATTTTCCACATCAACTTCTTTTATCGGCAACTCCAATTCCTAGAACAATGGCTATGGGAGTATTATCTGGATTAGATGTTTCAACAATTAAGTCACTTCCTCCAAATAGGAAACCTATAGTTACTTCAACACTTCCCAATAAAAGAAGGGGTGCCCTCATAAGTAGAATAAAAAGCGCGATTTCTGAAGGCGCTCAGGTTTATTGGGTTTGCCCATTAATAGACGAAAGTGAGACAGAACTTATTGGAATAGAGGATTTAGAGAAAATTCTTTCAAAAGAGTTTAAGCCCGATGACTATCAAATCATACATGGGAAAATGAAGGATGCAGATAAAGAAAGAATTCTTAGAGCATTCAAAGATAAAAAGACAAAAATTCTTCTAGCAACAACAGTTATTGAGGTTGGTATTGATGTTCCAAATGCAAATATTATGGTGATTGAAAATTCGGAAAGATTTGGACTTTCTCAACTACACCAGTTAAGAGGGAGAGTAGGAAGAGGCGAAAGGGATAGTTTTTGCATCTTAATGCATAGTAATGCTCTTACTGAATTAGCTGAACAAAGGTTAAATATAATTTCTAGCACTACTGACGGTTTTGTAATTGCTGAAGAAGATTTAACGCTTAGGGGTCCTGGTGACATACTAGGCTTATCTCAGACAGGACAGCCAAGCTTTAATTTTTATGATCTTCTAGCAGATGAGAAATTACAGAGTGAAGCCAATAAGCTGGCTTTAGAAATTGTAAAAATGCCAATTGAAACACAACAGAAAATTGTCGAAAGATGGTTTCCAGCACATCTTGAACTTTCTGATGTTTGACCTACATATATTGCCATGGGTAAATTAATAGATGGCGAGTGGATTGTAAAATCCATTATAACAACCGATGATTCAGGAGCTTATGATCGTCTCCCTAGAACATTTTTAGATACTATTGAAAATGGTCATCCAATATTTCAGCCAGAACTAGGACGCTATCATTTATATGTGAGTTACGCCTGCCCGTGGGCTACCAGGACTTTAATATATAGACAACTTAAAGATCTAAATGATCACATTAGTGTAAGTGTTGTGCATCCAGATATGTTGGATGATGGCTGGGTTTTTGATTCTAGTTTCCCTGGTGCAACTGAAGACCATTTGTTCGGAAAAAAATTTCTAAGAGAAATATATCAGAAAGCTGACCCCTTAATTACCACAAGTGTCACTGTGCCAATTCTATGGGACAAAAAAACTGAAACTATTGTTAACAACGAATCTTCACAAATTATTCGAATTCTTAACACAGCATTCAACGACCTAACTGGTAATCATATTGATTTTTATCCTCAAGAAAAAAGAACAGAAATAGATAGGCTTAATGACATGATCTATAACAATGTGAATAACGGAGTTTATAAATCAGGCTTTGCGTTAACCCAAAGCGCCTACGATGACGCGGTAACCAAATTATTTGAAACATTGGATTATCTTGATGAACAATTAAGCCACTCCAAGTTTTTAGTTGGTGATGATATTACTGAGGCTGATTTAAGACTTATCCCGACTTTGCTAAGATTTGATGCTGTTTATGTTACGCATTTTAAATGCAATCTCAGTCGTATGGTTGATTACAAAAATCTGCATAGATACATGCAAGATATGTTAGAAGTTCCAGCGATTAAAGATACTTGCAATATTGATCACATTAAACGTCATTACTATTACAGCCATGAGCAAATAAATCCATATAGGATTATTCCCAAAGGCCCTAGTACTTTATGAATAAAAGAATAATACCTGCACTGGAAACATCTGATGGGGCTGGAGTAAAAATTTTCAGAAGTCTTGGCCATACGCAAGAAGTTAGACTTGACCCATTTTTAATGCTGGATGAGTTTTGCTCAGAAAATCCAAATGACTACATTGGCGGTTTTCCTTCGCACCCACACAGAGGTTTCGAAACTTTTACTTATATGATTGAAGGCCACTTAAAACATGAGGACAGCATGGGCAACAGTGGAGAATTGAAATCTGGTGAAATCCAATGGATGACAGCAGGCCGAGGAATCGTGCACTCTGAGATGCCATTACAAAAAGATGGTCTTATGAAAGGATTCCAACTTTGGGTTAATTTACCCTCTAGTGAAAAAATGCAGCCACCACGTTATAAAGACATCAAAGCTTCCGAGATTATATCTATAGAAGAAGGTTCAACACGGATAAAATTAATTGCAGGCAATTACAAAGAATATCAAGGCCCAATACAAGGATTAACAACAGAGCTGGATTATTTTGATATTTCAATTAGCGAAGATGCTTTTTCATTTATTGGTGATGAAAAGAAAAACTACTTTCTCTATCCTTTTGAAGGAGAAATAGAGGTTAATGATGAAACGCTTTCCTCAAGAAATGGCATCTGCTTTTCAGGATCAGCTAAGATCACCACCAAACATCAATCTAGGTTCCTATTAATAGGAGGCAAGCCGCTTTTTGAGCCAATTTTTCAATATGGGCCTTTTGTGATGAATACAAAAAACGAGATTCTTCAAGCAATTGAAGACTTCCAGTCTGGGTCTTTTGGCAAATAGTTGGCTAACCTAATAAATAATCCCAACTAAATATAGCAGCATATAGGGTTGGCCATATTAGCAAGAACATAAAAGGACTTTTCCATTCCAGTTTAAAAATTCTCCTAACCACCTCAGCTAAAATTCCCCAAATACCAAATATTACTAGCAAATTTAATGCCATTGAGGCTACTGATAAAAGCGTTTCGTTAACCATGAGCCATTGAGTAGATTGTCATAAATAATATACCTGTGCCTAGCGTGCCTGCTACCAGAACAAGATAATCAACTACACCAACCAATGCTAATTTTGACCAGGTTTCATTGGCTTTGGTTTTGCGAAAAGCAGAAACTTTAAAAAGAACGAATGAGACTAAAAAAACTGCGCCTCCGAGAGTGAAAATCTCCATAAATTTAATACATAAAAAAAGGGCCACCTTTTACAGTAGCCCTTAAACTAATTTATTTTCTTTATAAAAGTGGAGCTATTACTAGACTTACAATAGCCATCACGTTAATTAAAATATTCATCGATGGTCCTGAAGTATCTTTAAATGGATCTCCCACAGTATCACCAACAACAGTTGCTGAGTGAGTCTCTGTTCCCTTCCCTCCAAAGTTGCCTTTCTCTACAAATTTTTTTGCGTTATCCCATGCACCACCTGCATTAGCCATCATTAAAGCCATTAATACACATCCAAGAAGTGCGCCTGCAAGCATGCCTCCAAGATGAATAGGTCCAAGTATAAAACCTACGGCTACTGGTGAAAGAATTGCAATTGCTCCCGGCAATAACATTTTATTTAAGGCAGCTTTAGTAGCAATATCCACACATTTAGCATTATCAGGTTCAGCTTTACCTTCGAGCAATCCTGGTATCTCTCTGAATTGCCTTCTAATTTCTTCAATCATTTCAAAAGCAGCATCTCCAACAGCAGTCATTGTTATGGACGAAACGAGGAATGGGATTGTGCCACCTATGAAAATACCCATGAGAACTCTTGGATCGTTTAATGAAAGTGTTTCTAGACCAGTAGCAAGCATATAAGCTGCAATAATTGCAAGAGCTGCTAATGCTGCTGCTCCAATGGCAAAACCTTTTCCTATAGCTGCTGTAGTATTTCCTAATTCATCAAGAGAATCAGTGATCTCTCTAACCTCAGGCTTCATGCCGCTCATTTCAGCTATTCCTCCTGCATTATCTGCAACGGGGCCGTAAGCGTCAATGGCCATTGTAATTCCAACAGTAGCAAGCATGCCTACCGCTGCGATGCCAACTCCATATAAGCCTGAAAAATGTGTTGAAATGCCAATGATTGCTGCAATTACAAATAAAGGCAATACAACAGATTGCATACCCACACTTAAACCTGTAATCATAACTGTAGCTGGACCAGTCTCACCTGATTTTGCAATCTTTCCAACAGGCGAATCCTCAGTAGAGCCTCCAGTATAGTATTCAGTTATGAGTCCAATTAAAATTCCACCTACTGCTCCAGTGAGAACTGAATAAAAAACTGATAGCTCTATATTTGGAGAATAGTAAATACTCAACCCAGCAACAATTAAGAAGATTATAGGTGCAAAAAATGTACCAAACCTCAAAGCCACTGCAGGTGATTGTGAAACTTGCGTTCTAACAATAAATATTCCTAGAAGAGAACAAAACAAACCTGCCGCTGCCAACCAAAGAGGCAGGAACATAAGATCAGTATTTCCAAAGGTTGCAGCAATAGCCATTGATGCAATCATTGCTCCACAATATGATTCGAATATATCTGAGCCCATACCCGCAATGTCGCCAACATTATCTCCAACGTTGTCTGCAATTACGCCAGGGTTTCTTGGATCATCTTCAGGGATTCCTGCTTCAATTTTTCCAACTAAATCTGCTCCCACATCAGCACTTTTTGTATAAATGCCACCACCGACTCTTGAGAATAATGCAACTGCGGAAGCACCTACCCCAAATCCTTCAAGCGATTTAGCTATTTTATCTGGATCATCCATGGCTCCAGTGAAAAATAGGTATAATCCTCCTAAGCCGACTAAGCCCATTGAGGCCACGCATAGCCCCATGATTGAGCCACCAAAAAAAGATATAGATAAAGCTTCTTGTTGGCCATGACTTTCAGCTGCCGATGCCGTTCTTACATTTGCTTTTGTTGCTGAATACATGCCGATGAATCCTGCTATTGCTGATGATAATGCTCCAACCAAAATGGCTACAGCTGTATACCAGCCTAAAGGTGAAAACCCACATGCCAAAACAAGCGCTAGCACTACTGGAGCCAAAATTTTGTACTCCGTAAGCATAAATACCTTTGCGCCAAGGTGAATTTGATCACCAATTTTAACAACAGAATCTTTTCCTGCAGGGTATTTCATGATCAAACCATACAGAATAAAAGCAAAAAACAGGCCTATAAAACCTGTTGCAAATGGACCCCAGGGGGTCATTGGACCAATAATAAAGTTCTCCATAATAATTATCCCAACTTATTAAATATCTTTTCTTCTAATTCATTTTCAGATTTAGCTACTATACAAGAAACAGTCGCATCACCGCAAACATTTACCGATGTCCTAATCATGTCCAAAATCCTATCAACTGCAAGGATTAATCCAATTGCATCTAGAGGAAGGCCAACAGATCCTAATATCAAAGCCAGTGTAACTGTACCTGCAGAGGGTACTGCTGCAGTTCCAATTGAAGTAATAATTGCTAATAGAACAATCTGAGCATACTGTGTAAGAGTTAAATCTACTCCCACCGTAGAGGCAATAAACATAGTAGCAAGGCCCTGCATAATTGCTGTTCCATCCATGTTAATAGTAGCCCCAACCGGAATAACAAAAGATGAGACATCTTTTTTAACTCCTAAATCATCAGTAACCGTTTTCAGAGTTACGGGAATTGTTGCTGCAGAAGAGGATGTTGAAAACGCAAATAAAGCGACATTCCTCATTTTTTGGAAGAAAATAAATGGATTCAAATTTGCAAAAAACTTCAGCATCAAAGAATAAGTTACTGTCAAATGAAATAGCAGTACAAAAATTAATAAAACAACATACTGTGCCAGGTCACCAAAGATATTTAAACCCTTTGCCATTACATAACTTCCCATCAAGCAAAAAACTCCCACAGGAGCAAAGCTCATTATGAGTAAGACTATTTTCAAAAAAACCGTATTGAGACGTTCAAATGACTTCGACATGCCTCCTGTTAATTCATCTGTTAAATTCAACGCTATTCCAAATAAAATGCTTACGAATACGATTCCAAGCATGTTGTTTTCAACAAAAGCACCAAAAATATTGTTTGGGAAAATTCTTAACACAGTATCATAAAGGCTGGCTTCTCCAGCTACTGGGGTGAAACTAGCAACTTCGCCCTCGTATCCTGAGAGATTAAATACCCACCCAAAAATTAATGCCGTCGTAACAGCAAGTCCGGTTGTGAAGAGATAAAGACCGATTGTTTTAGTTGCAATTGATCCTAACTTTACCATGTTGGAAAGAGATGAAATCCCCGACACCAAAGAAAAGAAAACTAATGGTACAACTACTAACATTAATAAATTCTTGAACACTTGCCCACCTAAATTAAAAAGATATTTCTCAACAAAGATAAATAGCGCTGATGAGTTTAAGTGGTAATGAAAAAGTGAGGCAATTAATACGCCAAGTGCCATTCCGATAAGTACGTTTCTTGTTAAATTTTTTGGCGCCGAAAGGATACTCATATTTCAATCATATCAAAATCTTCTTTTCCAACACCACATTCAGGACAAACCCAGTCTTCAGGAACATCTTCCCATCGGGTACCTGGCTCAATGCCTTCGTCAGGATTCCCTTTTTCTTCATCATAGATCCATCCACAAACGATGCATTCCCATTTTTTATAATTCATAAAATCAACTCTTTTAAGAGGGAAGTATTATAATCATTCATCACTATATTATGACACCAATTAGACAAACAAACTGGCAGCTTTTCTTAAAAGATAATAATTTGGTCAATCCTCGACTTATATCTTGGATCAATGAAGATCAATCATTAATTAAAAGGCTATCAAAAAAGTATGGGGAAATATCTCTTGAATTAATATCGGAAAAAATTTGCAATCATCATGATGAACAAATTTCAGATATCGAATTAGAAGGAAACCTAAGAAAAATATTTCTATCATCTACAAGGGAGGTTGTTTATGCAGAATCTTTCTTTAGCAACAGTGTTATCAAAAAATTTAACAAATTTAGCGCTCTTGGAGATGAAGCTTTAGGAAATTATTTATTTTCATTGGAAGAAATAGATAAGCTTGAAACATACACTGCTGAGTATGTTTTTGATAATTTAATCTATACTGGTCGAAAGTGTATATACTCGCTCTCGAACGAGAAATTCTCTGTAATCGAAGTTTTTTTATTCAATGAATAAACTCAATTCATACCTTCAATTAATACGATTCTATAACCCAATCGGATTTTGGCTGCTTCTTTGGCCAGGATTTTGGGGCCTTTTTATTCATCCAGGTTTTGAGATTTCGCATTTTGTTATTGTCCTCTTAGGTTCTTTTTTAACTAGGTCTTTGGGTTGTGCAATCAATGATTTCTTAGATAAAGACATTGACGGAAAAGTTTTTAGAACAAAGGATAGGCCCATAGCAGCTGGACTAATTACAAAATTTGAAGCAAAGATCTTCATAATTCTGCTTTCTCTTATTTGCTTGTTTCTTCTGTCTATGACGAATGAATTTACAATTAAACTTGTATTATTTGCAGCAGTTCCCTTAATAATTATCTATCCTCTAGCAAAAAGATTTATATCTATACCACAAATTATTCTCGGCATAACATTTGGTCTATCTCTGCCAATTAGTTATTCAATTGTGCATGGAAATATTCATCAAGATGCAATCTTTCTCTACGTAGCATGCATCTTTTGGATAATTGCTTACGATGGAATTTATGCTTTAAGCGACTATGAAGATGATCTACGAATCAAACTAAATTCACTGCCAGTGATTTTTAAGGAAAATACAGCAGCAGTCGTTCTTATGTTTTATTTCATATTTATGATAATGATTGCCATCTACGCATTCACCCATAGCCTTCAATTATTAGCAATTGGCTTGTTATTTCTGATCTACCAAATGTATTTACAATTTCAGATGATTAAAAGTGAAAGATATATTGAAGCTTTTAAATCAAATAGTCATGTTGGATTGGTGATTGCCATGATATTTTTCATAGAAAATCAAAATGAATTATTCAGTTAAAAAAACATTGTCTTCCTGCAAAGGAAAAATTGCTAATCATCCTGCAAGTGATACTTTTTTTAACTATCAATTTTTATCTAATTTACAGAAATCAGGTTGTGTTGGTAAAGATACCGGCTGGGATCCCAAGTATTTTGTTCATCAAAATGATTCAGTAATACCATTCTATGAAAAACATAACAGCCAAGGAGAATTTGTTTTTGATTATTCTTGGGCAAATGCCTATTTTAGGTATGGTATGAGGTATTACCCAAAGATTGTGCTTAGTGTGCCCTTCACACCTGTCGTGGGGAATAGGATTTTCTGTGATGACAATGGTAGTGGCTCAGTTGCACTGGCAGAATTTAAGAAATTCATAAATAAGGAAGACTTTTCATCTATTCATGCACTTTATGTATCAAACGACCAAAGAGAAATATTCACAGAAAATGGTTTTATTGAAAGATTTGACTGTAATTTTAAATGGAAGAATGATCAATACGATACGTTTGATGACTATCTTGGGAAATTAAAATCTCGCTATAGAAAAAATATTCAAAAAGAGAGGAGTAGTATTATCTCTGAAGGAATTACCTTTAATTTGATAGAAAAACCAAGCCAAGAAATATGGGAAGAATTTTATCTTTTTTATGCGTTAACTTATGTTAGGCGCGGTCAACAACCATACTTAAATCTAAACTTTTTTAAACAAATAAAAGAGAGTGGTACAAGCATCCTTTTTGCTGAATTAGGCGGTGAAAAAATTGCAGCAGCACTTTTCTTTTTATCTGAAGACACCCTGTATGGTAGATACTGGGGAGCTAAAGTTGATATTGATTTTTTACATTTTGAGACTTGTTACTATCAGGGAATTGATTTAGCAATTCAAAAAAAAGCAAAGTTTTTTGATCCAGGAATCCAGGGCCAACATAAATTGAAAAGAGGCTTTGAACCTGTCTTGAATAGATCATTCCATTGGATTAAAAACGAGGAATTTAAAAAAGCGATAACAAGTTTCTGTGTAGAAGAAGCCCAACACATTAATAAATATTATCTTGGAGCTAAAAAGTCTCTTCCTTTTAAAAATGAATGAATACAAAAAAATTAATTCTCACTTAACAGCCTGTTCTGCAAACTACTTTCGTCTTAAAAAGATATTATCAAGCTATCAGAAAAATCAGATTATCCTCAGGAATTCTCTAAATAAAAACATGTACAATGCTAGATTTTTCCTTACAGAACTATCAAAACACTCCTCAGTTTGTGATTTTACTTTCTCTAATCTTGATTCTAAGCTGCTTAATTCTTTTCAGTTTGAACTCAATATCTATCATGATGTTGAGCTGTGTGAGGTAAATAGTTTTAATGGGCATTCGCCAAGCAGGTTTCCTTTTCAATTCGAAAAGTTTCCAAAATCACTCGATGAAAAATCACAACAAAATAGATTTCTAACTGAAGTTCTTGATATTATTCTTACAAGTGGATTTTATGAAAAATAAAGACCTTATATTGTATATACATGGATGGAATTCCTATAAAGATGCTAGGAAAGCAGTTCTTTTAAAAAATGAAATAAACTCAAGTAAAAATTTTGAAGTTGATTCGATAACGCTAAAATCTCACCCAAAAGAAGCAATTCAGCAGCTATCAAACTATATTGAGTATCACAAAGAGCAAAGAAAAGTACACCTAATTGGAAGCTCGTTAGGAGGTTATTACGCAACTTTTCTTTCAGAAAAATACAATTTGAAGGCAGCAATGATTAATCCTGCTGTTTGGGCTTACAAAATTTTTAAAAATGATATGGGAACTAATGAAAACTTAAATACTGGAGAGAAATATTTTATTGATGACTTATGGGTTCAGAGCCTTCAAGATATTTTTATAGAGAGTATAACAGGCAAGAATTACTTGGTTTTGCTTCAAACTGGGGATCAAACTCTAAATTATAAATTTGCAAAACAGTATTTTGAAGGCTCAAATATAATTATTGATGAAGGAGGCTCGCACAGTTTTGAGAACTTAGAGCTAAAAATCCCAGAGATATTGCTACATTTCTCATAAAATTCGCTATTTCTCTTTGCTTTTCTTAAATAAAAATACTAAATTAATAATGCATTGCATTTGCGCCATACTCCATGGTTTAAAAGGAGCCTTTTTAAGGATATAAGTTAAGATCGTTCATCTCTATAAGGAGACGGAAGTAGACAAAAGTTGAAGGAACGCGCTGAATCGTTCATCTCTGAAAAGAGACGGAAGTAAGTGGAAGCTGAAGGAACGCGCCCGTTAAACCCAGTCGAGTTTAACTTCTATTTTGATGCAATAAAAATGCAAACATTTTGTTAAATCTAAAGAAGGAGGATTTATGAGCTCTATGAAAACGTATGAATACATCTGGTTAGACGGATATACGCCAGAACCTAACATGAGAAGTAAGGTTAAGGCTACTGAAGAAGATATTGCACCTGATTGGTCTTTTGACGGATCATCTACTCTCCAAGCAGAGGGTGGAAGTTCAGATTGTTTATTACTCCCTGTTCAAACTTATAAAAATAGTAATGGCCACGATTTGGTTATGACTCAAGTTCAAACTGCGGATCACGAAACACACCCGTCAAACTTTAGAGCAGCAGCTGCAGAAGTAGTAACTGATGAATGGTGGTTTGGTTTTGAACAAGAATTCTTTTTTACAGATCCGCAAACTGGTGAACCCCTAGGTTGGGAAGATGGCGAGCCTAGGGAGCAGGGAGAATTTTACTGTGGTGTTGGGGCAACAAATGTTGTTGGCAGAGAAATTTCAGATGCGCATTTAGCTGCATGCCTTGATCTTGGAATAACACTTACAGGAACTAATGCTGAAGTTGCATTAGGCCAATGGGAATATCAGTGTTTTGGAAAAGGAATAAAAGCTGCAGATGATCTCTGGGTAAGCAGATATCTTCTCTTTAAAATAGCTGAAGAATACGGTGTTGGTGTGAATTTACATCCAAAACCAAAAACTGGAGATTGGAATGGTTCAGGCATGCATACTAATTTCTCAAATGAAGAAATGAGATCAAGTGGATCTAAGGAGCTATTTTCCTCATTGTGCGACAAGCTAGGAGCTGTACATGAAGAGGGAATTGCTTCATATGGGTCTGACAATGATATGAGACTTACTGGTTTGCATGAAACACAAAAAATTACTGAGTTTTCATATGGAGTTAGTGATAGAGGTGCCAGCATTAGGATACCTGTCTACACAGTGGAGCATGACTGGAATGGTTATCTAGAGGATAGAAGGCCAGCATCCAATGCTGATCCATATAAAATTATTGCACATATTGTAGGTACGCTTACAAAGTAGCTTTATAAGCCTTCTACTTCACTAGTGGAAGGCTTTCTTCTGCCCATGAAATAAGACCATATTTGAGAAGCATCACCTTCTCCACACCTATATTCTTCAATTCAACTCCAGCACCTCCAGCATCAATTCCATTTTCTGAGACGACAATAATTATTTTCCCTGTTGTAAGAAGATGTTCTTGTTGTTTAAAAGAGTCCTTTGGAATGTTAATTGAACCATGAATGTGGCCGGTTTCAAATGAGTTTTTATCTCTGATATCTAGAAAAATTGCCTCTCCAGAATTAACTAATGTTACAGCTTCACTAGGGCCAATTTTTTTTCCACCTTTATTGCTTTCGTAAAACCACCAAAAGATAAGAGTGGTCAATAGCGGCAATGAAAAATACCAGCGAGTTATAAGAAAATCAAAAAGGTCCATATAAAAATTTTTTATTGATTATACAATATTAGTTTTTAATTATTAGATTATGAAATCAAACAAACTCGTTCTTGTAAGACATGGCCAAAGCATTTGGAATGAAAAAAATTTATTTACTGGTTGGAGGGATGTTGGTCTAACTGATAAAGGAGTAGAAGAAGCAAAAAAAGCTGGATTGTTACTAAAAGAGGCTAATGTCAATTTTGATGTAATGTTTACATCTTCATTAGAAAGGGCAAAAAAAACTGGAGATATCATTCTTAGTTGTATGGACCATAGGAGCATTGAGGTAGTTTCTGACTCTGCACTTAATGAAAGGGACTATGGTGAGCTTACAGGGATGAACAAGGATGAAGCGAGAAAAAATTTTGGGGAATCTCAAGTCCAAATATGGAGACGATCTTATGATATGCCACCTCCTGGTGGAGAAAGTTTAAAAAATACTTTTGAAAGGGTGTTGCCCTACTTTAATAAATATATCCATCCAAGATTAAGCAATGGTGAGAGCATACTCATAACTGCACATGGAAATTCTTTACGATCTCTTGTTAAGCACCTTGAGGAAATATCTGAGGAAAAAATTGTAAAACTCGAGATTGCTACCGGTGAACCAATTTTTTATGAGTTCATAAATGGAAAGGTACAGAAGATTGTCAGGTAAAAATATATCTAAGTGGTATAAAACTTTTGGTCGAAAGAATCTGCCTTGGCGTAAAAAAGTTACACCTTATAGAGTTTGGATTTCTGAAATGATTTTACAGCAAACTCAAGTCGCCACAGGCATAGACTACTTTTTAAAGTTTACAGAAAAATATCCAGACCTGGAGTCAATTAAGTTTGCATCAGAGGATGACGTGCTTCGACTATGGAAAGGACTAGGCTATTACCGAAGAGCAACTTATATCTATCAAGCAAAGGAAATTATTCACAACAAACTGAGTGGAAAGTTTCCTGAAGAATTTGATTCTATTGTAAGCTTACCAGGAGTCGGCAGGTCAACGGCTGGGGCTATACTTTCTATAGCTTTTAAAAAACCATACCCTATCTTAGATGGAAATGTAAAAAGAGTTCTATCAAGATTTTATTTTCAGAAAATCTTCAATGAAAAAAAATTTTGGATTTTATCTGAACAAATGCTTGATAAAATTGATCCATTTTCTTTCCAACAAGGAATAATGGATATTGGAGCAACGATTTGCAAAAAGCAGAATCCAGATTGTAGGGTCTGCCCTCTTAAGAAGTCATGTAAATCTAATATAAGAAGTGATTATTTTAATCTTCCAGCAAAAAGAGCTAAAAAGAAATCATTACACTTAAACTTTAAGATACATTATAAAGAGAATAAGATCTTTCTTATCAGAGACAATGCCCTTGGATTTTGGAAAAATCTATGGATGCCACCATATGAGATTTGTAAGAATAATAATTACGACATTAAACATACAATCTCTCACCGAGATCTATTTATAGAATTCAAAAGCGAAGAGAAAGTTGATCAATTTGAAAATGGACAATGGTTTGAGAAAGAAAAATTACAATTTATTGCAACGCCCAAGCCTATTTCTGATAAATTATTAAAACTATGACTAAAGTATTTTGTCAAAAATATAAACAAGAGTTAACAAAATTAAATTCACCTCCCTTTCCAGGTGCGGTAGGTCAAGAAATATTTGATAAATATTCAAAAGAAGCTTGGGATGAATGGTTATCACTACAAACCATGTTAATTAACGAAGGCGGTTTAGATTTGTCAGTAAAAGAAAATAGAAAATGGCTAAGTGGGCAAATGAAACTATTTCTAGAAAATGGCGAATACAAAAAGCCCTCTGGATTTACTCCGGTTGTAGATTAAGAATCTTCACTTATCCTAATTTGAGAAGAAGAAATATCACTTCTGAAAATATCTTCTCCAAAACCCTCAAATCTTTGTTTAATGTTTTCTGGCAAGGATATGTCATTTAAGGTTATAAATTTTTCGCCATAGACTCTTCCAAAAACCAAGAACTTAGTGTTCTGTTGATTAAAAATTTCAAATTCCTCTATCATCGACTTGTAGCTTGGGTAAAACTTTTCATTTAACATTCTTAGAAGAGTATCAGCGCCAATAATAAAAGTTGCATCTTTAAAGATCATGGCTTTATCAGAGAACTTTCCTGTTTTTGTTAAAACCCATTTATCACTTTGTGTAAATTGTTTAAGTGTTGAATCAATCTGATGATAGCTCAATGGAGGTTTGTCAGCATTTTGAATACATACCTCAAAAAAAACTTCTTTCTGGATTTGCTTTTTGGCCAATGCTGCCATTTCCAGATGAGCTTTGTGAATTGGGTTAAAAGCACCTGGAAAAATTAGTTTAGGTTCTTCATTATGTGACGAAATAAATTGTATTTCTTCTCGCATAAGCTCTCTCCAACCTTCTTTTGCACATACCTTATCTACATCATAAGTTTCAGGCATTTCTGGATAAGAAAAATCTAAACCAGCAGCCTCAAGAAGCATATTTACAACAAAAGCTGTTACAAGTTCTTCTTCCTGTTCCCGTGTGCGGACACCTTTTTTCATTACACAAGATATGCTTTTGGAATAATCTTCAGTTTGGAGAGCAATATGAAACTTATGATCTCCCTTCTTTTGATAAGTTGTAGAAAGAGCTGCTGTTATGGCTACGCCAAAAAGATTTTTCTTTGAAGAGTTCTGGTCAATTTTTTTCGCTGCACTATATGCTTTAGCAGCCATTCTTAATGAAGTATCTTTGGAACAATAAAAATCCGGTTGTTTAAGAAGATAAAAATCCAAGGATTCTCTAGAGTAAGGTATGTATGATTCTAAAATTGAGTTACTGGCTCCAGGGACTTTTAAAAGAGATGCAATAGCATTGCTACCGCCCCCACTTGAAACGATAACAAATTTAATATTCGATTTATGAATATCAGATATCTTTTGTAAAATTTTATCTTGCATATATTTTTATATTTGGTGAGAAAATACTTTATTTAAACCTTTTCGGCAAGATGAATTAAAATAGCATTATGAAAAAACTATTTTTTATTTTATTCGTTCTTGTTTCTTGTACGCAAAATTTAGATTATCCAGATACTTTTAAAGATAGGGTTAATTATAATGTCTTTGGCACCACTATCCTTGATCCGTATTTCTACATGGAAGAATTTCAATCAGATGAAGTGGTTGCCTGGTCTAACAAGCAGAATGAGCTCACAGAAAAATACTTAGAAAGTTCTGATTTTGTTAATATTCAAAACAAATTAACACAAGCATTTAGTTCAGAGTATTTCTCTATGTCTTACTTTAATAAAAAAAGTGAAACCTATTTTTATAATTCGGGAAGAGAACAACATAATTTATTTATTTTAAAAGGAGATGAACCCGAAGTTTTGTTGGATCCAAATAAATGGTCAGAGGATCAAACAATAAATCTTGATAAAGCGGTTATCAGTCCGAATAAACAATTTCTAGCCTACTCCGTTTCTGATGGTGGGGTTGATTGGAGAACGATCAAAATTATTGCCTTACAGACAAATGAGAAAATCGCAGAAATAAATGAAGTAAAGTTTTCTGAAATTAAGTGGAGTGCTGATTCAACGAAAATATTTTATAACAAATATCCAAAACCAGCCCCCTCTAAAAGATTGAGCCAGCAAAGTTATAACGCTGCATTATATTACTTTGATTTATCAACATTAGATGAAAATTTATTTTTTGGAGAAATTAATAAAGAAGAGAATTATACGGTTAGCTTCATTGGCGAAGAAGAAGAAATTTTAATTAAAGTTATTACGGGATCGGAGGAGGAGAATTTTTACCTCTATGGATCTACGACTGAAACACTTGAAGTAATAACTCCAATGAATAAAGCAAGTTTTAACTACGTACATTCTGATGAAGAAGGATTATTCTTCATTACCAATTATGAAGCTCCAAATTATAGGTTAGTAAAAGTGTCCCGAAAGGATTTTGAATTATCAGAAATTATTCCTGAAGATAAGTTGGCACTAAAAAACGTTTCATTTGTAAGTAATCTAATTATTGCAGACTACATTGATTTTGATATGAACTCAAAAATTAAAGCTTTTGATCTAGATGGAAGTAAAAATGATTTTTCAATTCCAGAGAACATTCATGGCACCATAAGTGGTTTTCAAGAATCTGAGGAAAATAAGATCTTATTTCGTGCAACAAGTTACACAAAACCACAAAGTTACTATGAATACGATTTAGTTACCTCAGAAGTAAAGGTTATTTGGCAAGAAGAAATTCCTGGGTACAATCCAGATGAATTTATTGAAATATCTACCTACTACACTAGTAAGGATGGCACTCAAATTCCATTAACTTATTCATACAAGGTATCGACTCAAGTAAATGGTACTACACCCGTTTTCCTTTATGGATATGGAGGCTATAACATTTCCATTCGTCCATCATTTACACCAAAGTATGTTGCATGGCTGGAGTTAGGCGGAGTATTTGCAGTGGCAAATATTAGAGGTGGTGGCGAATTTGGTAAATCATGGCATGATGCAGGTAGGCTAGATAATAAACAAAATGTTTTTGATGATTTTTTGTATGCATCAAAATATCTTGAAGTGCAAAATGTTGGAAACAGAAAATCTACTGTCATTAGCGGGAGATCAAATGGAGGTTTGCTTGTTGGTGCAACGCTTATCCAAAATCCAGATTATTTTGGCGCCACTCTCCCGGCTGTTGGTGTTTTAGATATGCTTAGATTTACAGAGTTCACTGAGGGCTGGGGCTGGCGAGGTGATTATGGAAGTCCCTTAATAAATGAGTATGACTTTGTAAGGAACTTAAAAATATCACCCTATCACCAAATTAAAGTAGACGAGTGTTATTCTCCGACCTTAACTACAACTGGAAGACGAGATGATAGAGTTGTGCCGTCTCACTCTTATAAATTTACTGCCAGGCTGCAAGAGTATCAGGGTTGTGAGAATCCCATTTTACTTTATGACACCCCAAGGGCTGGGCACGGTTCAGGCAACGGAGTAGCAATGCCAAAATGGAAAAGAATTAAGCTGTTTTCCATAGAGCAAGCCTTTGCACTAAAGCATGTTAAAAGTTAATATATTGCATCTTGTGCCCAGATAGCTCAGTTGGTAGAGCAAAGGACTGAAAATCCTTGTGTCGGTAGTTCGATTCTACCTCTGGGCACCACTTTAATTTAAGTTGCTATGAAAAAAATTAAAATACACCTTGCAACATATGCTTCAAAAATCATAGTTTTTCTTATGAATGTTTATATGAAACACAAGGCAAAAAGTTAGCTATCTGCCATGAAATATACAAACTCGCGGTTTTTGTTAAATAAAAGGCCAACAGGGATGCCTGACGATGAATGTTGGGTTATGGACTCAGAGGAAATTACTGAACTAAAAGAAAAAGAGATCCTGATTAAGGCTGAATATCTTTCAATTGATCCCTATATGAGAGGCAAGATGAACGATACAATCTCATATACACCTCCACTAAAAATTGGAGAAGTAATGGTAGGTGAAAGTGTTGGTAGAGTAATTGAATCAAAATCTAAAAAATATGCAGTCGGAGATTTAGTAACAGTACACCAGGGTTGGCAAACTTATATAAGAACTAAAGATTCAGATCCATCTATTCTTAAAGTGCCTAAGAGCAACTTAAATAGCAGTGTATTCCTAGGAACATTAGGAATGCCAGGCAGGACAGCATATTTTGGATTGAATTATGTTGGCAAACCTCAAGCTGGAGAGACACTGGTAGTATCTGCAGCATCAGGAGCAGTTGGAGGTGTGGTTGGACAACTTGGAAAATATATGGGCTGCAAAGTAATCGGAATTGCTGGTGGACCAGAAAAATCAAAATACGTTTCCGAGGTATTGAAGTTTGATCAATGCATCGATTATAAAAACGAAAATGTTGTAAATAGGCTGGAAGAATATTGTCCAAATGGAATTGATATCTATTTTGAAAATGTTGGTGGTGAAATCACAAAAATGATATCTAAATTTTTAAATAAGAATGCTCGGGTTCCAATCTGTGGTTTTATATCAAAATATAATTCAACAAATATCGCTGGTGAAGAAACGCCTTTCCATGTTCTTGGTGCTCTGAAACCAAAACCAAAACATAGATTTTTTGTTGTGACTGAGTGGTTAAATCAGTTTGAAAAAGCAACATCTATTCTTCATGAGCATGTAAAAAATGATGATATTAAATTCAGGGAAACCATTACATCTGGATTTGAGAATGCCCCGCAAGGTTTAAGAGATGTCCTGAGTGGCAAGAACTTTGGTAAGCAGTTAATTAAGATTTAAGCTTAAAATTTAACCTACTTTTTAGCTGACTTTATAAATTTGAATCCCAGAAATGCTCCGATAATTTCAACTATAAGATAATTTATAAATATCATATCCGGCATGCCATCAATGACAATGCTAAGTACTCTGCCGAGACCAACACCTGTCATGAATACTGTTAAGCTCCAGAGAGCAGCTAAGCGTAATGAATCTTTAAATGCGCCAACAATCCAAAAAATAGACAAAGCAATATATAGACCCATAATTCCTCTATAGATGTTCGCAGCATTAATATTGCCCACCTCAATTTCATAGAGGCTTTGCATAGATGTGTAGGGAAAGAGTCCATATCCAAGTGATACGAAAAAAACACCAATAGCCACAACTAATAGAAATATGGAATCACTTTTCATAATTTTATTATGAAAAAAAATTTGCAAATGAGCAAAAAATCGATTAATGAAAATGGGATTTAACTTTATTTAACTTATATTCCCTAAAGTATGGACATCCGCTATAACTAATGTATTGTTTGAATTGGCGTTATTTTAAGTCGCCAGATACAAGGAGAAAAAATGCAAAAAGGAGTCGTAAAATTTTTTAACACCCAGAAGGGTTATGGATTCATAGCACCTGAGGGCGGCGATAAAGATGTTTTTGTTCATATCAGTGTTCTTCAAAAATGTGGAATCGAAACCTTAAATGAAAATGACCAGGTTGAATTTGAAACTGAAATGCACAATGGCAGAGAAGGCGTTGGCAACATAAACTTAGTTTAAATACCCTAGGTCCTAGACACTATTCCACCAAGAAGAATCAGAAAAAGATCTCAAATCCATTTCATGGGTCCAAGTAGATCGGTGCTGATTGTGTAAAAATACATAAGCTTCGGCAATCTTCTCAGGAAGTATTAAGCCATCATTTGACTTTCCTTTTTTTGTTCTCAGCTCTTCGAATAATTCAGGTCCAAGTATTTTTCCAAGGGTATCAGGTGCATCAACCATACCGTCAACAATGACATGTGCAACATGAATACCTTGGCTAGCAAATTCATCATTAAGTGTCTGACAGAATAGTCTTCTTGCACCCATCGCAGCAGCATGAGAATGTTGATTTTTATTTCCTCTCATTGCAGCAGTTGCTGATGTAGCGATAATTGTTCCAGAACCCCTATTTACCATAAGAGGACAAAGTATTTTAGTCGCTCTAAATAAACCTTGGCTTGCCATTTTCCAGCCCCATTCAAATTCTTTGAGTGATGTTTCTGCAAGATTCTTAAAACCACTTTGTGCACCCAAGTTGTATATTAAAACCTCTATGGCACCAATATCCTTTTCGATTTTTTCAATAAGTTCCTCAATCACATGTTCTTTTGTAGCATCAATTAACTCGCCACTTGCTAAACCACCTTGGTTTTTAATTTCCGCAATTGATTCTTCTAAAGCACTCTGATCTGATCTTCGGCATAAATATGAATGAAAGCCTTCGAGGGCAAATTTTTTTGCGACTGTTGCTCCAATCCCTCTGCCTGCACCAAGAACTAAACAAACTTTAGACATAAATAAAAATTTTTAAAAAAATTAACATTCGTTGATAATAAACTAATTATAAATATATTAATGTACATCGATAATTTTACGCATATTTAGTTATGGAAGTAGGTGTCCCAAGAGAAATAAAAAATAACGAATGTAGAGTAGGACTTACTCCTGATTCAGTAAAAGCTCTCACCAAGCAGAGCGAGACTGTGTTTGTTGAAAAAGATGCAGGTAAAGAGATAGGTTTTACAAACGAGATGTATGAGGAAAGTGGCGCAACAATCTTAGATGATCCCAAATCTGTTTATGCTAAATCCGAGTTAATAATCAAAGTAAAGGAACCATTGCCAGAGGAATATGCTTTTTTAGATAACACAAAAACACTTTTTACATACTTACATCTTGCTGGAAATAAACAAAATTCAAAACAATTTATTAAAACTGGGGTCACTGGGATAGCTTATGAAACTGTAACATCTGAAGATGGATCTTTGCCCCTTCTTTCGCCTATGAGCCAAATTGCAGGAAAAATTAGTATTGTTGTAGGATCTTATTTTCTATTGAAGCCCTATAAGGGAATTGGAACCTTGTTGGGTAAAGTCGGTGAAATTGACCCAAGAATCGTTACGATCATTGGTGCAGGTGTAGCAGGAAAAGAAGCAGCAAAAAAAGCCTTGTCGGTTGGCTCTCACGTAAAAGTTCTAGATTTATCTGTTGAAAAACTAAATCTTCTTAAAGATGAAATAGGTAATGATAGAATCGAATACCTTATATCCTCTCAAGAATCAATTAAAGAAGCTATTTCTGATTCAGACTTAGTAATAGGCTCTGTATACATTGTTGGAAGAGAGGCGCCAACTGTTATCACAAAAGAAATGATTACTTTAATGAAGCCTGGAAGTGTTCTCGTTGATATCTCAATTGATCAAGGTGGATGCATAGAAACAAGCAGACCCACCACACATGATAACCCTACTTTTGTGTATGAAGATGTTGTGCATTACTGTGTCACTAATATGCCAGGCGCAGTACCATTAACCGCAACACTTGCGCTAAATGAAGCGACACTGCCCTATATAAAAGACTTATGCAAGAAGGGCGTAAAGTCAGCTCTTGAAGATGATCGTCATTTGCAAAATGGATTAAATGTTAAAGACGGGAAGATTATGCATCCTTCTTTAATTGGTGTTTTATGATCTTTTAGATCTAAAGAAAAGTATCACGCCCGTAATTGAGCTTACCAGTGCGAGAATAGAAAAAACTTTCAAAAATAAGTTATCAATATTATCTCTTTCGTTCCAATCCATAATGTGAAACCCCCACATTAGATCCCAAGATCGCCACTGGTTGGATCGTATCGCAACTATTTCGCCAGAGTAGGGATTTACATAAACGTTAATTTTTTCTTTATTAGAATTTTCTGCAATTACTTTGTGAAGTGGTAGTTGCCTACCCCTATATTCAGAGCCAATTTGGTTATTATCTATTTGCATAGATTCTATTGGCTGTAATGTAGTATTTTGTTCAACAATTTTTAGCGAATCTGCAAGTTTTAATTTAGTAATTCTGTTGCCGTTTAAATCAAAGTATAAATTTTTGCCATTGTTTGCAGAAATAATTGTTTCCCCCAATCTATTAAGCACCTTGATGTTTGAAGCGTCTTGAATGACTAGATTTAAATTGTTCAAATCAGCATTAAAATTTAGGGGCAGCCGATACTGCTCCCCTCTTACCTCTTCAATCTTATTGAATGCAAAGTAAATTCCTGAGACTGTCCAAAGTAAAAGCTGGATAGCTATAAAAAAGCTCAAATAGCGGTGTGTAAGTCTGATTATTTTTCTCATTTTTTGTATTATAAAATGTAAAACTTATTTTGGAGCAATTAAATGATAAGAATATATTTATCCCTTATTTTGATGGTTTTTTCTTTAGAAACTCTTTCAGATGATCATAAAAAGAAAGGAGCAAATAAGGATATGAAAAAACTTAAGGAAAGTATGGGTTATTGGAAGGCTGAAGATTGTAAAAATGTCAGTGACGCTGCTGGCTTGTTTCTTTACTATTCGTATGAGGTGCTTGAGGAGTCATCAGAGCTCAGAGAAGCTGGTAAAGAGCTTCAAGCAGATAAGCTTGGAGAAGGAGGCGTTGCTTTGTCGCAAGTCGCTGCAAATTACGCAAAAACTTTTGAGGCTTTCTGTAAAAGGTAATCTATTTAGTAATGATCTTTTGAGAAGATTTTATTCTTTCTTGATCATGTACTAGTTTTTTAAGTTCTTCAATTGGTATAGGGACATCTAAACCCTCTCTAACGCCTGGAATTTCTTTTATTTCTTTTATCCACCTTTCAAGATTATTTAAATCCTCTATGCTGACCCCAGACCATTTATAAGTCCTGACCCAGCACCAAATTGATAGGTCAGCTATTGAAAACTCTTTTGCAAGCCATTGTTTTTTTGATAACTCTTTATCTAAAACTTCAAACAAACGTCTGCACTCATTTTGATATCTGCTTATTGCTTCAGGAATCTTTTTAGGGAAATAACGGTAAAAGACATTTGCTTGTCCCATCATTGGTCCGATATGTGCCATTTGAAACATTAGCCATTGAAGAACTTTGTAGCGTTCTATGCCTTCATTTGGTAAGAACTTTCCACCCTTTTCTGCAAGATAAATCATGATGGCACCTGACTCTGAGAGAGCAATGTTATTGTCACTATCCTCTATGGCTGGTATTTTGGAATTAGGACTAATTTTCTTAAATTTTTCTAAAAATTGCTCATTTTGCGAAAGGTCTACTAACTCAAACTCGTATGGCATTTTGAGCATTTCCAACAAGCAAGATATTTTATATCCATTGGGTGTTGGAGAAGTGTACAGCTTAATCATTTTTATTGCTAAGTAGGATCTTAATAAATTCTATCGAGAAAAAATTGATTCCGAATTTTTTATGTTTTTAAAATGTAAGAGTCCGCCTGCCGTTATGAAAAAAATAATAAGATAAATATTTGCCTGATATTCAGTAAATTGTTGCAGTGTCACTACTGATAAGAGCTCAAAAAAGACCAGTGAATAACATATTACAACGACTGGAGCGATTGCAGATAATGGTCTTCTATGACGCCAAAAATTAATTATAAATAATGCCATTGTTGTGAGAGTTGCAGACTTGAGAACAAGAAGCCTTACATAATTAAAGCTTGTATTTTCAAGCTCTAAAAAAGTAAAGGGCATAAATAATTCATATCCTATATAAGGGGCAAAGGCTGTAATAATGCACCAGAAAAATAAATAGATTGTGATCAGATTTGTAAAAATTTCCCTTATTTTTGTCATAATATGCCTTGATGAGAATTTTTGCCTTATTTACATTACTAAGTTTTACGTTTTATGGCAACGACAGGCCCAATATTGTATTGATACTCATTGATGATCTTGGCTTTACCGACTTGGGTGCCTATGGGGGTGAAATTGATACACCTTACATTGATCAGCTAGCAGATAATGGGCTGATATTCTCTAATTATCACACTTCTCCTGAATGTGCACCATCACGAGCCATGCTTCTTACGGGCATGGATAATCATAATACAGGCATACCCATGCTTCCCGAAGTTCTTCCAAGAAAATTAACAAGCATACCAGGGTATGAAGGTTATCTGGTTCCTGAAGCTTTAACCATTGCAGAAATACTAAAAACTGAGGGCTATCAAACCTATATGACAGGAAAATGGCACCTGGGGTTTGGAGGTGAAAAAACTTCTGCGTTACCCTTTAATAGAGGGTTTGATAGGACCTTCATTTTAGATGCTACCGGTGGGGATAATTTTTCAAATCATTCATATCTGCCCTATTATAAAGAGGCGCCTTGGTTCAAGGATGGTGAACCAACACAACTGCCTGAAAATTTTTACTCCTCGGAATTTTTAATTGATGAAATGATTGAATACATAGATGGCGGAGATAAGAATAAGCCGTTTTTTTCTTATGTTTCTTTTCAAGCGCAACATATTCCTCTTCAAGTTCCAAAAGAATATACTCAAAAATACCTGACACTCTATGAAGAGGGCTGGGATGTCCTTAGAAATAATAGGCTAAATGCAGCAAGAGATAAGGGCTTATTCCCTTTAGACGCACCTATTGTCGATTCGCTAAGCTCTCTTAAGAAATGGGAAGAGATAGATGGGCAGAGAAAAAAATTTTTAATTAAAAGTGCTGCTGTCTTTGCAGGCATGTTAAACGCAATGGATTTCCACATTGGTAGGTTGGTAAGTTATCTTAAAGAAAATGATCTTTATGAAAATACTATATTCATTGTCACTGCTGATAACGGTCCTGAGGGCAACAATCCAGAAGAGCATCAAGCGTGGAGATCATGGATTGGGACTACTTCCTATACCAGAAATATAGATACACTTGGCGAAGAAAACAGCTATGTATTCATAGGAACCGAATTTGCTCAAGCAATGGCATCACCACATCATATGTTTAAATTCCATATGAATGAGGGTGGTCTAAAAGTTCCATTGATCATGTCTGGAAATGGAATCACTAAGGGGGTTTATAGTGAATTCACTTATCTTACTGATATTGCTGCCACAATATCTAAAATTATTACAGGAGAAGTACCTGAAAGAATGATAGGAAAATCACTAGAACAAGTTTTGAGAGGATCATTAGAAAAGGTTTATGAAGAAAATGAATATATTGGACTAGAGGTTGCAGGAAACTCAGCTTTGTTTAAAGGAGATTATAAAATTCTTAAAAATGGACCGCCTACTGGAGACAATATTTGGCATCTTTATAACTTAGCAGATGATCCAGGAGAAACTAATGACCTTGCAAAACAAAAGCCAGATATTTTCCAGCAACTACTAAAACACTATGATGAATACGTTGCTGACAATGGTGTTATAGATCTTGGACCAGACTACTACTGGGCCACTGAAATGACTGTTAATACGGCAAAACGAAGATTTGCTGAATTTATTCCAAGTCTGATATTTATCATCCTGATTATTGGGCTGATAGTAATCGTTTACATAAGAAGAAGATGAAAAAAGCAATCATTATAATAGCTACCCTAGCCGGATTGGGTTTTATTTTTTGGAAGGAAATCCTTTTCCTAATCTTGGTTCAATTTGCATCTCCTAAAGATAATGTTGGGCCTCATCAAGAAATTATGTGGCAGCAAGGACCAGATCAAAGAACTGATAATAGGCCTAACATAATAGTTATTGTGGCAGATGATCTTGGGATAAATGATATGACTGACTACGATGACCTTGACCCGTCTGGCACCATAGATACCCCAAATATAGATTTTATCGGCAACATGGGTATTAAGTTTAAAAATGCTTATTCTGGTAGCGCAACCTGTGCTCCATCTAGGGGAATGATTGTTACTGGGAAATATGCAACATCAACAGGATACGAATTTACACCGACGCCGGATGGAATGGCAAGATCTATAAACCTATTTAACCCAGAAGAAACGCGTTATCTTTCTGAAAATGTTGAAAATAACCCACTTTTTGATAACCAAGGTTTACCGCCTGAAGAGCTAACTTTTGCTGAGACACTAAAAAGTGCAAACTACTACACAGCTCATATAGGCAAATGGCATTTAGGACGTGGTCCAAAATTTGCTCCATTGTCACAAGGGTTTGATGAAAGTCTAATGATGGCTAGTGGACTCTTTTTACCTGAGGATGATCCAAATGTGGTAAATGCTTACTTACCATGGGACCCAATTGATAAATTCTTATGGGCCATACTTGATTATGCTGCATCCTTTAATGAGAGTTCTGAAAGAGATAATTGGTTCGAACCAAAAGGATATCTTACTGATTACTACACCGATGAAGCAATAAAGGTAATTGAATCCAATAAAAATAGGCCTTTCTTTCTATACTTAGCACATTGGGGGGTCCATACACCCTTGCAAGCCCTTAAATCAGATTATGACGAATTAACATATATTGATGATCATGTTGAGAGAGTTTATGCAGCAATGATCAAATCTTTAGACCGAAGTGTTGGCAGAATAGTGCAATCATTGAAAGAGAATGGTTTAAGCGATAACACCTGGATTATTTTTACTAGTGACAATGGAGGTGCTGGATATATTGGGTTAAGGTATATCAACTCGCCATACCGTGGCTGGAAGCTTACTTTATTTGAAGGGGGAATTAAGGTTCCATTAATTTTTTGGAAAGATGGAATTGAGCCTAAACAAATATCTCAAAGAGCAGCACATATTGACATAATGCCAACTATACATGGCTTAATAAATAGAAGCTTGGAGCATGACGTCGATGGTATTGATCTTTTCACAGACGAGTATGATCTCAATTCAAGACCATTATTTTGGAAAACAGGACACAACAAAGTTGTAATAAAAGATGACTGGAAGTTGCAAGTTACAGATTATCCTCCAAAGAAATGGCTCTATAACTTAGCAAATGATCCAACCGAACAAAAAGAGCTTTCTGAAAGTTATCCTGATAAAACAGCAGAGCTTTTAGCTTTAATAAATAGCCACGCCGAAGGTGCGAGACAATCCTTGTATAAACCTCTGCTACTAGCCAATATTGAGGTAGATCGAAATTTAAAAGAAATCACTGAAGAAGGTCCTGTTGAGGATGAAGAGGCTGTTTGGGTTACCAACTAGTTTCTTGTCGGCAATTCTTCAAGTTGAGCTATGAAATTAGTAACTGAATATTTTCTTCTAATGTCAGATGCTGCCTGATAATATATTTAGATGAAAGTTGATTTTTATTTCTCCTACAGAAGCCCATATTCTTATTTCATTCTTCCACGCATAAAAAAGCTTATAGAAGAATACAATGTTGAGGTTAATTTTAAATTGGTTTATCCATTAGCGATAAGAGAACCAAGCTTCTTCAGAACGAAGAATATGTTTACCTATTTTTTTTGGCGTCTATTGGACTACCGCAGAGTTGCAAATAAATTGGGTATGTCATTTTATAGGCCCCGGCCTGACCCCATAAGTCAAAATCTATTTACTGGGAAAATATCTTCAAAACAACCTTACATTTTTTATGTATGCCACCTAGGGCAAGCAGCTCATTATCATGGTCAAGGGATAAATTTTGCTTATGCTCTATCAAATAACATTTTTGGAAGCAAAGAGGGATGGTATGAAAAAAATAGTCTAAGCAAGGTCTGTAATATGGTTGGTTTAAATTTAGAGGATTTAGAAAAAGAAGCTACTGAACAAGAAAAGAAAATAGTTTCTGATATTGAGTTAAATCAGAAACAACAACTTGCAGCAGGACATCATGGAGTACCGTTACTAGTTCATGGAGATAAATACTTTTTTGGCCAAGACAGATTTGATGATTTTTTTGCTTTCATGATCGAAAATGGAATGCAAAAAAGGTGAATAAGCTTACCTACGAAGAAGGTATCAAATACCTACTTGAAGTTGAGCCCAGTTTTAAAAAAATAATCCCAAAGCATGAAATAAGCTTTTTCCAAAGACCAAAAGGCTTTGCAGGAATTATATCACTAGTAATCGAACAACAAGTATCCGTGCAAGCGGCAGAGGCAATAAAAAATAAAGTAAAAGCTTTGATGGTTAATCTTTCAGCAGACAGAATAATGGAATTATCAACAGATAAGCTAAGGGGTGTAGGTTTGAGTAGACCGAAAATATCTTATCTAAAAGGTATAGCAATGGAAGAGAAGAATGGGAAACTTAATTACTCCGAAGTAGAAAATATGGCAGATGAAGATGCAAGGGAATACCTATGCCAATTCAAGGGTATAGGAAAGTGGACTGCTGATTGTTACCTGATGGCTTCTTTAGGCCGACCAGATATATGGCCAGAAAACGATATCGGTTTACAAGAGGGAGTAAGAAGATTAAAAGACCTGAAAAAACGCCCAACAGTTGAGGATATGACTTCGATAGCAAGGAAGTGGCGTCCTTTCAGGTCAGTTGCCGCAAATATAATTTGGGCAGACTATGACTAAACTTCACATTCAAGTTATATCTACAGTATTTGACTAAACAATTAGGCATTAGTTCAATTTTTCTACAACTTTTTCAAAAATCTTGAGGCATTTATCAAGATTCTCTAAATTAGGGTAAGTTGGTGCAATCCTGATATTGGAATTGTGAGGGTCATCGCCATATGGAAAGCAAGACCCTACGGGTAGAAGTCTAAGGCCAAGATTTAAGCAATTCTCTACTATTTCCTGAGCTTTTGAATTTGTCGACTCAAATGAAACAAAATATCCGCCTGTTGGAGAAGTGAAGCTGCAAAGATTTTTTTCTTTTAATCTTAATAGACATTCATCAACCATCTGAAATTTTGGAAGTATTATTTTTTTTAAACCATCCATTTGGCTTTCAAGACTTTTCTTCTGAAAAAAAATAGTATGAAGTCCCTGATTCATCTTATTGGGCCCCGGGGTTAAAGAGTTTCTGTAATCTATAAATTTTTCATTGTTTTCCTTGCTGCTAGAAAAAAATGCTAATCCTGAACCTGCCAATGTTATTTTTGAGGTTGACCCAAGGATGAAAAGGTTATGTTGAAGATCATACTCCTCTGCCATGATGCTTGCTGGAGATTGAGGTGTAGTATCTTTTAGATCATGGCATGCGTAAGCATTATCCCAAAGGATCATGAAGTTTTCATTGCATGACTGCAAAAGTTTAAACATATTCCGCACATTGTCATCAGAGTAAGTGTGGCCAGTTGGATTGGAGTGTCTTGGTACACAAACAATACCATTCACATCTTTATGTTGTTTTAATAGTGATTCTAACGAGTTTAGGTCTGGGCCATCTTTTTGAAATGGCATTGGTATCATTTCAACACCAAAGTTTTCTATAAGCTTAAAATGTCTATCGTACCCTGGAACCGGACACAAGAGCTTGCTTTTATTTGATAATTTGCTTTTGTTAAAACCTATATGATAGCTGCAGGCAAGAACCTGCTGCATTAGTGTTAAGGAAGAATTATCTAAGGCAAGAGTATTTGAAAAGGGTGTAGATAAAATCTTTGATCCCAACTCCCTCGCTGAGGGTATACCTTCAGGTGTTCCATAATTTCTTAAATCAATGCCATCCATTTCATATGGAACATTTATGCTGCGAAAATTTTCTTCAGTTATGCTGAGTTGGTCTGGTGAAGGTTTGCCTCTTGTTAAATCAAATATGACTTTATCATCAAGCCATGGGAGTTCAGACTTAATTTGTTCTAAAATACTCATGTGAATACAACGTATATAATTTTATCAGTTTTCCTCATCATATCTGTAATTGGATTGATAATTATTGGAAGTCTTTATTATTTTACAGCCAGAATATCAAAATCATTTAAAGAACAAGAAAATGATTACAAGACTTTATCAAAAGAAAGCTTAGAAAGCATCATTGAGCCATTTAAAAATAGAATCAAAGAATTTGAAGATGAAATTAAGAAGAACTCTGAACAACAACTTAAGCTTCATGTTGAAACAAAGACCACAATTGATGGTCTTATTGAAAAAACAAATCAAATTACAAGTGACACTACCAATTTAACAAAAGCTCTAAAAGGAGATAGCAAAACACAAGGAGATTACGGTGAAATGAAACTCCGAATGTTGTTAGAGAATTCAGGACTTGAAGAAAATGTTCACTATAGACTTCAAGAAAACTTTACCGTAACTGATGAAGATGGTGTGAAGAATAAAAGACCTGATGCCGTTATTTACTTGCCTCAAAAGAGACACATTATCATTGATTCTAAATTCTCATTTAGGGAATATGACAACTATTGTTCAGCAGATAT
>CACLXU010000002.1 GCA_902610995.1 uncultured SAR86 cluster bacterium
GCATCCTATGATATGAAAGATTCAACTTGTGCAAAGAGGAAAGAGGTTAGCTATGAAAAATGCCTGGAACAAGATTTTGGTAAATTGAAAATTGGGGTTTTAAAAGGCATAGAAAATCTTGGTATATCTGATGATGTGCTCAAGGCTTATGAGAATTCAAAAGATTTGCTTATTGAATTAGGTCATTCTTTTGTAGAGCTTGATTTTTCTGAGCTCTCAAGTGGAATTTGCTCTTACTATGTTATTGCTCCTGCAGAATGCTCATCAAATCTCTCAAGATTTGACGGTGTTAAATTTGGTCATAGAGCAGAAGCTGAAAACATCAATGATCTATATTTAAAAACCAGGTCCGAAGGATTTGGAGATGAAGTGCAAAAAAGGATTATGATCGGAGCTTATGTTTTATCTGCAGGTTTTTATGACGCATATTACAGAAAGGCACAAAGGGTAAGAAGAATGATTAAGTCAAAATTTGATAGTTTCTTTGACTCTGTAGACCTTGTGTTTTTACCAACTACTCTAGACCAAGCATTTGAAATGAATCGTGAAAGCTCAGATCCAAATAGAATGTATAAAGAGGATCTATTAACCATACCTGCAAATTTAGCAGGTTTACCGGCAATATCTTTTCCCAATGGCTTTGCCAATGAACTTCCTATAGGAGCACAATTTGTCGGAAATTATTTTTCAGAGGATCTAATTTTAAATTTAACAAATAAATTACAGGAGGTGACAGATTGGCACAAAATGACACCCTAGTTAATGGTTGGCAACCTGTGATTGGTTTAGAGGTCCATGTTCAACTTCTAACCAATACCAAACTCTTCTCACCTTCCAAAAATAAATTTGGTGAGGAAGCGAATACACTTGTTGATCTTATTGATATGGGTTTACCAGGCGTCCTACCAGTATTAAACGATGGTGCGGTCAAACAAGGAATTGCTTTTGGTCTTGCTACTAATGCAGAAATTGCAAAGACCATGGTTTTTGACAGAAAAAATTATTTCTATCCAGACCTTCCAAAAGGTTATCAGATTACGCAACTGCACTATCCAATTGTAAAAAACGGTTCAGTAGATATTGATGGTAAGAATATAAGGATCCATCAAGCCCATCTCGAGGAAGATGCTGGCAAGTCTATGCATGATGTTTATGACCATGAGTCTGTTGTTGATTTAAACAGATCGGGAGTGCCGTTGCTTGAAATTGTCTCAGAGCCCGATATCAGGTCTGCCGAAGAAGCTGTGAAATACCTCAAGAAAATTCATCAAATAATTACTTATTTAGACATTTCAGACGGCAATATGTCCCAAGGTTCTATGCGATGCGATGCGAATGTTTCAATTATGAAGCCTGAAGATAAAGAATATGGCATTCGTGCGGAAATTAAAAATATAAATTCCTTCAAATTCGTTGAAAAAGCAATTAATTTTGAAATTAAACGACAAATTAAAGTTTTGGAATCTGGTGAAAAGGTTGAGCAAGAGACAAGGCTATACGACTCTGTAAAGGATGAAACAAGATCAATGCGAACAAAAGAATTTGCTAATGATTACAGATACTTTCCCTGCCCTGACCTAGTCCCACATAATATTCCTGAGGAACTTATAGATGAAGTTAAAAATAACTTAAGCGAATTACCTGAAGAAAAACAGCAAAGACTTATGGAAGCTCATGGATTGAATGAGTACGATGCAGGTGTTATTTGTGCCGATAAAACTACTGCAAAATTTTTTGAAGAAGCTGTTAAGAGTGCAGACGCAGGGCTTGCAGCTAAGTGGATAATAGGTGATCTCAATGCATTGCTTAATAAGCATGATGTCACTCTCAGTGAATGCAAAGTTGAGGCAGCAAATTTTTCAACAATGATTAAAAAAATATCAGACGGAACAATTTCAGGCAAGATTGCCAAAGAGGTGCTAGAGACAATTTGGGAAACTGGAGAAGATGTATTAAAAATTATTGATGGGAAAGGCATGCAACAGATCTCAGATGAGAGTGAGTTAGAAAAAATCGTTGATAAGATTCTTGCCGATAACACAAGTCAGGTAGATGCATATAAATCTGGAAAAGATAAACTCTTTGGCTTCTTTGTTGGCCAAGTTATGAAGGTTACTCAGGGCAAAGCCAATCCAGGCCTTGCAAATGACATTCTCAAGAAGAAACTTAATTAATTTCAATTAGATCATCCGCCAGGATAACCTTGCCATCATAGTCTTTCATGATTTCTTCAAGGATTTCACTTTCAGACGACCCCCAAAAAAGTATGTGCGACAAAACTAACGTTTTTGGATTCAATTTTTTAGCAATTTTTGCAAGCTCACTTGGGCTTGTATGATGTGCTTTGTGGTAAATTTTCCAATCTGGCTCTTTTTTTTCAAACCCTGCCTGAGAATAAACCTCATGCACTAAGATATCAACTTCATTCCCAAACCTAAGCAAGTTTGCAGATGGTCCCGTGTCTCCAGAAATTAAAATTGTTTTATCACCTGTCTGTATCAGAAAACCATATGATTCAGCAAGATCACCATGGTCATTTAAAAAAGCTGTAACCATAATATTTTTATCTTCATAAATCACACCTTCTTCAATAGAAGTAAAAATAGCTTTATAGCCTTTATCATTTTGTGGTTGTGTACCATAAATTCTGTAATCAATATCAGGCTGATAAGCCTTGATAATATGATCTGCCATATCTTTTGCTGCTTCAGGACCAAAAATCTTCAGTGGCTTATCCCGTCCCATTATCCAGGGTGTAATTATTAAATCTGCTAAGCCTAAAGTGTGATCAGAGTGAATATGGCTAAGAAAAGCATACTCAAGTTGGGTTACGTCAAGTTTTGAAAAATTTCCTCCCCATTCTGAAGACAACGCAGCAACTCTTCTTACAACACCTGAACCAAAATCAAATAAGTATGGAGTATCATTTGCTAAAACTAGATAGGCTGAGCCCATTCTTTCTGGATTTGGGTTTGGAGTGCCCGATCCTAAGACAAAAAAATGTGTCGATGGAAATATATTCAGGCTTATCAGCAATAAAAGAAAAATTCTCATTTACCTTTTAAAAATTGCAATCCTATCTGATTTATAGGAACCAATAAAAACTTTATTTTCATGTGGGTAAGCAACTGAGGCACTGCCGTACGCAACATCTTCAAAATTATATTCTTCAAGAATATTCAAATCTTTATCTGCTCTCATGATAAAAAACGGTGTTGGACACTGGATAATAGATTCATCAATACAATAAATTCCGCCTAGGTCAGTATTTTGACCACCTATCCATAATTCTCCATCAACTGCAGTAACATTGTCTGGCCCACCATTTAAATAAGTTCTTAAAACTAAATCGGTTCGTTTGCCATTGCTAAATTTAGCAATTGAGCCGTTCATTCGGTAGTTTACGTAAATGTTATCCTCGATCATATCTATTCCATTAGGCCAAGTGCCCTCTGAATTAGGCACAATAGTGAAACCTTCTTCTTTTGTCCACTTATAAACATATCCTGTATTAAATCTTAAGAGATTCATTACAAATAAATAATTAAAACCAACATTCTTATCATATTGGTGAGTGCTATAAAAGGAACCAGAATCATCATAAACAACAACATCATTAAAATAAGTTGTTTCCTCTGGACCAGTAGCACAGCCAATCCAGAAAATTGTAGGTTTTATAACATCGGATAAATTTACAAAAATTGGAAATATTAAAAAGAATTCAATCCTGCTTCTTTTTTCATGATTTACAACTGCCAGCAAAGATGCCTCCTCTAGCAAGGGGCTTAGGTCGTCGCCAGTTATTTTAATATGTTCATAAATATCTATGCCATGAGGGTAAAATTCTTTGTAGGGTTCACAACCGTCTTCACCAATTCCAAGATTATTTCCTTCTAAAAACTCGATATCGAAATCTTGAACCTCATTAGTTTCAAGATTTAGTTTTGATAATTTACCAATAAGAGTTTTGCCTTTATTAAGTGCAGGCAGTCCGGCAAACTGGGAGACAACTACTGAATTCTCTCCCGGGATTTTAGCAAAATCTTCTGGGTTTTGTAGATCGCAGATTAACTCAAGGGTGCCAAGGCTTTCACATTTATTAATATCTTTGTAATCGCTGGCACAGCCAGCAATTACAAATAAAACAATAAATAAATATACGTTCTTAAACAAAGACCATCGCGAGGTTTTCTGCCACAAATCCTGGCTTCTCCACCCCTTCTATTTCTAATTCAATCTTAGTTTTTAGTAGCCATCTACCGTCACCTTTATCAGTAGCTTCTAATAGTGATGATTTAAATCTGCAATTTGAATCAACAGGCACAGGTGTAATAAATCTGATTTTATCGTAACCATAATTCATTGCCATTTTTGTGCCCTCAACGGGAATTGCGTTTTCATACCCTTTTCCAACAGATAGCGACAGCATTAATGCACCGTGAGCAATTGTGCTACCGAAAATCGGAGCAGCTTTTTCAGGGTCGACATGAATAAACTGTGGGTCCTCTGAAACATCAGCAAAAATGTTGATTCGCTCTTGGTCAACAACGAACCATGAAGTGCATTTCTCTTTGCCTATCATGGTATGTAAATCTTCAGGTTTAATAGCTTCCATTCTCCCTCCTATTTAATTAAATGATTAGCATATTGCTCGCGTAAGTCTGTTTTAAGTAATTTTCCTGTTGCGCCATGAGGCAATTCATCAACAAAGACAACATCATCTGGTTTCCACCACTTTGCAATCTTGCCATCTAGAAAATCATAGACAGATTCCTTCGTTAATTCCTTATTCGCAGGAATTACTATCAGCAGAGGTCTTTCATCCCATTTTTCATGGGCGACACCTATCACACAGGCTTCTACAACTTCTGGGTGACCTACAGCAGCATTTTCTAAATCTACAGAGCTTATCCATTCGCCCCCCGATTTAATTACATCTTTAGCTCTGTCCACAATTGTCATGTAGCCATCTGGATCAATTGTTGAGATATCGCCAGTGTCAAACCAACCGTCTGCATCTACAGCATCTTCATCATGTTTGTAATATCTTTTGATAATCCATGGTCCTTTAATGAGAAGCTTTCCAAATGCTTTGCCATCTTCAGGGAGTCTGTTGCCATCATCATCAACAATTTTTAGCTGTACTCCATAGATTGGTTTACCCTGTTTTGTTTGAAGCTGATACATTTCATCTTTGGATAATTTTTCCATATCAGGTGTCTTAAGATTTGCAGTTGCAAGTGGGCTTGTTTCTGTCATACCCCAACCTTGAACAACATTTACATCATGATCTTCATCAAACTGTTTAATCATTGAATATGGAACAGCCGATCCGCCAATAATTGTTTCTTTAATTGACTCAAGCTTTATATTGTTCTCTTTGCAGTAATTTAATAGTCCCAACCAAATTGTTGGCACTCCAAAGGCAAAGGTGACGTTTTCGTTTTGAATTAGCTCAGTTAATGCAGCGCCATCCATGCCCATACCAGGTAAAACCAATTTGATTCCATTCATTGGTGCGAGATATGGTAGCCCCCAGCCATTAACATGAAACATTGGCACAACCATTAAGATACAATCGTCTTTCTTTAGACCTAGACCGTTTGCAGACGAGCCAGCCCAAGCGTGAAGTAGCGTTGACTTATGTGAATAAAGAACACCTTTTGGATTTCCTGTTGTTCCAGATGTATAGCAAAGTCCACATGGAGCATTTTCATCAAGCTCTGGCCAAACGTATGACTCGTCCCCATCCTCAATAAATTCCTCGTAAGAAACTACATCCTTTAGTTTTGACTCTGGCATCTCCTCTTTAGCACAGAGCAAAACATATTTATCAACTGTTGGACATTTATCTTGAATTGCCTCAAGTAATGGGGCAAAAACTGGCTCTAGGAAAACTAATTTGTTCTCGGCATGATTAATGAGATAAACAACCTGTTCAGGATGCAATCTAAAATTTATTGTGTGCATAATTGCACCCATACCAGAGATCCCATAAAACATTTCCATGTTTCTGAATGTATTCAAACCCAAGGATCCAACACACTGTTCCTTCTTAATCCCATGTTTCTCTAGAGCAGATGCTAACTTTCTTGCTCTGATGGAAATGTTTTTATAATTTGATTTAGTTATTTTCCCTGATAGTTCTCTTGTAACAACTTCTACATCAGGGAAAATATGCTCTGCATAATCAATAATGCTTGCGACATTCTGACTCCAATCTTGCATATTCATATTTTTTACTCCCAATTTTTTAAATTATGTAAATAAGGATACCATTCATTCTTAATTGGGTGAAACCAAGAATACATAATGTTGTGCAATTTTTTCTTATCCCTTTCTGACAAATTTATTTTTTTTAGCGGATCAAAGAGATCAATCATTTCAATTAAATCATCACTTAATCCATGCTCAGATAGAATTTGTTCAAAACTACTTCTTTCTGATTTTAAATTTGCCATTAAGCTGACCAAGAGTTGATCGGTTCTAATCATTCCTGTCATATTAATTAGATAGTATTTTTTCGAGTTTATGTAAGTTTTATCTAAGTGGTTAAAATTGGTTAAATTTAACTTTCTTGGGCAAGAATCTATTGTGAAATAATTATCCCATATAATTAAGTTGCTGTTGTTAATACCAACCAATCTATCTTCGACCTCTTCAGATATTGAAGTAGAAATAACTTTTTCTCCTGTCCAATAAAAGCAGCAATCTGTTGGGAAATTTTGCAAGAATTTCTCAAAATATTCATTATGTGCAAGGTCTTTTTCAATAAGCTCATTACAGTAAACAGAGGGGCAAAAATCAAAGTGAATTTCAGGAAATTCAGAAATGCCTTTGCTCAAAATATTTAGCTGTTTATCTAAATTAATTTTTTCAAGATCATCAAAAAGCAAACTAATATTCTTGCAACCCAAGTTCGCAAAGAAATTAACTTTAAGATCAAATTTTTCGATGTGTTTATCTTTAAAGGGTGTAAGGCCAACACCTATATCGATCCCACAATCCTCAGCGTGAGATATAAATTCTGTGAACTTAGCTTGCCAGGATTCATTTGGCGTAAGATCAAAATTATTTCTTAAAAATGGATCCTCTTTTGGAGCATATAAATAAAAATTTAAATCTGTTCCAGCCATAGAGGAAATTAATTCGTGCCTTGAAGTAAAGTCATAACTTTTACCATAAAAGCCTTCAATTAAACCAAACTTGCTCATTTACTTAATTTTACAAGAAGAATCGGATAATACTTTATTTTTATTTATCAAAAATTCCTTGGTATTTATTCTGTAAATATGATTTGAATGAGATTTTTGCTCAAGCAAAAAGTCCAGCGCTATTAGACTTTGAAGGGATGACACCAAAGCTACTGAAGGACCAAGAACACCAACATCAGCACAATCATTAGCATCAAGTTCACCCTCACTTGGAAAAACACATTCAAGACAACAGTGTTGAGAGTCGTTACTAAATAATAGAATTTGTCCGACATGGGCAGCAATTGAGGCAGTAAGAAAAGCAACCCTTTCCTTTGAACACACTCTATTTAGATCGTAGCTAGTTCTAAGATTATCCGCACAATCAATCAATAAGTCTGACTTGATATTGTCATAAGATAATTCCCACGATTTTTTGTCATGAATTTCAATTGTGGTGTTGGAATTAAGATTTTTAAGATAATTAGATAGTGCTTTAACTTTTTTTATTCCTATATCATCTTCACTAAAAAAAACTTGCCTGTGAAGATTTCTAAGCTCTACAGTATCATCATCAACTAATTTAATTTTCCCTACCCCTGCTCCTGCAAGATAAGCTGCCAAAGGGGAGCCAAGTCCACCACAGCCAATAACAGTTATTGACTTTTTTGAGAGCAATTCTTGCTTCTCTATACTTAGTTCATCTAAAAGTATTTGAGAATAATACCTTTTGATTAACTCATCTTTTTGCATGTGTATATCTAGCCATCCCTTTTAGATCTAAACCATATTGTATATCTTTAAATTGTGCGTTTTCTAAGGCATCTTTTATGGAAGAAACCTGCTCTGGTGAATGCTCCAAAAAGATTGAGCCTTTGGGATTCAGGTGCTCCCTGGATTCATTGATAATCTTTAGAATGTCTTTTAATCCATTATCTTTTGAAAATAGTGCCTCCTTCGGCTCAAATAATAAATCGGGTTCTATTTTGTTAGTCTCACAAATATAAGGAGGATTTGAAACAATCAAATCAAATTTACCATTAACATTTGCAAACCAATCAGACTGAAAGAAATTCACCTTATTTTCCGTTTGATAATTATTTCTTTTTGCAGTTACAAGAGCAGAAGCAGATTTATCAACTCCTAATACTTCAGCTTGTGAAAAGATTTTAGATAGCTCAATTGCAATACATCCTGAGCCAGTTCCTAGGTCAAGTATTCTATTACAATTTAATTTAGATACTCTTATTTTTTCTATAATTACCTCTGTTTCAGGCCTTGGAATTAAGACATTAGAGCCAAGAAAATACTCTCCATTGTAAAAACTCCATTTCCCTATGATCTGTTGCAATGGTTTTCCTGACTCAATCTCAATTTGTAATGTAGCTAAATTTTTTGAACCGACCTTATCTGAATCTAGTAAAAATCTGAGCCCCTCATCATATGTTGAGCCAAACTTTGCTTTCCAAATTTTTTTAATTTCTGGAATATGTTCTTTAAGAATTCTCAATTTCTAGGAGTTTTTCGGCGTTGTTTTGTGCTTTCAGAGAATCAATCATTTCAGTAAGATCTCCGTCTAAAAAGTTTTCAATATTATGTTGGGTGAACTTAATTCTATGGTCTGTGATGCGCCCTTGGGGAAAATTATAAGTTCTAATTTTTTCACTGCGGTCTCCCGTGCCTACCAGAGATTTTCTTTCTGACGCTTTCTCCATTTCCTGTTTTTGCTTTTCAATGTCATAAATTTTTGAAGACAATAAGCCTAGTGCTTTAGCTTTATTTTTGTGCTGGCTTCTATCATCCTGACACTCAACTACTATCCCTGTTGGAATGTGAGTAAGTCTGACTGCAGAATCAGTTTTATTGACATGTTGACCACCTGCTCCTGAAGCTCTGAATGTATCTACTCGAATCTCGCTCATATCAATATCTTTTTCCTCTACATCATCCATTTCAGGCATAATTGCAACAGTAGCTGTTGATGTATGAACTCTTCCTTGTGACTCTGTGAGAGGCACTCTTTGCACTCTATGAACTCCTGATTCAAACCGAAGATTCCCATAAACATTCGAACCCAGTATTTTTATGACTACCTCTTTATATCCACCTGGACCAGAATCAATCTCTTTTATTTTTTCAATCTTCCAATTACTTCTCTCAGCATATCTGCTGTACATCCTATAAAGATCACCTACGAAAATAGCTGCTTCATCTCCTCCTGCTCCGGCTCTAAGCTCCAAGAAAGAATTTCTAACGTCATCTTTATCTTTTGGAAGAAGCTGAATCATTATTTCCTCCTCAAGTAGTCTTATTTCATTTTGTTTTTGAGTTTTCTCTTCTTGAGCTAATTCTTTCATATCCTCGTCTTTCAGAAGCTCTTCAATGGAATCAAGCTCTTGTTCAATAATTAGATAGTTATTCCAATTTTCAACGACTTCTTTTATTTCCGAATACTCTTTGTTGAGTTGTGTTAACTTTTCTACATTTGTTGTAAGCTTTGGATTTGAAAGATCTGCTGAAATCTTATTTGCTTTAGCTTTTATTGAGTTTAGCGAATCTCTGATATTCTTTTTCATATGCACTTATTTCTTAATTCGTTCTGAAAGAGTCTTAGAAATGTGATACGCATTTTTTGATTTAATTTCATCGGCTAACTCATCCAGAATTTTTTCAACATCCTTTCCTTGATTTAGCTTTTTCTTTGCACTTTGCATAGCCTCATCTTTTATAACCTCAAGTGTATTACGCAGCTTTTTTTGCTCATTATTTAAAGCTTTTTTATTTTTAAGGTTAAAAAATTCTTTTTGGGACAAGGACTTTATTAATGTTTTTGCTTTTTCGACAGATTCTTTACGACTGTCGAGGTTTTTTGAGATTTTTTCACTAAGCTGATCAAGAGTGATTACATTGACAGATTTAAACTTACTTACGTCATAATCGATATTTCGAGGTATTGCTAAATCGAAAATGGTAATTTCTTTATTTAGATCTAAATCTTCAAGACCGATGAATGGTTCTTCAGAAAATGCAGCAATTACAAAGGTATCTGAGATTTTGCTTGAGGATTTAATTTCAGACAAATCTTTTGAAACTATGCCCTCTATCTCAATGTTAGATCGGTTAAAAAGGTCAACTTTCAGCTGTCTTTTTTTGAATCGACTAATAAGTGCTTTGGAGACATCTCCTCCACCAATCAAAGCAATTGATTTAGAACCTTTGATTTCTGAATCTACAACAGATGCAATAGAAATTGGATTCTCTGAAAGCTTTGTTTCTGTTCTAACATGTTTTGAGAGTTTTATTGCTCCACTAAAAATGCTTTCAATATCTTCAGTCATAAAAGAAAAATTCTTTGAATTTACAAAAGATTTTTTGACTTGCCCAAAAATATCAGGCTCACCAACAATCATTGAGTCAATGCCGGTCATAACCTCAAGCAGATGATTAAATGCATCTATGCCGGAGAAAAGATACTGATCATTTTTTCTTATTTCAAATTTATTGCTTGTCGATGCTAAAAGGAAATTATCAAAATGTTTTATTTTTGATCTTTCAGAAATTGTATAAAATTCTGTTCGATTACAAGTTGAGAGAAATATACCTCCCCGAAAGCCCGATTTGCTCTTTAGAATAGATAGCATTTCATTAATTTGGTCTTTATTAAACGCAAATTTTTCTCTAATCTCTAATGAGGTAGATTTATGACTAATGCCCCAACACTGAAAATCCATAACCAATTTTTAAAAAAAGCTTTAAGCCTCCTATGCCTATTATCCTTATTTAGTTGTGCAAGTTTAAATTTATCTGAAAGTAGATACAATCTTCAAGGTAAAATTTTGTTCACAGAAGATGGTGAAAAAAAAGATTTTAGAATAAAAATAATTAAAGAAAATGAAAGTTTACAGGTTCTATTTTTAGATATTTTAGGGTTCACTCAATTGGGAGAAATGAATGCCTTGGGTAATGAGTGGGTTTACAAAAATAATTTGATTGACGTAAGCATTGATCTCACTCCAAATGATCTGAGATATTTATTAGAAAAAAATCGTTGCTCGAAAAGATGCAACATTGATGCAACCTTTGGAGATGTAAGGGTTCTTCTTAAAAATGTTTAAAATTCGCTGTCCTGCAAAACTTAATACTTATTTGAACGTGTTAAAAACACGTGATGATGGATATCATGAGATTTCAAGCAATTTACAACTAATAAACCTTTTTGATGAAATTTCATTTGAAAGATCAAAAGAGATGAACCTAATTTGCAACGAAAAGGATTTAGAAAACAGAAACCTAATTATTGATGCAATTAATTGGTTCAACTTAAGATATGCAAAAGAACAAGCCTTTAATATCAATCTTCAAAAAAATATACCCTCACAATCAGGCCTTGGGGGTGGAAGTTCAAATGCTGCATATACATTAATTTTTCTATGTATTATTAATAATGTGCCTATAGAGTCATTAGATCTTGATGCAATTTCCATGGAAATTGGGGCCGATGTACCTTTTTTTATCAATAGCAAAAGTTGCAATATATCTGGAATCGGAGAAAAAATTGGCAAAAATGTCTCAAGCAATGACAACTACCTCTTAATTTCTCCTGACATAAAAATAAAAACTTTAAAAATTTTTAGCTCTCCCAGCCTGCAACCTTTAAATAGAATAGACCGTCAAACTAATGACTTACTTATTCCACTACTTTCAGTAAGCAAAGAGTTTAAGAAAATCTTCCTAGAACTTGAGAAAATCGTAGAGGATAGTGAAAAAAGGTTTAAATTAAGCGGTTCTGGCTCGTCAGTATTCATAATTAATCCTAGCGACGAAGAAAAATTAATATTTAAACAGAAAAAATACGATAATTTTAGAATTTTTAACGTGAAAGGATTAAAATACTATGACTTTGTTTCGGATTGGGGTGTGGCCAAGTGGTAAGGCAGCGCCTTTTGGTGGCGCCATTCGTAGGTTCGAATCCTACCACCCCAGCCATTAACTTATTATGGAAAATCAACTAATTTTCTCTGGAAGCTCAAATATTAAGCTTTCAGAAAGTATTGTAAAAAAGCTTGATAAAAAGCTAGGCGACATATCGCTCTCAACTTTTAGTGATGGTGAAATTTCAGTTCAAATTAATGAGAATGTGAGAGGGAAAGATACATTTGTAATTCAATCTACCAGTGCGCCTGCAGAAAAAAATTTGATGGAATTGATTTTAATTTCAGATGCTCTAAAAAGAGCATCTGCGAAATCTATTACAGCAGTTATGCCCTATTTTGGGTATGCCAGACAAGACAGAAGGGTTAGATCAGCAAGAGTTCCTATAAGTGCAAGAGTTATTGCTGAGATGCTTGAGAGTGTTGGCATCTCAAGAATCATCACCCTAGATATTCATTCAGAACAAATACAAGGATTCTTCTCATTTCCTGTTGATAACATCTATACCTCAAACATAATGAGTAAAGCTGTTTCAGATAAATATAATGTTGATGACTTACAAGTGGTATCTCCAGATACCGGTGGGGTCCTAAGAGCAAGGTCTGTGGCAAAAACCTTAGGTGTTCAAGATTTAGCAATTATTGATAAAAGAAGAGAGAGAGCCAATGAGTCAGAAGTACTCAATATTATTGGAGATATTGATGGAAAGGTCTGTATAGTTCCTGATGACATGATAGATACCGCAGGCACCCTAAGCAATGCGAGTCATGCGCTAAAAGATAAGGGGGCAAAAGAAGTAATTGCCTTTATCACTCATCCAGTTCTTTCAGGAAACGCAATTGAAAACATAAATTCCTCTGCAATTGACAAGCTCATTGTGTCAAACTCTATAGATATTGGTGACAAATCAAAAAAATGTCCTAAAATAGACGTCTTTGATGTATCAGAGGTGCTATCAGAAGCAATAAAGCGAATCACCACAGGTGATTCAATAAGCGAACTATTTAGGTAAAAAATGATTAATTTAAAAGTTGAGAAAAGAGAAAAGGTTGGCGGCCTATCTTCAAAAAAAGCCATTAAAGAAGATAAGAAAGTTCCTGCGATAATTTATGGTGGTGACAAAGAGCCAATGCCAGTTTTTCTTCAAAATAATGAGCTTATCAAAATAATCTCCTCTGAAAACGTTTTTGGCTCGGTTATTGAAATAGACATCGATAACAAAAAAGAAATGGTAGTTTTCAAGGAAGTACAGAAACATCCATCTAAAAATATTTTTACTCATGTTGATCTCTTGAGAGTTATTCCTGGAAAAAAAGTTGCTGTAACAGTGCCAGTAGATCTAGCAAATATTGATAAATGTTATGGGGTAAAAATTGAAGGGGGCGTCATTAATCATGTCATGAAAGAAATAAGTGTAATAGCTAAAGCTGACAGCATCCCGGAATCAATAGTAGTTGATATGGAAGAAATTAAATCTAAGGAAAAGGTTAGACTTAGCTCTCTTCAAGATAATGCTGATTATGATTTTCCTAGTTCACTGAAAACCGAAGATCCCGTTTTAGTCTCAGTCCTAACTGCTAGAGGAGGAGCAATGCTTCTTGAAGATGAGCTTGAAGAAGAGGTAGATGCAGAAGCACAAGAAGGTGATGTTGCAGCTACTGACAAAGAGGATGATAAAGCTGCTGAAGAAAATAATTCAGAGGATTCTGAAAAAGAAGCCGAATAAATTGCAAGATCTGTGTGTTGTTGGTCTGGGAAATCCCGGAGATAAGTATCATAAAACTAGACACAATGCTGGTTACGACTTTTTAGATCTGATTGCTAAAGAGTTAAAAATCGAATTTAAAAATTCCAAAAAATTTGATGCCCTTATAGCTGAAACAAATTATTTGGATAATTCAATTTCTCTTATTAAGCCTAATGAATTTATTAATAGAAGTGGCAAGACACTGAAACTAATTAAAAAATATCAAGTAAGCAGCAATGAAAATATTCTTGTTCTTCATGATGATATGGATTTGGAGCCTGGAGAAGTAAAATTAAAAATTGGAGGGGGTCATGCTGGCCATAACGGTTTAAGAGATATTTCTAAGGACATTGGAAGTGATTACATTCGTTTGCGTTTTGGTATTGGACACCCACCAAATAAAGCTCAAACAAATGCATGGGTAATAAAGAAGCCAAATCCTGAGGAAAAGATCAACATTCAGAAATCCTTTGAAAAAGCTATGAGCTGCTTAGACGACCTTTTGCAGAGGAAATGGATGATTGCAATGAATAACTTACATAGTGATGAGCATTAAGTGTGGAATTGTTGGGCTTCCAAATGTTGGAAAATCGACACTATTTAATGCTTTAACATCACAAAAGATTCAAGCGGAAAACTTTCCTTTCTGTACAATTGAACCAAATATAGCAAGAGTAAACATTCCTGATAAAAGGCTTCAGCAGCTTGCAGATATCAATAAACCTGAGAAGATAATTCCCTCGCATATGGAATTTGTCGATATTGCAGGATTAGTCAAAGGAGCACATTCTGGAGAAGGCTTGGGTAATAAATTCTTGTCACATATTCGAGAAACACAGTGCTTTGCTCATGTTGTGAGGTGTTTTGAAGATCAAAATGTAATTCATGTAGATGGAAAGATATCTCCTATAAATGACTTGGAAACAATAGAAACCGAGTTGATGCTCAGTGATCTTGAAATTGTTGAAAAAAGAATTGAAAAGCTTGAGAAACAGTTGCGTAATGGTGATAAAGCATTGAAAGAAGAGTTTGATTGTTTGTCAGAAATTAAAAATGAAATATCTTCAAACGGCTTTAGAGCAAATCTACAAATAGAAAAATATCACACTTATCTTAGAAATTTACAGTTAATTACTGCAAAATCTTTTTTTTACATTGCCAATCTGCATGAAGACGATTCAAAAAATTTATTTATAAATGAACTTGAAGAGCATGCAAAAAAAACTAATAAAGAGCTTATAAAAGTCTATGCAAAAGCTGAATCGGAATTGGTAGATCTTGAAAATCAGGAGCGACAAGAATATCTACAGATGCTTGGTATCAAGGAGCCTACATTAGATGTAATAATTAGAAAGGGATACGAGCTTCTTAATCTATTTTCCTTTTTCACAGCAGGACCTAAGGAAGTCAGAGCCTGGTCAGTTAAACAAGGGTCCAAAGCACCTGAAGCTGCAGGTAAAATTCATACCGATTTTGAAAGAGGTTTTATTAAAGCAGAGGTAGTTAGTTTTGAAGACTACATTGCATCTAGCGGCTTACAGAATGCAAGAGAAAAAGGTAAGCTAAAGATTGAAGGAAAGGATTATCTAGTCCAAGATGGTGATGTAATCGAATTTAAGTTCAATGTTTAGTGTAAGTGTAATTATTCCAACCTTTAATGAAGCTGAAAATATATTAAAAGTAATTAATGAAGTTGAGGTTAGTTTACAGGGGCATGACTATGAAATTATTGTTGTTGATGATAACAGTCCCGACGGAACCTCGGATTTAGTAAAAAAGTATTCAAAATCAAATTCAAAAGTATCTTGTATTAAAAGGACGTGGAAAAAAGGGTTATCTTCTGCTGTTGTCGAAGGCGTGGCTCTGTCTTCAAAAGAACACATTTGTGTAATGGATGGAGATGGACAACACAATCCTGAAGACTTGAGTAAGTTTATTAATGAATTTGAAAATCAAGAAATAGATTTAGTTATTGGTTCCAGATTCATTGGGAAAAAAAATACTGAAGGCCTCTCTTCCTCCCGAAATGAATTAAGCAGGTTTGGTATTAAAATCACAAATTTTTTTCTTAAATCTCCAGTAACAGATCCTTTGTCAGGCTTTTTTATGGCAAAAAGGCAATCCCTTGAAGGAATTAGGGGTTCGCTTTACAAAGATGGTTTTAAAATTTTATTTGATATTTTAATGTTAGATAAATCACTAAAATTTGAAGAGGTTGCTATTGATTTTCGAAGTAGATTGAAAGGTGAAAGCAAACTTAACATTTCAACTTTATTTAACCTTGCAGGCCAAATATTTGAAAACCTTACACAAGGACTGATTCCGGCAAATTTTATCGTTTTTGCATTTGTAGGTACCTTAGGTGTGGTTGTACACCTGGCCTCATTAAATATTCTTCTATCTTTTGGAATAGAATTTATTTTAGGTAACTTATGTAGTACTTTGCTAGCTATGTGTTCTAATTATTTCCTAAATAACTACATAACCTTCCATAACATTCATAAACTTTTTTCTGAACGCCTAAAAGGCTTACTTAAATATTGTTTTGCTAACTCATTTTCTATTCTTGCAAATATTGGGGTTGCCTCACAATTTTATTTAAATGATTTCTCTGCATTCTCATCCGCCATGCTTGGAATAATGGCAGGACTTATCCTGAACTACTTTTTAAGTGTAAATTTAGTTTTTAAGAAATGATTTTCAGAATAATTAACCTTATCTTAGCCCTATTTGTTTTTGGATTTATATACCAAAAAGCTGTTACCCAAAGCTTCTACAACTGGGACGCGATTGCTTACACCATGGCAGTCCAACTCGATGAAGGCAAAACTACAGAAGAGGCCCATGAATACACTTACAAAACTCTTGAAAGTGAAGTCGATCCAGGGCTTTTTAATGCTTTATGTTGTTCAGGCCAATATCGTCAGGACCAATACAGTAGCCCTGATAATCTTAAATCAATGATGCCAATGTATGCTTTAAAGCCAGGCTATATTCTCCTAATTAGGGCAGTCAAAGGTCTTACAGGTATAAGTGAATATCAGTCTATGAAATATATTTCCCTTGTATCATCTTTGATTTTGGCATTTATCTTTTTTATTGCCTTCTTTTGGCAAAAAGGTTTACTGCAGTTTTTATGGATCCCACTGGTATTCTTTTCACAGATATTATTTCTCGGCAAACTAATGACTCCGGATGCTGTCACCACAGTAGTTTTCATTGGATCTATATATTTTTTACTAAGGAAAAGTCTGTATATTTCCTTTCTATTAATGGGCCTGGCTTTGACCTTTAGACCAGATATGATTGTTGCGGCTGGCCTCTTAGGACTTCTGCCAGCTTTGGATAAAAATTACAGGATGGCAATAATTAATTCGGTATTGTTTTTATCAATCTATTTCTTGATCTCAACAAGTATTGACCACAATGGCTGGTGGAGTCATTTCTATACCAGCTTGGTAAGCACGCAAAGCAACCTTGATACCTTTAATCCAGTTTTTGATTTAAATAAATATAAGGAAATACTTTTAGGAAACTTAAATTGGTTATTGAACGATATGAATTATATTACTTGGTTCGCCACGACTTTTATCATTTTGATTGCTTCAAGCTATCTGCTCAGTGAACAAAAAAATTCTTGGATTAACATAATTTCTGTAGTGTTGGCTCTTTCGATATTTGTGAAGTTTTTAATTTTTCCCAAGGTTGATGCAAGAGTGTATCTAGCAATTTTAGTGCCCGCAATTTATGTCTTTTCTTTTAATCTGTTCTCTCATAAAGAAAGGATTGACTCTACTTAAAATATTATTATTATCAAACTCTTGGCTATGTAGCTCAGCTGGTTAGAGCGCAGCATTCATAATGCTGAGGTCCTTGGTTCAAGTCCAAGCATAGCCACCACTAAAGAATTATTTTAGTTAACTTATATTTAAAATTAGAATTTACTTTTTCAGAACTGCCAGAATCACTAGCACAGATACTAAAGCAATAAGACCATCCTGACCGACCATTGCCAAGATTGATACTAGATTTTGATAAATACTACCTACAAAAGCAGTGTCTGGCCCAAATAAAACTCCGAATAGCAATGATGCTGCAACAACCAATAGTAAGACCTCTGTAAGTCTTTCTAAGAACTTTTTAATTTTGCTGAAGTCGAAGTTTAAAAATTTCATCTTAAAAAAACATGAGGGCCGAAGCCCTCATGAAAATAAATTTTATTTTAGGTTAAGAACACTCATGATGATGAACAGAACTACAAGCCCTGCTAAGCCATTCTCACCTAACATTGCAACATAACCCATAATTGTATCGATTACGTCACCAACAAAAAATGTGCTACCACCAAAGACGATTGAGGCTACGATTCCCAATCCGATAACACTCACGAGAACTCCAGTAAGACCTTTCACAAAGTCGTTTACTGCTTTCATTATACTATCCATCGTTTTTCCCCCATGAAATAGTTCAAAAATATAGTAACCAATGGACCATTTTTGACAACTTAATTTAAATTCTTTGAAAGTATATGAATATCAATAAATTGAGAGATATAAATATAGTTTATGTATTAGTTAAATCGCTGAAGTATAGATTTTTAGTGGTTTTAAAAAGAAATTATTAATCAAAAAAAACTTTTGGTGCAATTATTCCTTCCGGATCAATTGATTTTTTAAGGGTTTTCAGCAATTCCAGTTTCTGCTTATACTGAGGAAATTCATTCCATATCTCTTTTTTTCGTTTTCCAATTCCATGTTCAGCGCTGGGTGACCCTCCAAATGATTTAAGAATGTCATAAACCTCTGTTAGTTGATCTTTTGAGTTATCGTCAAAAATAATATTCAGGTGAATATTGCCATCACCAAGGTGGCCAAAATTGAAAACTTTTGCATGTGAAATTTTTCTATCAATTTCAGCCATGAACTTCTCAGTTAATAATTTATCAATACAAAAATCAAATTTTTCTGCTCCCATTTCAGATAATTTAACTGGCAAAAGCTCTCTTCGATCCCAGAAATTTTTGACTTGCCGAGAATTTAATAAACTTATATTTTCCATCCTCTCTGAGCAATGCTCTAAGAAGTTTTCAATCTCATCTTTTGAGTCGGAGTTTAGTTCAATAAGAATTTCGTATTTAGATTTTGCATTGCCATCTAGTAAGTGTTGGGAATTAAAGTCAAGAAACTCTACAGCTGTAATCATTTTTGATGGCTCTTTAAGTAACTCATAAACCTCAAACAAATTATTAGTATGTAAGATTACTGATTCTGAGAACTTAGGTATTGGATAAGTTTTAAACGTCACATCAATAATAAAACCAAAAATCCCCTCTGATCCAATAAAAAGCTCCATGAGGTTAGGTCCAGTTGCGTCCTTGTCAGCAGTTTTACCAAGCTCAACAATTTCACCACCTGGCAGAACAACTGTCATATTCTGCACGTGATTTCTCGTTGCACCATACCCAATAAACTTAGCTCCAGCAGCATTCGTTGCTACGTTTCCGCCTATCATCGAGGAAGAAGTAGCTGAAAACTCAATCGGAAGAATTCTTTTTTTCTCGCTCGCAATATTTTTTGCGTTATCTGTAACAACCCCAGCCTGACATTTCAAGAGATCATCAGCTACCCATGAAATTTCATTGAGGTTTTTCATATTTACCACGATTTCTTTACAAACTGCAGTGGCGCCTCCACACAGACCAGTTCTACCTCCAGATGGAAGTAATTTTAAATTATGATCTTTAGCAAAATTTAAGATATCTTGGACATCTTTCGTATTTTCTGGGAAAAAGATTGCTTGAGCGTTCGGACTGATTCCTTTGTACCAATCTTGACCAAATTCATTAAGGCTGGCTTCATCATATTTAATTTTTTTGGGGCCAAACTTTCTTTCAAGCTTTTGGTTTATATCATTCATTTTTTGAAGACAAAATAGTTTCTATATAAAAAGACTATTATAAAAGCAAAGGGTGTTGTGATAATTTTTTGGATAAGAATATTTGAAATATTAAAAGATTCTAAAATTGCAAAAATCAGTGCTGTGATAACAGCACCCATTACTCCTCCAAGAAAATAGGCAGAAAATTCAACCGTTGGTTTACTATCAAGCCAACCTTTAGGAAATACAAAATTTTTTGCCAGTACGTAACTAACCAAAGTTCCAGATATATAACAAAAGAATGCAATTAAAGCCCTTTCAATGTCTAAGATAAAATCAAGAATTAACAGCAGTGTGAAATCAAAAACAAATGCTGCTAAGTTAGTGCCGCCGTATTTTACAATTCTTGGAATTTTCATTAGTTATTTATTACTGGAGCAATCACAAGATTGATTCCATTTACATCAGAACCAGAGACCCTGAAACTACCTCCGGTATAATCTCCCCTTAAATCGCCTGGGCCACATATCCCTTGATCATTAAATGAAAGAACGTCACCTAGAGTAGTGCAAGCAAAAACTTCATCATATGTGTCATTTGGCACCTCCCTAATTCTAAAATTTGCAACCCCTTCTTCCATTTGCATAACATCACATGGGATGATTTCATTTTCATCATTTACTGCGCATATCCAAAGCTGATCAACAGTAGCTTTTATTTTTTCCTCTCCACTTGAAAATAAAATTGGAATAGAAGTTGAAGGCTGTCCGCCAATAAAGTCAAAAATTGCGAGTGCAACATAATTACCATCGGCAAGAGATGATCTATTTAAGTTAACCTTATACGTCCCGAATCCATTGGCATCAATTTCAATAGCCTCAATATTTATAGATGAGGTTGAATCCTGAATTCTAATATTTGAAACAGAACCTAATCCAGAAAGCTGAAAATTTTTTTCACTTAAGGCATAACCTAGAAATAATCTATCTGGTTCGGTAACACTGTAATTTAACATATCTCCAGAAATGCCGGCTTGTATATTTGAAATACCCTTTGCCATATCCATCAAACCATATCCATAAAAATCATCCTTTCCAGGATTTCCAATATCTTTTGTTAAATTACCAGACCTTAAATACTGTTTTAATTGATCATGACTTAAATCAGGCTCTAAATATTTTAATATTGCAAAATATGCTGAAACATGAGGTGCCGCCATAGAAGTGCCATTATAAACTTGGAGCCCTTTATATGATTCACCATCATAAGAAGAGTTCTTAAACGAATAAGCCATAACGCCATCACCACTTCCATTCCCATCTAAATCCTCTGAATTCTGTCCCCCGGGAGCAGCAATATCTACATAATTATTAAATGAGGAGAAGGATGATCTTCTTTCATCAAACTTTGTTGATGAGACAGAGAAGGAATATTCACAAGATGCTGGAAATCTTATTGCAGAATTACCCTCATTCCCTGCTGAAGCAACAACAAAAATTCCATTATTTTTCATGTTTTTAATTTCTTCACAAATAATCTGATTATTTCCACCGCCTCCCAAACTCATATTAATAATGTTTACATTTCCATTACTCTCAGAATCATAAACAACTCCTGAGTCATTGTCTTTGCCCTGAATGTAATAAAATGCTTGAAGCTGATCATAGCTTGAACAGCCACCACCTCTTTCACTTCTATCAGATCCACACACTCTTAGCGGTAAAGCTTGTACGGCTAGACCATTAATTTCGTTGCCATCATTTTTTGCTGCCATTGTTGTTGCAACATGAGATCCATGACTGCCAAATATTTCACCATCAGACTGAACTGGTTGGAAATCAGGGTCGGTAGGATCAGAATCCAAACCATCGCCATCAAAAGAGGCATCGGTGTCAGAAACAAAATCATAACCACCTTCCACAAAACTAGAATTTTGAAATGCCAAAGAATCTGAAGTTGGAGCACCAGAGTCCAGTACGGCCACAACTATGTTTTTAGTATCCTGACCAATAATGTTTAATGCCTCTTCTGCTTTAATTTGTCTAAGATTCCACTGGTATTCCTCATAAAAAGGATCAGGGCTAAATGGAATGGGATCAGCGTCGGGATAATAGATATGATTTAAATCTATAAGCCAATTTGGAAATTTATTCTTCAAGAATTGATTAATTTTATTTTTTTTAATTGACTCTAAAACTAAATTAGAAAGGTAGAATTCCCTTGAGATTATTTCTAATTCAAAGCTCTCGTTAAAAGCTTCAAAAAAAGCAGATTCATTCAGTCTTGATTTGTTTAATGCATCCAGCGGTTTCTTTAGATTAAAAATACTATTGATTTGTGTAATTTCTTGATTTGTTATTTGTGAGCTTAGCTTGTTATTTTGAATTACTAGAAATTCCCCAGTATCATCGGCTGTGTTTGATTTGGTTGCTCTATAAGATTGAAGGCCTTGCTCAATAGACAGCGAATACTTTGAACCAATTCTATTTTGATTGGCAGTCACGACTAAGTAATAGATACCGCTCCCTGAAAAATTTATATTTTCTTGAGAACTAATATTCGCACTGAATTCAAGCGGATTACTTAGTTGATCAGAATCATAAAGAAATAAATCATGATCTGCATTGCTTACAGCTTGGTTTAAGGTAATTTGAATATTTTCTCCATCAAGTGAGAGGACATAAACGTCTAAAGCGTCGCGTGTTACCTCACCCTCTTCACTTGTATGAGTGCCAGCATAACCAATTATTGTTGCGGGACTAAATACTGGTTGAGCATTAGAGCTAAGATTATTTGATAAGTAAGAGAAGGCCTTATTTGGAACGTCAGTGTCAATGATTACATCCTGCTCTAGCGTAACCTGTCCCCTGATATTATATCTTTCTGGCGCTGGGGCTGGTGTAGGGGCTGGAGTAGGACTAGAGGAGTTGTCATCAGATGAACTTGAACCACCGCCGCCGCAAGAGCTTAAAAATAATAAAGAGAATACTAACCTGATAATATATTTTGGACTCATAAAGCTTTTAAGCTGCTACTTTTTCAACTTTTTTTAAAACTGTGCTGATTTTATCTATGCCCCAACTTAACTCCTCTTCTGTGATAATTAGAGGTGGCGCATACCTTATGGTGGTCTCATGAGTCTCTTTACACAATATTCCATGGTCCAGACACATCAATGAAAGATCCTTTCCTGAAATATACTTAGGATCAATTTCTACACCCAACCACAAACCTTTCCCTCGTACTTCTTTAATGATTTTTGAGTTTAGATTCAAAAGAGATTGTTTAAAGTAATCTCCCATTATTCTGCTATTTTCAATAAGGTTATCTTCGTATAGCAGCTCTAATGAACGTTTCCCAATTGCAGAAGCAAGTGGATTTCCACCAAATGTTGAACCATGAGAGCCAGGACTCATATTTCTAAGGACCTCTTTTGTTGAAAGAAAACAAGATACTGGTATGAAGCCTCCACCTAGCGCCTTGCCAAGTATGAGACCATCAGGCTGCCATTTACATTCATTTACAGCGCAGTCACATCCTGTGCAAGCGTGCTGAAAAGCAAACAGTTTTCCAGTTCTCCCAAGACCCGATTGAATTTCATCCAAAATCATCAACACATTGTGTTTTGTACAAATCTCTCTGACCTTAGGCAGATAGTTTTCTGGAGGCACAATTATGCCAGCCTCGCCTTGAATTGGTTCAATCAAGACTGCTGCTGTGTTTTCATTGATAGCATTTTCAATTGAATCTGCACAACCATACTTAACAGTAATAAAACCTGGGGTAAGCGGACCAAAATCATCTTTTGCATTTCCCTCATCTGAGAAGCTAATGATGGTTGTCGTGCGGCCATGAAAATTTCCAGCAGCGACTATAATTTCTGCTGTATTTGGTTTAATTTTTTTTACTCTATAGGCCCATCTTCTTGCGCTCTTAATTGCTGTCTCCACTGCTTCTGCTCCAGAATTCATTGGTAGTGCCATTTCAAAACCACTTATTTTTGAAAGAGTTTCCAGATATGGTCCAAGCTGATCTGTATGAAATGCCCTTGAAGTGAGAGAAAGTTTTGCAGATTGTTCGTGGAAAACTTTCAATAATTCTGGATGTGCGTGACCATGACTGACTGCAGAATATCCAGACATCATATCCAGATATTTATTATTATTTACATCCCATGCCCAAACACCTTTGGCTTTTGATAAGACTACAGGAAGAGGCTTATAGTTTTCAGCACCATAATTTGACTCTTTCTTTATATATTTTTTTTGAATATCATCTAACACAAGCGTATTCTAATCAAAATTTGAATCTATAACTAGGAGAAGTATGAAAAGACAATCTACTGATCACATTTTCATGATTGAACCAGCTGAATTTTATAGTAATCCTCAAACAGCCGGATCGAATCATTACCAAAAAGAGGATGTTGATGAGGATAAGTCTAATATCTTAGAAAAGGCAATTTCTGAATTTAGAGCTTTTAGGGATAAACTTGTAGCAGAGGGTGTAAACATTACAACTTTCAAAGGTGATGCTGGTTGTCCGGATCATGTCTTTCCTAACTGGTTTACAACTTTTGAAGATGGCACAATGCAAATTTTCCCAATGAAAGCTAAAAATAGAAGATTGGAAAAAAATCCAAGCATGATAAATACGTTATCAAGGCATTATGAACTTAGTGATGATCTTAGTCACTTTGAGGATAAAGATACATTTCTTGAATCTACTAGTAGCATGGTATTTGATAGAGTACATAACGTTGCATATATTACACTGTCACCCAGAGCAGATGAGACTCTAGCCAGAGAGTGGTGCAAGAAAAATAAATTTTTGCCTATGATCTTTGAGACACAAAGTCATACAGGAGGCCCGATATATCATACTGATGTTTTGATGTATGTTGGCACTGGGATGATAGGAATATGTTTAGAGGTAATTACAGAAAAATATCGAGATCAAGTTGAAAGTATGGTTAAGCAGCACCACGATATAATGGAGATTGAAGCCTCTCAGCTATTATCATTTTGTGGAAATAGTCTGGAAGTTCTAAATAAGAAAAATGAGGCATTTCTTGTAATGTCTTCAGAATCTGAAAGTTCATTAACGGACATACAAAGGGAAAAGATTGCCAAGCACTACAAAAAGATTATTCACTCTGATCTTTCAACTATTGAGAAGTACGGAGGTGGATCAGCTAGATGTATGCTTTCCGAGTTGTTTTAATCATCAGCAAATTCTAGCTTTAACCTTCCTTGTCTGCCAATTTCTGCTAACCTAACTTTAATTTTATCTCCTTCATTTACTACGTCAGTTAGATGCTCAAAATCTTGTTTAAATTGTGAAATGTGAAGCAACCCATCTTTTCCAGGCATAAAAGTAACAAATGCTCCAAATTCAACAACTTTTGCTACAACTCCCTCATATATTTTGCCTTCTTCAGGCTCTGCACAAAGAAGTTCTATTTGTGCTTTTGCTGCTTCTGCAACTTCTTTATTTTCTCCAAAAACATTTACCTCACCAGAATCTTGTAACTCAATAGTTACACCAAATTCCTCCTGAAGACCTTTGATAGTTGATCCGCCTTTCCCTATAACCACTTTGACTTTATCTTTGTGCACTTTAAATTTACAGAAGTAAGGCGCTAATCCAGTTAATTCTTTTGGAGAGGATAAGACCTTATCCATTTCCCCAAGAATATGCATCCTAGCATCTTTTGCCTGTAACAAAGCTTTCTCAAGAATTTCTTCATTAATTCCCTCAATCTTGATATCCATTTGCAGTCCTGAGACTCCGCTTTTTGTCCCAGCAACTTTAAAATCCATATCGCCAAGATGGTCCTCATCACCAAGGATATCTGTTAGAACTTCATAGCGATCACCATCTTTTACAAGCCCCATGGCCACACCAGCAATATTTTCCTTCACGGGTACGCCAGCAGCCATTAAAGCAAGACTTCCTCCACAAACAGAAGCCATAGAGCTTGAGCCATTTGATTCAGTAATCTCACTCACTACCCTAATTGCGTATGGAAATTCTTCTAGACTAGGAACAGCAAATTGTAGTGAACGCTTTGCTAGGGCTCCATGTCCAATTTCTCTTCTTTTTGGGCCCATTGGAAATCCTAATTCTCCAACGCTGTAGCTTGGAAAATTATAATGAAGCATAAAATTGTCTTTTACTTCTCCCGCAAGAGCATCTACTGTTTGAACGTCTCTTCCTGAACCAAGGGTTGCTGTAACAATAGCTTGTGTTTCGCCCCTAGTAAAAAGTGCTGAACCATGCACAGATGGTAAAAAGTTAGTTTCGATTTCAATATTTCTTACCTCAGTGAGACTTCTTCCATCGATCCTTCTTTGGTGACCTAAGATGTTCTCTCTAACTATCTCTTTTTCAACTTCTTTAAATTGTTTTAAATAGCTGGCATGCAACTCTTCGTCAAGCCCTTCAAGTAAATCAAGTTTTACAGCATTAATTTTTTCTCCTCTTTCTTTTTTATCAATTGTGGTGAAAGCATCTTCAAGGCCTTTAGCTGTTTTTTCTTTAACATCTGCAAATATTTTTTTGTCGTCCTCTTCTGACGGATTGGTAAACTCAGTTCTTTCCGGTAGCACCTCATTTGAAAAGTCATGAATAGCCTTGATCACTGGTTTCATCTCTTGATGACCATATAAAATAGCACCAATCATTAAATCCTCACTTAATTCATTAGCATCAGATTCAACCATTAAAACTGCACTTTCTGATCCTGCAACTACCATATCTAAATCAGAGTTTTTAAGCTCCTCAAATGATGGGTTTAGAACATATTCATCATTTATGAACCCAACCCTTGCTGCTGCCATAGGTCCCCTGAAAGGAACGTCAGCTATAGACATTGCGGCAGATGCAGCCATCAATGCAACAACATCTGGTGGATTCTCTTTATCTAATGAAAGAAGCATGCAATTTACTTGCACTTCATCTCTAAAGAAGTCTGGAAAAAGTGGTCTTAATGGTCTATCTATTAATCTAGATGTTAAGGTTTCAATTTCTGTTGGCTTACCTTCTCTCTTAAAGTAACCTCCCGGTATTTTACCTGCTGAATAAGTTTTCTCCATGTAGTGCACACTCAATGGAAAGAAATCCCTTCCCTCTGCACTTTGCTTTGTTACAACTGCACACATCACAACTGTTCCACCCATTGAAGCAACTACTGATGCTGTTGCTTGTCTAGCAATTTTACCTGTTTCCAAAACAAGTGTTTTTGATCCCATTGGGATCTCTTTCTTAATATAATTTTTCATTTTTAATCTCTTAGTTTTAAATCTTTTATTATCTTTTCGTAAGAGGAAGGGTCTTTCTTCTTTAGATAGGAGAGCAATTTTTTTCTATCGCTCACGATTTGGAGTAATCCAGTTCTGGAATGATTATCTTTTTTATGATCTTTAAAGTGTTTTTGCAAGTCCTCTATCCTTTTTGATAAAAGAGCAATTTGCACAGCAGTGGATCCTGTATCTTTGTCATTACTTCCATATTTTTTAACGATATCAGATGTGCTGCTTTTACTTAAACTCATTAATATTTCCCCTATACTTTATACAATGTTCTAGGAACTAATCCTCTACCTTCTACAAATTCTCCAATTCCTAAAAAATCCTCTTCAAAAAAAACCGAATGTTTTTTAAATTTTTCATTAATTTCGGCATCAATGCTTAAGCCATTTTGAAATTTTTTTACCTCAGAAGATCTTATTTTTACCTTTGGAAAATCTTTTAAAATTTCTTCAATGCGCTTAACATACTGCATTTTTTCCCGATTGTCCAAATTTTTTATGATTGGAAATTTTACTGAGTCATCCAAATTCCATGGGCCAATTGAAGTGCGCTCCAAATCTTTCATTATGCAATTACATTCAATTTTTTTTGCAATATCAACGCCAAGTGTTCTTATATAAGTGCCTTTTGAGCACATTACTGATAATGAAAAATATGGGTATTTAAATTCAGTAAGTTCAATATTATAAATTTCCACAGTCGCAGACCTTTGAGGAGTTGGCTTTCCAGCCCTAGCTAGTTTATACATTGGGGTTCCATCAACTTTCTTTGCAGAAAAAGACGGCGCCATTTGCTCGTATTTACCTATGAATTTTTTAACTGAATTATTTAGTTCATCTCTAGAAGGATGTTTTTCGTTTTTATGTACAGTTAGCTTCCCTTCTATATCTTGAGTATCTGACGAAACTCCCAAATTGAAGGTTGCATTATAGCCTTTTATCTCCGCTGAAAAATACTGTATAAACTTTGTTGATCTGTCAAAAAAAATAGGGAGAAGGCCAGTAGCTATTGGATCAAGGGTGCCAGCATGACCTGCTTTCTTAAAATTTAACGCTTTTTGAACTTCCCTTAATGCCTGATACGACGAAATTCCCTTTTCCTTATTTAAGAAGATGACGCTCATTAGCTAGTATCTTTGATCAAGCTATCAATATGTCGAACCTTATCGAGATGTTCATCATAGTAAAATTTAAGTTCGGGCACTCTTTTAAGAGGAAGTATATTTGCAAGCTCTTTCCTAATTCGCCAAGAATTATCATTAAGGATCCCGACTAGCTCATCATTTGTTTTCTCAGTCTGAAAAGATGAAATAAATACCTTTGCTCCAGATAAGTCACGAGAAGTATCTACATGGTTCACACTCAAAAAACCAAGGTCGTCTTTGAGGTTTGAATTCTGAATATAGGTTGCTATCTCTTTTTTTAGATTGTCATTGATTCTGATAATCCTATCTTTAGCCATTTATAATTAAAGTGATCTTTTTTCTTCTTTCTGTTCAAAATTTTCAATAACATCACCAATCTTTATATCAAGATAATTTTTAATCCCAATACCACATTCTGTTCCGTTCTTTACTTCTTTGACATCATCTTTGAATCTTCTAAGTGAATCAAGCTCGCCCTCATGAATGACAACATTATCTCTTAAGACTCTTACGTGTTTTTCTCTTTTAACAAGTCCCTCAATAACCATACATCCAGCAACTAAACCAAACTTAGGAGATTTAAATACTTCTTTTACTTCTGCTAGGCCTAATATTTTTTCTGAATATATAGGCTCCAGCAGTCCAGAAAGTAGTCTTTTGGAATCTTCAATTAGATCATAAATTACACTATAGTAAGTTACTTCTATGCCCTTTGATTCTGCAAGTTGTTTAGTTTTATTATCAGTCCTAACATTGAAACCAACAACTCTAGAGCCCGTTGTAATCGCTAAATTAATATCTGAAGAAGTTATTCCACCAACACCATAACTGACTATATCCATTTCGACCTCTTCATTTCCAAGTTTTTTAAGCGATGCTACTATTGCTTCACTTGTTCCAGCAACGTCAGATTTCACAATTATTCTTAACTTATTTACTTTTTCCTGATCAAGCATCTCAAATGCTGATTGTGTGGTCATAACATTCTTATCGCTAATTTCTTTTTGAAACGCTTCCCTTTGATCTATAAGGTTTCTTGCATCTTTTTCAGAATCCATTACAAAAAACTGCTCACCAGCTGAAACACAATCTTCCAGCCCTAAAACTTCTACAGGTGTTGAAGGACCAGCCTCTTTAACTTGGGCTCCAGAACTATCTATTAAAGTTTTTATTTTTCCTCGCTTTTCACCTGCAACAATAACATCGCCTTTCTTTAAAACGCCTTTTTGGACTAATAGAGTACACAGGGGGCCTTTAAATCTATCTAGCTCAGATTCTAAAACAATACCTTGTGCATTTCCTTTTTTAGGAGATTTCAATTCTTGCATTTCTGATTCCAGGTTGACAGCATCCAATAGCTCATCTATCCCCTTCTTCTGCAATGCTGATATTGGGAGCATTTGAACTTTTCCTCCCCAATCTTCAGAAACAAGATCATGCTTGGCTAAATCACCCTTTACTTTTTCTATGTCAGCGCCATCTAAATCAATTTTGTTCATTGCAACTATAATTGGAACATCGGCTGACTTTGCGTGGGTTATAGCTTCAATAGTTTGTGGCTTAACACTGTCATTTGCTGCAACAACAAGTATAACTATATCTGTAGTATTTGCGCCTCTTGCTCTCATTGCAGAAAACGCTTCATGTCCAGGAGTATCAATGAATGTAATCATTCCAGTTTTTGTTTTTACCTCATATGCTGCAAGGTGCTGTGTTATGCCTCCTGATTCTCCATCAACCACATTTGTAGATTTAATTGCATCAAGTAATGAGGTTTTTCCATGATCTACATGTCCCATTACCGTAACAACTGGATGTCTCTTGTCTTGTGTCTTTTCATCTTGATAACTTATGTCAGGGGATGGATAGTCTCGCTGTTCCTCAACTACATTTTGTTCTTCCTCATATTTGACAGCAAACCCAAACTCTTCAGCAACAAGAACTGCTGTTTCTTGATCAACTTCATCATTAAGAGAAACCATAACTCCTAATTCCATTAATTTTTTTACAACCTCATTTCCTCTTTTGTTGATTTTTCTCGACAGATCATTAACTCTTATTGATCCATTAATGTTTACCGACTTTATTTTTGTTTCTTGTGGTTTCTCTGATGTTTCGTCTTTTGGTTTGACAGGTTTTGCTTTAGCTTTTGTTTTTGGTGGAATTGGTGCTGGTGCCGGAGAAAGTTTTGGTGTTACAACACTTTTCTGTGGTTCATCAGACCCTGGTGAAGATTTTGACTTTCTTATAAATGATAAGAGAGTCTGCTTATCTTCATTAGAAACTGCATCTTCAACATCTTTGTGCGGAAGACCAGCCTGAATCATTTTTTCAAGAAGGGCTTCAGGATCTATCTTTAATATTTCAGACAATTTTTTTACAGACACATCCATTCTAATTCTCCCTTACTCAAACCATGGCTTTCTAGCCTCCATGATAAGTGCTGATGCCTCATCATCACTTATATTCTCTACAATATCCTTAAGTTCAGGAACTGACATTTCCGCTAGTTCCTCAAGTTTTTTGATCTTACTAGAGCTGAGATAACTTAAAACTTCATTAGTTATGCCCTTAAGATTTACCAATGCATCTTCCATGGTAGGATCATTAAAGTCTTGATTAAACTCATCCTGCAAAAGTAATTCACTTGCAAAGTTTTTAATCTCTTCAGATCTTTTCCCTGTTTTAAACAATGTTTTATAAAGATTATCATCACCATCTACAATCTTTTCTAAATTATCAATCTCGTGATCTTTAAGCCCTTGAATCTCATCTTCTGTGAGCGAAAGTCTTGAACCAAGTTTTTCGTATTTTTCTTCCAGACTTGTTTGTTGGTACTCTTTAAATTGCTCTCTATTGAAAACTTTAAATGACCAACCTATCATTTGAGTCATTAGTCGTAAGTTTTGCCCATTCTTGCCAATGATTTGGGCTTGATTTTCTTCTTCAACCTCAAGAACTAGAGTGCTTGTTCTTTCATCGACCAAGATTGAAAATATTTTGACTGGAGATAGGCAATTGACCACAAATTCAGCAGGATTATCACTATGAATAAATATATCTATTCTTTCATTCCCAATTTCATTAGATACTGCTTGCACTCTTGAGCCACGCATTCCCACGCATGCACCGACAGGATCAATTCTTCCATCATATGTTTTTACAGCAATTTTTGATCTGTATCCTGGGTCTCTTGCTATAGCCTTTATTTCTATTGTTCCCTCAGAAATTTCAGGCACCTCTTGTGTAAAAAGTTCTTTGATTAATCTTTCATCAGTTCGGCTTAAAATAATTTGAGGACCTCTAGGTGTTTTAAGAATTTCTTTTATAACTGCTCTAACTCTGTCATTAAGTTTAAATATTTCTCCTGGAATTATTTGGTCTCGTGGAATTTGAGCGTTTAAGTCTTCCTCAATTTCAATTAATAAAAAATCTCTATTTATTCTTTTAATTTGGCCTGAAATTACTTGCCCGACAAGGTTTTCATATTTCTCAGTAATCTTACTTCTTTCAGCCTCTCTTACCTTTTGAATTATCACTTGTTTCGCTGCTTGAGCTGAAATCCTTCCAAAATCAATATTCTCTATTTCTTTCTTTGCTACCCCTTCCTGCACTGTAAGTCCTTCAATGTCCTCTTTCCTTATTTCAAATTCTTCATCAATTTCCTCTTCTTCGGATATTGTCCATTGTCTAAACGTTTGGTATTCACCAGAGACTTTATCAATGGTGACTTTGATATCACTATTCTCTCCTACCAGTTTTTTTGTTGCACTTGATATGGCCTCTTCGAGTGCTTCAAAGATAATTCCCTTTTCTACACCCTTTTCCATTGATACGGAAGCAACAACATCTAAAATCTCTTTATTCATTTTTTTTTCTTAATTGATCCTCTAAATCTAATTTTCCCTTTTCTATATTGCTAAATTTTATCAATATAGGTTCCTCTTCTGTTTTGACAGAAATCTCTGAATCCAAAACGTTTAAAAGTGAGCCTTTCACTTTTCTAAGATTGTTTACCTTAGTGAAGAGTGATAATGATACTACATCTCCAATGAATTTTTTATATTGATTTAAATAAAATAGCTTTCTATCAATTCCGGGCGATGATACCTCAAAGCTTTGAAATTCTTGAAAGATCGACTCAAATTGAAACGAGTAGTCTATTTCTCTGCTGACTTTTTCACAATCACTAAGATCTACACCTGAGATGGCATCAATATAAACCCTTAATAATCGGCCTCTTCCTTGTACAGAGTCAAATTCAATGCCCCACAACTCACAACCACAACTTATTATTAGTGGAGCTAAAAATTCTTCAATATCTTTTTTTACCATTATATTGGTAGCGGGGGATGGATTTGAACCATCGACCTCCGGGTTATGAGCCCGACGAGCTACCAGACTGCTCTACCCCGCAGTGACGATAAGCATAGTTAAAAGACTTAGATAGGTCAATATTTATAGTCTATAATTTATTTCTGTTGCCGAAGTGGTGGAATTGGTAGACACGCTATCTTGAGGGGGTAGTAAGCTTTGCTTGTGAGGGTTCAAGTCCCTCCTTCGGCACCAATATTATTCGATAGGTGGCTCTTCAGGCTGCTCAAGAATTAGATTTTCGTCTATATTGAGACTGAGTTCTTGTTTGGATAAAAAAGCAAAAAGCAAACAGAGCACAAAGAAGGCAGATATTAAACCCCATGTAAGTTTAGATAAAAAGTTTCCTGGACCTAAGGGCCCAAATAAAGAATCAGAGCTACCGCCGCCAAAGGCAGATCCTAAATCTGATCCTTTGCCTTGCTGCATCATAATAGACACAACAATCAACACTGCAAGAACTATTATTAATATCTGTATAATCATGACTGCGCTATATTAGCAAATTCCACGGGGTTTAGAGAAGCCCCACCCACTAAAAGTCCATCTAAATTATCAATTGCTAATAAATTTGACGCATTTTTGGCGTTTACACTGCCACCATACAAAACTTTTGCATTTGAGGAGACATTATCTTTAATCACGTTAATCATTTGCCCAATATCAGATATTGTAGGAATTTTTCCTGTTCCAATTGCCCAAATTGGTTCATATGCGAAGATCAGTTCCTCATTAATGTCGGTGTACTTTTCTAGCTGATTTACCACAAAATTTTCATGAGTATTTTTTTCTCTTATTTCTTGGGACTCACCTACACATATAATTGGAGTTATGGAGCACTCATTAAGTTGACAAAACTTTTGATATATCTGATCGTCTGTTTCTTTGACATATTCTCTTCTTTCAGAGTGGCCAATGATGCAATAACTTACTTTTAAGTCATAAAGCATCTTGGCAGAAACTTGTCCCGTATATGCTCCATCTTGATAAGGAGAAACATCCTGTGCAGCCATAAAAACATTATTAGGAAGCTTATCTATAAAATTAAGATATGGTTGCGGCGGGGCAATTATAATTTTGTTTTTGGAGCTACAGGAAAATTTTTGTATCCAGTCAATCATCATAGATGAATCACCATTCATCTTAAAATTTCCAACAATGTATTTCATGTAATTAAAGACTTTATTTCCCGCAGCACCTGGGCATTCTGTTTATCATCTTTAGACTCAACCATAATTCGTATCTTACTTTCTGTTCCTGAAGCTCTTATATTTATCCGAGCTGAAGGAAATTTTTCCTTAACCTCATTAAGGGCCTTCTGATTTTCCTCTTTTTCAATAATTGTTTTATCTTTCACAGCAATGCTTTCCAAATTATGGGCATACTTAGAAATTTCAGAGCTTACTTCCTTAAGCGAAACACCTGACTCTTGAATAGCAGTTAAGACCTGAATCAATGCTATATTTGCATCTCCGCTTTCAGAATAATTTCTTTGGATGATATGTCCAGATGTCTCTGCACCAAGTATTAGATCTCTTTCCACTAGTTCTCTTGAGATATATTTATCACCAACTTTCGAGCGAATTAGATCAATATTATGCTTAGCAAGAGCATCTGCAACTCCTTGATTGGTCATATCAGTCCCAACAACAGCGTTGCTACCATTTACATTTCTTTCAAGATTACTTTTTGCTAGTAAATACAGAATATCATCGCCATCAAATACAATACCATCTGCGTCAGCAAGAACTAATCTATCCCCGTCGCCATCAACAGCTGCACAAAAATCAAATTTATGCTCCTCAGCATATTTTTTAAATAATGATTGGTTCAATACTGCGCTGTTAACATTAATATTGAATCCATCCGGATCGCAATTTATTCGTATCACTTCTGCTCCAAGTTCCTCAAGTAGCATTGGGGTGATTTTGTAGTTAGCACCATTAGCAGCATCAACAAGGATTTTCATGTTTTTGAAGCTATGTTTGCCCCTTAAAGTACTCTTGCAGTACTCAATATATCTGCCTGATGCACTATCAATCCTAAATGCTTTTCCTAATTTTGAGGCCTCTACTGGTTTGATTGCAGAACTTAGCCTACTTTCAATTTCTCGCTCTAAGTTTTCAGTAACTTTTCTTCCATGTCTGTTAAAAAACTTTATCCCATTATCTTCATAAGGATTATGGCTGGCACTTATAACAACACCAAACTGACCTGCATAGGTAGCGGTAAGAAATGAAACTGCTGGGGTAGGAATTGGACCAGCCAATTTAACATCAACTCCAGATGAGATAAATCCTGCTTGAAGAGCAGATTCAAGCATATAACCAGATACTCTTGTATCTTTTCCAATAATTACCGAATCGTAACCCTTTTCTAATATTATTTTGCCAGTGTGAAAACCCAAATTTAAGCAAAATTCTGGGGTAATCTCTGTTTCTATAGGTCCTCTGAACCCATCTGTTCCAAATCTCATCCCTGAATATTATGTTATTTTAGGAATCTTGAACAGGTTTGGATGATGTTGATGGTTTCGATTTCGGCTTCGAATTTGACTGATTATCTGATTTATCTCTAGGTAGTGCTCCTGCCATAATATCTGATATTTGATCTTGGTCTATAGTCTCATACTTGAGAAGAGCGTCAGCCATGCCATGAAGTTTATCAAGATTTTTAGTTAAAATTTCTGCTGCTTTTTCGTAACAGGTTTGAATAATCTCTTTCACTTCTTTATCAATTTGTTTTGCTGTTTCCTCTGAGAATATTCGTTTTTTATTTCCGGCTGTTCTTCCCAAGAAAGGATTTTCATCCTCATCATCAAATTTAATAGTTCCCAGTTTCTCTGAAAATCCCCACTTAGTGACCATATTCCTAGCAAGTTCACTTGCTCTCTCAATATCGCTTGACGCACCTGTTGTGATGCCATCGCTGCCATATATAATCTCTTCAGCTACCCTTCCACCAAAGAGGCTTGTAATTTGACTAATTATTGCAGTTTTAGAACTCATATAGGTATCTTCTTCCGGAAGAAACATCGTAACACCTAAGGCTCCACCTCTAGGAATTATCGTTACTTTGTACACTGGGTGGTGTTCTGGCATTTTTAGTCCAACTATTGCATGTCCAGCTTCGTGGTATGCTGTTAGCTTTTTCGTATCCTCATTAAGAATCATAGATTTCCTTTCAGCACCCATCATTATTTTATCTTTAGCATAATCAAGCATGTCATGGTTTACTTTTTTCTGACCTTTTCTAGCTGCGAGTAAAGCTGCTTCATTCACCAAGTTGGCCAAGTCCGCACCAGAGAATCCTGGAGTTCCTCGGGCAATAACTTCGGCTTCAACACTTTTATCTACAGGAACTTTTTTCAAGTGAACATTAAGAATTTGCTCTCTTCCTTTGATATCTGGAAGTCCAACCATTACCTGTCTATCAAATCTTCCAGGCCTTAATAGCGCTGCATCCAGTACATCTGGCCTGTTTGTTGCAGCAATAACAATCACCCCAAGATTTTCTTCAAATCCATCCATCTCAACTAGGAGTTGATTTAAAGTTTGTTCTCTTTCATCATGGCCTCCACCTAATCCAGCACCTCTCTGTCTTCCCACTGCATCAATTTCATCGATGAACACAATACACGGTGAGTGTTTTTTCGCTTGTTCAAACATATCTCGTACTCTGGACGCTCCAACACCGACAAACATTTCAACGAAATCTGAACCAGAAATTGTGAAAAATGGTACTTTTGCTTCTCCAGCAACAGCCCGAGCTAACAGTGTTTTACCTGTTCCAGGAGGGCCTACCATTAGAATACCTCTGGGTATCTTACCCCCAACTTTTATAAATTTTGCTGGGTCTTTAAGGAAATCTACTAATTCTTTGACATCATCTTTTGCCTCTTCACAGCCTGCAACATCATTGAAGTTTGTTTTTACGTGGCCACCGTCAAGGAGTTTTGCTTTGCTTCTACCGAATGTCATTGGTCCACCTTTCCCGCCAACTCCGCCTTGCATTTGTCTCATGAAGAGGAAAAATATTCCAAGAAGAAGTAACAACGGAAATGCACCTACGAGTAACTGGGACCAAATGCTAGGTTTATCTAATGCTTCATATGACACTGCAACATCTGCCTCTCTTAAGCTTTCATCAAGCATGTCATCTCTAACATAAACAGGTTTCTTTGTTGAAAACTTAGTTCCATCAAGTCTTTCACCTTCAACGGTCATTTGATCGCCTTTGTAGACAATTGACTTAACTTTTTTTGACTGTACCTCTTGCTTAAATTCAGAGTAAGTTAATTCCTCCACAGGATTACTTCGAGAGAAGTTATCAAGCATCATGAACAGGAATGTTCCTGCTATCAGCCAAAAGAATAAGTTTTTACCAATGTTTTTCATTTTTCTTATTTGGGGATTAATCCTAACAAATAAACCTCTGAAGAAGAAGTTTTTGATGCAACAGGCTTTTCAACACAAACGGTTGAAAAAACATCGTTGAATTTATTTACTACCTCTTTCAATTTACTGTTATTAAATGTCTTTATTAAAAGGGCTCCATTAGGGTTAAGCATTTCTTTTGACGCTTCAATACAGAAAAGGTTCAATTCAAAATTATTTTCATCATCTACTAACTTTATGCCAGAAAGATTTGCAGAAATATCACTGACTATTAAGTCAACGCATTTACTATTTTTGTTCATCATATCTTTAAATTCATTTGAAAATAAATCAATTTGATGGAACTCAACTTTATCAACCCTCTGCATGTTAAGAATATCAATTGCAATACATTTGGCAGATACATTGATTTTTTCCGCTATAACCTGTGACCAACCGCCCGGTGCACAGCCTAAATCAAATATCAAAGATGATTTGGTGATTAAATTGTATTTTTCATCAAGCTGCAAAAGCTTATAGCTTGCTCTTGATCTATACCCCTCTTTTTTTGCCCTTTGGGCCCAGTATTCATCAGAGCGTTTCAAATCAATTTAATTTCAAGGATTTCAACTTCTTTAACACCGCCTGGCGTTGAAACTTCAACAACATCGCCTACTTCTTTTTTCAGCAAGGATCTTGCAATTGGAGTAGTCAATGAAATCGTATTTTCTTCAATGTTTGCTTCAGATTCACCAACAATTTGGTAAGTATTTTTTTTGTCTGTTTCTAAATCAACAATCGTAACAGTTGAGCCAAAAATAATTCTATCGGTAACTGCTAGATCTTTGTATTCAATGACTTGTGAAGTTGATAAAGCTTCTTCAAGTTCCCTAATTCTGGCTTCATTTAAGCCCTGCTCCTCTCTTGCAGCATGATACTCAGCATTTTCTTTTAAATCTCCATGCGCACGGGCCTCTGAAATGGCGTCAATAATTTCCTGGCGCTTGATATTCTTTAGATGATCAAGTTCAGAGCGAAGTTTTTTTTGTCCTTCCGGAGTAATTGGTTTTTTTTCCATTTCAAGAGTTCTGCAAAGCTATATACTTCCAATTTTGCTCTCCTTTTTCTAAAGATTCAACTATTGCTAATCCGCCTGAGATTGTCGTCGTCATGAAAACACTATGCTCTAGAGCAGATCTTCGAATTGAAAAAGAATCTTTAATTGATTGTCTTCCCTCGGTTGTATTGATGACCATACAAATCTCTTGATTTAAAATTGCATCTACTACATGAGGACGACCTTCAAGAACTTTATTTATCTGAGTAAATGGAATGTTATGTTTGGAAAGAATTTTCCCCGATCCTTTTGTTGCTACAACTGAAAATCCGAGCTTGATAAGCTTTTCTGCAAGATCTGGTAAATATTTTTTGTCAGTATCTTTGACACTAAGAAAAACATTTCCTTCTGTCGGAATCACATCTCCAGCTCCTCGTAGGGCTTTTCCAAAAGCTTCACCAAAACTAACACCTCTTCCCATTACCTCACCAGTTGATTTCATTTCAGGCCCAAGAATTGGATCAGTTTTTCTGAATTTATTGAATGGGAAGACGGGTGCTTTTACAGCATAACTGGTTGGAACGATTTCTTTGTTTATACCTAGGTCTTTTAAAGACTTTCCTGAGATTAGTTTTGATGCAATTTTTGCAAGAGACATTCCAATGCATTTTGATAAAAAGGGAATGGTACGGGATGCCCTTGGATTGACTTCTATCATATAAAAATCTTCACCCTTTATTGCTACTTGTGCATTCATTAGGCCTATCACATTTAACTTCTTAGCCACTGCAGTAATTTCTTTTTTTAATTTGTAAAGTTGATTCTCAGATACGCTGTATGGAGGAAATGAACATGACGAATCCCCTGAGTGAATTCCTGCTTCTTCAATATGTTGCAGAACGCCACCTACTACTGCTTCTCTACCGTCAGATAAAAGATCTATATCCACCTCAATCGCATCATCAAGAAATTTTTCAATGAGAAGTGGATTTTTTGAACTAATTTGAATCTTTTTTTGCAAATAGATTTCAAGGTCGCTTGAAGTATAAATTAGCTCCATAGCCCTTCCACCAAGAACATAGGATGGTCTTACAATTACTGGAAAGCCAAGCTCTTCGACACTTTCTCTTGCTTCTGCTATTGATGAAGCTGTTCTATTCTCAGGCTGTTTAAAATTAAAATCAGAAAGAAAAGATTTAAATTTTTCTCTATTTTCTGCAATATCAATTGAATCTGGAGATGTGCCTAATATGTTTACGCCATTTTCTTTTAATTCATCAGTTAGCTTTAAGGGAGTTTGCCCGCCAAATTGGACTACTACTCCTAAAGGATTTTCATGACGAATAATTTCAAGTACATCCTCAGCCACAATTGGCTCAAAATATAACTTATCTGATACGTCAAAATCGGTAGAAACAGTTTCTGGGTTCGAATTTACCATGATAGTTTCTATTCCTTCCTCTTTAAATGCTAGAGCAGCCTGAACGCAACAGTAATCAAACTCTATTCCTTGACCTATTCTATTTGGCCCGCTGCCAAGAACGATAATTTTTTTATTGTTTGTAATTATTGATTCGTTTTCAAAATCATATGATGAGTAAAGATAATTTGTTGTGCTATCAAATTCAGCTGCACAGGAGTCAACCCGTTTATATACCGGATGAATATCTAGAGAATACCTTTTTGTTCTTATGATTTCTTCAGGAACGTTCAGAAGTTCTGCTATTCTGAAATCTGAAAAGCCTTTCTTTTTTAGATTGACGAGTTGTTCTTTGGTGATTTTTTTATATTCCATGTTAGAAAGGGCATTTTCCTCAGAAATCAAATCTTTTATTTGGTATAAAAACCATCTATCAACTTGACAGGATTCGTAGACTTCTTCGATACTCCAGCCTTTTCTAAATGCATCGGCAATATACCATAACCTGCTCTCTCCTGGTGTTGATAATTCAAGCTTCAAAGCCCCATTGCCCTCATTTTCTTTGAGAATAGGGTCTAAGCCCATCAAACCATTTTCCATCGATCTAATGGCTTTTTGAAATGATTCTTGAAAGTTTCTTCCTATTGCCATAGCTTCTCCCACAGATTTCATCTGAGTTGTTAGGCGCGCATCAGTCTCTGGAAACTTTTCAAAATTAAAACGTGGAATTTTTGTAACTACGTAATCTATTGTTGGCTCAAATGATGCAGGAGTCTTTCCATTTGTTATATCATTCTTCAATTCATCCAAGGTAAATCCTACCGCCAATAATGCTGCAACTTTTGCTATTGGAAATCCTGTTGCTTTGGATGCTAGCGCAGATGATCTGCTAACCCTTGGATTCATTTCAATTACAACCAACCTTCCATCTTCTGGATTTTGAGCAAACTGAACATTTGAACCGCCTGTTTCAACTCCGATTCGTCTAAGAATTTTAAATGAGGCATCTCTCATTTCTTGGTATTCTTTATCTGTAAGTGTTTGTGCAGGCGCAACGGTGATTGAGTCCCCTGTATGTACTCCCATAGGGTCGATATTTTCTATTGAGCAAACAATTATGCAGTTGTCTTTCTTATCTCTGACCACTTCCATCTCAAACTCTTTCCAACCAATTAAGGACTCATCAATAAGCAATTCTTTTGTTGGGGATAGCTTGAGACCGTTCATACAAATTTCTTCAAATTCTTTTAAGTTATAGGCAATGCCCCCACCTGTGCCACCAAGAGTAAATGAAGGCCTTATGACGCACGGCAGCCCTATATCTTTATGAATTTTCCAGGCATCTTCCATGCTGTGCGCAAAACCCGACCTAGGAGTCTCCAAACCTAATTCCTTCATACATTTATCAAACTTTTCTCTATCCTCAGCATTATCGATTGCTTCTTTATTTGCCCCAATCATTTCAACATTATGCTTTTCAAGTATTCCTCTTGTAGCAAGATCTAAAGATACATTTAAACCAGTTTGGCCACCCATAGTAGGCAGTATTGCGTCAGGCTTTTCTTGAATAATAATTTGTTCTAGAGTTTTCCAGTCAACAGGTTCAATATAGGTTGCATCTGCAATTTCAGGATCGGTCATTATAGTGGCAGGATTGGAATTGACTAAAACAACTCTGTAGCCATTTTCTCGGAGCGCCTTACATGCCTGGGTACCTGAATAGTCAAATTCGCAAGCTTGTCCAATTACAATTGGCCCTGATCCAACAATCAAAATTGTTTTTATATCCTCACGTTTTGGCATTCATATCCTTAAAAAACTTTTCAAATAAAACTCTAAATTCTTTTGGCCCTGGACTTGCTTCTGGGTGGCACTGTATTGAGTATTGGTGCTTAGTTTTGTGCTGAATGCCTTGAATTGTGCCATCAAATAAAGATCTATGGGTGACTTGAATTTCAGAATTATCTGGCAGCTCAGCAACTGCAAAATTGTGATTTTGAGAAGTAATAAAAACTGTTCTATCTCTTAAATCACATACTGGATGATTTGCACCATGATGACCAAAAGGCATTTTTTCAATTTTTAGGTCATATGCTAAAGACATTAATTGATGGCCTAAACAAATTCCAAAAATAGGGATATCTGTGTCAATCATTTTCTTAATTTCACTCACTACTGCAGTGAGTGTAGATGGATCCCCTGGACCATTTGAGAGGAAGATCCCATCTGGGTTCATTTCCAAAACATCCTCTGCAGATGTATTAGGTGGCACTACAATAATCTCTGCATCGAACTCCTCAAGAATTTTAAGAATGTTTTCCTTTACCCCAAAATCAAAAGCAACAATTTTTTTAGAATTCTTTTTTCCTGAGGCATATTGAAATGATTTCTTTGTTGCAACATTAGTAATTAAGTCATGTTCTGAGATATTTCCAAATTTTTTGATTGCATGTTGAGCTTCTGAATCTTTAATACTTTTTGATGGATAAATGGCTCCGGTCATGCAGCCTTGATCCCTAAGAATTTTTGTGAGGTATCTTGTATCAATATCAGAGATACAAATTACATCATGTTTGATCAAAAAACTCTCAAGGGATCCTTGGCTACGCCAATTGCTCGGGAAATCACAAAAATTTCTAACCACTATCCCTCTAGCAAATACACTTTTCGATTCATAATCTTCACTATTTATACCGGTGTTGCCAATGTGTGGGTATGTAAAAGTGATGATCTGACCGTCGTAAGATGGGTCTGTCATTATTTCTTGATATCCTGTTATAGCGGTATTGAAAACTACTTCACCAATACCAACTTTTTGAGATCCAAAACCAATTCCATCAAGCTTAATACCATTTTGAAGTTGAAGTGTTGCTTGAAAGTTCATTTCTGCTACCAGATACTATAGAGAAGTATTTAGATAATTTATAGATGTATTAGAATATCCACCCATGTCAATTTCAATTAAATCGCAAAACGACATCGAAATGATGAAAATTGCAGGCAAAAAAGCAGCATCCGTCTTGGAAATGCTAGACCATTATGTGAAGCCAGGTGTATCAACTGAGTATCTTGATCAGATAGCCTTTAAATATATTACTGAAGACCTAAAGTGCATTCCGGCAAATGTTGGTTATAACGGATTTCCAAAGACATTGTGCACTTCAGTAAATAATGTAATTTGCCATGGCATCCCGTCAGAGGATAAGGTGCTTAAAGATGGAGACATAATTAATATTGATATCACAGTAATTTACGAAGGCTGGCATGGTGATACATCAAAAATGTACTTGGTTGGACAAGTTCCTGCACATGCCAAACGATTGGTAGATATTACTCAAGAATGTATGTACGCCGGAATCAGGAAGGTAAAGCCTGGAGCACACTTGGGAGATATTGGCAATGCCATACAGACCATGGCTGAGGAGAATCATTACTCTGTAGTTAGAGATTATTGCGGTCATGGAATTGGACAAATTTATCACGAAGAACCGCAAGTTGTTCATTATGGAGAAATTGGCGAGGGCCTGGTTCTTGAAGAGGGCATGTGCTTCACCATTGAACCAATGATTAACTTAGGCACTTACCATTCAAAACTTTTAGATGATGGCTGGACGGTAGTTACAAAAGATGGAAAACTTTCAGCACAGTGGGAGCATACAATAGCTGTAACAAAAAGCGGGTTTGAAGTGATGACACTAAGAGATGAAGAAGATTTTAGTGTTAGTTAGATTGGTTTTGTAAAAAAGTAAGCGAAATAGTCTTGGATTCTGAAGAGGCAACTTCTTCCATCAAAATAATATCAAGATCAAAATCAACGTCTAAGTCAACGAAAAGCATTTGTTGATTTTCGTAATTGAAGTTTTCAATGTCTAGTTCGCCATCTAGTACTGGATCAATGCTAAAGGTTGTTGGCTCTCCTTCTGTCTCTATTAAATTCTTAACTCCCACTAAAAAGTTATCTGTTGTATTTGGAATGCTATCCAGAGTGAAGAGAAAGTCGCCGCCGTCAAAATCAAAATCAAAATCGGTGATGAACAGATTTTTATTCAGAGAAATAACACCTCTCTTTGGAAACTCAAAATCTTGAAAACTATCCAAAATTCCAGCCTCTCCTTCTTCATAAATTCTAAAAGTGTTTGTGGGAGAGGGATTAAATTCATCCCCTGGCATTTCATCTCCAACGATCAGCAAATCAACTTCATTATCTCCGTCATAATCCAGTGATGTTATTGTTTTTATAAGTGGAATATTGTTATTGAAAATTGAAATCTCTTCCCAGTTGGTCGTATCAGCTGACCTTGGAATTGCTATAAGTGCACCCTGTTTGCTTGCATCATATGCTGAGAGAAGTATGTCATTATTAGAATCACTATCAAAATCAATCACCGTGCCAGCAGTGATAACATAACTGTCTGTAAAGCTATCAGAATAATCAACTTTTTCGAAAGCTGGGCCGTCTTCAGCTCCCATTTCAATCCAATACTCTCCGTCGGGAGTAAGAATATAGATATCATTTACACCATCAATATTTTTATCAATCGAAGCTAGATATCTTACATCTGAATTAACAAAATCTAGGTCTGTTTCATTTGTAACAAAATTATTATCAAGAACCAATCCGGTCTGTGTACCTCTAAACATGCAAAGATTTCCTGAAGGTTTTGCTATGTCTGAATCTCTCGAGCTAGCAATTATGTCTGAAATGCCATCTTGATCGAGATCTATTCTTTTTACATATCCTGTCGCGTTACATCCTTGAGCATCTATTTCAGAAAAGGTTGGAAATGCACCACCTAGAACTTGAATGAATTTTGTTGAAACATGGGTATTTGAAGCATCATTGATTTGTGAAACTAAAAATACATCCCCAACGCTATCATTATTGAAATCACCTCTGTCATAGGCGGTTATTTTTGCAACATGGTCGCTCGCAATAGAAGCTTGAAAATTTGGCTCTTCAACAATGTTAAAAATAAAGTTATTTGATACAGTCTTGTTTACATTAACAAGAACAGCCTGGTTTTTAAATTCATTATTACGTCTGCACTCAAGGATAAATGTATATGCTCCACCTCGTCTTAACCTAAATTCTTCTGAACCAGAAGTCGGCTTCTCTCCTATCCAAACAGTTCCTGAACCATAACATTGGCTCGCATTTGATGACCAAGTCAATTCGAATGTCTCGTCATAATTAGCAACTTCAGTGCTAGCACTTAACTCCACAAATAAATCTTCTAACTTCTCAGGGTCAGTACCACAACCAATTATAAAAAGAAGGGAAATTGATGCGAAAAATTTATTCAGCAAGTTCATAATTTTCTATATTCTAACTGATTCTAATCAAAATTCCTTAACAATAATTATTATATCTATTCGATCGTTTACCTTTATGAAAGTTCAGGGAATTAGTCTGTTTATATTAATTGTTTCTACTTCTTAAATAGTAGCTAACACTTGCAAATAGAACGAGAACAATTCCTGCAACCACATAGAATTGGATCATAGAATCAAATACCGGAGTCATACTCTCAAGACCCTCAACCAATGCATCTCCTCCTAATAGCCCTGCAAGTACCCCTCCTAAAGCTGAGGCTAAAAACCAAAGTCCGAACATCTGACCTTGATATTTTTTAGGTGAGTATTCTGAAAATGCAGCCAGACCTACTGGTGATAAAGCAAGCTCGCCCCAAGTATGGAGCAAATATGTAATTATCAACCACTGCATACCAACAGGTGCAGAAACCAAGGCAAGCTCGACAGCAGCAATCATTACTAAGAAACTTATTGCCATGAAGAACATACCAATAGCAAACTTAAGTGGGTATGAAGGATTTAAATTTACCCGTGCTAAATTTGTCCATATGCCTGCAAAGATAGGAGCAAATATCACAACGAATAAGGGATTCGCAAATTGCAGCCAGCCTACAGGAATCACATAACCAACCACTGAAAGGTCAGTATAGTCACGAGCAAAAATACTTAATGACCCACCAGATTGATCAAAACCTGACCAGAAGAACATTGCCGCGACAAAAAGTATCATTAACAAGAAGACATTCTTCTTTTCCTGTGAGCTCAATCCTGCTAACAAGAGTAAATAAGCAAAGTATATGGCCGCTACAACACCCAGAAAGTATAAGAAATACTCAGCAAAAGCTCTTGGGTCTACAGAAATAAACCCTAAAAGACCAGCAACAATTACAGCTCCCATAAGGGCTATAGTTACCCGAGACCATTTAATATAAACTTGTCTTTGCTCATCTGGCATGTCATTAGGTTTTATGCCTGCATTTCCGAGCAGCCCTCTGAAGTAGTAATACTGAATCACACCAAAGAGCATTCCTATTCCTGCTGCTCCAAATCCCCAATGCCAACCAATTTTTTCTCCAAGATAGGAACAAATTAAAAATCCTAAAAAAGAACCGATATTTATAGACATATAAAAAATTGTATAACCAGATGTTCTTCGAGCATCGCCATCTTTGTACAATTGACCAACAATAGTTGAAATATTGCTTTTCAGTAATCCTGTTCCTAAAACTACTAAAGTTAAACCCAAGAAAAATGTTTGTGTTAGTGGCAATGCTAGGGTGAAATGTCCTAAAGCTATAATTACAGCTCCGATCATAACTGCCCTCTGATAACCAAGGATATTGTCTGCTAACCATCCTCCAGGGATACACATGAAATAAACCATGCCAACATATATTCCGTATATGGCTTGGGCATCAATTTGTGTAAACCCTAATCCCGGATTGAAGCCTGTGACTGCTCCAGACATATACAAAACAAGCAGCGCCCTCATGCCGTAATATGACATACGCTCCCACATTTCAGTGAAAAATAAGGTAACTAACCCTTTCGGGTGCCCGAAAAACCAAGTATCGTCTGTGTTTGATTTTTTTACGTTAGTAGCCATAAATTAGATAAGTTAAATTAACATGAAATGAAAACAATACAAACAAAGCCAGGAATATTTACCAAACTTTTGTCATTTACTTATGACATTTTCTTGGTTATTTCCTGTTGGTTTTTGATAGGTTTTATTGTTTTATTTACATACAACTTCCTATCAGGAAGAGATGACTTCTCAGATACGTTTCTTGGGCCTGCAATAATAATTTTTACGACTGTATCTTACTATGTATATTTTTGGTCGTATGGTCGCAGAACACTAGGAATGAGTACTTGGAGCCATGAATTACTATCTGATGATGGCAAAACGATTACTTATAAAGTTGCCTTCTATAGATTTCTGCTAAATTTATTATTAAGTGTCGTCGGTTTATTGTGGCAACTGTTTGATAAGGATAAAAAATTGCTGTCAGATAGAATACTTGGGCTTAGAACCATTAAAAAGACATCTGCTTCTTAACGTAGAGGTAAGGCAAGATCAAAAGCAATGGGAACGCCTGAAGTAGGAACGGAAGTTGGAAAACTGTAATTGAGTCTGCTACCAAAGCTTCAATAAATGAATAGAAAAGACTAGCCCCAAAACCATAGATAAGAATTCGATTTGTATTAAAGCCCTTATTCATAGCAAGTAAAATTTCTAGTCCAATCAAAAAAATGAAGAAATAAGCAATAAAATTAAGTCCTCTTCTAAGTAATTCTGTTTTTACAATCAAATTAAAGTTTTCAAATGCAGAGTCTGAATTTTCTATCAGTTGGGAGAAACTCAAATATTTTAAATTGGAATTGTAATTAATTTCGCTGAAAGAACTATTTTGATCTTGATTAAATAAAACTTCGCCGTCCTCAGAAAATTTTATTGTTCCTGCGCCATAAACAACTGAATATTCTTTATCATTAATATTTATGATCTCAATCATCTGAGGTTTTTCTTTTACAACTTGATTTATTTTCTGCTTGCGCTCTTCAAAAGATTTTACTGTTAGGTCGGGTACTATAAATTCAAAAGCCATAAGATTTATTGCAACTATGGGCAGGAAAGCATAAATTGCAAACTTATACTTTTTCAAACCAGATTGTCTCAAGGTATTAAAAGATTGCATAAAATTTTTATCAGTAAATAGAAGCAGCAAACCCACAACAGAGCATAAATATATGAACTCGCGTGAACGAAAAGGTTGGGTTTGTAATAAAAATTTCACCGCGTCTGTATAGCTATAAGTGGCGCCAATATCTTCAAGTTGAGAAAAAAAGTTAAAGGCAAGATCAATTAGTGTAATTACTAGAAAGACCCCAAGGACTGAGGCAAACGACTTTAGCAGAATATACCTATATGCCTTCATATCCTAAGATCCTTTTGGTGGATTTGAAAAAAGTAATTATTGTCAAGAAGCCAAACATGAGATGAATCCATAAAAAGCTGGCAATCATCTCAAGCTTCGAAGTTGCATTATTTTCAAAAGGCGCAATCGTGAGAACAAGGTACAGAATATTAAGCATCGTCAGAACAAAATAAGTTCTTTCACGGCCCCAGAAAGAGCTGAATGTTGAAAAGGACATTGTGAAAACAAAAGATATTAAACAAAAAATTGGAATGGCTAATCTTTTCAAGAGCTCTCTGGTATCCTCTATATCAGTGGCAAATGCTAAGCTCAGGGTTGATTTGTAAACTTTTTTTATGGGCTCATCTAGAGGGACAAAAGCATTTTCAAACTTTGAAATAATGTTATTGCCTTTATCAAACATAAATCCGTCTTCTAAAAGGAGCTTACTTTTACCATTGTCATCTACCACTACTCCCGATTTACCAAAAAGGAATCTGTCTACATTTTGACCATCTATAAAAATTAAGTCTTCATAGTTTGCATTTCCCTTTTTTCCAAAAGCATTAAATGAATCGGCCTGCAACGGCACAAGACCTGATGCTGGCTTTATCTTGGCAGCAAATGTATTGTCTTGATCAATGAGCATTTGACCTTGGTTGGTAAAAAATGGTGAGACAAGAGTGCTCAACAAAAAGGAAACTGAGAAAACTCCAACAATAAGAGATTTTTGGTCTTTAATCATTTGAAAGCTGCGATAAGAGCTGGATTCTAAGATGGAAAAATGGCTCTTATATATTGGAGTTAGAACAAATCCAACTGCTAAGAATACACTCAAGGGGAAAATGAGATTGATCAACTCAGGTGAGAAAAGAGCGAGTGCCAAAAATATACTTTCAGGAGAAATTTTCCCTACTTCTGCTTGAGATAGGAAAATATTGAAACGTGAAAATAAAACTAATCCAAAAAGAACTAGTGAAATCCAGCAAATGTTTACTATAATTTCCTTACTGATGTAACGTGAAATAATCACTTCTTAAGAATATCAAAAAGGAGAAAAAATGGCATTCTATAAAGCACTTGAAAAAGTGGAATTAAAAAAATACTCAGAAGCAGGCTCTGAGGACTTTGGTGTGGTCTTCTACTCGAAAGGATCATTCAAATCTAATAAGTTATTTGACAATGAAATAAAGAAAAAAGTTTCAAACTTTTTTGAAGATGAAAAAAAGACTTCCCTAATGTTGTCAAAGGAATTTTCACAACTGAATTCTGACTTTTTATTTGTAAAAGATTTTGCCAAGGATAAGCCTGATCACAAGATTGAGGGTTGGATAACCGGGCTTTTTAATAATTTAGATAGTATGGGTGTAGAGTCAGTTAATATTTATGCCGACACATCAATTTTATATCAACAATCAAATTTCTTATTTAATCTGGCTAAGTATGCTGAAAAATCAGCCTATAGATATACTGATACCAACCCCAATACCAAAAAAGGAAAAAAATTAAATTCTGTTTCACTTTGCGTTGAAAAAACAAGTGCTGCAGCCGCGAGAACTGTTGAATTAGGTCTCAATGTTGGGCGTGGAGCAAACACAGCAAGAAATTTGGGTAACAGACCTGCAAACCATGCCACTCCAACTTACATTGCTAACCAAGTGACAGCTCTGGCGAAAGAGATTGGTGGCTTTAAGGTTGAGATTCTTGAAGAAAAAGACATGGAGAAACTTGGCATGGGTTCATTGCTTTCTGTATCGCGAGGAAGTGTTGAGCCTGCAAAGCTTGTCACAATGCAATATAACGGCGGCAAGAAGGGAGATAAACCAATTGTGCTTGTTGGAAAAGGAGTAACTTTTGATACCGGCGGTATTAGTTTGAAACCAAGCCCAAAGATGGATGAGATGAAATGGGATATGTCTGGAGCCGGATCAGTAATTGGTACTATGTGTGCTGTTGCAGAATCTAAACTTCCAGTCAACCTCGTCTGTGCTGTTGGACTGACAGAAAATATGCCAGCAGGCAATGCTACAAAACCAGGTGATGTTGTTACATCTATGTCTGGACAAACAATTGAGGTTCTAAATACCGATGCTGAGGGCAGATTGGTTTTATGTGATGTATTAACTTATATAGAAAAATTTGATCCTAAGGTTGTAATAGACACTGCAACTTTAACTGGCGCAGTCGTGGTTGCACTTGGAAGTGTTGCTGCTGGTGTAATGGGCAATGATCAAAAGCTAGTTGATAAAATTTTGGAGGCTGGCCATGCATCTGGAGAGAAAGCCTGGCAGCTGCCTTTATGGGATGAGTATCAGAGCTATTTAGACTCAAACTTTGCAGACATTGCCAATATTGCTCCAGGGAGAGCAGCAGGAACAATTGAGGGGGGATGTTTTATCTCCAGATTTACTGAAAATTATAAATGGGCTCATATAGACATTGCAGGTGTTGCCGATATTGGAGACGGTCCCAAAAAAGGATCCACTGGAAAACCAGTTGGACTGTTGTTTGAATTTGTAAACAGTAATAAGTAATGGCAGTTACTTTTTATTCTGGATTTAAGGATAAATTCCATGCTCTTGATTTTCTAACTGATAATGTTTTCACAGGCTTTCAAATAAAGAACAAGATTTGTATTGCTTTAAAGGGTGATCATGAGTTAGAAGAGTTCAGCTTTCTGAGAAATAAAAAATTTTTTGAGACCAAAAAAATCGAGTTTTTGTGTTTAAAGAATCTAACTACAATCACCGATAAATTTGAGGGTGAATTCGATGAGATTCATATTTTTAGTGACAAAATTGGTGACCTACCAGGAAGCCTTAATGACAATACTTTTGTTTATACCCTAAAGTCTGATGAAGCAATTAATAATGCTTCCAGAGAGCTGTATACTAATTTAAAGAATAAAGGGGTAAACGTTCTACACGAAGTAATCTAATGGATCCAAAATATTTTCCAATTGAAATTGAAGAAAAGTGGTCGAAAATATGGGCTCAAAGATCACTGGATAGACCGAAGGCCAAGAATCGGTTTTCTCAAATTATTCCGCCTCCCAACGTAACTGGAACCCTTCACATGGGACATAGCTTTCAGTATGCCATCATGGACTTTTATACCAGATATCATCATATGAATGGTGCTGATTCCTATTGGCAAGTTGGGACAGATCATGCGGGTATTGCCACACAGATGGTAGTTGAGAATAATCTTGCCAATGAGGGTAAAACTAAAGATGAACTGGGGAGAGATAAATTCATTGAGGAGGTCTGGAAGTGGAAAGATTTTTCTGAAGAAAAAATCTCATCTCAAATGAAAAGGCTAGGCATCACTGTAGATTGGGATAAATACCGATTTACACTTGATGATGAGTATTATCAAGGCGTTATTAAAGCTTTTGTTGAGTTGTACCGAAAAGATAAAATCTATCAGGGTTACCGTCTGGTAAATTGGGATCCTTCTCTGAAAACAGCTGTCTCTGATTTGGAGGTTATTCGACAGGAAAAAGATGGACTAATTTGGCATATTGCCTATCCTGTCGAAGATTCACAGGACAAACTAATTGTGGCCACTACCCGACCAGAAACCATGTTTGGCGATATGGCTGTGGCAGTCAACCCTAAAGACAGTAGATACAAAAAATTTATTGGTCAATATATAATTTTGCCCTTTGTTGGGCGTAAGATTCCAATTATTGGTGATGAGTATGTTGACATGGAATTTGGTACTGGCTGCCTTAAAATTACCCCTGGCCATGACTTCAATGATTATGAAATTGGGAAAAAATTTGCGCTCCATGAGATAGATGGAGTTGTGCATACATCAAAGAAATTAGAAGATTTTGCACCACTAAATATCTTCACAGATACTGCTCATACTAATGATAATGTGCCACAGCAGTTTCAAGATTTAGATCGTTTCAAAGTCAGGAAGGTTGTGCTGGAAGAATTAAAAAATAAAGACCTTTTAGTCAAAGAGGAAAAACATCCTATAAGTGTTCCCAGAGGTGAACGCTCGAATATTGTTATTGAACCAAGATTGAGCTATCAGTGGTACGTTAAAACTGCTGACATGGCAAAAAAAGCCAACGCAGCAGTTAACAAAGGAGAAGTGAAATTTCATCCAAACAATTGGATTAAGACCTATTTCAATTGGATGGATAACATTCAGGACTGGTGTATCAGTCGCCAAATCTGGTGGGGTCATCGAATTCCAGCATGGCAAGATGCCGAGGGCAATACTTACGTCGGCTTTGATGAAGAGGAGGTCAGAAGCTTTTATAAACTAGACAATAGAAAACTAAATCAAGTGGAGGATGTTTTGGATACTTGGTTCTCGTCCTCCCTATGGTCTTTTGGCTCCTTGGGCTGGCCTAATAATACTGACGGCGTAGAAAGGTACTTCCCAACATCTTTATTAGTTACCGGCTTTGACATCATATTCTTTTGGGTTGCCCGAATGATGATGATGAGCCTCGAGTTCACCGGGCAAATTCCATTTAAAGATGTTTATGTTACAGGCCTTATACGAGATGAAAATGGACAAAAAATGTCTAAATCCAAAGGCAATATCATCGACCCTATAGACTTGGTATACGGTATTGAGCTTGAAGATTTGGTTGCAAAACGAACCGCCAATCTTATGCAGGAGGGCTTGGCTGAAAAAATTGAAAGAAAAACACGCAAGCAATTCCCTAATGGAATTGAGTCCTATGGCACCGATGCCATGCGTATGACATTTTTTTCGTTAGCGACACATACCAAGGATATAAGTTTTGAAATGGGGCGACTTAAGGGTTACCGAAACTTTTGCAATAAAATGTGGAATGCAGCACGATTCATAAATAATTATCCTCACGAATCTGAGGAGTTTATAGCTAAAAATGAGGCAGATAAATGGATTGAAAAAGAATTTGAAGCAGTCTCAAAACAAATTAATAAGAATATTGCTGAATACAGATTGGATTTTGCTATGAATGAAGTCTATGAATTTTTTTGGGGCAAGTTTTGTGATAAATATATTGAAGAATGCAAAGCATCCGGTGAAACCAGTAATCTACATCCAATGCTTAAAAAGCTCTTACAGCTAATACATCCATTTGCCCCCTTTATTACTGAGGAGATAAATGAGCTTATCTTTAAAGATGGTTCTTTGATGGATCTTTAAAACTATTTCTTTGCCCCCATTACATAGGTATGTCAAAGATACTTTTAATTGGAGCAAGTTCGGCAATTGCTCAAGCACTTCAAGAGAATTCTAATAAAGATTTCATTGCCTTATCAAGGTCTGCTGGTAACCTCGACCTTGAGGGTGATTTATCAGAGCTGGATGACCTTGGACCAATCTCAGGCATGGTTTATTTTCCTGGAACTATAAATCTAAAGCCTTTTGCTATGTTAAAAGAGGAGGATTATCTTGCTGACTTTAATGTCAATGTGCTTGGGGCCGTAAAAGTTCTAAAAAAAGTAATTAATAATCTAAAAGAGGCCGAGGGAGCAAGCGTTGTCTTTGTTTCATCAGTAGCTGCAAACTTAGGTCTACCTTACCATGCAAGTATCTCAGCATCAAAATCAGCTTTGGAAGGTTTAGCAAAATCACTAGCATCTGAATATGCATCAGCCAAGGTGTGTTTCAATGTTGTAGCACCAAGTCTCACCAATACTCCAATGGCTGGCAATCTATTAAAAACAGATAGGCAAGTTGAGGCTAATGAAGAAAGAAATCCAATGAAACAGATTGGAAAGCCAGAACAGATTGCCAATTCAATCAATTTCCTTTTAGATGCCCACAATAACTGGATGACAGGCCAGATTATCCCTGTCGATGGTGGTATGGGCAACCTTAAATAAATTCTTTGGTAAGATACAGCTATGGCTTTAACTTACTCTAGTATGCTGCCCCTAGGTACTCAACTAATAAATTTTGATTTGCCTAATATCATCGCTGGACAAAACTATTCATCAACGGAAATTGCAACAGACAGACCTGTCTTAATCATGTTTATCTGCAATCATTGTCCTTATGTTGTGCATTATCATGATGAACTTAAGAGATTGCATCATGATTTCTCCAAAGAGATTAATTTTGTTGCAGTAAGCTCCAATGATGTTGTCAATTACCCAGAGGATTCTCCGGAAAAAATGAATGAACTATGGCATGAGCTCGGTTTTTCCTTTCCCTACCTTTATGACGAAACCCAATCAGTTGCTAAAGCATATCAAGCCGAATGCACTCCAGAGTTTTATCTCTTTGATGCTAAACATAATTTAGTTTATCGAGGCCGTTGCGATGCCACCTCACCAAAATCCAATGAAGAGCCGAATGGTGAAGATCTTAGAGCAGCCATCAATGCAACAATTAACGAACAGCCAGTCAATTCTAAGCAGTTCCCATCCATGGGCTGCAATATTAAGTGGAAATAGCTTAAAGCGAATTATAGATTATTGCTTCTTTTACTTTGGTTCGCCCTTTTGCCTTCCCTGAAATAAAAGTCGTCTTTTCTGTCTCCTTGAAATTCCATCCATCTTTTTTCTTGAAATACTCCTTAACTAAATCAACAGAAAAATTAGAAATTAAAATTGAGCACTTGTCCCTAAGATTATTGCATGCCTCAACCATTCTCTCTAAATCATTTATATTGAACTCTTTTGCATTGTATTTTCTGAATGTTTTATATGAAGAGTTTTCATAAGGCCTGTCAACATAAGGAGGATCAAGATAGATAAAATCTCCTTTCTTAGCTTTTTTTATTGTTTCTTCAAAGTCACAACTACTTATTTCAAAATTGGATAAACTTTTTGAACAGAGGTTGAAGTAGTCTTGAGAGGGGAAAGCAATTTTATTCCTACGGCCAACTGGAACATTAAATTCTCCTTTTAGGTTCTCCCTATAAACTCCATTGAAGCATGTTCTATTAAGGTAAATGAATTGATGTGCTTTGGGGTTTTTTCTAAACTTATCTCTGACTTTGTAGTACTCCTCTTCTGTATGATTATTGATTAATCTTATTGAATTACGATAAAGCTTAGCTGGATCTAATTTTAACTCTGAATAAAAATTAATTAACTTTTGATTGGTATCAGATAAATATCCTTTTTGGATATAAGAGGGCAAAAGTTTATCTTGCTGTGTCAATGCAAAGAAAAAGCTTCCGCCTCCAACAAAAGGTTCAATATAATTGTTAATTTTTTGAGAAATTAGATGAGACACTTCCTTAAGAAGCCACTTTTTTCCTCCGGGCCATTTTAGTATCATAAAAATATACCTTCATATGAATATATTTAAAGAAAAATTTCAAGACTGCACTGAAGCTCAAAATTTTAATGAAATTGAGTTTACTAAAAAGAGTTTCAAGAAGCCATCAAATTGGGACAAAGAAGACTCAGAGTGGGAAAAGTTTGAAACTGAAACAAAAAGATTTTTAATAAATCTTGGTGCAACACATATAAATTTTAAAAGCTTTGAATTTGATCTTTCAGAATATCCTTCCCCTAAAAGAAAAAGGCAAATTGATGCAATTGGTCTTATAAATAATCGTTTCTTGCTTATATGTGAATGCAAGCATACATCAAATTCAAGAAGCAGAGCTGTTGATGGTGCCTTTAATACCATAGAAGCCTATAAGGGACATATAAAAAGAAGGTTAAAAAAAATTCTTAGGGAAGATTTAGATATACAACCTATTTGGATTGTTAGTACATCAGGCTTGGAACTACAGAATGAAAAAAAGAAGAAGTATTTAGAAAATGATGTAATCACGCTTGCTGAGAAAGAAAGAGAATATCTCGATGATTGTGCAGCAACCTCATCAAGCAAAGAATTTGCATTTAATCAATTTCTTGGCCTCTTTAAAAATCGATCAAATTACTATCAAAACAAGACTTATGGGGTTTTAAAAACAGAAAGAAACGCATTAAGGAATAAACATGCATATACATTTGCTATAACTGCAAATGATATGATTCCTATAAGTTATGTTGCGCATAAAAGGGCTGAAAATATTTATTCAGATAGAACAAGTAGCTACCAGCGTGTATTAACTAAGCAAAGGCTTAAAAAAATTGCACAACATATTGACGAATCTAAAACGCCCTTTATAAATAACGTCCTTGTAAGCTATAGAGGCAAAAAAGGTGGTTTTAAAACAAACGAGACAGGTTTGGGTCAAGGCAGAACTGAGCTACTACAATTTCCACATTGTCCTGGAACATTTCATGTTATAGATGGGCAACATAGATTATTTAGCTACTGTGGTGTTGAAAATAAAGGGTTGAGGAATCATGTTCTGCTTGTCACTGCTTTTAAAGATTTAACAGAGGAAGAGGAAGCAAGAATCTTTTTAGAAGTAAATCAGAAGCAAAAAAATGTAGATGCTGGGTTATTGTTAGAGGTTCAGCTGATTTTTGGTGAAAGCACAACTGGAGATAAACAAATTGAAAATCTCGCTACCTCAATTATTTTAAATTTAAGAGAAGACAAAGACTCACCTTTTGATAGAGGAATAATACCTTTAGCTGAAGGAAGTGGATTACTGCCAATTAGAACTTTAAATAAAGATGCATTAACCAGAGGAATGCTCCTTGGCAGAAATAAAGATTTCACTCATGGATATTTGTCAGTTAATGGTGACTTTAGGAAAACTGTTGATTTTTCAACAGAACTTTTGAAGAGATACTTTCATCGAATCAAAGAAGCTATTCCAGATTACTGGAGCAAAGATAAAAACAAAACTGCGCTAAAAACTAATTTTATTGGGGGCTTAATTTTGCTGCTAAACAGAATGATAAATGTTGCATTTGGTGATCAAGCAGTTGATTACAGGAAAATTGAAGAAAAGATAGATAAGTACGTTGATCATCTTTGCAGGCAACTTGAGAATATTTCAGGCGATCAAAGAAGAATACATTTTGATTGGATATACAATGGACAAAAACTTAAAGAAGGGCAGATGAAGATGCCACTAGCTATGTCTTGGTTAATCAAAGATTTTATGAAAGATAGATATCCAGAATTATGGCGAACAGAAGATGAGAATGCTTTGTCTTTAACTGATAGTGAATTGAACTCTGATGAGATAGAGGCAGCAAAAAAACCACTGCAAGACAAGATAAAACTACTAGAAGATCAATTAAAAAATAATTTCACTAAGGAAAGAGAAGCTATTATTCTCGAAAAAATTCTTAGAAGATACATACATCAATTATTAAAAGATCACTTTAATTCTTCTCAATCAAATGGATATGAAGAATATTGGGATAACTTAGCAATGCATAGGCTAAATTTTAATCAGACTAATCAGCACCCTTTTGATGAAGCGCAAGCTGATAATTTAGAAATGAAAAGAAAATACCAAGAAAACAAGGTATTCAAGCCCTATAAATTCCTAATTTCACATTGTAACTATCTATCTTTGCTTAAGATATTAAAAATAATTCGTGCAAGTTTTCCTGAACTTTGGGAAAAAATTTCAGATGCATTTGAAATAACTGATTATGATTCAAATATAAAAAATCAACAATCTAGTAAAGATAAAAAACTTGAAAGCTGGATTAGGTTTTTAAATGAGCTTAGAAATTATGAAGGGGGAGCACACACTGGTTTAGATGAAGACAATGTTCCATCAGAAACTGAGCTAGCACAAAATATGTTTTCTTATTATAAGAAAGAGCTTGAAAAACGCTTCAAAATACTAAGAAATCTAATTACTTAGATTTTAACTTTCCTTATATCTACTTCTTTTTGTTTCCAGAAGCTAATTAATTCTTCATCATTCTCATATACCATGAATATCTGGTGATGAGATACTTTATTTTTCTCAAGTATTTCTTGTTTTGCAATAACTTTGTGTCTCAAATCATTATCTTTTCTCATCAACACCTTTAATGGAAAGTTGAAATATTCTTTTAGCCATTTTTCAGTCTGCTCTCTATATCTCTCAGGACGTCCTGTAAGGAAAATTATTTTTTTGCCCTTTAATTGATGTTGGATTATTTCATCGATTACTAATTGTATTGGTACATCATCTAGCATTGCTAAAAAAAAACCTTCCCAGTCCTTTTGCCCCTCTAAGAAATGTTGTCGATGGTCATTATTAGCAATCGTGCCATCAATATCGCAGAGGATGATATCTTTCATATTAATCAACTAGGTTTTTGGGATCCTTTTGTGATACTTCCCAGCGCTTACGTAGGTAGTTGCAGTTTGGGCAATCACTGGCTGCGGGTGGCATAGCATCACCATTGAGTGTTTTAACAGCTGCTAATACTTCGCCCTCAACCCAAGAGTCATCACATTCCAATCGTACTAGGTGCAAATCAAAGGTCAGCTTTTGATCAAACATTGGTTCATTCTTCTTGCCATTGTAATAGACCAAATATGCCTCTGGCGCCACTTCAAAATCATTCATCCGCATCAGCCATTGATACATCTCCAGCTGACGTTTATACCCTTTAGCATATTCCCATTTGGAATAAGTATCTTCCCAATCAAATACATTTTTAGCAGTTGACTTTACATCGACAACAATCAACTCGCCTGAAGGTTTTTGCCATATGTCATCAACGGCACCGCCAAAATTATAGCCATCCTCCTTATTAATGTGCCTTACACCCTTGAAGTTATTGCGCCAATCATCCATTTTGTCGTGGGCAAACGGCACTGCTTCAATCCCATGTTCTAAAAACATGGGATGAGGTTCGGCTTTGGCACGATAATGGTCAAATTCGTTTTTACAGAGGTTATCGACAGCACTATTAAGTGTGAAGGGCAAACTATGTGGTCTAATTTTATATTTATAAGCCAAATAGAAGCACCTTTGGCAATTCAAGTGTTGTTCTACTGCCGATCGACTGATTTTAATCACTTTTTAACATCTCCAAATGCAGAATATCATCTTCTAAATAATCTTCACTGGCTCTCACGAAACCAAACTTTTGATAATACTCTTCCAAATAACATTGTGCCCCAATTCGAATCGGCAAACCATGGGTTACAGCAATATCATCAATGGCCTTGTTAATTAAGAATTCAGCAATACCTTTTTTACGATATTCTTGTTTAGTGACTATCCTGCCGATAGACGGTTCTTTAAATTGATGCCTCTCACTGGATTTATCTGCTGGAGGCACAACACGAAGGTATGAAATTATTGTTCCTGCTTCTTCTATCCAATAATGATTTGATATTTGGTCAAGGTTATCGAGATCTTGGAAAGGGCAGTCTTGTTCTATTATGAATACCTCAATCCTTAACTGGATAATTTTGTAAAGTTCATGGTTGTTTAGCTCGCTGAAAGGTTTTAATATTACATCTTCGTTCGTATAGGACATTTAAGAATTATGAAAGAAAGTATCTACGATTTCAAAGTAAAAGACATTGATGGCAATGAGATATCAATGGCTACTTTTAAAGAAAAGGTTATTTTAATCTGTAATGTGGCCAGCACATGTGGTTTTACACCCCAGTATAAAGGGCTGCAAAAATTGTATGATGCATATAAAGATCAAGGTTTTGTAGTTCTTGGCTTTCCCTGCAATCAGTTTGGAATGCAAGAAAAAGGGAATGATTCAGATATTAAAGAATTCTGCGAAAGCAACTTCTCAGTTTCATTTCCAATGTTTGCAAAAATAAACGTTAATGGGGCAGATGCCGAACCGCTTTTTAAATTCCTTAGCTCAAATAAAAAAGGATTTATGGGTACTGAAGCAATTAAATGGAATTTTTCGAAATTCTTAGTAGATAAAGAGGGGAATATTGTTGGTAGATTTGGGTCATTAGATGATCCGAGCACGTTAGAGAATGACATTAAAGCCCTCTTATAACAAATATAAATCCCTTAAGCCTCCCTTTCCATTTGCAGGAGCATACACCTCAACTGTCCTTAGTAAATTACGAATTACCCTTCATCGACATAAAGTTCAACCGCTCTTAAAAAATTCAATTCAAGAAACCTATGTATCCAAGTCAGGCCTAAAGCTATCAGTGCATGTTAATTGCCATGATAGTTCTTCTAAAACCTTGTTCGTTTTGCCAGGATATCTTTCACATCACAATACCTCTTATATGCAATCTTCTCTTGAAATGTTTTTTAACAGTGGCTGGAATGTAATAAGAATTAATCCAGTTGACCACGGAGATTCCTTAAGTCTAAACAAGGAAGTATTTAATGCACATCAACATCATGAAGTAGCAGAGTGTATTGAACAGTATATGAAAGAACCTAATCATAAGTATTCATTGCTTGGCTTTTCTTTTGGTGGCAACTTTGCTCTTCGCATAGGCTGTCTAAATGTTGGGAATAAGCTTGATAAAGTTGTTAGTATTTGTCCGATGGTTGATCATGAACTTTCTTTGGACATGATGAAATCCTCTTTTTTCAAATGGTACTACCGTCGCAAATGGCTTAGAACATTTAAATTTAAGCAAAAAAATTGGAGTGATATTGATTTCTCGAAAGTTTATAAAATAAAAGATTTTAAAGAAGTCACAGCAGCTCTTTTGCCTGATATTTTACCCCAACAATTAAGCCTCGAAGAATATTTTGAATCTTATAAAATTACCCCGGCTGTGATTGCTTCCTTGAACGCTAATGCAACGATAATTGCTTCAAAAAATGATCCAGTTGTCCCAATTGTGACTTTTGCTGATCTCGAGAACAATGAAAAATTAAATCTTATCATTACGGATTACGGCGGACACAATGGCTTTATTGAAAATTATAAATTTGAGGACTATTCAATCAAGATAGCTAAACAAGAATTTGAGACATGAGAACAGCTGGCTCTCTTTGATTTCCAAGTTGGTAGTAGTCTTTTCTAAGCCCAATCTTATTGAATCCACTTTTGGTATAAAATGCTTGCGCTCCTGAATTTGATTCTCTAACTTCGAGGATAATTTTTTTAAGTTCGTGAATTTTGCATCTTTTGTTAAGTATTTCTAGTATGTTTTTACCGACGCCCATTTTCCTGTAATCTGGTAGTACACAAATATTTTGCAAATGGCACTCATTCAAGACCTTAGTAGCTATGCAAAAGCCAATTATTTTTTCTTTAATTATTACAAAGCTAAGTGTTCTAGAAGACAAAACAGATTTAAATGTTTCTTCTTTCCAAGGAGTAGGATTTGATAACCTCTCAATTTGAATTACATCATCAAGGTGATGGTCAGAGAAGTTTTCTATTATGTAGTTATTCGCCTTTAAAATTTGGTTTTCTCTTTTCAACAAAAGCCAACACACCCTCTAAGTTATCAGGACTGCCAACAAAGTTTTCTTGTGCCTCAGCTTCTTCATCAAGATTTTGTAAATAAGAGCGGTCAAACCCGTCACGCATAAGGTTTTTTGTTTTACCAATTGCCCCTGGCGCAAATTCTGCGTAGTGTTCTGCTAGCTTAAGAGTTTCTTCAAATGCCTTACCATCTTCAACAACTTCAGAGCAAATACCAACATCAAGACACTCATCTGCACCAACCCTCTTAGCCTCGGCAGCCATGCGAAAAGCTTTTTGGTAGCCAACTGCTCGTGTAAGTAACCAGTTAGTGCCACCATCAGGAATTAGAGCTATCTTTGAAAAGCCTACTTGAAAGAAGCTAGATTTATTCATAACAACTACATCACAGCTTAGCAAAAATGCACAACCAATACCTGCGCAAGGTCCCTCAACTGCTGCAAAAACAGGTTTATCCATTTTAATTAAATTTCCTAGGCCGATATGGTAGCCATTATGAAGAGATTCTTTCACGGAGATAGCTGATTCTAGATCCTCTGGACGAGAAAATTCTGTTAAATCAGCGCCAGCACAAAACGAATCGCCCGAGCCAGTCAGAATTACTGCTTTATACTTTTTATCTTTTGCTTTTTCAGTGCAATCATTAATCATTAAGACGGTTTCTCTATCAAGAGCATTTCTCTTCTCTGGTCTATTGATTTTTATTACTGCAACTTTTCCATGTTCTTCAAATAAAACTTTAGATTCACTCATTAGTGGCCTCCGCAATCAAAAACTTATTTACTTTCGAGATGATTACTCCTGAACTTTGATCATCATCTCTATTGAATTTTATTACAGGATTAGAATCTTGTCTCGATTCAAAAAAAGATTTTTGTATTTCTTTCATTTGTGACTCATTTGGTACGGCATAGGATAAATCTGCAAGCCATAGTCTTATAAGCTCAGATCTTAAAAATGGATCATATTTTTTCAGCAAGCTTAATGAGAGATTTTGATCTTCACTAACTTTTGTCAGCTCCTCTCTAATAAACGCTTCATAGAGAGCATTTTGTTCTCTAGCTAGTCGTGTCATTCTGCTTATATTTTTTTCAAAACCAGTCCACTTACTTTTAATCAGCGGAACAATATTTTTTCTTATATAGTTTCTGCTATACCCATCATCATCATTACTTTCATCCTCCACAAAACTAACCTTATCTTTCTCAAGGTAGTTAAGGATCTGATCTTTAGAAATATTTAATAGAGGCCTAATTAATAGAATATGGTTGTGCTTTTGCACTCTACCCATTCCTGAAAGACCCTTTAATGCTGTCCCTCGAAATATTCTAAAAAGAATAGTTTCAACCTGATCATCTGCATGATGTCCAAGAATAATTGAGGTATTTGCTGGAAAATGTTGAAATATTTTTCTTCTTTCATTCCGGGCAGCTGCTTCAAACCCCTGTCCCTTCACATTAATTTCTACATTTTCAGAGATAAAATTGATTTTTCTGGTATCACAAAAATCTTTACAGTGCATTTCCCAGAGATCCGAGTTTTTGCTTTTTTTATGGTTTATATGTAAGGCTGTAATTTTTGACTTATCTTTCGTATTAGCAATTGTTGCTAATAACGACAAGGTTGAGTCAGCACCTCCACTAAAGGCAACAACAATTTTTTTTGAGTCTTGAAGAATCCTCTTCTCAGATGCATCAAAAAAATTCATTAAACACCGATATTAATAAATTTTTCGTATCTTTTAGCAGTTAAATCTTCAATTGGAAATTTGCTGAGCTTCATTAACTCAGCTAAGAAAAATTTTTTTACGCTGCTGTAAGTTTCTTGATGGTTTCTGTGAGCACCTCCTGTCGGTTCCTCAATAACATTATCAATAATATTGAGCTTGCTTAGATTGCCAGCATCGAGCTTAAGAGCTTCTGCTGCTTGCTCTGCATTTTTTGCAGTCCTCCATAAAATTGAAGCACATGCTTCAGGTGATGCAACAGAGTAAATTGAGTATTCAAGCATTGCGACTGTATCCGCAAGGCCTATTCCAAAACCCCCACCAGAGCCACCTTCACCAATCACCAGGTTAATAATTGGAGTTCTTAAGTCCGACATGACTTCCAAACTTTTAGCAATTGCCTCATGTTGACCTGAGTATTCTGCTTTTACCCCAGGATAAGCGCCAGGGGTATCAATCAGAGTTATAACTGGAAGATTAAATTTTTCTGCTAATTTCATCAATCTATTTGCTTTTCTAAATCCTGAAGGATGCGGCATTCCAAAGTTTCTCTTTACTCTTTCTGAAGTCTCTCTTCCTTTTTCATGTCCAATCACTACTACTGGATATTTATCTAAGAAGGCAAAGCCTCCAACTATTGCGTGATCATCGTCACCTAAGCGATCGCCATGGAATTCCTCAAAACCATCAAAAACATTTTGGAAATAGTCTAATGTGTGAGGCCGATTGGGATGCCTTGCTACTAAGACTTTTTGCCATGGTGACAATGTTTTGTATATTTTTTTAGTTTCCTTTTCAGCTTCAACTTCAAGCCGATTCAATTCTTTTGATAAGTTTTTGGGTGGTGGTACAGCTTTTTTAAGCTCTTCAATCTTTTCAAGACGTGTATAAATAGGCTGTTCAAAATCTAAGTACTGATCCATTTTTAAAAAAGAGTATAGTTTCCTTCTCCAATTAGCTTGTTCAACTTTTCGAACGTACTATCCTCAAGTGAAATTCTAAAAGAGTCAACTTTTATTTCGGTTGAAAGGTTTTTTTCAGTATCTTTAAACTCAAGCATTACATCGACACCATTCGGTGAATTTAATTCTTCAAATTGCTTAAAACTACCATTTGCCAGGGTTTTTAAGGAGTTCATTGGTAAAATGAGTCTAATATAAGAGGTTACCAAAGCCCTTGAAGAATCAATTGACATAATGTCTGTTGCTCTAACCTTGATGCCAACATCCTCAAGGTTTTCTCTGCGATAATCATCTGCAGAAACAGTTCCTTTGATCATAACAACTTTATTTTCTTTAAATTCATTTCTTTTTTCTTCATAGAGCTCATTAGGTACTGAAACATCAATCACACCTGTTTCATCAGAAACCTCAAGAAATACAAAAATATTTGACCCCTTTCTTACAACCCTCTTGTGATTTATTAAAACAGGTAAAAATTTCTCTGAATTTGTTGTGTTAAGTCGGTTTATTGGTTTTAGTCTCGAAGAAAGAGTTGGTCTTAAGAGAGATATTGGGTGCTGACTAAAGTAGAATCCAAATGATTCTAATTCCATTTTTAGTTTTTCTGAATCGCTAAAATTTGTTATCTCTAACTTTGCAACCTTAAGATCCTCGTTCGAGTCAAACATTTCCATAACACCTGATTCTTTGGATTTAAACTTTTGCTCTGATGCCTCTAAATAGTTTCTAATTGATGAGATCGCTAAATCTCTCTCGCATATACCATCAAAAGCACCTGATTTAGCAAGACTTTGAAGGGCCCGTATGCCACCTTTCCTTAAATCAACTCTTGAGGCAAAATCCATCAAATTTTTAAAGGGTCCTGATTGCCTTTGCAAACAAACCTCCTCTACAAATTTTGTACCAACATCTTTAAGAGCAGCCAAACCATATTCAATTTGGTTTTGGCTATTAACAACAAAATTTGAAAACGAATTATTTATATCTGGAGGCAGTATATCAATGCCCATTAAACTACAATCCTTAACATGAGGTTCTAACTTGTCTGTTTTATCCTGCTCTGAGGAGAGAACTGAGGCTATAAAGTGTGATGGATAATGTGTTTTTAGATATGCTGTTTGGTATGCGATAAGTGCGTATGCAGCAGAATGTGATTTATTAAATCCATAACCAGCAAATTTTTCAATATTATCAAAAATTTCAATAGCTTTTCTTTCTGGAATGTCATTGTTTTTACAACCAGATACAAAAGAACCTTTTTCTTCTTCCATCACATCAGCTTTTTTCTTTCCCATTGCTCTTCTAAGATTATCTGCATCACCCAGGCTATATGAGGCTAAAACCTGTGCTGCTTCCATGACCTGTTCCTGATATACAAAAACACCATATGTTTCATTTAAAACTTTCTTGAGTGATGGATGCTGGTAAGAAATACTATCTCTACCATTTTTTCTATTAATATAGTCGTCGGCCATCCCAGAATTAAGTGGACCAGGTCTATATAGTGCGACAAGTGCAACGATATCAGAAAAGTTTTCAGGTTTCATGCGTTTAATGAGGTCAATCATTCCACTTGATTCAAGCTGGAATATGCCTTTTGTTTTTCCAGAGCTTAAAAGATCAAAGACTTTAGGGTCATCAAACGAAATTGATTTGAGCTTAAAATGTGGATCAATTTTTTCTACTGACTTAACTGCATTATTTATTACTGTTAAAGTTCTTAAGCCAAGGAAATCAAACTTTACTAGGCCAACATCTTCAACATCGTACATATCCAGCTGTGTGGCCATAGAGTTGGTTTCAGAATCAAAATGTAATGGAGTAAATTCATGAATATCATCTGGGGCGATTACTACTCCTGCAGCATGCTTACCTATACTTCTAGCGCATCCCTCAAGTTTTAATGCAAGGTCAATAACCTCTGCAGCCTCATCATTTTCTTTAATTAGAGCTTTTAACTCATCAGAATCATCAATTGCTTCTTGAAGCTTTATTCCAGGAGTTAGGGGAATCATTTTCGCAATCATATCACCAAAACCATAGGGCTTACCCAGGATTCTAGTTACATCTCTTGTTACTCCTCTAGCTGCCATTGTTCCCAGGGTACCAATCTGAGCAACGGATTTTTCTCCATATTTCTTTTGAACATATTCGATAACTTTATCTCTTCCCTCAATGCAAAAATCTATATCAAAATCTGGTAGTGAGGGTCTTTCAGGATTGAGGAATCTTTCAAAAAGCAATCCGTTTTTAAGTGGGTCTAATGAGGTTATTGAAAGCACAAAAGCAACTAGTGAACCGGCACCCGAACCTCTGCCAGGCCCTACTGGAATTTGCTGATCTTTTGCCCAACGAACAAAATCCATCACAATAAGAAAGTAACCTGGGTAACCCTTATCTATGATTATCTCAAGTTCTTTAGCTAATCTTTCCGTATATAATTTCTGGTCTAAATCTGGATTATTTTTAAAATAGATCTGAAGCTTCTCTAAAGCAGTTTTTTTAAGATGGTTTTCTAGACTTTCAGAATTTTCTACCTCATATGATGGCAGGTAGTAATCACCTTCACCAACTTCTAGGTTGCACATCTTTGCAATAGTAGTGGTGTTATCTAAGGCATGTGCTGGATGAATTTGTTTCATTTCATCAAAGGTTTTGAAATATTGTTCGGTCGAGACATTTGAGTTTTCTACCTCATCTTTAAGAAGAGATGAATTATTTATAGCTACTTTTGCTTGATGAGCTAAATGATCATCTTTACTAATGAATAAAACATCATTTAACGCAACTAAAGGAATAGATTTTTTGTCAGCAAGTTCTGCTATAAATCCTGTAGTATTTGAATAATCCTTTTGATAGCAGCTTGCCCCTACAAAGAGATTTCCATTAAATACCGAACTAAAACGGTCCATTTTTTCTTCGACATATACTGGTTTATTGATTATGTTCCTCTGAAAATCTTCACTATCTGCCGGAAGTATGCATACAAGGTCATTTGGGTTAGAGATAATTGTTGATTCTAAAATATATTTCTCACCTTTCTCAGACATTAAGAATGATTCGGTACTTAATGCAAATAGTTTCTCTAACCCTTTTTTATTTTTTGCATATAGTAAGACATTTGATTTTTCTCCATCACTTCCTTTAAGGTCTAAATCAATGCCACAGATTGGCTTTATTCCTGAATTTATTGCATGTCTGTAAAACTTAACCAAACCAAAAAACCCGTTCTTATCAGTCAATGCAACTGCATGCATGCCATTGTGCTTAGCTGTCTCAATTATGCTCTTTGGATTTGGTAACCCTGAACTAATACTAAAATGGGATTTTACTTGGAGGTGAACAAAATTAGACATAATTAAATTTTAAAACTTTTTCGGTGAATCTCAGATAGTCCATGGCGAGAAATTGCATTTTTATGCTCTGGCGTTGGATATCCCTTGTTGTTCTGGAAGGAATAAAATTTATATTTCTCTGAATATATTTGCATCAAAGAATCTCTAAAAACCTTAGCAAAAACTGATGCAGCCGATATTTCTTGGATTAAACTATCGCCCTTTATTACTGAATCAGCATTTTGAATCCCCTCAGGAACATGAGAACCATCAATGAGAATTTGTTTGGGGAATACTGGAAGGTTTTTTAACGCTCTCTTCATGGCTAAATGAGATGCATTAAGGACATTTAATTCATCAATTTCATGAGGGGTTGCAACACCTATAGAATAATAACAATTTTGTTTGATTAAGCTATATTGCAGCTGGCGATTTCGTTCAGAAGTTTTTTTTGAATCTTTAAAGATTACTTTTCCCTTAAAATCACCCAAGATTACAGCAGCTGATATTATTGGCCCTGCTAAACAGCCCAGACCGACCTCATCTACTCCTGCAATCATCATAGAATTTTTCTGTGAAACTTTTAAAGTTCGGTAAACTAATTTTATTTTTTGATTCTTTTAAAGATTTAAGAATTTTAGTTCTATTGGCAATTAGATTATTTAATTCTTTTTGAATATTTTTTGAAGAAAAATTTGTCTGGATAAACTCTTTAAAAATCTCTTTGCCAGAAATAATATTTGGAAGTCCAATAAACTTGGTTTTAACAAATATTCTTAAAAGGAAGAAGTTTAGAAAGTTTGTTCTATACACAATTACTGATGGGACCTCTAAAAGCATAGCTTCAAGCGTTGCTGTTCCAGAGCAAACAACAGCAGCTGCTGATTTAGAGAGAGATTCCATTGAGCTTTCCATAGTTGCTTTAATATTTTTTTCGTCCTTAATATATTTCTCAACCAGTTTTTTATTCTCGTTGCTGTAACATGGAATCACTGCCTGATATTTTTTGTTGTTATTAAATGATTTAAATGAATCAATCATTATCCCAACATTACTTTTTATCTCTGAGGTTCTGCTTCCTGGAAGCAAACATATTAAGTTCTCAGTTTTATTATCTTGAAAAGACTCTGACTGTCTAACTAAAGGATGTCCTACACAGAAGCTAGATTTATTAACATTTGCTGCATATTTTTTTTCAAAATCAAATAAATACAGCATGTAATCAATATACTTGAATTGATTTATTCTTCTTGATCTCCAAGCCCATACTGATGGACAAACAACATGAGCAGTAGGGATCCCTTTCAATTTTAGAGCTTTATGGATTCCAATATTAAAGTCAGGCGAATCAATACCTATAAATAAATCAATATCGTTTGAAATAAACTTTTTAATTAATCTGCTTTGGTAAGCTTTGATCTTTGAATAATTTAAAATTGGATCGATCAAACCCATTATTTCAAGTTCCCTTCTGTCCTTTTCAACAGAGTATTTTTTTAAGGGACCGCTTCCCACTCCGACCACTTCAACTGTATCGAATTTTTCACTTAAGCTCTCAATAAGCTCGGCACCAAGTAAATCGCCTGAAGGCTCTGCAGAAACTATTCCTATCTTAAGTTTCAATTACCTCAGAATTCCTCTGGATGATGATTTTATAGACTCTATAAATAATTCAATGTGCTCATCTAAATTACATTCATTATTAATTTTTTGAATTGCATCCTCAACTCTTAGACTATCGCGATAAAAAATTTTATAAGCTTTTTTTAGATTTGAAATCTCATTTTTTGTAAATGCATTTCTTTCAAGTGCAATGGAGTTTAAGCCAGCAGGTTTTGTTGGATTGCCTGCAACTCTTATAAATGCTGGGATGTCCATTGTGATGTGGGAACCCATTCCAGAAAAAGAGAATGATCCTAATTGGCAAAATTGATGAACTAATGTGTACCCACCAAGAGTTATATTATCTTTCAAAGTAACGTGGCCTGCTAATGCAGTGTTATCGACGAGGACATTGTTATTTCCGAGTATGCAATCATGCGCAATCATTACTCCTGGCATTATCAAATTATTATTGCCTATTTTTGTAGAGCTAATTCCTGCTTTTGTGCCTCTATGGACCTTGGAAAATTCTCTAAACGTATTATTTTGACCTACTTCAAGAGTTGTATTTTCACCTTTAAACTTCAAGTCAGGCGTATCCTCGCCAACTATGCAAAAGGGAAAGAATTTATTTCCTGAACCAAATTTGCTTGGCCCCTTTATGACAACATGTGAATTTAAAATACAATTTTCACCCAAGGACACATTTGGTCCAATCACACAAAATGGACCAATCTCTACACTGTCATGAATGTCACACGATTCATCAACGATTGCGGTTTTATGTATTTTAGCCATCTAAACTTTTATCAGCGCACAAAATATTAGCAGAGCACACAACTTTATTATCGACAGATGACTCAGCAAAAAATTTCCACACGCCTCTTTTTGAGGTTATCACTTTTGATTTAATTTTAATAATATCGTCTGGCAAAACTTTTTGTTTAAAGCGAACATTATCGATACCTGCTAATAAATATACGGAATCTTTTGAAGCATTTCTTTTCATTATATGGGCTCCCAAAACCCCACAAGCTTGCGCCATAGCTTCAAGGATAATAACCCCTGGTGTTATTGGGAAATTTGGAAAATGGCCTTCATAAAAGCTTTCGTCTTTTGGAAATGTTTTTTCTGCAATAATTTCTTCAGAACTTATTTCAATAACCCTATCTAAGAAGAGAAATGGATCCCTGTGGGGTAAAACCTGTTTTATCTGCTCTATGTTCATTTTATCTTTTTTAATTTAGCTATAAACTTTAGCGAATCCGAATGCTCCTGCATTGGCATAATCCCACTATAAACTCCAGCTTTTGTAATACTTTTTGTAACAAATGTATGTGCTAAAACTGTTACTCCATTAGCTATATTTAGATGGTCAGCAACACCCACATGCCCACTTAGCTGACAGTTGGCTCCAATAGTTGTGCTTCCTGCTATTGCGGTTTGTGCAGCAATTGCCGTATTTTCACCGATTTGAACATTATGGGCGATATGAATCTGATTATCTAGAATTACTCCATCTGAAAGAACTGTATTATCAAGGGCGCCTCTATCAATTACTGAATTGGCTCCTATTTCGACATTATTTCCTATATGAACACCCCCTAGATGATGGATCTTGCACCACCCTCCTTTAACCGGGGCAAAACCAAATCCATCGCTACCTATTACCACTCCAGAGTGAATTATGCAGCCATCTCCAATCTGAGTATTGGGATATATTGAAACATTATCGTGAATACGCACATTATCTCCAATCACACAGTTATTATTGATAACACTATTTCTTCCAATTGAAATATTTTTTCCTAAGCTGCTTTCAACTGCATTATTTCTTTTTTCATAAATTTTAAAGAACTCCTCTGTTAATTTCGCAAATCCTAGATATGGATCATCAACTATTAAGAAGTTGGATTCTCCATTAATTTTTTTTGAAATTTCAGAAGTTGTTAGAATTGCTCCAGCATCAGAGCTTAAATTTTTAAGATCAATTTTAGACTTGATAAAACAAATTGAATTACTGTTACATACAGCAAAGTTTTCTATGTTATATATTTGTTTTTTTGGATCGCCTTTTATCTCACCAGAAACAATTTTGCTTAAATGCTCTAGTGAGAAAAAATCCATTAAATCTATTCAGATTTATCTGCAAGAGCTACATCTAATAAAGCTGTAACCTCGTCAGTAATATCTAAATCAGGATTTGCGTAGAAAAGTGCTTGAGGAGAAACTACCATATCCATATTTTTTGCATTTATAAGTTCTCCAAGAATTCTATTAAAATCTTCAGAAAGATCATTGATTACTGCTTGTTGCGCTTCCTGAGCTTTTGTTTGAAGTTTATTTGCAAGAAATTGAATCTCATTTTGTTTATCTTGCACTTTTTTCTGCATATCAACTTTTTGCTCATCAGAAAGTGTTTCAATATCTTGTTGAAATTGTTCAATTAACTCTTGACCCTCTGCCTGTAGGAGTTCAAGTCTTTCTCTATCAGCGATAAAGTCAGAATCCTCTTCAAGCTGTTTAAAAGAATCCTTCGCATACTGGGTGCTTAGCATCGCTCTTTCTGCATTCAATACAAACGTTCCCTCTGAGTATAGTGCTGAAGAAAATACGATAAATAAAAATAGTGTTAGTGTCTTTTGTAAAATTTTCATAATTTAATCCCTTAAGAATGGCTATTTTATATAACTTTTTGTTAAGAATCGAGTTTTTTAGAATTTATTTCCAACTGTAAACTCGAATCTTTTTACTCTATCGAGTGAATCATTATTAAATGGTATTGCGAGATAGACACTGACAGGGCCAAATGGAGTTATAGCACTTCCTCCTAATCCATAGGAGCCCCTCAACTCTTCAAAAGCTGGTTTAAAACATTGCGTTTGATAGCTTTGGCAAAAAGTGGAGAACACATTTCCTAAGTCCACAAAGAATGCTGATCTGAATTGATTTTGGTCTTCGACAAATGGCAACTTAAATATTAGGTTAAGACTAGTTTCTAAAAGAACATTTCCTCCGATCGGTCTGTTGATTCTGTATGTTGCATATTGGTTATAATATGGTGTTTCAGGAATGCCATCAAAATTTGAATCCAATAGTGGCGGGCAGTAATCGTTTTCAGAATCATACTCATAACATGGAACTGGTGTAATTCTTGGACCCAAACTATTTGTCTCATATCCTTTTACCGAGTATGGTCCACCTGCGTAGAAGTTTTCAAAATAAGGCGGAATCTTGGTATCTCCATAGGCACCAGTGTAGCCAACTCTACTTGCAGCTTTAAAAATAAAATCACCAAATAAAGGTTGGTAATACTCGTTTTTAATATCCAGTCGATAGTAATTTAGAGTTGAGCCTGGCACAGTCGACTGGAGTGATACTTGATAAAGTGTTCCTTCGGTAGGAAAAATTCCTCTATTTAGAGTAACCCTTGTCCAAAAACCTTGAAGTTTAAATGTATCAAACTCAGAGCCTTCACTCTCAAGAAAATCTAATATTTCCCTTGATGACAAACCTTGTTGTTGTAGTTCAGTATGATCATAAGCAATATTAAGCCCTAATCTTTGAATCTCAGAGATTGGATACCCAAATGTTATAGCTGCTCCGTAACTTGAGGTGTTGTAATCAGTAAGACCAAATGCAGAATAGTCAAATTCTCTTAAGTTTATTGAGTAGCCTCTACTAACGCCATCAATGTTGTAATATGGGTTTTCATAGTTTAAAAAGACATTTTTTGAATAATCACTAACATTTGAACCTATGCCAACCGTGTTTCCACTTCCCAGAAAGTTTTGTTGTTGGATGTTGAAATTAAACGAAAAGCCAAACTGAGAGTAGCCAAAACCTCCAACCACATTACCATATTGTTGTTCTTCAACATCAAAAACAACATCAACAAGGTCTTCTTCCCCGGGTACAGGAACAGTCTCTACATTAACAGTTTTAAAGTAGCCTGTTCTCTCGAGTAAAATTTTAGAATTTTCAATTTGCTGGTTAGACGCAGGAGCACCTTCAAATTGCCTCATTTCTCGTCTAAGAACTTCATCAGTTGTGAAATCATTGCCATTAAAAATTATTCTTCTTGTATAGTTTTTTCTTCCAGGATTAAAAAGAAATGTTATCTCTGCCGATTTATCCTCTTCGTTGATTGTTGGAACACCTTCAACTTCTGCAAATGTATAACCTTCATTTCCGAGAATATTTGCAAAAAATTCTTCATAGCTGGTTATTAGGGATTCAGAGTAAAATGAACCTTCAGGAATGTTGATAAACTCCTCAAAGAAGCTCTTTTCTAAGGGTAAATCACCTGAAATTTTTGTATTGCTGACAGTATATTGCTCGCCCTCTTTTACTATGAGCGTAATAAAAAGTTCTTCAAGGTCATCACTTATTGAAACTTGGGAGGAATCTAGGCTAAATTGCAAATAACCCCTATCTTTGTAGAAGGCCTCGAGATTTTCAAGATCTGTTCTTAATTTTTCCCTCGTGTATTTATCATCATTTGTGAAAACCGATAAAAACGAACCCTCAGAAAGTTCAAATATATTTTTGAGATCATCATCAGTAAAGGAATCATTCCCAATTATTTCAATTGAAGCAATTGCTGTTGATGAGCCTTCATCTATTTCGATATTTATCTCAACTCTGTTTCGTGGTCTTTGCTTTTGCTCAACATCCACTGAAGCTCCATATCTCCCCTGTTGAGAATATTGAGCCTGCAATCCTTTGGTAATCATATCTAAGGTTGCTCTCTTTAAAACAGAGCCCTCAGACACACCTTCAGAAGCTAGTGCACCAAGAAGGTCATTTGTTTCGATAGCTGAGTTTCCATCTATGGAAATAGCAGATATAGTTGGACGTTCCTCGACTTGAACAAAGAGTACATTTTCTTGTGATGAAAGTTCAATATCATCAAATTGTCCGGTAGCAAACAGAGTTCTAATTATTCTCTGATAATCTTTTGAGGTGATTCTATCCCCAATAGTAACTGGGATAGTATCAAGTACACTCCCTAAAGATACTCTTTGCAAACCAATGATTCTTATATCTTCAACAACTATATTTGCTCCCAAAAGCGATGAAAATATTGTTGCCACTAGTATTAACTTTCTCATATTATTCTTCCCACATCATTGATGATGACATAAATCGTTAAAGCTATTATTAATAAATAACTTAGATTGAAAAGTGCTGCTTTTAGTTTCAAATTTATTGGTGATCCTTTTAGTTCCTCAACTAAGATAAACAAAAATTGACCGCCGTCAAGCATTGGAAGTGGCAAAAGGTTAAATGCTCCAAGACTAATACTTAAAATTGCCAATAGCAGTAGATATGGAATTAAGCCACTCGAGAGAGAATCGCCTGCTACTTTAGCTATCCCTACTGGGCCGCTCAGGTTATCAAGGCTTAAACTTCCAGTAAAAGTTCTAACAAGGAATTTAAAAGTATTGCTTATCCAAAAGATTGTCTGATCAAAGCCATACGATAAAGAATCATAGAAATTATTTCTCTCTGGAATCAAACTGATCCCAAAAAATTCTCCCTCTCTTTTGGCAGGTAATACAAAATTTAAATTGTTTTCTCCTCTAATTACTGAAATATAAAATCTTTGTCCATACTCATTAAGAATATTATTTGCCTGAATTGTGGAATACACATCTTTATCATTAATAATTTTGATCAAGTCCCCTGTTCTTAAACCTGATTGAAAAGCAATACTATTCTCCGAGACAGAAGAGATTACTGGAGAGTAATCAACAAATGGTTGTAAATTAAAAAAAGACGAGGGACTTTGATCTTGTGGGAATGAAAGATTATTAACATCCTTAAAAACTGAAAATTCTCTTTGATTTTCATAATCAAATAAGTCAATTTCAAAACGGCCCGTAAATCCAGAATTTTTAAAAAGTTCAATTTCAAGTTCTTGAGCATTTTTAACTGGTATATCATTTACACTCAGCACTCTGTAAATTTTTTCTTGGTTTGAGTCTAAAAGTTTTGCAGAAACTACATCAGATTCTCTTGGCATGAAAAAACCTACAAATGCAAAAATTACAAAAGCCAAAACAAAATTAAAAAATGGTCCCGCTAGCGTTACAAGACTTCGCTCTAGGGCAGGCCTATTTGCCAATACATATTTCTTATCCTCACTTGAAAGCTGATTATAGTTAAGAGTGTCAGAAGGGTCATGAAACGCAACATATCCGCCAAAAGGGAGTGCTGAGAGAGAAAATTTTATACCATCTTTATTTTTCCAATTTATCAGGTCAGGACCAAATCCAATACTGAATTTCAGAATTTTTATTTTGAAATATCTAGCTACTGAATAATGCCCATATTCATGGAATGTCACTAAAACTAAAAAAAGAACTATTACGCCTATCAAAATACTCATTTTGCTAACTTTAGTGTTTTTTGAATCTCTGTAGTGTTTGCCTTTAACATCTCAATAGTGGTTATTTCCTGTTTCTCAAAATAGTCATACTTGTCACGTATAAGATTATATATGTCCCCAAAGTTAATTTCCTTCTTTAAGAATTTTTTCACAGCAAAATCATTAACTGCTGCGAAGATTAGTCCTCTATTCTGCCCTTTAGAAATTACATCTTCCGTAATTTCAAGCAAAAATTTTCTGTCATCGGGAAATGGAGAAATGCTTAACTCTGTTTTGCTTGATGAAATATCAAATGAAAACTTCTCATAGAGCATTTTGGATCTTTCATTGAACAACCCATAGGATAGGGGGAATGACATGCTTGGGGTAGAAATTTGAGCTTCAAATGATCCATCTATGAACTCAACCATTGAATGAATTAAACTTTTTGGTTCAATCAATATTCCTAATTTTGAAAAACCGACTCCAAATAAGTGATGAGCTTCTATTACTTCAAAACATTTATTAACTAAAGATGCCGAATCAATAGTTATTTTTTTTCCCATATCCCAATTAGGGTGGTTTAAGGCTTCTTCAGGAGATTTTTGTATGGCATCTTCCAACGCAACTCCATGAAAAGGGCCACCAGATGCCATAAGGAAGATCTTTTTAATGTCTTGGATTTTAGCATTCTTTAGAGAGTGGTATATAGAATAGTGTTCGGAATCTATTGGGATAATTTTAGTGTTATTAATTTGCACCTCATCCATAATGACTCTACCAAATATTACTAGCGATTCTTTATTAGCAAGTAGGATTTTTTTCCCAGACTTTGCAAGCAAATAGGTAACATCAATCATCTCGAAGCTACTAATAGCAGATAAATAAACATCACTAGGCTCATCATGAATTACTTTAAGTAACTCCTCTTTGCTGAGAATTAAGTTTGTAGAGGGAAATTTTTTGGAATTAAATTTCTGTGATGCGCTTTGATCTGAGAAAAAAAGATATTTAGGTTTGAATTTTTCTAATACGTACTCTGCTTTCTCTATATTCTTATTGCATATAAAAATATGATAATCGTATTCATCCTTCCCCTCTAAAAGATCTAGTGCCTGTGATCCAATTGATCCAGTAAACCCAAAAATTGAAAGCTTATTCATTTTCCAAATCTTCTTTGTCTAGATTCAAAAGAATCTATAATTTCCTTTAAATCCCTTTCATTGAAATCAGGCCATAACTTATCAGAAAAAAATAATTCACTGTAACTTAAATTATGAAGAAGAAAATTGCTTAACCTTCTATCACCACCTGTTCTTATAAAGATATCTACATTAGTATTTGATATCTGAGTATTACTTAGAAAATTTGATTCAGTCATTTCAATATTGTTTTTTACCATCTTTTTAAATGTCTCAACTATATCCCAAATTGCTCCGTAATTTAGCGCAATAACAAGTGTGAAATTTGAAAATTGTTTTGTTGATTCAACACATTTTTCAATACCCTTTTGTGCAGATGTGGGAAGCTTTGATAGGTCACCTATAAATTCTAATTTCATTTCATTCTTTACAATATCAGGTAGCTTTACATCTACACCAAAGTTAATTAAGTTCATCAATGCATTAACTTCCTGACTTTCCCTAGACCAATTTTCCGTTGAAAAAGCATAAACAATCAACTTGTTTATGCCGTAACTTTTAGATGCTTTGACTATATCAATTAATGTTTCAATACCCTTTCTGTGGCCATGGGAAATTGGAAGGTTATTTGATTTGGCCCACCTACGGTTTCCATCCATAATGATGGCTGCTGTTTTAGACTTTGTCATTAGATTGTCAGAAGATCTTTCTCTTTTGATTCAAGAGTACTATCAATCTGTTTTGAAAAGTCATCAGTAATCTCTTGGATATCTTTTTCAGAGTCTGAGATATCGTCCTCAGTAAGTTCACCGTCTTTCTCTAGAGCTTTCATAGAGGCAAGCGAGTCTCTTCGAATATTTCTAATGGCAATTCTTGCATTTTCTGCCTCTGCTTTTGCTTTTTTTGTTAGATCTCTTCTAGAATCCTCTGTGAGAGGGGGCATAATTATTCTAATAACTTCACCTGCTACTGTTGGATTAATCCCCAGATCAGATTTTTGAATTGATTTATCAACTTCCTGCACAAGCGACTTATCCCAAGGAGTGAGACTTAAGGTTTTTGAATCTTCGACAGTAATACTACAGCACTGATTGAGTGGAGTTTCAGTTCCATAATAATCAATTGTTATGCCTTCTAGCATTGATGGATTTGCTCTTCCTGTTCTAATTTTTTTTAGATTATCGCTAAAATTATTTAGCGATGAATTCATTCTAGATTTACAGTCGTTTAGGATTTGCTCGTATTTATCCATTTTCAAGTAATGTTCCTATAGTTTCACCTTTTACTATATCAAGTAATGCATTTTCTTTCTTAAAATTGAATACCTTAATTTTCATACCGTTATCTCTTGCTAGAGTAAGTGCAGTAGTGTCCATGACTTTCAGATTTTTTGATATTGCTTCTTCAAAAGAAAGTGAATTATAAAATGTTGCTTTAGGATTGATGTTTGGATCCTCTGAAAACACCCCATCAACTTTTGTAGCTTTTAACATAACATCTGCATTTATTTCAATTGCTCTTAGGCATGCTGCCGTATCTGTTGTGAAAAAGGGGTTTCCTGTGCCTGCTGTAAAAATTACAACAAAACCAGCATCAAGAAGCTGCATTGCAATTCTTCGGTCGAAGTGCTCCACTACGCCAGGCATTGGAATTGCTGACATAACTCTAGTTTTAATACCATTTCTCTCTAGAGAGTCTCTTAAGGCTATGCCATTCATCATTGTTGCCAACATGCCCATATGGTCACCAGCAACTCTATCAATACCATCTTGATTTAATTGCTCCCCTCTGAAAAGATTTCCTCCACCTATCACAAGGCCTACCGATACATTCAAATTGACAATGGATTTAATTTCATTTGACATGAAACGTAGTATTTGAGGATCTATACCTTGCTCTTGATTACCAGCAACGGCTTCACCACTGTATTTTAAGAGAATCTTCGAATAAGCAAGAGAGCTCACTCTCCTACTTTTCTCCTCATTATCTCTAAAATTGAATTTCCTGAGATAATTTCGTGAATCTTTTGGTCTGGATTTTTAATAAATGCCTGATCAAGAAGAGAGTTTTCTTGCTTAAATTTATTTATTTTTCCTAAAACAATTTTTTCTTTAATATCATCAGGTTTATTTTCATTCTCAAGTGTTGCTAATGCTATTTCTTTTTCTTTTAAAATAATCTTTTCATCAATTTGATCGGAATTGATTGCTAATGGATTATTTGCAGCTATCTGCATTGCGAGGTCCTTACCGAGGGTCTCATCTTTTTCAGAAAGTTTTACAAGCGCTGCAAGCTTTCCATCGGTGTGCTCATAAGAAGAAATATTTCCATCCTTTATTTCCATCTTTTCATAAAAGGAAATCTTAATATTTTCTCCTATCTTCTGAATAATATCTAAAAGAGGCTGCTTGAATTCTTCATTTAGTTGATCTAGGTTTGATGGTTCAGAGTCGATACAGTGTGCCTTTAGAAGTTCAAGAAATTTTTGAAAATCTTGATCTTTTGCCGCAAAGTCTGTTTCAGTGTTTACTTCAACAATAAATGAGACATTTTTGCCATGGCCAACTAGAATTGAACCTTCATTGGTAGCGCGACCTGATTTTTTCTCTGCTTTAAGAACACTTTTCTTTCTTAAAACTTCAATTGCTTTATCTACGTCACCGTTAGTCTCGACCAGAGCAGATTTGCAATCCATCATAGATATGCCAGTTCTATCTCTTAGTTCTTTGACTAGTTGTGCAGTAATCAATCTTTACTCCTTAGTAGATTTTTTGACTGCCGGCTTTTTGGTTGTGGCTGCTTTTTTAGCTGCTGGCTTTTTGGTTGTGGCTGCTTTTTTGGCTGCTGATTCGTTCGGGGCATCATCTTTTTCTTCAGATACCTCCACTTCAGCTACCTCTTCAGACGCATCTTTTGAGGATTTATCATCAGGTTTTTGTGTGGCTTTAGCTGCTACATTCAATGAGAATACCTTTGGACCTTTATCGCCATCGAGTTTCTGCACTAAACCTTGCTTTCTTGCTGAATCCTGGCCCTCTAAAATTGCTTCACTCAAGAGATCAAGTACAAACCTAATTGTTTTGGATGAATCATCATTAATTGGGATAAAGTTTGATAGGTTTGTTGGATTACTGTTTGTATCAACTAATCCAAAAACTGGAATCCCCATTTTTAAAGCTTCCTGTACAGCTATATTCTCATTTTCAACATCTATAACAAACAGAGCGTCTGGAAGGCCTTTCATGTCTTTAACACCATCAAAATTAAGTGAAAGTTTTTTCATTTCTTTTTCAAGCATTACTGCTTCTTTCTTTATCATTCCTTCTAATTGCCCTGAGGACTTATTTTCCTCATATTCAAGAAGTTTATTGATAGGAATTTTTATAGTCTTCCAATTTGTTAGCATGCCACCCAACCATCTATGCGATATGTAAGGCATCCCTGTCTTTTCTCCAAAATCTTTAACATATTCTGATGCCACTCTTTTAGTTCCAACAATCATTATTTTGTTGCCTAGAGATGAAAAGTTCTTAAATGCTTCATATAGCTCAAGGATTTTTTCTTGGGTTTTATATAGATCAATTATATGTATGTTATTTTTTTCACAGAAAATATATTCTTCCATATGGGGGTTCCAGAATCTTTTTCTGTGGCCAAAGTGTGCTCCTAACTCAAAGAGTTGTTCAATTGTAACTTTTGATTTGCTCATATAATCCTGTTAAAGGTCTGCATATAATATAAGATTTATGCCTTTCATAAAACCTTTTTGCAATATTTGGCATGCTAATTCAGAAGGGAGATTACTCATCAATTTTTGATTGTAACTTCTCATTAAATCTGGAATATTCCTTGAACTGTCCTTCTAGTGACTTAAATGCTTCTTTAAGCTCTTTTTTCTGTGATCCAGTTATTTTTGTAGGAGTCTCAACAACGACTCTTACGAATAAATCTCCTGTGCTGCGTCCGTGAAGAGATCCTGCTCCCATATCTTTTAATTTAAATACTTTCCCTGTTTGTGTTTCTGGTGGAATCTTAAGTAAAACCCTTTTAGTTAAAGTAGGAATTTCAATTTCATCCCCAAAAATAGCTTGATCAATCCTAATTGGAACTTCACAGTAAAGATGATTCCCTTCTCTTTCTAAAAAAACGTGATTTTTTACGTTTATTACTATATATAAATCTCCATTTTCTCCGCCATATTGGCTAACTTCTCCTTCTCCAGACAATCGAATTTTATTTCCAGTATCAACCCCAGGTGGGATGTCGACAGATACTTTTTTAGAGTTATTGGGGAGGGTAATTTTGATTGATTTGCCAAAAACAGCGTCCTTTAAATCTAGATCTAATGTCATTTGAATATTTCTACCACGAGGAGGCCTTCTTGTTCGTGCCCCACCAAATATATCTCCAAAAATATCTCCAAACACTTCATCCCCAAAAATATTATTGAAGATGTCATTTATATTTACATCCTGAAATCCGGACTGACCGAAATTTGAATTTACTCCCTGATGGCCAAACTGATCATAAGTTGTTCTTTTGGATGGGTCACTTAAAACTTCATAAGCTTCAGCAGCTTCCTTAAATTTTAGTTCAGCTTCTTTATTATTGGGGTTTTTATCTGGATGGTATTTTATAGCTAATCTTTTAAAAGCTTTTTTTAGCTCTTCAGGGGTAGAATTTCTTCCAACCCCTAGAACTTCATAATAATCCCTTTTCACAATTAGGATTTTTTATCATCATCGACTTCTTTAAAGTCGGCATCTACTGTATCTTGACCAGTCTCTGCAGAATCTTTTTGTTCACCATCAGGCTCGTCTTTCTTGAAAAGCTTATCTGTGAGTGGTTGAGCTATTTTTGAAAGATTTTCCACTGCAGTATCTATATCTTCTTTTGATTCGCCTTTACAAGCTTCTTCAACTGCAGCAATTGATTCTGAAAGTGATTTAAATTCATCTTCGCTTAATTTGTCCTTATTTTCTTCGGCTGCTTTTTTAGTTGAGCTCGCCATACTATCAGCCATATTCCTTGAAGTAACAAGCTCCTCAAACTTCTTATCCTCTTCTGCATTTGCTTCTGCATCTTTCACCATCTTTTCAATTTCGTCATCTGAAAGCCCACTTCCGCTTTGGATGGTAATGGATTGTTCTTTATTCGTTGATTTATCTTTAGCTGATACATTAATAATACCGTTTGCATCTATATCAAAACTCACCTCTATTTGAGGAGTTCCCCTTGGGGCTGCAGCAATGTCTGTTAAATTAAACTGTCCTAAAGACTTATTATCTAGGGCTTTTTTTCTTTCACCTTGAAGAACATGTACTGTAACAGCGGTTTGGTTATCTTCAGCTGTAGAGAACACCTGAGATTTGTTTGTAGGTATAGTAGTATTCTTTTCAATTAGAGGGGTCATAACTCCACCAAGCGTTTCTATGCCAAGTGTGAGAGGAGTGACATCCAATAACAAAACATCGGATCTGTCACCGCTTAATACTGCACCTTGTGTAGCTGCTCCAAGAGCAACAGCTTCATCTGGGTTAATGTCCTTTCTTGCTTCTTTACCAAAAAAATCTGCCACAGTTTTTTGGACCATAGGCATCCTTGTTTGACCACCTACCAGAATAACTTCATCAATATCTTTAGGAGAAAGTTTTGCATCTTTTAGTGAAGTTTTTACAGGCTCAAGACTTTTTGTAACTAGGTCTCCCACCAGTGATTCCAATTTAGCTCTTGTTAGTTTTTGAACAAAATGTTTTGGGCCGCTAGCATCAGCAGTAATGTATGGAAGATTTATCTCTGTTTGTTCTGTTGTAGAAAGTTCAATTTTTGCTTTTTCTGCAGCTTCTTTAAGTCTTTGCAGCGCCATGGGATCTGAATTTAAGTCAAATCCTGATTCTTTTTTGAATTCACTTACAAAGTGGTTGATTAATATTAGGTCAAAATCTTCTCCTCCCAGGTGTGTATCACCGGATGTTGAAATTACCTCAAACTGATATTCACCATCGACATTTGTCATCTCTATAATTGAAATATCAAATGTTCCTCCACCAAGGTCATATACAGCTATTACACCATCTTTCTTAAGTTTATCTAAACCAAACGCTAGTGCTGCTGCAGTAGGTTCATTTATTATTCGCTTTACTTCTAAGCCTGCAATTTTTCCGGCCGCTTTAGTTGCTTGTCGCTGAGAATCATTGAAGTAAGCTGGCACTGTAACAACAGCGCCCTCAACTTTTGTTCCAAGATATTCTTCAGCTGTTTTTTTCATTTTTTTAAGAATTTCAGCTGAAACTTGGGGAGGTGCCATTTTATTTCCATCAACCTCAACCCATGCATCTCCATTTTCTGCTTCAACAATTCCGAATGGAACTGACTTTATATCCTTTTGGACTTCTTTATCCTTAAATTTTCTTCCCACCAATCTTTTAACAGCAAATAAAGTCTTGTTCGGATTAGTTACAGCTTGACGTTTTGCTGGTTGGCCTACCAATACTTGATTGTCTGTTGTATATGCCACGACAGATGGAGTTGTTCTATTGCCTTCTGAATTTGAAATTACTTCTGGAGCTTCACCCTCCATTACAGCTACACAAGAATTAGTGGTACCTAAGTCTATTCCTATGATTTTTCCCATTTTATTTCCTTAAATTAGTTAATTTTATTTACAACTACGAGGGCAGGCTTTACAACTCTCTCATTGAGCTTCCAGCCTCTTTCAAGGGTTTTTATAACAAAATTATCTTTTTCCCCTGATTCGTTGACGGTGGATACAGCTTCATGCATCTCGGGGTCAAACTCCTCTCCATTTGGATTTATGGGAACAATATTGAAATTCTCAAGTGTTTTTTCGAATGAATTTAAAATTAACAAAATGCCCTCTTTGTCAGTTTGCTTTTCATCGTCTAAATTTTCTGTAGCTTTCTCTAATGAAGTGAGTACAGGAATCAATGAAGATAGCAACTCAGAATTAGCAAATTTTAGTGCATTTGATAGCTCTAATGAGGTTCTTTTCTTAAAATTTTCAAGCTCAGCTCTTGCTCGAAGCGAATCTTCCTTAGCAGCCTCTAATTGAGATAAAACTTCTTCATATGAAAGAGTATTTAATTCGCTTTTCTCATTATTTTGATTTTTTTCCTTTTCTTTGGACTCTTTATCTTTTGTCATGACGTGGATTATAGTTTTATTTAATCTTTTTTACATATAAAACCATGCTGTGATCAACCAACTTAAAGCCATGTTTTTTTGCTATTTCTTCTTGTCTCGTCTCAATAATTTCATCATGAAACTCAATAATGTCTCCCGAATCAACACAGACCATGTGATCGTGGTGGTTGTGATCATTTAATTCATAAACTGACTTAGACGCCTCAAAAGAGTGCTTGATAACAATACCAGCATTCTCGAATTGTGTTAAAACTCTATAAACAGTAGCTAAACCAACATCGTAGTTATTTGAGATCAAATCTCTGTATATCTCCTCCGCACTTAAATGACGCCCATTCTCCAAAATTTCCATTATTTTCAATCTGGGTAACGTGGATTTTAATCCAGCTTCTTGTAAATTTTTTTTGGTATTTTCTGACATTGCCTTTATCCTATCTCAATGAAAAAATTCTATTTGTTAATTATATCCTTGTTTTTAATTTCTTGTTCATCTGCAGGAATCTATAAAGTTACAGTAACTCAAGGCACCTTATTAAAGCAAGAGGATATAGATAAATTAGAAATTGGAATGAATAAGGACCAGGTGACATTTATACTTGGTAATCCAACTTTTGAAAATTTTTTTGAGCCAAATGTTTGGAACTATTTCTACCAAGTTTCAAGGGGCGGCGAAATCCTTACTGAAAGTAAAATAAAAGTTATTTTTGACAAAGATAATAATCTGGAAGAAATTGTTGTAATTAAATTAGAAGATTCTTAAGCTGAGATTAAAAAAATGAAATTCCAAATAGAATTTGTAGATTTCCTAGTGTCCATATAGTAAGCAAGCTAATTGGACTTACCCACTTTAAGACAAATACCCAAAGATTTAGCAAGAATTTATTTTCTAGCCCCATTACATCTGAATTTATTGTATTTTCAAGTCTCCAGCCTACAAAAACTGATATTCCTGTTCCCACCAAAAGTAAGAGGAAATCATCAGCCAGATATTTCATCGCTTCAAAAGGGTTATCTAAAGCACCTATAGTCACATCCTTCCAAACATTGAAACCTGCCACGCTTACTAAGGAAAGAAAGAAGCAAACAACTACAATTATGAATGCTGCTTTGAATCTTGAAACAGAAAATTTTTCCGATACAAAAACAACGCTAGGCTCTAAAATTGAAATCATTGAACTGAAAGCTGCAACTGCAAGAAGAAAATAAAATAAAGGTCCTATAAACTGTCCTAATGTACCCATCTCAGCAAAAGCTGTGGTCATTGTTTTAAAAACAAGCTCTGTCCCTGCAGTAGGATCTAAGGCAAAGAAGAAAACTAATGGAAATATTGCAAGTCCAGCAAATAGCGCTACTCCAGTATCTGCTGTTACAACAATTACAGAAGCTTTTGACACAGTTTGATTTTTTGGCATATATGATCCAAATGCCATCAATGTCCCCATACCAATACTTAATGAGAAAAAGGCTTGTCCTACAGCTGCCTGTATTGTTCCTGCATTAAATTGATCAGCCTTCCAAGAGAAAAGGTAGTTTAAAGCTGACGGCATGTCTCCTTTAATTGCACCATAGCCAACAAGCAACAAAACTAAGACAAACAACATCGGCAATAATATTCTCATGGCCGATTCAATTCCTTTATCTATCCCAAATCCTACAACAATACCTGAACCAACTAGGAATAAAGAGAACCAGAAGGTCATCTCCCAAAAACTGGAAACTTCTGTGGCATAAACCACGGCAGGGTCAAGCTCGCCAAAGCCTGCTAATGAGATAAATCCATAGTTGATAACAAGGCCTGCTATTACAGCGTAGTAGCCAGCAATAAGAAGGCTTGCTAGTATGCCCGAGTAGCCAACAAGATTCCAAGAACGTGAAGAATTTGAGCTTTTTGCCAGATTTTCAACTGCTGAAACTGGATTAGCTTTCCCTTTTTTTCCTATGAATACCTCGGCCATAAAAACAGGCAAACCAAGCACAACTACAAAAAACATGTAAAGAAGAACAAATAATCCTCCACCGTTCTCACCAGCTTTATATGGGAATCCCCAAATATTTCCGAGCCCAACTGCAGAACCTGTTGCAGCTAGTAAAAAAGCTAAATTATTGTTCCATTGATTTGATTTTGCTTGCATAGCTAAAAAGTGTTGTTATTAAATATAAACGCAATCATAAGTAAATGGCAAATTCTAATTGAGAAAGTAAGATGAAATCTCAACTGTTGGTACCAGTCAAGATTTACAATTAGTGTTTTTTCTGATCTATAAATTAGCTCGTGAACTAGTAGAAGAGACAGCATAACAAATATTGCATAATCAGCATCATCAAAAATATAAAAATATAAGATGAAAAATAGTAAGAAAAATATTGCGACTGCGGAAAAAATTGATTTATTTTGTGACAAAGATAAACCCCACAATGTGCCAGACATAAAAACAGCCATTAATAATGACCAGTTAAAAAAATGATAATGAAGCTGATAATCCAAAGCTAATTTTGGTGAGATCCAGCTTATAATTGGTATAGAAATAAAGGGTAAAAGGCCTAAGTAACAATATGTTTTTATCTTATCTTGTAAAATCATAATTATGAATAGTAAAACTGTAGCATCAAATAAGAAAGCCAGATTTGATTTTTTTCTGGAAGAAAATTTTGTTGCAGGTCTTTTGCTTGAAGGGTGGGAGGTCAAATCACTAAGAGAAGGTAAATTAAATATCAAGGAAGCCTATATTAAAGATATAAAAGGTGAACTTTGGTTAGTTGGTGCAAGGATAGATCCAGCCAAGTATATAAATCAAAAACAACAAGTTAATCCGGAACGTTTCAGAAAGCTTTTATTAAACCAACGAGAGATTGAGAAGATACTATTTGCTATTTCTGCTAAAGGCCAGACATGTGTTCCTGTTAAGCTTTTTTGGAGAGGGCATCTAGCAAAGCTAGAGATATCTTTAGCAAAAGGCAAGAAAAATTATGATAAAAGACAAGCCAAAAAATCTGCAGATATAAAAAGAGAGCAAGAAAGAGCTTTAAAAAAGTATAAATAAACATTATCATTCTCCGTTCGGGGGCGTATTTGGCTTTGACGACTACCACGGAACCCGAAGTGCATACCGAGAATAAACATACCTCGTAAACTTTGTTTAAAAATTTAGTTGCAGATAACTACAACTATAGATTGGCAGCTTAATGTCAACCTGCTATCATTTGTGACCTACAACATTTGATAGTAGTCATTTTGTAGGATATATTCAGATTTCGCCCAGAATCTGAAAGAAAATTTTGGGCTTTGGTTTTTGTGTCTTGATCATCAGGCTACAATATGCCGAGATTAATTGATGAATCTAAGTATGTAGATACGAGGAGAAAGTGATGACGGACGTGGGTTCGAATCCCGCCGCCTCCACCAAGTTAAATAAATATGGCAAATTCAAAATCGGCTGATAAAAGAGCCAGGCAAAATAGAAGCAGGTATGAGTTAAAACATGCCCAAAGATCTATTGTAAGAACATCGGTAAAAAATGTTCTTTCTGCCGTGGAGTCGAAAGATAAAAAAGTAAAAGATATCTTTAAAGACTCTCAAGCTAAAATCGATAGACTTGCAGATAAAGGTGTAATTCATAAAAATAAAGCAGCCAGATTAAAAAGCAGATTGAACAGTAAACTTAAATCTTAAGTAGCTTCTCTTTTAATACCTCATACCCTTCCATGGTCTTTGATGAAATCGGGAATATAGGCATTTCAGGATATTTTTCTTGAAAAAAATTTATAATTTGCGCAAGCTGATTTTCAGAAACTAAGTCAATTTTTGAGATAATTAGCCACCTTGATTGATTTGAGAAATCTAAATGAAACTCTTTTAATTCTTTTTCAATGGTTGAATATGATTCATTTGCCTTGTCTAGTCCAAATGAGCTGTCAACAACGTGAAGCAATAATTTTGTTCTGAAAGCATGTTTAAGAAATTTTGTTCCAAGCCCTGACCCCTCTGATGCTCCTTCAATAATTCCAGGTAAATCTGCAATACTAATTTTTTTAAATTCATTTTCAAGAATTCCTAATGAAGGATCTAAAGTTGTAAATTCATAAGCTCCAATTTTGGATTTTGAGTTTGTAATTGAATTTATTAAAGATGATTTGCCTGCGTTTGGCAGTCCAAGTAGACCAACATCTGCAATCAGTCGCAATTCAAGAAATAGGTTTCTTTCTTCAGGCTCCTCTCCTTTAGTAGTTTTTTTAGGAGATTGATTGGTTGAGGATTTAAATCTAGCATTGCCCAGTCCACCTTTGCCGCCCTTAGCAACAATAATATCTGAATTTTCTGAAGAAATTTCACCAATGAGCTCTTTTGTTTGCTCCAAAAAAATTAACGTGCCCTCTGGTACAAAAATTACTTCATTCTCTCCAGATTCACCTTTTTTATTTTTTCCGCTTCCTGCTTTTCCTTTTGTAGCTGAAAATTGTCTTTTGCCCTTCAATGAAATTAATGAATTTAAATTCTTGTCTAGTCTAATTAAAACATCCCCACCTTTTCCACCATCTCCACCATCAGGGCCGCCTCTTGGAATATACTTTTCTCGACGGAAGCTAGAACAGCCGTCACCACCTTTTCCAGAAATTACTGTGATTCTGGCTTCATCATAAAAAGCCATAGATATCTATTTAGAGGGGATAATATTGACGAAATTACGTTTTCTTGCTCCTTTTTTTTGGAACTGAACATCACCAGAAGTTAGTGCAAAAAGTGTATCATCCCTTCCTTTCCCAACATTGAGACCTGCGTGGTACTTAGTTCCTCTTTGCCTAACAAGAATTTCACCCGCACTTACTGCTTGACCACCAAATCTCTTTACTCCTAGAAAATTAGGATTAGAATCTCTTCCATTTTTACTGGAGCCACCAGCTTTTTTATGTGCCATTGTTTATTTCCTTAATATCGATTTTGGTTATTTTTCTTCTGTGTCCAACTATTCTTTTTGAATCTTTTCTTCTTCTAAATTGTATAGCATAAACCTTATCTTTTTTATTATGGGAAACCACTTTGCCCTCTACAAATGCCTTTGAAACATATGGTTTTCCAATTTTTGGTGATTTTCCATCAGATATTAGTAAGACCTTCTCAAATTTCACTTTATCACCATCTTTTTTATCAGAAATAAAGTCTACTTCGATAATTGAACCAACTTCAACTTTTTCCTGACTATTACCTGTGTCTATAATTGCGTACATCTCTTAAAATATTACTATGCCTATATTCGAGGAACAAAATTTAACTGAATTTTTGGCTGAAGTAAAGCTAAATATGGAGAATATCACTGATTCTCATGAAGAAGATATACAGGAAATTAACGATTATATCTTCCAATCGTCAGGAAAATTTATTAGATCTAAGCTTATTTTCATTTATGGAACATTTTTAGGAGTTGATAGAAAGGATTTAATTGAATTATCTTCAGCAACAGAACTCATACATCTTTCGACACTTATACATGATGATATTATCGATGATGCGCCAATAAGACGTGGTAAAAAAACAATATTTAAAAAATGGGGAGTTACCAAAGCATTACTATATGGCGATTATTTGTACACCAAAACATTTAGTTCGCTTAATAGCTTACAAAATCAGAAGATTGCGAGCATCTTAATTCAATGTGCAGAAAAACTTATTGAAGGTGAGTTTAAACAACTTAAAAACATTGGAAATTTAAATGTTTCCATTAGTGATTATCAAATTGTTATAAATAATAAAACTGCCGTACTATTTTCTGGGATTCTGGAATCCATAGCAATTTATGCAAAACTTGAAAAACATCAAGTTATGGTTTTGAAAGACCTTGGTCAAGAGTTTGGTTATGCATTTCAGCTCAACGATGATCTATCAGATTTTGTAAATGCTGAAAGTGGGAAAAAAACATTTAAAGATCTTTCTGAAAATAAGTATACCTTTCCCTTGATAGTTGTCTTAAATAACTCAGTGGCTTCAAAAAAAGAGAAAATTATTAAACTTATTCATGCAGGTGATTACCAAAGTGTAAAAAAAGAGATTGAAAAGGATGACGGTTTTAAAAAAACACGTAGTGAAAGAGATAAAGCAATACAGAATTGTATAAAAATGACAAAAAAGCTTTTAGCAGACGAAAACTTGCAATATGCAGAGAATTTTTTAATATCCACCCTTAAATCATGAAAAGAGTTGTAATTACAGGTATTGGGGTTTTATCTCCTATTGGAAATGATGCTGATAGCATTTCTGATTCCCTGTTGAATGGAAAATCAGGTTTAATATTGAATCAAGACTTCATTGATAATGGAATGAGATGTCATGTATCAGGTAACATTTCAGCAGATATAGATCAGATCGATAGAAAATTCCTTCGCTTCATGAGCGAAACTTCAGCTTACTCATATCTTGCTGCTGAGGCAGCTATAAAAGACTCAGGTTTATCAATGAATGATATTCAAAGCGAAAATACAGGCGTAGTCGTAGGTTCAGGCACTGGGTCTAGTAAAGAAATTCAGAGAGTGATGGATGTTTCCAGAGAACGTGGAATTAAGAGGATTGGTCCATATTCAGTAACGAAAACAATGAGTAACACCACATCTGCAGCAATTTCTACTTTTTTTCAAACTAAAGGTATTTCATATTCTATTGCGTCAGCTTGTACAACAAGTCTGCATTGTATATCTCATGGATGTGACTTAATTAAACTAGGCAGACAGCAAATTGTGATTGCAGGAGGAGCTGAAGACTTTCATTGGTCAGGGTCAATTATGTTTGATGCCATGGGAGCCTTAAGTACTAAACACAATTCAAATCCTGAATCAGCGTCTCGTCCATATGACTTAAATAGAGATGGTTTTGTTCCCTCTGGAGGAGCAGGGATAGTGATACTCGAAGAGTATGAAGCTGCAAAAAGAAGAGGAGCCACAATCTATGGTGAAATTGTGTCCTACAATGAAACAAGTGATGGTTATTCTCTTGTAGCACCATCTGGGGACGGAGCAAAAAGATGCATGCAAGGTTTAAATCTAGATAAACCAGTTGACTATATAAATACACACGGAACAAGCACCCCTGTTGGTGACACTTCTGAACTTGCTGCTATATCAGAAATTTTTGGGAGCTCAATACCACCTTTATCCTCCACGAAATCTTTGACAGGTCACACCCTTGGAGCTGCTGGAGTACATGAGGTAATATTTGGACTTCTGATGATGAAGAACAACTTCATTGCAGGAAGCTTCAATATTGAGGAACTTGACCCAGAGGTGGGTGCAGTTCCAATCCTGAGAGAATCGAAAGAATGCCAAGTAAATTCATTTATATCGAATTCATTTGGTTTTGGTGGCACTAATGGTTCAATAGCTATCAGAAAGGTCTAAAAAGGTATGTCCTCTTCGAAATCATCTTTAGGCTTTTCACTCTCAACCTTAGACGAATTCTCTTGAGCCTGGCTTGTAGAGCGAGAATCAAGCATTGTCATTTCTTTAGCAACTACTTCAGTTGTGTATCTATCTTTACCTTCTTGGTCTTGCCACTTTCTTGTTTGAAGTTTACCTTCTACAAAAACTTTTGAGCCTTTTTTTAAATACTGCTCTGCAATTTCAGCTAACCTAGAAAACATTACAACTCTGTGCCATTCTACTTTTTCTTGCAAATCGCCACTGTTTTTATCTTTCCAACTTTCTGAAGTTGCAATTGAAAGGTTTGCGACTGGATCACCAGCCTTTGTGTATTTAATTTCAGGATCAGAGCCAAGATTTCCTATAATCAATACTTTATTTACACCATTAGACATTTAGATATTCTATAATATTTTTTCTTTATATCGGAATCATTTTGAAGTTTATTGACATTAAAGGAGCTAAGGCTCACAACTTAAAGAATTTATCTCTACAAATACCTAGAGATAAGCTAACGGTTATAACAGGTTTATCCGGATCAGGTAAATCTTCGTTAGCTTTTGATACTATTTATGCTGAGGGCCAAAGGAGATATGTTGAATCTCTCTCAACGTATGCAAGACAGTTCTTGTCAGTAATGGATAAGGCAGAAATTGAATCCATTGAAGGCTTATCTCCATCAATCTCAATACAGCAGAAATCAACTTCCCATAACCCAAGATCAACCGTTGGAACAATTACTGAGGTGCATGATTACCTGAGATTGTTATTTGCAAGAGTTGGAGTGCCAAAATGTCCTGATCATGGTCTAAGTCTTGATGCAAAGCCTGTTGTAACAATGGTATCTGATACTATTCGCGAAGAGATGGGTAGCAGTATTTCAGTTTTTGCACCAATAATTATGGATGGGAAGGGAGAGCATATTGAGCTACTTGGTCAACTTATGGCAGAAGGGTTCTCAAAGGTAAAAATTGATAATGAAATGTATCAGATTAATAAAGTTCCAATCTTGGAGAGAAATGTTAAACACAATATATCTGTACTTGTTGATCAGTTAAAAATCGATAACAGTAAAGATTGTAAACAGAGATTAACAGAATCCATTGAAACAGCATTAACATTCTCTGATGGAAGTGTAGATATATCATCAGAAAAAAAAGAGTATAGACTTTCAAATAAGCACTCTTGTCCTAAATGTAATTATTCTGTACAAGAATTAGAGCCAAAAATTTTTTCTTTTAATAACCCAAGTGGTGCTTGTGAGGAGTGTGATGGGCTTGGAGTTAATTCGTATTTTGATGCCGACAAAGTTGTTAAATATAAGAATTTAAGCGTTTCTCAAGGCTGTGTTGAGCCTTGGAACACACCTTATTATCAAAGCAAATTAATAGGCTTATTTGACTTCTTAAAAGAGGATATTGATAAACCTTGGGCAAAACTTTCAAAGAAATGTCAGGATATTATTTTATTTGGAATTAATAAAAAAATTCATTTCGTTGATTTAACATCGGGTGAGAAGAAAGAAGAAGTTTTCGAGGGAGTCATCAAAAATTTAGAAAGACAGTTTAATAGAACTGATTCATTTTTTATTAAAGAAAAAATAAGTGCTTATATTTCAGAAAAAACATGCAACTCATGTAACGGATATAGATTAAACAAAGTAGCAAGAAATGTTTTTGTCGAAGATATGAGCCTCCCAGAGATAAGTAACTTAAAAATAAAGGATGCTCTCGATCTAATTGAAAATCTAAAACTTTCTGGGAATAAATTTGAAATTGCTCAAAAAATTTCAAAGGAAATATCATTGCGTCTTTCTTTCTTGATTGATGTTGGCTTGGATTACCTTAACCTTTCAAGAGGCGCTCAAACACTATCTGGAGGTGAAGCCCAAAGAATTAGATTGGCGAGTCAGATTGGTTCAGGTCTGGTGGGAGTAATATATGTTCTAGATGAACCGTCTATTGGTCTTCATCAACGGGATAATCAAAAACTTATTAATACCTTACTTAAACTTAGAGACCTTGGAAATACTGTAATTGTTGTTGAGCATGACGAAGAAATGATTAGAAATGCGGATCATATAATCGATTTAGGTCCAGGAGCTGGAATTCATGGAGGAGCAATCGTTGCAGAAGGAAACCTGAAAGATATATTAAGTAAAAAAGACTCTCTTACATCAAAGTATCTCTCAAAAGAGCTTCAAATTAACTTGAAGGACAAAAACAGAATTGATTCAGTAAAAAGTATCTATATTCGTGGTGCTGAAACAAATAACTTAAAAAACGTGAGTGTTGAATTTCCATTAAATAAATTAGTAAGCGTTACTGGTGTATCAGGTTCAGGCAAATCTTCTCTTATAAATCATACTTTAATTCCCGCTATTCAAAATAAGCTTTTGGGTACAAAACTTCCTGAGAGAGTGAAGTATAAAAAACTCATTGGAGAAGAAAATATAGATAAATTAATATCTATTGATCAGAGCCCTATTGGGAAGACACCAAGATCAAATCCTGCGACTTATACTGGACTCTTTACATATATTCGTGAAATTTTTGCAAATACTCAAGAATCTAGGGCAAGAGGTTACAAACCAGGAAGATTCTCATTTAACGTACAGGGCGGAAGATGTGAAAATTGTAGAGGCGAGGGTTGGGTGAAAGTTGAGATGCACTTTTTGCCAGACCTTTTTGTTGAATGTGATGTTTGTAAGGGCAAAAGATTTAGAGACGATACATTAGAAATAAAATTTAAAGAAAAAAATATTCATGAAATATTAGAAATGACAGTTGAGGAGGGGCTAAGGTTTTTTAAAGCAATACCTCAGATTTATAAAAAACTTTTAACACTTAAAGAAGTTGGACTAGCTTATGTTAAGCTGGGTCAGGCAGCTAATACTCTTTCTGGAGGTGAAGCTCAAAGAGTAAAACTATCAAAAGAACTATCAAAACGCGATACAGGTAAAACACTTTATATTCTTGATGAGCCTACAACAGGATTACATTTTTCTGATATACAAATGTTAATGGATGTACTCAATAGCCTTGTTAACAAAGGAAACTCAGTGCTAGTAATTGAACACAATCTTGATGTAATCAAGTGTTCTGATTGGATTATTGACCTTGGACCTGAAGGCGGAGATGGTGGAGGAAATATTGTTGCTGAGGGAAATCTTAAAAAGATTATGAGTAATAAGAAATCTTATACAGGTAAAGTTTTAAAGACTACTTAAAGAAACGAGACCACCAATTTTCTTTTGGCTTATCTTTCTTGGCAGCAGGTTTTTTGGCTGCAGGCTTTTTCGGTGCTTCTTCCTTGGCAGCAGGTTTTTTGGTTGCAGGCTTTTTAGCTTCAGGTTTTTTCGGTGCTTCTTCCTTGGTAGCAGATTTTTTTGCTGCAGGTTTTTTCGGTGCTTCTTCCTTGGCAGCAGGTTTTTTCGGTGCTTCTTCCTTGGCAGCAGGTTTCTCATCTGTAACTTTTGATTGAGTTATTTTTGAAGCATCTTCAACTATTTCTTCTTTTTGTTCTAATGGATCAAGAGCTTCGTCCTTAGTTTCACTCACTTCTACCCTCTTAGTAAGCTCAATATAACAAACATCTGCTTTGTCTCCTGCTCTAAACCCAGCTTTAATTATCCTTAAATAACCCCCATTAACATCTACAAATCTCGGTCCAACATCGTTAAATAGTTTCTTTACAGCTTCTTTGGAGTCTAATTTTGACAAAACTACTCTTCTAGAATGCAAATTGTCAGATTTTGATTTTGTAATTAATGGCTCTAAAAAACGTCTCAACTCTTTAGCTTTTTCGACAGTAGTCTTTATGATTTCGTGTTCAATAAGTGAAGCAGCCAGATTTCTCATCATGGCAATTCGATGTGATGATGTTCTACTAAATCTTCTGCTTACTTTCTTATGTCTCATATTACATTGGTGGCCAATTTTTCAGCACTGTTCCCATTGAGAGTCCTCTTGATGCCAACTCATCTTTAATTTCATTTAATGATTTTTTTCCAAGATTAGGTGTTTTCAAAAGGTCCATTTCTGAGCGTTGAATAAGATCTCCTATCAAAAATATGTTTTCTGCTTTCAGACAATTTGTAGACCTAACTGTTAGCTCTAACTCTTCGATAGATCTCAGTAAGAGTGGGTCAAAATCATATTTGTCTTTTCTTTTCTCTTTCCTTGATACCAGCTCTTCATCTACAAAAACTGAAAGCTGATGTTGCATGATTGTTGCTGCATATTTTACTGCTTGCTTTGCATCAATTGTTCCATCTGTCTCGAGATCTAGTACTAACTTATCAAGATCGGTTCTATTTTCAACTCGGGCATTTTCAACTTTATAATTAACCCTTTTAACTGGGGAGTAAATTGCATCAAGATGAAGCGAATCTACATTTTTATCTTTCTTTGATTCAGCTGGAACATAACCTATTCCACTTTGAACTTTCATAGTCATAACAAGTTTTTTAGGCTCAACTAATGTGGCAATTACGTGATCTGAATCAATTATTTCAACTCCAGCTGGGAGTTCTAAATCTGATGCTGTTACAGTTTTTGGAGTTTTGATATTCAATTTAACCTCTGCTTCGCTGACACCATCAAGTTTTATTGCAAGATCTTTCAGATTCAGAAGTATATCTAGAATATCTTCTTTAACGCCCTCAATTGTTCCGTATTCATGTGATACGCCATCAATTTTCACTTCGGTAACTGCAGCTCCAGGCATATAAGAAAGCATTATCCTTCTTAAACTATGGCCAACTGTATAACCAAATCCTCTTTCAAAAGGCTCTAAAACAACTCTAAGGTTGTTTTTATCAACTTCATCTACCTTAATAACTTCAGGCGCCAACACATTCAATTTTTCTTCCATATTTTCCTCTTTTACTTTGAGTACAACTCAATGATTAAGTTTTCATTTATTTCAGAGCTTAACTCTGATCTATCTGGGAAATTAAGAAACTTCCCTTTCATTTCATCAAGACTCACATCCATCCAACTAAGCTTATCTTTATTCTTAGCAAGTTGAATAGCAGCCTTGATTCTTAGTTGCTCTTTACTTTTATCTCTAATAGAAACCTCATCCTCAGGTTTTACGCTGAAAGATGGAATATTTACTGATTTACCGTTCACCTCAACAGATTTATGAGTAACAATTTGTCTGGCTTCAGCTCTTGTTGTTGCAAATCCCATCCTATACACAACATTATCTAACCTTGACTCAAGAAGGTTCAATAAATTTTCTCCTGTATTTCCCTTTAATTTTGCAGCCTTCAGATAATAATTTCTAAATTGTCTTTCCAAAAGTCCGTATAATCTTTTAACTTTTTGTTTTTCTCTAAGCTGGGTCCCATAGTCTGATAATCTTCCTCTTGTAATTGCATTTCCAGGTTTTTTTTCAAAGTTACATTTTGATTCAATTGCTCTTGTGCCACTAGTAAGCATAAGGTCTGTACCTTCTCTTCTTGATAATCTTAATCTTGGACCTCTATACCTAGCCATTAGACTCTCCTCTTTTTTGGTGGTCTGCACCCATTGTGAGGGAGTGGAGTAACATCTGTAATTTTATTTATTCTCAGACCACAACCATTTAGTGCTCTAATGGAAGATTCTCTACCGGCACCTGGTCCTTTGACCCTTACTTCTACATTTACCATACCCATGTCTTTTGCCATAGTTCCAGCTCTTTCTGCGGCAATTTGAGCTGCAAATGGTGTGCTTTTTCTTGAACCTTTGAATCCTTGACCACCAGAGGTTGCCCAACAAAGTGCATTTCCACCCATATCGGTAATCATCACAATTGTGTTATTAAAGGATGCATTAATATGTGCGATCCCATCAGTTACAATTCTTTTTGTTTTCTTTTTGCCTGCCATTACGCTCTAATAGGTTTCCTTGGTCCTTTTCTGGTTCTTGCATTTGTTTTAGTTCTTTGACCTCTTAAGGGAAGGCCTTTTCTGTGCCTAATACCTCTGTAACAACCGAGATCCATTAAACGTTTTATATTAAAATTAATATCTCTTCTTAAATCACCCTCAATCTGGTAATTTTTCAACTCATCTCTTATCTTATCAAGATCGGCTTCAGACAAGCTTGAAACTTTCTGATCAAATTTAATCTTTAACTTGTTGCATATTTTTTGAGCTGTATTACGGCCTACACCAAAAATGTGAGACAAAGAAACATCAACATGTTTATTATCAGGTATATTTATTCCTCCAACTCTAGCCATAATTATCCTTGCCTTTGTTTGTGTCTTTTATTTTTACAGATCACAAATAATGTTCCTGTTCTTTTAACTATTTTGCAGTCTTTGCAAATTCTTTTTATTGACGATCTCACTTTCATCTTCTTCTACTCTTTTTTGAGCCCGAAATATTAGCATTTTTTAAGATAGATGCATATTGTTCACTCATTACATAAGATTGTATTTGTCTTTGAAGATCTAATAAAACCACGACGACAATCAAAACTGATGTTCCACCAAGGTAAAAAGAAATCCCAAAACTATTGATTAGTAACAGTGGTAGTATACATACCAGTGAGAGATAAAATGCTCCAAATACAGTCAATCTAGAGAGAATTAAATCAATGAAACTTGCAGTTTGTTCTCCCGGTCTTATTCCAGGGATGAATGCTCCACCCCTCTTTAGGTTGTCTGCTATATCATTTGAATTAAAAGTCAGTGCTAACCAAATATAGCAAAAAGAAACTATCAAAATAACAAATATTAGTATGTAAAGTGGCTGACCTGGGTTTAAATACAGTGAAAATTCTTGTAGCCCACCTAACCCGTCTACGCTTCCAAACCATGAAGACAATGATGCAGGGAACAATAAGAATGTGCTTGCAAAGATAGCAGGTATAACTCCAGACATGTTAAGTTTCAGAGGTAAAAAGCTTGAGGGTGCCTGAATCATTCCTCTAACTTGGTTTCTTTGCGCATAGTTTACTGTTATCTTTCTTTGTGCATTCTCAACAAAAACTACAAAAGCAACAATTACTATGGATAGAATTCCTAATACTATTAGAAGAAGGTAGTTTAGGTCTCCCTGTTGTGCTTGTTCTAGTGCTTGCCCGAATGCTCTTGGAACTCCGACAATTATGCTGGTTGCAATTAAGAGCGAGATTCCGTTCCCTATGCCTCTTTCTGTTATTTGTTCGCCTAACCACATTAAAAATACAGTACCAGTAACGATTGATAGTATCGCTACTATTGCTGAGAAAATACTACCTGCATCAATTAAACCTGCAGATTGTAGAGTTACAGTAAGTGCTGTAGATTGGACCAAAGCAAATATAACGGTTCCATATCTTGTATATTGTGTAATTTTGTTACGTCCAGTTTGTCCATCTTTTTTTAACTCTTGTAGATATGGAAGAGAATTTGAAAAGAGCTGCATTACAATCGCAGAGGAAATGTATGGTACGACACTCAGAGCAAAAATACTCATCCTCTCAAGTGCTCCACCTGAAAACAAATTGAAATACTGCAAAATTGTTCCTTGGCTTTGCTGGAATAATGCTGCTACCTGTTCTGGATTAATACCAGGAATAGGAATATGTGTCCCCAATCTATAAATAATTAATGCGAAGGCAAGGAAGCCTAATCTACTCCACAATTCAGACATTGAATTACTCAACTATAACTCCTTTTGAAATCTTAATATTTTCATCAGTAACTTTCGCAGATAACTTACCAATACCAAAGATTTTTACTTTCTTTGTGCTTTTTTTTATGAGGCCAATTTTTCGGAGATTTTGGATATCAATTTTTTTTACACCATCAAGTTGCTTTACATTTATACTTTCTGACACCCTGGATATTCTTGAAGAGAAACCAAATTTTGGAACCCTCATTTGTAACGGCATTTGCCCACCTTCAAAACCAGGCCTTACGTTACCTCCAGAACGAGATTTCTGACCTTTATGGCCTCGACCTGCTGTTTTCCCTACACCAGATCCTGTACCTCTTCCAACCCTTTTTCTCTCTTTTCTTGAAGGATTATCATTAATATTATTCAGAGCTAATTTGTCCATTATTTTTTAATTTCCTCTACTGAAACCATGTACTCAACTTGATTTATCATTCCTCTAACTGAGGGGGTATCCTCAACAACTTTTGAATCTCCAATACCTCTTAAGCCCAAGCCTTTGACCGATAGTCTGTGATTTTTCTTACGGCCAATGAGACTCTTTAATTGTGTAACTTTTAATTTTGCCATGATTAACTTCTTCTTTGTTTTACTTGTTCTGGAGACTCCATTTTTGATAAACCATTTATTGTTGCCCTTACAACATTTATTGGATTTGTTGATCCATAACACTTTGCAAGAACATTTTTAATTCCAACTAATTCTAGTACTGCTCTCATTGCACCACCTGCAATTATTCCTGTACCGTCTGAGGCAGGCTGCATATAAACTTTTGTTGCAGAACTTTTCTCAGTGACTGGATACCAGAGTGTATTTCCATTTAAATCAACGTTTACTATGTTTCTCTTTGCTTCATCTAGTGCTTTTTGTATTGCAACCGGTACCTCTTTTGCTTTGCCTCTTCCATAGCCAACTCTGCCATTACCGTCTCCCACAACTGTGAGGGCAGTAAAAGACATAACCCTTCCACCTTTCACTGTTTTGGCAACTCTATTTACTTGGACTAATTTTTCAACAAGTGAATCTTGTTGTTGTAAATTTTGTAAATTTTTATCTTCCATTAAAAATCTAAGCCTCCTTCTCTAGCTCCATCAGCTAGTGCCTTTACTCTTCCATGAAATTTATAACCAGATCTATCAAAAGAAACTTTTTTGTGGCCTAAATCAATTGATTTTTTAGCTATTTCACTGCCCACTTTTTTGGCAGCATCAATATTCCCTCCACCTTTAATCTTAAGATCCTTTTGAAGAGATGATGCTGAAGCTAAAACATTCCCATTAGATGAATCAATGAGTTGTGCAGATATATTGTTTGATGATCTAAATACAGCCAGTCTAACAATGCCAGCTTTTTGTAGTAGCGCTCTTTGTTTTCTTGATCTTCTTATTCTTGCAATCTCTTTAGCCATGATTCTAACCAGCAGCAGCTGCTTTCTTCCTTTCTTTCCTAATTACGTGTTCATTATCAACAAATATTCCCTTGCCCTTGTACGGTTCAGGTGGTCTGAATGCTCTAATTTCTGCACATACCTGGCCTAATATTTGTTTATTTATTGATGTAAGATTAAATTCTGTTTGATTTTCTGATTTGGCATCCACTTGTTCAGGCAACGAATACTCAACAGGATGTGAAAATCCCAATGTTAAAACCAATTTTTTTCCTTGAACGTTTGCTCTGTAGCCAACACCATTAAGTTTAATATTTTTTGTAAAGCCTTCACTTACCCCTGTAACATCATTCGAAATTAAGGCTCTCATTGTTCCAGCAATAGCTTTGTTTTCCTGTCCTTCCCATTTAACTTGAATTTGCTCAGAGGAAATATCAAGGGCAACATTTGGATTAATTGCTAACCTAGTTTCTCCTTTAGGACCCTTGATAATAAGGTCTGCGTTCTCTTGTACAGCCGAGACGCCTGATGGAATAATTACTGGATCTTTTGCTATTCTAGACATATTAAAACACCCTACAAATCACTTCGCCACCAAGTTGATCCTTGATTGCTTCTTTATCAGTTTTAAGACCTTTGCTAGTGGATAGAATTTTCATTCCAAGTCCACCTTTATAGGGCTTTAGATCCTTATAACTTATGTACTTTCTTAATCCAGGTTTTGATTCTCTTTGTATTTCTCTTATTGCAGACTCATCATTTACATATTTAAGTGATATATCTAATTCTGAAAAGTCTCTTTTTACCTTCTTTACCGCCAATATGTAGCCTTCTTTCGCTAGCAACTTTAATAATTCATGTTTAATTTTTGAATGGGGTGCACTCACACTCTCTTTCCCTCTTAAAAGTGCGTTTCTTATTCTCGTAAGTAGGTCTGCTATAGGATCTGTCATAATATTACCAACTTGATTTTTTTACTCCTGGGAGCTTTCCTGACATTGCTAGCTCTCTTAATTTTGATCTGCTTAGTCCAAATTTTCTGTAGACCCCTTTTGGGCGACCTGTTAGTGCACATCGCCTAACAACCCTATTTGGGTTTGACCGCCTTGGTAGTTTTTGAAGCTCTCTTTGTGCCTCCATTCTCTCTTCGAATGTAGTGGCTGTTCTTTGGGCCTCTTTGAGTTTGGCTCTTTTGTCAGCGAATTTGCTGACAAGTTTAATTTTGAGCTTTTCTCTCTCAACTAGTGATTTTCTAGCCATTTCTACCTCTAAACGGAAAGTTAAAACTTGCAAGAAGTTCTTGGGCCTCATTATCACCGACTGCAGATGTTGTAATTGCTATATCCATACCTCTTAATTTATCGACTTTATCGTAATCAATCTCAGGAAAGATAATTTGTTCTTTAATTCCCATATTGTAATTCCCTTGCCCATCAAATGATTTTGTACTTAAGCCTCTAAAATCCTTTTCCCTTGGTATTGCAAGGTTAATGAGTCTTTCAAAGAAGTCGTACATTTTACTGCCTCTTAAGGTCACCTTGCAACCTATGGGGTACTGTTCTCTAATCTTGAATGTTGAGACTGCTTTTCTAGCCTTTGTTATTACAGGTTTTTGGCCGCAAATGGCTTCAAGATCTTTCAATGCATTTTCTAGAACACCTTTGTCTTTAGAAGCTTCTCCAACACCCATGTTTATTGTTATTTTTTGAAGCTTAGGAACCTCCATTATAGATTTCAGGCCTAACTTCTCTTTTAGAGCAGGAGCGATCTCTTTTGTATATTTTTCTTTAAAATTCATTATTTTATTTCCTTGCCCGTAGATCTAAAAATTCTAACTTTTTTACCCTTTTCCTCTTTAAATCCAATTTTGTCTCTTTTTTTAGCGGCTGAATTCCAAATCATTAAGTTTGAAAGTTCAATAGGCATTTCTTTCTCAACTATTCCGCCTGTAATCCCAAGCTGTGGGTTGGGTCTTGTATGCCTCTTTGCAAGATTTAAATCGTTAACAATGCATTTTGAGCCAACTATTTGTTTAATATTGCCTCTTTTGCCACGTTCTTTTCCTGAGATTACGATTACTTCATCTCCTTCTCTAAGTTTTGTATTTTTGTTTTTCATTACAGAACCTCCGGTGCTAATGAGACAATCTTCATGTACTTAGCTGATCGTAGCTCACGTGTAACAGGCCCAAAAATTCTAGTTGCTACAGGATCTCTATTATTATTTAGCAGAACAACTGCGTTTTCATCGAAACCAATTTTAGAGCCATCAGACCGTCTAACTCCTGACCTACTCCTTACGATTAACGCATTCATCACAGATCCCTTTTTAATTTTGCTCTGGGGCAAAGCTTCCTTCACAGCAACTTTGATTACATCACCAATGTTGGCAGTTCTCCTTTTAGAGCCGCCAAGTACTTTTATACACATCACTGATCTTGCACCGCTGTTATCAGCAACATTTAACATGCTTTGAGTCTGAATCATGTTTTTTCACCTTGTCTAATAACCTCAATTAATTTCCAACTCTTAGTCTTCGATATCGGCTTGCATTCCTGAATAGTCACAACATCACCTAATTTTGAAACCTCTTTTTCATCATGCACGTGGTACTTAGAAGACAAATTTATGTACTTCCCATATTTTGGGTGTTTTGTTCTTCTGCCAACGGTTACAACAACTGTCTTATTCATGCTATTGCTTGTTACCGTCCCCTGAAGCGTTCTACCTGCCATTGCTTTCAATCTCCGTTTTTATTCTAGCTATATTTTTTCTTGTTTCTTTTAGTAAATGACTTTCTTTAAGTTGGCCCATTTTATGTTTGAAATTACTTTCAAACAATAACTTTCTTTGGGCAAGAAGCTCTTTTTTTAAGGACTCTTTATTCATCCCTTTGTAGTCTTTTCCAGTTTTTTTAGGCATTTGTACCTCTCTTAACAAATGTTGTTCCCATTGGGAGCTTTGCTCCAGCTAATTCAAAAGCTCTTTTTGCATCTGCTTCAGATACGCCTGAGACCTCATAAATAATCTTTCCTGGTTTAATTGGACTTGCCCAATATTCAACATTACCTTTGCCTTTTCCTTGCCTAGTCTCGAGTGGTTTTTTTGTTATTGGCTTATCCGGGAAGACTCTTATCCATACTTTTCCCCCTCTTTTAATATATCTTACTAATGCTCTTCTCGCGGCTTCTATCTGTCTAGATGTAAGCATCCCATGAGATGTTGCTTTTAGTCCAAAATCTCCAAATGAAACAGATGAGCCAGCAGATGCAAAGCCATTATTTCTTCCTTTCATTTGTTTTCTGAATTTTGTTTTCTTAGGTTGAAGCATTACTTGTCACCTCTATAAATCCAAACCTTCACACCTAATATTCCATAGGTTGTTAGGGCTTCACTAGTTGCATAATCTATATCTGCCTTAATTGTATGCAAAGGAACCCGGCCCTCTCTATACCACTCAGATCGAGCAATTTCTGCTCCATTTAATCTTCCAGAAACTTCTATACGTATTCCTTTTGCACCTTGTCTCATAGTATTTTGGACAGCTCTCTTCATAGCTTTTCTGAACATTATCCTTTTCTCTAATTGTTGTGTAACAGAGTCAGCAACTAATTGAGCATCCAAATCTGGTTGTTTTATTTCTTTAACATTTAACTTAACTTCTTGATTAACAACTCTTTTAAGCTCCTTTTTAATTTTTTCTATCTCTTCACCTTTTTTTCCAATAACTATCCCAGGTCTTGAAGTGTTTATATCTACAATAATTTCTTCCATTGTTCTTTTTATTGAAACTGAACTTATTGGGGCTTGTGGCAGTATTTCTTTAACTCTTTCTCGCACTTTTATATCCTCTAAAACAAGCTTTGAGTAGTCTTTTGACTTTGCATACCAGACAGAGTCATGGTCTCTACTTGTTCCTAATCTAAATCCTACTGGATTAACTTTCTGTCCCACTTTGAGCCTCCACTTTTTCCTCTTTTAATTTCTCCGACAATAAAATTTCAATATTGCAAAAGGGTTTTTTCATTCTATCAGCACGTCCTCTTGCTCTTATCTTTATTCTCTTCATAACAAAACCCTTATTCACAATGATTGATTTGATCCGTAGATTATCAATATCTGCATTTTCGTTATTTTCAGCATTTGAAATGGCGGAGTTTAAAAGTTTTTTTATGATGTCGGCTCCTTTTTTCTTGGAAAAGCTAAGAACATCAAGTGCTTGCTCTACCTCTAATCCACGAACTTGGTCAGCCACTAAACCAGCTTTTTGTGGTGATAATCTTGCTCCTTTTAAATACGCTCTAACTTCCACTTTTATTACACCTTTGTTACCTTTCTGTCTCCAGAATGAAGTTTAAATGTTCTAGTAATGGAGAATTCCCCTAATTTTTGGCCAACCATATCTTCTTTGACAAAAACTGGTATGTGCTGTCTTCCATTGTGAACAGCAATAGTCAAACCAACCATATCAGGAGTAATCATTGAAGATCTTGACCAAGTTTTGATTGGTTTCCTATCGTTGGTTTCTTTGGCTTTCGCGATCTTCTTTTCAAGAGAAACATCGACAAAAGGTCCTTTTTTACTTGATCTTGCCATTATTTATATCTCCTTTTGACAATAAGTTTGTCACTCGGTTTAGGTTTGCGTGTTCTGTAACCCTTTGTAGGAGTTCCCCAAGGGGATACCGGGTTTCTTCCACCTGAAGTTTTACCCTCTCCGCCTCCATGAGGATGATCAACTGGATTCATTGCAACACCTCTAACAGTTGGCCTTACTCCTCTCCATCTTTTTGCGCCTGCTTTTCCAAGCGATCTTAAGTTGTGCTGTTCATTTGAAATTACCCCAACAGTTGCTCTACAAGTTAATAAAATCTTTCTCATCTCTCCGGAACTGAGTCTTAAAGTTGCATATTTACCTTCTTTTGCTACTAATCTTGCAGTTGTTCCTGCAGATCTTACAAGTTGTGCCCCCTTGCCAGGTCGCATTTCAACACAGTGAACTTCTGTACCTTGAGGTATCTTTGATAAAGGCAGTGAATTTCCTGGTTTAATCGGGGCTTTATCACTAGAAATAACTTTTGCTTTATCTTTCAGATTTTTTGGAGCTATGATGTAAGCTCGTTCACCATCTTTGTATTCAATAAGAGCAATATTTGCAGACCGGTTCGGATCGTACTCAAGTCTCAAAACTTTTGCCTCAACGTCAAACTTATTTCGTTTAAAGTCGACAATTCTATATAGTCGTTTATGTCCACCGCCTTTGTGTCTTACAGTAATTCTTCCATTGTTATTTCTACCAGAAATTTTGTTTTTGGATTCAAGAAGTTTTTTTTCTGGCCTTCCCTTGTGAAGATCTGAACTGATTTGGACCCTGAATCGTCTGCCTGGAGAGGTGGGTTTTGCTTTAATAATAGCCATTATTTAAAAGGATTCTCCAGGTTAATTTCTTTGCCATCTTCTAGTGAAACGTAAGCTTTTTTGTAAGTGCTGGTTTTATATTTTCCAAAACGATTTCTTTTGTTTTTAAATTTCGTGTTAAGCACTCTAACTGATTTGACCTTAACACCAAAGATGTCCTCAATAGAACTTGTTATTTGCTTTTTGGTTGCATCGCCATCAACCTTAAAAACATAGGTATTCCCATTGCTCTTCTGTATAGCTGACTTTTCGCTGATAACAGGGCTTTTAATCGTGGTGTAAGATCGTTCATTTAACATTTAATAACTCCTTAAGCACTGAAATAGATGAATGCGAAACAAGAATATTTTCTGCCTTGATTAAGTCATATGGATTTATTTCCGTAACATCCAAGAATGAGAAATTTTTTAGGTTTCTTATCGCCAACATTGTATTTTCATCCACATCATTGGTTATAAGAAGAGCTGAGTTTAAACCCGATTTTTTAAAGAATTGTTCAGCTAATTTTGTTTTTGGTTCTTTAAAGGAAACGTCCTCAATTAACTGTAATCTTTTCTCCGCTTTAAATTTAGAGAGTATTGAAGCTAACGCTTTTTTAGCCATTTTTTTATTAATCTTTTTTTCATGGTTTTTTACATTTGCAAATGTTGCTCCACCACCTACCCATATAGGACTTCTTATTGTTCCTGCTCTTGCTCTTCCAGTTCCCTTTTGTCTAAATGGCTTTTTCCCACCACCTCTAACAGCAGATCTATTCTTTAGCAACACTGAGCCTTGTCTCTGAGATGATAAGTAACTTGTTAGTGCTTGATGCACAAGGGATGGATTGAAATCAACACCAAATATTTCAGCAGGAAGTCTTGGTGCACTTGCTTTTGCTTTTGGTTTTGTTTGTGATTCTGTCTTAGCCATTTTTATCTCTTTTATTTATTATCTTTTGGTTCTTCTTTTGGAGCTTCTTCTGGTGCTGCTGCTTCTTTAGGCTCTTCTTTTGGTTCTTCTTCTGGTGCTGCTGCTTCTTTAGGCTCTTCTTTTGGAGCTTCCTTTGGATCTATATTGTCTCCACTTGCCAGTGTAAATTTTTCGTCTTGATTTTTTATTGAAGGAAGTATTTTAACGATACTGCCTACTGATCCGGGTATTGATCCTTGTATAAGGATAAGATTATCTTCAAGATCAATACTATCAATTTCAAGGTTTTGGATGGTCACATTTTTATTTCCCATCTGTCCTGACATTTTTTTGCCCTTGAAGACTCTTCCTGGAAATTGGCATTGGCCAATAGAACCTGGTGCTCTATGTGAAAGGGAGTTGCCGTGGGTGGCATCTTGGGTTTTGAAGTTATGTCTTTTCACTACCCCCGCAAAACCCTTACCTTTTGAAACACCTAATACATCAACAACTTTAGGATTTTGCAAAGATTTTAAAGAGATTTCATTTAGGCTAGCTATTTCATTAAATTCATCCTCAGATAAGTTGAACTCGGTTAAGTAACCCTTATCTGTGCCATTATCTTTGAACTTTTTTTCGTTGCTTTTTGAGACTCTCTTTCTTTTTCCATAGCTTACTTGTATTGCGAAATACCCATCTGATTCTTGAGTTTTTCTCTGCACTATTTTGCTATTGAATACTTCAACAACCGTTACTGGAATTGATCTGCCGTCATCTTTGAAGACGCGCGTCATTCCCTTTTTTGTACCTACTAGACCTAACATGATTAATTTAAAGTGATTTTAACGTCGACACCAGCTGCAATATCAAGTCTCATCAATGCGTCAACGGTTTGTTCCGTTGGGTCAACAATGTCAAAGAGTCGTTTGTGAGTCCTTGTTTCATACTGATCCCTCGCATCTTTATCTTTGTGAGGAGAGATAAGAACAGTAAGCCTTTCTCTTTTTACAGGCAATGGAATAGGACCAACGACTTTAGCCCCTGTTTTTGTTACTGTCTCAAGGATTTCTTTAGTAGATTTGTCAATCAACTTATGATCAAAAGCCTTAAGTTTAATTCTTATTTTTTGTTGTTCCATATCCCTTTTATATTAAAGAAAGACCACGATTTTAAGGCTTTAAAAGGGGTGTGTCAAAGAATATTATTAATTCTTATTGATAATTTCTTCAGTTAAATTTGATGGGACATCAAGGTACTTCTCAAACTCCATTGTGTAAGTAGCTCTACCTTGGGTTGCAGACCTTAAATCTGTAGCATATCCAAACATCTCGGCTAATGGAACCAGTGCTGTAATAGCTTTTCCAGACGGAATATCTTCCATATTTTGAACTTGACCTCTTCTTCTATTTAGGTCGCCTACGACGTCACCCATATAATCTTCTGGAGTAACAACTTCTACTGACATCATTGGCTCTAGAAGAATTGGACTAGCTTTCATCGCACCATCTTTAGCAGCCATTGACCCTGCTAGTTTAAATGCCATCTCACTTGAATCAACTTCATGAAAGGAACCATCATAGAGAGTCACCTTAACACCCTGAAGCGGGTAGCCTGCAACAACACCGTTTTGCAATTGTTCCTTAACTCCTTTAGAAACTGCTGGAATGTACTCTTTTGGAATAGCTCCACCCTTTATTTCATCAACAAATTCAAATTCTTCCTCTGCAGGCTCCATTCTCATCAAAACGTGCCCATATTGTCCTTTACCACCTGATTGTTTTGCGTACTTCGCCTCACATTCAACTGATTTTGTTATTGCCTCTCTATATGCTACTTGTGGTTTTCCAACGTTTGCTTCAACGCTAAACTCTCTTTTCATTCTCTCAACTAGAACTTCTAAATGTAACTCTCCCATTCCAGAGATAATTGTTTGTCCTGATTCTTCATCAGAGCTAACTCGAAATGAGGGATCTTCTTGCGCAAGTTTTCCGAGAGCAATTGACATTTTTTCTTGGTCTGGTTTTGATTTTGGCTCTACAGCTAAAGATATGACAGGCTCAGGAAATTCCATTCTCTCAAGCACTACAAGGTCTTTTGGATCTGAAAGAGTGTCCCCAGTTGTAACATTCTTCAATCCTATACACGCTGCTATGTCGCCGGCACGAACCTCTTTAATTTCTTCCCTATTATTTGAATGCATCTGTACCATTCTACCTATTCTTTCTTTTTCATCTTTAACAGTATTTACGACTCCATCCCCTTGAGATAAGACACCAGAATAGACTCTCACGAAAGTTAAATTGCCTACAAAAGGATCAGTAGCAATTTTAAATGCAAGTGCAGAAAATGGTTCATCATCTGATGAGCTTCTTGATGTGGTATCTTCAGATTTAGGGTTAATACCCTCTATTGCTTTAACTTCATCTGGTGACGGTAGGTATTCAATTACAGCGTCAAGAACCGCTTGAACACCTTTATTTTTAAAGGCTGAACCACACAAAGCAAGAGTTATTTCATTAGCTAGAACACGCTGTCTTAATCCAATCTTAATTTCAGCTTCGTCTAAATCTCCCGACTCTAAGTATTTTTCCATTAATTCTTCATTTGCCTCAGCAGCAGCTTCAACGAGCTCTTCTCTTAAACTCTCACATTTGGATTTTAAATCTTCAGGTATATCCGTATATTCAAATGTAGATCCTTTATCAGCTTCGTTCCAGGTAATTGTTTTCATTTTTATTAGATCAATTACCCCTTTGAAATCATCTTCAGCACCAATGTTGTATTGTATTGGGATAACTGTTGCCCCTAGTCTATCTTTTATTTGATCAACTACTCTTTCAAAATTTGCTCCTGCTCTATCCATTTTATTGACAAACACAATTCTAGGAACTTCATATCTATTCGCTTGTCTCCAGACAGTTTCAGATTGTGGTTGTACTCCAGATGAGCCACAAAAAACTACTACAGCTCCATCTAATACCCTTAATGATCTTTCGACTTCAATTGTAAAATCTACGTGTCCAGGAGTATCAATAATATTTACACGATGCTCCTCAAACTGCTGTTGCATACCACTCCAGAAGCATGTGGTAGCAGCAGATGTTATTGTTATTCCTCTTTCTTGTTCTTGTTCCATCCAATCCATAACTGCTGCGCCATCATGAACTTCCCCAATCTTATGAGATATTCCAGTGTAGAATAGGACCCTTTCAGTTGTTGTGGTCTTTCCTGCGTCAACGTGTGCGCATATGCCGATGTTTCTGTATCTATTTAAAGGAGTTTTGCGTGCCATTTTTTAAAACCTAAAGTGTGAAAAAGCTTTGTTAGCCTCTGCCATTTTATGAACGTCTTCTTTTTTCTTCACGGCAGCACCTTTTCCATCGACTGCATCTCTGAGTTCTGCCGCAAGCCTGGCTGGCATAGATTTTTCTTTTCTGTTTCTTGCAGCATCAACAATCCATCTCATCGCAAGTGCAGTGCGCCTTTTAGCTCTTACTTCAACAGGAACCTGGTATGTTGCTCCTCCAATTCTTCTCGATCTTACTTCTACTACAGGGGCAACCTTGTCCAATACCTTCTTAAAGGTTTCAACAGGATCCTCTTTTGAGTTTGTTTTCTCAAGTTGCTCAAACGCTCCATATACGATTTTTTCAGCTATTGATTTTTTTCCATCAACCATTAATTGGTTCATGAATTTAGCTACGACTTCACTCTCATATTTTGAATCAGGAATTATTTTTCTCTTTGGTGCAGCTCTTCTTCTCATTTATTTTCCTTTCTTAGCACCATACTTTGATCTGCCCTGTTTACGTTCTGATACACCTGAAGTATCAAGAGCACCCCTAACAGTGTGATATCTAACACCAGGCAGATCTTTAACTCTTCCGCCTCTAATTAAAACTACCGAGTGTTCTTGTAAATTATGTCCTTCTCCACCTATGTACGAAGTAACTTCAAATCCAGACGTAAGCTTTACCCTGCAGACCTTTCTAAGAGCAGAATTAGGCTTCTTTGGAGTGGTAGTGTATACACGCGTGCATACACCCCTCCTTTGTGGGCAATTCTTCAAAGCAGGAACATCACTTTTAGCTCGTTTTGTTCGCCTTGGTTTTCTAACTAATTGATTTACTGTAGCCATTTTAAAAAGTGAATGATAAAGCAGTGAAATTCATCGGTCAATAGTAAATATCTACTGGAAGCTCTCCAATAGCTCTTTCTTCAGAGCTTCTTCAATATCTTGGATTTCCTCTGATGTAACACTTGCTTTTTGATTAGCTGCAAAACCAGTACCTGCAGGAACTAGTCTTCCAACAACTACATTTTCTTTTAAACCTTTCAAAATGTCTTTTTTACTTGTAACTGCTGCCTCTGTGAGAACCCTTGTTGTTTCTTGAAAAGATGCAGCGGATACAAAAGAGTCTGTTGATAACGCTGCTTTTGTTATTCCAAGCAACATTCTTTCAAACTTGGCTGGTTTCTTATCAGAGGATTGAAGGTTTGAGTTTACTTTTCTAATATCAGTAAGTTGAACAATATCCCCTTCCAGATAGTCACTATCTCCAGAATCTGTCACCGTGACTTTTTTCATCATCTGCCTGCAAATTACCTCAATGTGCTTATCATTGATTACAACCCCTTGCAATCGATAAACATCTTGTACTTCTGAAATTAAGTGTTTCGCGAGTTCTTCGACACCATGTAAAGAAAGTAAACTGTGGGTATCTATTGGACCGTGACATAGAATGTCTCCTCTTTCTACCTTATCACCCTCTAAGAAGGATACAGCTCTGTATTTTTGCACTAACATTTCAACTGGCTCTCCTTTCTCTGGAGTAATTACAAGTCTCTTTCTACCCTTAGTTTCCTTTCCATAAGAAAGAACACCTGAGGCCTCTGCATAAATTGCACCATCTTTTGGCTTTCTTGCTTCGAATAAATCTGCAACTCTAGGTAAACCACCAGTAATATCTTTAGTTTTTGTCCCCTCAACAGGCACTCTTGCAATAAATTCTCCAACAGCAACTTTGTTTGTATTATTTTTCATTAATATGGACTTAGATGGCAGTGAGTAACTTGCTAGAATTTTTTTCTTTCCATCAACAACTGATATCGATGGTGTCATACCTTTCCCTTTAACAGGTCTTTCATTCACATCAATTACTTCTCTAGCTGCAGAACCAGTAAGTTCATCCACATCTACTTTCATAGTCACATCTTCAGATAGATCATTGAATTGAATTGACCCATCAACTTCAGAAATAATCGGCAATGTTAGAGGATCCCATTTTGCAATTAGAGTTCCAGGTTCAACGACCTTTTTGTTGGCAAATAACAATTCTGCTCCGTATGGAACTGAGTATTTTTCTAGTAGATTTTCATCTTCGTCTTGTATGGTTAAGACCCCATTTCTTGATGTTACAATTGCTTCTCCATTTTTCTTTTCAACAGTTTTCAAAGAAGATTCAAAAACCACGGTTCCGCCTCTAAGCGTAGTTATAGAATCATCCTCAGCAGTCCCTGAAGCTGCACCACCAATGTGGAATGTTCTCATGGTAAGTTGTGTTCCTGGCTCACCAATAGATTGTGCAGCCACAACACCTACTGCCTCTCCAATGTGAACTAAATGACCTCTAGCAAGGTCTCTTCCGTAACATTTTGAACATAGACCAAGCTTAGCCTCACATGTTATTGGAGATCTTATCTTTACCTTTTTTATGCCTGAATTTTGAAGCAGTAATGCAGATTCCTCATCGAAGAGATGACCTTTCTCAAAGAGGACTTTTCCATCTTTCTTTATATCCTCCTGCAAAACTCTACCCAAAATCCTTTCAGAGATTGTTTGAATTACAGATGCGCCATCTATAATTGCTTCTACTGTAATACCATCCTCTGTCTCACAGTCCTCTGTAGTTATCACAACATCTTGTGATACATCTACAAGCCTTCTTGTAAGATATCCAGAGTTTGCTGTTTTAAGTGCAGTGTCGGCTAGTCCCTTTCTTGCACCATGCGTAGATGTAAAGTATTCGAGCATGGAAAGACCTTCCCTAAAATTTGAGGTTATGGCAGTTTCTATAATGCTGCCGTCTGGTTTCGACATAAGCCCCCTCATGCCTGCAAGTTGTCTGATTTGTGCAGGAGAACCTCTTGCACCAGAGTCAGCGTACATAAAAACACTGTTAAATGACGGAACAACTTTCTCGTTGCCATCTTTATCTACATCAACTTTATCGCCTAGGGCTTTCATCATTGAAGAAGCTACCCTCTCATTTGTTCTAGACCAAATATCAATAATTTTGTTGTATTTTTCTCCCTTGGTGAGTAAACCAGATTCGAATTGTTCTTCTATTCCTTGAACTTCTCCTTGTGCAGAATTAATAATATTGTCTTTATCATCAGGTATCTCAAAATCATTAACACCGATGGACGCACCAGATGTTGTTGAATACTCAAAGCCAAGATACATTAGTTGATCTGCAAATAGGACAGATTCCTTCAACCCAAAGTCCTTATATATGTGAGAAATTAGGTTTAGTATATCTTTCTTCTTTTGAGTTTTATTTACTCTAGTAAAGTCTACTCCTGCAGGCATTATTTCGTACAGCAAGCATCTACCCACAGTTGTTTCTAGTGTTTTCTTTGTATCTCCAACTAAAACTCTAACTTTAATTTTTTCGTGAAGACTTATTTGTTTTGCAAGATAGGCACGTTTGACTTCATGAACGTCGACAAATGCTCTAACCGCTTTGCCCTCGTCAGCACTCTCTTTTGTTAAGTAATAAATCCCTAAAACGACATCTTGGTTTGGTTGAATGATAGGCTCACCGCTCGCCGGTGAAAGAATATTGTTTGTGCTCATCATCAGTGCTCTTGCTTCTAGTTGCGCTTCTAGAGACAAAGGTACGTGAACTGCCATCTGATCACCATCAAAGTCAGCATTAAAAGCAGTACAAACCAATGGATGCAATTGAATTGCTTTTCCTTCAATTAATACTGGTTCAAATGCCTGAATTCCAAGCCTATGCAACGTTGGTGCTCTGTTTAAAAGTACAGGATGTTCTCTAATAACTTCATCTAAGCAATCCCATACTTCAGGTGTTTCCTCTTCAACAAGCTGTTTTGCTGCTTTAATAGTTATTGTTATACCTTTCTGCTCAAGCCTATTAAATATGAAGGGCTTGAAAAGCTCTAATGCCATTTTCTTGGGCAGTCCGCATTGATGTAATTTTAGTGTTGGGCCTGAAACAACAACCGATCTACCTGAGTAATCAACTCTTTTCCCAAGCAAATTCTGTCTAAATCTACCTTGTTTTCCTTTTATCATATCTGCCAAAGATTTAAGAGGTCTTTTGTTTGTGCCTAGAATTGCTCGTCCTCTTCTACCATTATCAAGTAACGCATCAACAGATTCTTGAAGCATTCTTTTTTCATTCCTAACTATTATTTCGGGAGCTCCCAGCTCAAGAAGTCTTTTTAATCTGTTATTTCTATTAATTACTCTTCTATAAAGATCATTCAGATCAGAAGTAGCAAACCTTCCTCCATCAAGAGGAACTAATGGTCTTAGATCTGGTGGCAGTACTGGCAACACGTTCATTATCATCCATTCAGGCTTCTGACCACTATCTTTAAATGCTTCCATAAGCTTCAATCTTTTTTGAAGTTTCTTGATCTTTGTCTCAGATGCACTTGTATCAAGCTCTTCTCTAATTTCTTGGATAGTTTTCTCAATGTCTACTTCAGATAAAAGTATTTGAACTGCCTCTGCACCCATCATTGCAGTGAAGTCGTCGTCATACTCATCAAGAGCCTCATAGTATTCATCCTCTGTAAGTAGTTGTCCTTTTTCTAAATCAGTGATGCCAGGTTCAACAACAACAAAACTTTCATAATAGAGAACTCTTTCGATTTCTCTCAATGTCATATCAAGAAATAAACCAATTCTTGATGGTAATGATTTTAAGAACCATATGTGTGCTACTGGGGATGCAAGTTCAATATGACCCATCCTATCTCTTCTTACTTTTGTCGCGGTCACTTCAACACCACATTTTTCACAAATTACACCTCTGTGTTTTCTTCTCTTATATTTTCCACAGAGACATTCAAAGTCTTTTATTGGACCAAAAATTCTTGAGCAGAATAAACCATCTCTTTCAGGCTTAAATGTACGGTAATTAATAGTCTCAGGCTTTTTAACTTCTCCCCATGACCAGGACCTAATCATTTGTGGGGAAGCAAGACCACATGAAATGAGATCAAAATTTCTTTTTGAACTCTTATTTATATTTTTAATGATATCTTGCATTTTATTCCTCCGAGCTATCTTCTAATTCAAGATTTATTCCAAGTGCTTTAATCTCTTTACTTAAAACATTGAATGATTCTGGAACACCAGATTCAACTTCATAGTTTCCATCAACTATATTCTTGTATACCTTTGATCTTCCACTAATATCATCTGATTTCACAGTCAACATTTCTTGAAGGGTATACGCTGCTCCATAGGCTTCGAGCGCCCAAACTTCCATTTCACCGAATCTCTGTCCACCGAATTGCGCTTTTCCTCCTAGTGGTTGTTGTGTAACAAGACTGTATGATCCAGTTGATCTTGCATGCATCTTATCATCAACTAAGTGATTAAGTTTTAGCATATACATGTACCCGACAGTAACGGGCCTGTCAAACTTCTCTCCAGTTCTTCCATCAAAAAGGGTGAATTGACCACTTTCTGGCAAATCAGCGTATTTTAGGAGTTTTTTGATTTCCATTTCATTTGCACCGTCAAAGACAGGTGTTGCAAAAGGGACACCCTCTCTTAGGTTTCCTGCTAATTCCTTAAGCTCTGTATCTTTGAGTGATGAAATCTCATCATCATCTCTAGGCCCAAATGAGTAGATATCTTTAAGAACTTTTTTTACGTTATCAAATTTTTCTTTGTTCTTTATCATCCTATCAATCTTGTCACCTAATCCCTTTGCAGCAAGACCCAAATGAGTTTCAAGAATCTGCCCAACATTCATTCTGGATGGCACTCCGAGCGGATTTAACACTATATCTACTGGTTCACCATTTTCATCATAAGGCATGTCCTCTACTGGAATAATGCTAGAGATAACTCCCTTGTTACCATGTCTACCAGCAAGTTTGTCGCCTGCTTGTATTCTTCTTTTCACAGCGAGATAAACTTTTATTACTGATAGAACACCGGGAGCTAAATCATTGCCGCCCTCAATCTTCTTTTTAAAGATTGCCATTTTCTCTTTATTCTCGGCTTGATAACGCTTGAATTGATCGGCAACATTCTTTTGGAGATCCGATATCTTTTTGCTTTTGACTTTTAGTTTTAAGACACTTTCGAGATCCATCTCATCAAGGATTTCTTTTGTTATCTTTCCTTTATCTTTAATTAAATTTTCTTGTTTTAAAGCTTGTATAACTGTATTTTTTAGAGAATTAGTCACAATTCTCATTTCATCATCTAAATCTTTGCTGTACTCAGATACCATAAGTGATTCATTACTTTTGGCCCGCGGGTTTTTATCAACACCATCTCTGGTAAAAATCTGGACATCAATTACAGTTCCGCTCACACTTGAAGGCACTCTTAGTGATGTATCTTTAATATCCGACGCTTTCTCTCCAAATATGGCTTTTAGCAATTTTTCTTCTGGTGATAATTGAGATTCGCCTTTTGGTGTAACTTTTCCTACCAGTATATCGCCTGCATCAACTTTAGCTCCAACATAAACAATTCCATTTTCATCAAGTTTTGAAAGTGCAGATTCACTTACACCAGGAATATCAGATGTTATTTCCTCCATACCTAATTTGGTATCTCTTGTAATACATGTTAGCTCTTGTATGTGAATGCTTGTTAAACGATCTTCTTGAACAACTTTTTCTGATAAAAGTATTGAATCCTCATAGTTGAATCCATTCCATGGCATGAAAGCTATTCTCATATTCTGACCAATGGCAAGTTCTCCAAGATCAATTGATGGGCCATCCGCAATGATATCGCCAGCTTTTACCGAATCTCCTCTTTTCACTAGAGGTCTTTGATTAATGCATGTATTTTGGTTAGAACGTGTATATTTGATTAAATTGTAAATATCTACACTTACACTATCGCCACTCGATACCTTTACAACAATTCTTCCACCATCAACTGAATCAACAACTCCTGCATTATTTGCAACGATGCAAACCCCAGAGTCTCTGGCAACTTGCCTCTCTAAACCAGTACCAACTAACGGTTTTTGAGGCAGCAAGGTTGGAACTGCTTGTCTCATCATATTAGAACCCATCAAAGCTCTGTTAGCATCATTATTTTCAAGGAATGGGATTAAGGAGGCAGCGACAGATAAGACCTGCTTTGGAGAAACGTCCATAAGAGTTATCATTCCAACACTTACTAAAGAGGTTTCACCTTTATGTCTTGCAGTTACAAATTCGCCTTTAATTTTTCCTTTTTTATCTAGCTCTATATTTGCTTGAGCAACAAAATGGTTACCTTCCATTATTGGCGATAAATAGACAATTTCATCAGTTACCTTTCCATCCTTAACTACTCTATAAGGGGTTTCAATAAATCCATATTTATCTGTTCTTGCGTAAGTTGATAATGAATTGATTAATCCAATATTTGGCCCTTCAGGGGTTTCAATTGGACAAACTCTTCCGTAATGAGTTGGATGTACATCTCTTACTTCAAAACCTGCACGTTCTCTTGATAAACCGCCAGGGCCTAATGCAGAGACTCTTCTCTTATGGGTAACTTCTGATAGTGGATTATTTTGATCCATGAACTGAGAAAGTTGTGATGACCCAAAAAACTCTTTAAATGCAGCAGTAATTGGTTTTGCATTAATAAGGTCAGAGGGAATATATCCTTCTGTTTCAGCCATACCCAATCTATCTTTAACTGCTCTTTCAACTCTAACTAAAGCAATTCTAAGTTGATTCGCTGTCATTTCGCCAACAGACCTAATTCGTCTATTTCCAAGATGATCAATGTCATCCACAGTATCCCTACCATTCCTGATATCAACAAGTTTTTTTAGAACCGTAACAATATCCTCTTTGGTCAGGACATGTACATCTTTTCTGTCATCAACTTTTAATCGCCAATTTAATTTCATTCTTCCAACATCAGATAGATCATATCTATCTTCTGAAAAGAAAAGGTTGTTAAACAATACTTCAGTGGACTCTTTTGTTGGTGGTTCTCCTGGCCTTAGCATTCTATAAATATCAATCAGTGCTTCAGCTCTGCTATTGCTTGGGTCATTTCTCAATGTGTCAGCTAAAAATGAGCCGCTATCAATAGTGTTTGTGTAAATTATTTTTAAAGATTCTATTTTTGACTCAATTAATTTCTTAAGGACAGGTTTTTCCAGAACAGTATTTGCGGGATATAGTATCTCTCCAGTCGTTGTGTCTACAATATCTTCAGCTAAAATTTGTCCAATGAATTCATCTGAATCTACCTTAATACCCTTAGATTTTTGTTTTGAAAAATCAGCTACAACTTTGGCATTGATTCTCTTCCCAGACATTATCTGTTTTCCGGCAACTTCAATAGAAAAGTCAAAGGCTTTTGCTTTTAATTCATCTGGCGAAATATCTAAGTAGACATCACCATTCTTGATGCTGATATTTAAGAACTCATAGAACGAAGATAAAATCTCATTATCAGACATGTCTAAAGATTTCAGAATTGCCGTAGCAGGAAATTTCCTTTTTCTGTCAATTCTTGCATATATTAAATCTTTAGCATCAAATTCATAATCAAGCCAAGATCCTCTGTAAGGAATTATTCTGGCAGCATACAGAACTTTACCAGAAGAATGTGTTTTGCCTTTATCATGATCAAAAAATACTCCTGGCGATCTATGAAGTTGTGAAACTACAACTCTTTCTGTTCCGTTTACAACAAAACTGCCATCCTTCGTCATGATTGGAATCTCCCCTAGAAAAACTCTATCTTCCTTGACTCCATTTTCCTTGATAGTTTTATAGCTTGTGGCTTTATCCATAATTCGCAGCTGTAAATTTACGTACAGAGGGACTGCGTATGAGATACCTTTAGTTTTACATTCTTCAGGGGTATATAGGCATTCGCCTAATTCGTAAGATATATAATCTAATGCAGCATTACTTGAAGCACTATTAATTGGGAATATCGATTTGAATACCTCTTCTAGGCCTCTTGATTCTCTTTTGTCTGGCTCGCAATCAGCTTGTAAAAAATCAGCGTATGAATCAGTTTGTGTTTTAATCAGGTACGGCAATTCCATGACATTTGGCAGAGTACCAAATTGTCTTCGAATACGTTTTTTCTCAGTAAAAGAGTATGTCATTATATTAGCCTAATGAATTACTTCATTTCGGCTTGTGCGCCAGCTTCCTGCAGCGCGGCTACCAATGCTTCAGCATCTTCCTTTTTGACTCCTTCTTTAACAGTTTTAGGAGCCCCATCAACTAAATCTTTTGCCTCTTTAAGTCCTAGATCTGTTGCAGCTCTTACAGCTTTAATTACTGCGACTTTTTTGTCTCCAGAAGCTGTTAAAACTACATCAAAAGCACTTTTTTCTTCAGCTGCCTCACCGCCTCCTGCATCACCTGCTGGAGCAGCACCGGCTGCTGGTGCGGCTGCTACTGCTGCTGCAGTAACACCAAACTTTTCTTCAATTGCATCAATTAATTCAACCAAATCCATTACGGACATGCTTGATATTGATTCTAAAATTTCGTCTTTTGTTTTAGTTGCCATAAATTCTCCTTACCCTTTCTGCTCTTTCACTGCTACGAGTGTTCGAGCAAGTTTTGAAGGAACCTCATTAATAAGAGATGCAATTTTACCTAAAGGTGCCTTCAAAAGTCCAGCAAATTTTGAAATAGCTTCATTAAATGTTGGTAAATTAGCTAATTTATCGATTTCCGACGCATCTAGATGCATTCCGTCAATAGATAAACCCTTGATATCAAGGTTTTTATTTGCTTTTGAAAACTTTTTTAAGATCTTTGCTGCAGCACCAGGTTCTTCGTAAGAAAAAGCGAGCATTGTAGGACCATTAAGATAATCATCTATCCCTTCATAACTAGTCCCCTTTAAACCTCTCTTAACAAGAGAATTTTTTACAACCCTAAACTTTACGTTAGCTTTAAATCCTTCTGATCTAAGTTCTGATGCTTCTGATACTTTCAAACCACGTGCATCAGCTAACACTAGCGAAGAGGAATTCTCTGCTAAATTAGCTACTTCAGTAACAATCTTCTTTTTTTCTTCTATATTTAATGCCATAACAAATATCTTTTTCAAAGAATAGATAATAACTAATGAAACTTAGAAACTATCTATGAAGGAAATTAAGCAATGCACCTTCAGTCTTTGATGTCTCAATATTGAGAAGCGTCAATTTTATACCCTGGACCCATAGTTGTCGAGAGATAAATGTCTTTTATGTAAATCCCTTTTGATGAAGCTGGTTTTAGACGCTTTAGTTCATCAATAAAAGCATCTAAATTTTCTGAAATTTGCTTCTTATCCATTTCCACACTTGCAAATGTTCCATGAATTACACCTTCTTGGTCTGCTTTGAATCTTGCTTGACCATGTTTAACGTCCTTTACCGCTTTTTCAATATTTTCTGTAACAGTTCCTGATTTTGGATTTGGCATTAATCCTTTCGGACCTAAAGTTTTTGCAAGTTTGCTTACCGATTTCATTTGTGATGGGGTAGTAATTGCAACATCAAAGTCAATTGGATCTTTGGAATATTTTTCAATTAGGTCATCGGCACCAATAAAATCAGCACCTGCCTTTTTAGCCTCATCTGCTTTATCTCCATCAACAAACGCTGCAACCACAACTTTTTTCCCTAAAGTATTTGGAAGTGTAATTGAGCCTCTTACATTTTGGTCTGATTTTTTTGGATCTATACCAAGCCTTACTGAGATATCAATGGATTCCTTAAAGTTTCTTTTTGGTTGTGCAATGATAAAATCCAAAGCCTCATCAGTTTTGTAAGATTTTTCTACATCATACGATGTAAGCGACTTCTTGAATTTTGATTCTTTCATTTACTTGACCTCAATACCCATGCTTCTAGCTGTGCCAGATATTACCTTAATAGCAGCATCAATATCATGACAATTTAAGTCTTCCATTTTCATTTCAGCAATTTCTTTGACTTTATCAACTGAGATCTTTGCCACTTTGTTCCTATTTGGTTCACCACTTGCCTTATCAATCCCAGCAGCTTTCTTAAGTAAGACTGCAGCAGGAGGTGATTTTGTTATAAAGGTGAATGATCTGTCTTCAAAGACTGTTATTTCAACAGGAACTTTAATTCCTTTTTCTAATTCTTTTGTTTTCTCATTAAACGCATTACAAAAATCCATAATATTTAAACCATGTTGTCCAAGAGCAGGCCCAACTGGAGGGCTTGGATTAGCTCCACCTGCCGGTACTTGGAGTTTGATTATTGTCATTACTTCTTTTGCCATTATGCTTTCTCGACTTGGGAAAAATTAAGTTCTACTGGTGTAGATTTTCCAAAAATACTAACGGAAACTTTAATAAGATTTTTTTCGTAGTCAACCTCTTCGACAGTTCCATTAAAATCATTAAAGGGTCCATCATTGATTCTGACTGTCTCACCAGATTCAAAAACAGTCTTGAATTTTGGAGCCTCAGTTGCTTCATCAACCCTATTCACTATGTTGTTAAGCTCTCTCTCTGTAAGAGGTACTGGCTTATTTCTAGAACCTCCAATAAACCCCATTACATTTGGAGTTTTTCTAACAAGGTGCCAAGTGTCATCATTCATTTCCATTTGAATAAGCATGTATCCTGGAAAAAACTTTCTTTCTAGTTGTTTTTTTTGACCTTTTTTAAGTTCAGTTACCTGCTCTGTAGGTATCATTATTTCACCAAAGCTTTTTTTAAGTCCTGATAAATCAATTCTCTCTTCGAGAGCAAGTTTTACTTTCTTTTCACAGTTTGAATATGCTTGAATGACGAACCAATTCATGTTTATCCCAATATGAAGCTTGATAAGAATGACAATAGGGTATCGAGACCCCAGAAGACCAATGCAAGAATAAGTATCATTATTAAGACAATTACTGACATTTGAGTAGTCTCACCTCTACTTGGCCAAACCACTTTTGCAACTTCAGATCTTGCATCACCAATAAGCTTTACTGCTCCTTTACCAAAATTTGTCTGCGAGAGTAGGCCTAGTGAAGCAATTAGTAATCCAACCAATAATAAAACTCTATAAAGCAAACCAAGGTTTTCTAGATATGTAAACAAGATTACAGCAGAAAACCCGGCAATGACGGATATTGTCCAAAGAATTTTATTTACTGTTTCGTTCATGGTCTAGTAATGGCAGGCCTGGAGGGAATCGAACCCACAACCTGCGGTTTTGGAGACCGCCGCTCTGCCAATTGAGCTACAGGCCTTTGCAGTCTCCTTATTATAAATTTTCAAGAAACTATGACAAATTATTAGTCAAGAATCTTGAGAACAATACCAGCTCCTACAGTTCTACCACCTTCTCTAACAGCAAAGCTTAAGCCCTCTTCCATGGCGATTGGTGCTATGAGTTCACAGTTTAATTCATCAACTGTATCTCCTGGCATAACCATTTCCACACCATCAGGAAGGTTTACTTCACCTGTTACATCAGTAGTTCTGAAATAGAACTGAGGTCTATAACCTTTGAAGAAAGGTGTATGTCTACCGCCTTCTTCTTTGCTTAAAACAGTAATTTTAGCTGTAAATTTCGTATGTGGGGTAACTGATCCAGGAACCGCAAGAACCTGTCCTCTTTCAACAGCATCTCTTTCTGTTCCTCTTAAAAGAACACCACAGTTCTCACCAGCTCGACCTTCGTCAAGAGTTTTTCTAAACATTTCGACTCCAGTACATGTAGTTTTTGAAGTTTCTTTAATCCCAACAATTTCCAACTCATCACCAGTTTTAACAATTCCTCTTTCGACTCTTCCGGTAACCACAGTACCTCTTCCTGAGATTGTGAAGACGTCTTCAATAGGCAATAGGAATGGTTTATCAATTGGTCTCTCAGGCTCAGGGAAGTAGCTATCAAGCGATTTAACTAGCTCAACAACACTCTCTACGTATTTAGCATCACCTTCAAGAGCTTTTAACGCACTTCCTCTAATGATTGGTGTATCATCACCTGGGAAATCGTACTTATCTAGAAGCTCTCTAACTTCCATCTCAACAAGCTCTAGAAGTTCCTCGTCGTCAACCATATCAGCCTTGTTTAAGTAAACAACAATATTTGGTACTCCAACCTGCTTTGCCAAAAGAATATGTTCTCTTGTTTGTGGCATAGGACCATCAGCAGCACTTACAACCAATATAGCTCCATCCATCTGTGCTGCACCTGTAATCATATTTTTTACATAGTCAGCGTGTCCTGGACAGTCTACGTGAGCATAGTGTCTTTGATCACTACTATATTCAACATGTGAAGTTGCAATTGTGATACCTCTTTCTTTCTCCTCTGGAGCATTATCAATACCTTCAAAAGCGACTGCTTCACCACCAAATGTATCTGCACAAACCTTAGTTAATGCAGCTGTTAACGTTGTCTTACCATGGTCGACGTGTCCTATAGTACCCACGTTGATGTGTGGTAAGCTTCTATCAAATTTTTCTCTTGCCATAATTCCCTCTACTGTTTGGAGCTCATAACCGGATTTGAACCGGTGACCTCTTCCTTACCAAGGAAGTGCTCTACCTACTGAGCTATATGAGCGCATATCATATACCCTAAACCATAAAGCTTCAACCATTATATACCTTTTATAAATCGGGTTGAAATGGTGGAGGGGGAAGGATTCGAACCTTCGAAGCACGAGGCGGCAGATTTACAGTCTGCTGGGTTTGACCGCTCCCCAACCCCTCCAAGTAGGAAAAGATATTATCAACTTAGAAATTCTATAGTCAATACATATATAATTCATCTATGAAACATTTTGTGAGCGGTAGAAATTTATTTGATTCATATCCCGATAATTCATCAGAAATAATTCTTGGAGCTGGTTGTTTCTGGGGAGTTGAGAGAGTATTTTGGCAAACCGATGGCGTTTGGGTTACACATGCCTCCTATTGTGGCGGCCACAGACCTAACCCCAATTATGAACAGGTTTGTACTGGAGTTAGCGGTCATGCTGAAACTGTTAACGTAATATTTGATACACAAAAAATCAGTTTAGAAGAAATACTTAAAATCTTCTGGGAGTGTCATGACCCAACCCAAGGAATGCGACAAGGAAATGATGTCGGTAGTCAGTATAGATCAGCGATTTTTTGTAAAGATCAAGCACAACTTGATATTGCAATTAAATCCAAAAACAAGTTTGAAGCAATTCTTCAACAGTCAAACTTCTCGAGCATTACTACAGAAATAAGTATTCAAGAAGTTAGTTATCCTGCAGAGGATTATCATCAACAGTATCTGGCCAAAAACCCTGACGGTTATTGTGGCATCAAAGGTACTGGGTGTGCCTACCTATAAAAAAAGGAGGCCGCAGCCTCCTTTAATGTTGAGCTCTTAATTTTAGTCAGGATTATATTCTTTAACCAAATATGACATATGAGATCTTAGGAAAGTTCTATGTTCAGAAACTCGAGCATTGTATGCTGCGAATTCTGGTGTCATTAGATAGTTATCTAAGAAATTAAGTGCCAACTGTGGGCTTGCAAATGTGCACCATACGTTGTGGGTGATGCCATTGCCATTATTCCCAAGAATATGCTGTTGGACACCGCACGCATCTGCATTCCAATCATAGTTTTCAGCACTTTTTGAAAAATCCTTCCAAGCAGCAAGAAACTGAACCGGATTGGACACATTTAGATCCCAATTCACAGTCACAAGTTCTGAACCTGCATCATCAGAAATATTTGCTGCAATATGTCTTGTTAAAGACTGCATGATTAATTCTGCACCAAGTTTATTCATTGTATTTCTGAACATAAGGCCTGCTCTGGAAGTTGAATAAACATTTCCAGCCATAGCATACTCATCTGCATTCTTATAATAAAAAGAGACCTGATGTGTAGCTCCGTTCCACCCTTGATGCTCATATGCATAGAAATCAACTTCAAGATTCATGGCTTCAACTTCTGCTGATCCCATATATTTATCAAACGCTTCAAAACATTTTTCTGCTTGTTCACATCTGAATGAATAATGGGCTTGATACTTTGAAAAATTTGCTGGCAACTCGTCAGCAAACATTCCAAACATAAATAACGATAAAAAAAGTAAAGATAATTTTTTCATATTAGTTCCCAATTAATATTTAGACATTTCATACTAGCAATGAAAATAAATTTATTGAATACTTTCTTAAAATTAAATACTGGCTTTAAAAAAATACGGATTCATGTAAAATTTGCATTCGTGCCACCTTAGCTCAGTTGGTAGAGCAACTGATTTGTAATCAGTAGGTCGTCAGTTCGACTCTGACAGGTGGCTCCAAATCTGGGTTCCCTAACTATCTTTGCTGAAAGCTCACAAATGTATTTTCATCCCTTAGATTAAATTAAATTATGTCATATATTTATACGTTTAAATAAAAAGGCACCAAAATGGTGCCTTTAATTTTTAATTTAGTAAAAATTTATCTAGTTATAGTCCAACCAGTTTGTCTGTACCAAAGCTCTTCCTCTTCAAGCTCAGCAACAAAATTTACCATTCCATCCTCATTGAAACCAATTCTAGTGATGGCATATTGTTCAGCATCTACACCGGATTCAGCATCTTTAAATTTTCGCCAATGCAATACATATGCTGAGCTCTCACCTGCCACAGCTTCAATCACATTGTAGTCAATCATATTGCTACCCCAATCCTCTGCAGAAGAACCATTGATGCCAACCAACCAATCAGCTTTAACAAATCTTGGATTTACAACACCCAAAGCCAGCTCAAGATCCAACTCGCTGCCATTACGCAAAACAGTTATTGAGGATACATCGCCAAGCTTTCTTGGACCAGGTTCAGCATCTTGCCAAGCACTTTCACCATCAATGGAAAGCACTACGTCACCAACCTTCATCGCTGCTGCAGCTGAGCTCCCTTCAACCGTGCTGGTAATGGTGTTGGGGTTTTCGCTTTGAGGATTGTAATAAAATCCAAAGCCGACAAATCTATCAGGATAATTGTATCCGTCATCAGCCATATGCTTTTCAACCATAGATGCAAAGGCATCTCTTCCCTCATAACCAGCACTCACCATAGCTTTTGCAATGTCAGCCATGTTCCCAGGCTTATGATCATCTGCTGGCAAGAAAAATGTTGAAAATATTGCTATCAAAAATAAGAAAATTCTCTTCATAATCACTCCAAAAGTTTAATCTTGATTATACATAATTTAAATTTAAGACAATTGATTAGTTATTTAAATATTTGGCATACCAATTGAGATAACTATCCATTCTATGAATTCGGTTGCTAGGTTTGCTTAACCCATGATGTTCACCAGGGTAGATTAATAACTTTGTATCAATGTTGTTATGTCTTAGGGCTTGATACATTTGTTCTGACCCGATAAGAGGAACATTAAAATCTTTTTCGCCCACCAAAAATAAAGTTGGTGTAATTATGGTATCTGCCTCAAAAAATGGATATGAAATTCTCATCCATATATCTAGATTGTCCCAGGGCGTTCCAAGCTCATCAATGTATTCTCTTATGTAATGGTCGTCTCCAAAGCCACTCAAGATATTCGAGATTCCTGCTCCTGAGGTAGCTGCCTTAAATCTGCTATCGCTCGCTATCACATAGTTCGTCAGCATGCTGCCATAACTCCATCCGCCTATGCCTAGCCTGTCAGGATCAACGTATGGTTTTTCCGAAATAAAATCAGCTGCAGCAATTATATCTTTTGCATCTACATTGCCCCAATCTGCATAAATTGCTTTCTGAAATTCTTCCCCTCTGCCGCTACTGCCTCTAGGATTGATTGCCAAAACTAGATATCCGTTGGAGGCAAAGATCTGCCATTCCATGCTAAAACGTACACCATACTGACTGACTGGCCCTCCATGTATTCTAATTAAAAGGGGGTATTTTTTATTTGGGTCAAAATCATGGGGTTTGGTCAAAAGCCCAAAAATCTTAGTACCATCAAATGATTCAAATGATATGATCTCAGTCGAAGCAATATTTTTGGTCTTAAACAATTCGTTATTATCTATAACTTTGCTGATGACATTATCACTTAATTTAAAAATTGATTTTGGCTCTTTTATAGAAGAGCTTTCAAAAAGCAAATCATCTCCACTAACCTCATAACGAGAAATATACATATCCTCAGGAGTAATCTTTATGATTTCATCTTCAAAAGAATACGAAGCTAATTGATTTTTAAGGTTGTCCTCAATTAAAAAATATAAAGTCTTAGAATCGTATGACCATCTGGGAGAAGTGGTATTTCTGTCTAAACTTTTTGTAAGGTACGTAACCTCTTTGCTGGCAATATCTACCACCGATACATGATCGATTGCGTACCAAAGAAGTTCAGGCTTACCGCCAGCAATGTAAGCAATCTTTTCAGAATCGTTACTCCATTGAAGTCCGCCTGCAGACCATCCTGCTGAATCTGAACCTAAATCAAAGGTCAGTTGAATTTCCTTTGTAGGGTCGTTTAATTCTCTATAGAAGAGGTCTGAATTGTTATGTCTGTCAGAGTCTTCTTTTTTTGTGACATAGGCAACGAGTTTCCCATTTGGAGACCAGCTTGGAGATTGATAGCTCCTATTATCATTGGCAAAAGCACTTATTTCTCTTTTTACTAAATCTGCGATGTAAAGATGGTTTGTTGTATCCTCCAAAAAACCTTGGCGATCTTGTTTGAATTGATAGCGATCAATTTCAATTGGTTTAGTTTTATCTTTGGCCTCTCTTTCGGTGCCAACAAAAACAATTTTGGTTTCATCTGGAGAAACATCAAACCCTCTTATACTTCCGTCATATCTAGTGATTTGTTTTCTTATGCCAAAAGGCAGTGTTTTTTTCCAAATCTGTTGAGTCCCACGAAGTGCGCCAGCGCCTTCTGCAGTATAAAAAATATGCTTGCCAGCGTGACCAAGCTGTACATTAGAGTATGATGCTCTCTTGTCAAAAACCTTAATCTCCTTGCCACTGACAAGATTTTTTAAAAATAGTGATGATTCATAAGATTTTCGATCTTTTGAGATTTGCGTCTTTTCATAAAGAAAAATTTCTCCTGACGGCAGCACATCTACAATGCTTGGTGGTTGTAAATTTAAAAGATCTGCTGTTGAAATATTGGCTTTATCATTACAAAACAAAAGGTTTGAAAATAAAAGTAGAGAAAGAAATAGTTTAAAAAACTTAGACAATGTGATTTTCTCTGGATTTCTCAGCGGTATGTATAATGCCACTTTTTGTCTTATATGGTTTAGCTTTAATACCTTTGGTTCCTTCTTTCAAAACAAGAAAACCAGTCATTGCCATCAATGACATAAGTCCACAAAATCCAACTAGAATGTATTGCAACATTCTATTATCTTATTACAAATGTGCTCAAAAATAAAATTCACATGGTGAAGAGAATGCAAAGAAAAGATCTAAAAATCTTATTATTGCAAATTAGAGATGACCAGAAAGTCAGAGATGAGGAGCACCAAAGCTTTGCAAGATATAGCAATTTAAATCCTGAACAAATTCACGTTCATAATGTTTTTGATAAGCCTAATTTTCATCCAGATATAGTTGATGGTTTCGATGCCCTCTATGTTGGAGGTGCTAGTGAAGCTAATGTCTTATTGCCAAATAAGTATATATTTGTAGAAGATTGCCTTGAATTAATCAGATATGCAGCCGATAGGAATGTTCCCACTTTTGCTTCATGTTTTGGTTTTCAGCTGGCCATACTAGCATTTGGGGGGACAATCTTGAGTCGAGAGACTGATTATGAAATGGGTAGCATTCCAATTACTCTGACTAATCTTGCCAATGTAGATAAAGTATATAAAGGCATAAAAAGCGGCTTTTCGGCATTATCTATCCATAGGCAATATGCAGTTGAACTGCCATCCAAGTTAGATTTGCTCGCCTATACTGCTAATTGTCTGCACAGTTTTAAAGTTCGAGATAAAGATATGTGGGCATTTCAATTTCATCCTGAAGTTGATCGAGCTACTGTTTTTAAGCGGTTGGAAATTTACAAAGAGAAGTATACAGAGAATGAACAACATTTTCAGAGTGTTTTAGACTCGTTGGTTGAGACTCCAGAGTCTCATCAACTAATGGCAAACTTTGTTGATAGAGTTTTACTCAGATGAAAGATAATCTGCCACTAAATAAGTTAGACCCCTGACACCCTCATCAAGAGCATCATCATGTACAAAGAAGTAAGGCGAATGATTTGGTGCAGCTTCAGAACTTGCTCCAAAGT
>CACLXU010000003.1 GCA_902610995.1 uncultured SAR86 cluster bacterium
GGCTCTTTAATAAAGTTAGCAGTAACAATAAAGAAAATGAGCATGATAAACACCACGTCTAGCATAGGTGTTAAATTAATTTCGCTTTCTTCTTCTCTCGATGCTGCTGATATTGCAGTTCTTCTCATTATTTATCTCCTTTTGTATAACTGTGAGTTACATACTCACCCATTAATAATTCGTTTTCTTCAACTTTGTTTTTAATCCAAATCATAACTAAGACTCCAGATAGAGAAGAAACCATTCCTGCCATTGTGGGGAGTGTTGCCTTTGAAACACCTCCAGCCATTGAACGTGCATCTCCTCCTCCTGTAAAAGCCATAACCTGAAAAACCTCAATCATTCCTGTAACTGTTCCCATTAATCCAAATAATGGACAAAGAGCAATGCAAACTTGAATTAATTGAACGTTCTTGTTAATTGAGATCTTGCCCTCTGAAATTAGCCTGCTTTTTGCTTGATACTTATGCCAAGGGGTTTTAAATGACATTTTTAAATATCTACCTCTGATAGAGTCAGCTAATTCTTCATGCACAAACAGGAAGTAATATATTCTCTCCAAAATAAGAGCCCACATAAATGTCACCAAAATGGCAATGTACCAAAGTACAGGTCCACCAGACTCCATGAAGTCCCTAAGAGCAATATATACTTCCGTTAGAAAATACATAATTATTTTGCTTTTTCAGCAACAATACCTGTAGCCTGCTCTTCAAGAACATCCACAACTGATCTTGCAGACGATTGCAAGAAGGAATGAGCTAAAGTTGTTGGTATTGCAACTACCAGACCTAACACTGTTGTTACAAGAGCTTGAGAAATACCGCCAGCCATGATTTTTGGATCACCTGTACCAAACAACGTAATTTGTTGGAAGGTGATTATCATTCCCGTAACTGTACCAAGCAATCCTGCTAATGGAGCAACCACAGAAACAATTTTTACGAAGCTTATACCTCTCTCGATACTTGGCCTCTCTGCCATAATGGCTTCTGCTAATTTAAGTTCAAGTCTGTCTATTTCGTCCTTCATGTGAGTTTGACCTACACTTAGGACTCGTCCAAGAGGATTGTCGCCAGCTTGGTCTGTACCTAGCTGATCGTTAACTTCTCTATTCATTAAGTAAAGAATAACGTACTTATAAATGGCAAAAACTAAAGTAATGCCACCAATGGCTAAAATTATGTAACCAATTATTCCACCTTGATCTATCCTTTCAAGCAAAGATGGGTTTTGAATTAGGTTTGCAAGTAAAGCTCCGCCTGAAGGTCCACTTGGATCTATAGAAAAACTTACATATCCACTTGAAGCATCAGCATTAGATACTCTTCCAGCTGAGCTTGTATATCTGCTTGCTGGCTGTCTTGCAAGAAATTGATATTGTCCTTTAGTTGGAACATATTCAAGATACTTATTGCCACAAACAGCATTATAAACCCCAACCCTTACAACCTCACAATCAACAGAGGTGCCGTCGACATTTATCACACTCGTATTGAACTTTACAACCTCACCTGTTGCTTTCATCTCACGCATGATTTCATACCAAACTCTCTCAATTTCGGTAATTGTTGGCAGAGAAGTTGCATCTCCCATTTTTGCAGTAAGTTCTCCCAAGAATGATTCACGATCTTTTCCAAACTCGGCAGCAGTCAATGAAGTTTCAAATGTAACTCTAGAGTCAGTGCTTATACTTTGCATATGCCCAAACAGCTCATTAAGAGAACCAAGCTGCTTTAAATAAGCTTCTTCAGCCACTCTTAAAAGTTCTTGATTTGCTCTAAAGATTTCTTCAAGCTCATCAGCAATTCTTTCCTGTCTGGCAAGCTCTCTTTGCTCAGCACTTAAAATTTCTTGCTGTCTATTCCTTGAGTTTTTAAATTCTTCTTCTCTTAGGTCATTTTCAGATTGCTCTTGATCTTTGCCCTCTTTTACAAGCTCAAGCAACTTATCGAGATTAGTCGGTGCCGGTTCATCTGATTCTTGTGCAAATGAACTAAAACTGACTAACAGAAGCAGAGTTAATAAATATTTAATGTTATTCATTACTCACCTCCTTTTATTTTTACTGGGACTGGTAATAAATCTAATGGAGCAGTTTTACTTGCCATTCTAATACCATCTCTGACTGGAATTCTGTATCCACTTACCTCTTCCCATGAATTGCTGTTAGCGTTCCAAATGCCTGCTTCACTTTGATCTTTAAGTTGATATAAAAGTGCAAGTCTTCCAATTCTAAGGATATTTACAACCTTTTCTTCCCCATCAAGAACAATTGAGTCTTCATAAGTTTCAATAGTCCGACCATACTCTCTTTCAATGTTATAAGCCTCTAATACTTGTCTTACTTGCTCAGAGGCTGTGACTCTTGGGTCTGACAGTGTTGCTCTTACCTGATTGATTCTTTTAACTCTTTCATTTAATGAAAAGGGCACATCCAGGTTTACAAATTGCTCAAGACTGTCGGCCATTCTCTGCATAAGTGGCGGAATCTGTCTTTGAATAACAATAACTTGTCTTGTCTGTTCTTCTAAAGTTACAAGTCTTTCTTCTTGAGCTTTTATTTGTCTTCTCTTTTGTGCATTATAGATTTTTAAGCCTTCAACTTGTTTAACAACAACTTTCCACTCTGCTAAGAGCGAATCTTTTTCCGTTGCTAGTGAGTCAACCTCTTGTTGAGATTCTTCAGAGAGATTGATATTGTCCGTGTTCTCATTCAGGATCTGATCTAACTCAGAATCCTCTGCGAAAAACAGAGCAGATATTAACGCTAATAAAGCTACGTAATTCTTCATTTTTACTATACCCCTTTAAAAACTTGATCGTAAAATATAACCCATATTCATTATACAACAAAGACTAAAAAAACGTTTCAAATAGTTTTTTACTAAAAATTGGCTAAATTTTTCTCTTTTTACAGCTTTGGGACAAAAATTGGGGTGTTTTTCTTATATTTTTGATATTGAGAATCCTTGCCCCATTTTTTATTTGCTTTGTCTTCAAGCATTCTCACTCCACTCACAAAATAGATCAACAGAAATGCAAAAACTGGTGAAATTAAGGCTACATATTGAAAGCCTGACATGTATGGTATGCAAATTATTGTAAGCCCTGCCCAAAGAACAATTTCTCCAAAATAGTTTGGATGTCTTGATTTGCTCCAAAGTCCCTCTGTAATAAATTTGCCTTCATTAGCAGGATTCATTTTAAATTTTGTTTTTTGATTATCTGCGACTACTTGAAAAATAAATCCAAATAACCAGAGTGTAAGCCCAAGAGTATGAACCCATGTCCATACGCCAGATTCAAAAAACCCTCCAGTAAGAACAACCATTAGGGGCAAAGTTTGTATGACTACCCAAGTTGCCGAAAGATTCCAGGTCATAAAGAGCTGTGAAAAACTTGGCAAAATTTTTCTGAACCTCTTATCTTCACCATCCCTTAAAACCCTAAGAAATAGGAAAATGCCAAGCCTTAACGTCCATATCATCACACATAAATATGCAACATATGCTGAGGGTGAACTTGATTCAAGTAGCTCACTATTGCTCATCAATAAATATGTCATTGAAGATAAATACGTTATTGAGCCTGTTAGATCATAAAATTTTTCTGTTTGGAAAATATAGGATGGAATAAACATAATCCAGTGAATAACAAAGATAATTACTACCGCATCGATTGGGCTAACAGTTGTATTGTTGTTCACTAATAAATTCGCTAAAAAAAACGAAGCTATGATTATTAAAGCTGAGATGAAATAGTGAATTAATTGTTGAGTTAGTTTGACTACCATAACGAATTCCTCCTATATAATGATACTAAAATTTATTGATATTTATTCATGAAGTATATTACAAATCAATTTAAACAGGGCTTAAAAATTCTAATTGAAGGTGAACCCTGTTCAATTATCTCTTATGAGTTCCATAAGCCAGGCAAAGGGCAAGCAGTTATGAGAACAAAGCTGTATAACCTTAGAACTGAGAAGGTATGGGAAAGAACATTTAAAACTGGTGAGAGCGTTGAAGCTGCAGACATCTCTGAAAAAGAGTATCAATATTTGTATAACGAAGGAGATACTTTTATCTTTATGGACCAAAGCTCATTTGAGCAGATTGATGTAGGAAAAGATGTGCTTCAAGGAACTGAATGCTGGTTGCAAGGGGAAGAAGTTTGCAAGATGTTGTTTTGGAATGGAGAGGTTCTAAAAATGGAACCTCCAACATTTGTTGAAATCGAAATAAATAGCACCGAACCGGGCCTTAAAGGTGATACCGTATCGAATACACTAAAACCTGCAACACTGACTACTGGGAAAGAAATAAATGTTCCTTTATTTATTAACGAAGGTGATATTATAAAAATTGATACTAGAGATGGTTCTTACGTAGGTAGAGCTAACAAGTGAAACTAATTGATTTGTTAAATAATAGTCTTTTTGATTCTATCAAAAATGCATATTCATTAGAAAAGGAGGACTTTCAAAAGCTTGATCTAGGCTTTGTTTCAAGCACATCAGAGGATCATGGGGACTACTCATCCTCAGCATCATTAAAACTAGCAAAAAAATTAGATTCATCGCCAAGAGATATCGCAAAAAAAATTTCGGATGGTTTGCTTTCTGAATTAATAGAAGAGATTAGTGTTGATGGCCCAGGTTTTATAAATATTTATTTAACAAGATCTGCGAAGGTTAATGAATTAAAAAATGCAATTGAGCTCAAGGAACAGTGGGCTTTCAAAAAGAATAACAGGAAAAAAGCATTAGTTGAGTTTGTTTCTTCAAACCCAACAGGACCCTTACATGTTGGGCATGGTAGAGGTGCTGTTCTTGGTATTGCTATCTCAAACTTGCTTCAAAGTCAGGGCTATCAGGTAGATAAGGAATACTATGTAAACGATGCAGGAAGACAGATAAATATATTAGCTTTGAGCATTATCTTAGAAACAATCAATCACAGCTTTAATAGAGATGGCTTATATCAAGGGGGCTACATAAATGATTTAGCTAAAAAATTTACAAAGAAAACAAATTTAAAAGAAGTTGCACAACCTGAAATGAGTCTATCTGATGATGCGGATCAAAAACTCGATGAGCTTATTGCCTTTTATCAATCAGAATCACCAAAAATTTGGAATGAATTAAGAACATTTGCGATTAATGAAATGATAGACATAATCAAGGCAGACTTAAAAAATATGGGAATAATTCATGATAAGTGGTTCTACGAGAGTAGTGTAGGCGACTTTAATGATGAGAGTTCAGTATTATTTCAAGCAGTAAAAGGTATTACCAAGAAAAAACTTACATTCAAAAAAGATGGTGCATTATGGTTTAAATCCACTGACTTTGGAGATGATAAAGATAGAGTGCTTTTAAGAGAAAATGGGGAGCCAACCTACTACCTAACCGATGTTGGTTATCATAAAGATAAAATAGATAGGAAGTACGAACACTATATAAATATCTTTGGTGCTGACCATCACGGTTATGTGAAAAGAATAACCTCAGCTTTCGATACATTGAAAAATGATTACCAATCTTTAGAGATTGTCTTATACCAGTTGGTAAATCTTTTTGAGAATGGAAAAAAGAAGCAAATGTCGACAAGAAAAGGTGACTTTTATTCCCTTGAGGAGCTAAGAGAAGAAATTGGATCTGATGTCATAAAATTTTTCTTCCTTGAAAAGAAATCTGATCACACTATTGATTTTGATGTCTTGAAGGCGAAAGAAGAGAGCAAAACTAATCCTTACTTCTATACACAATATGCTCATGTTAGGTGTTGCTCCATACTTCAGAATAAAGCTCCAGATTTTAAGTGTATGTATGACGAAAAAGAAATTACAAAAAACTTTGATCTACTAAATAAAATTATTAACTATCCAAAGCATCTTGAGGACTTTGCTAACGAGAGGTCGCCACATTCACTGGTTCACTTTTTAAAAGAGTTGGCAGCTGATTTCCACTCATTTTATGAGACTAATCCTGTTCTAGTTGAAAACGATACAGTTGCAAATTCAAGGCTTATTATTACCAAGGCAACGCAGATAGTATTGCAAAACGGATTGGAGCTACTTAGTGTCAAGCCTCTTTCAAAAATGTAATGGCGAATATTTCCTTTAAAAATAAAAAGTTTCCAATTAAAGCTGTACCTACAGTAGGAATTGCTCTATTAGTTGCATTTGCAATAGTATTTTTGTCTGAATTCTTCCTGCGTGATAGCGTTAGACAACTCAACTTAAGTGATTTTGAGCTCAATGAAATAGACTATGAGTTTCAAAAAATCCTAGAAAGTGAAAATTATGAGATACAGGAGTTTGGCCTAGAAGCAATATCTCAAAAATGTAAATATTATGCTCAATCCGGAAGTTTTAGAACAGAGAAGGCTGCACAAAGTCAAGTTGATCAACTATTAAAAGTTGGTTATCAAGGTTCGATTGAAAATGTGAATAGCTCAAATGGTTATAACTTTATTGTAATTGTTGGGCCCTTAGAAAATAGATCGCAAACAAATAATGCAAGAGAGGTTTTTCGGAAGCAAAACATGGATTCTATTGAGATAACGGAATGCGAGAGCGATAAAAATGAATCTTGAGAACTATAAGAAGATTTCTTCCTCCCTAGATAAAAATATAAAGTTAGTTGCTGTTTCTAAAGGGCAGCCAATTGAAAAAATTCATGAAATTTATCAACTTGGACAGAGAGATTTTGGAGAAAATTATCTGCAGGAATTAATTACAAAAAAACAACACCTTCCAAAAGATATAGTTTGGCACTTTATGGGAAATATTCAGACTAATAAGGTTAAAGAAATATGTATCAACTCCGATTATATTCACTCAGTATCTAGGGAAAAAGTTTTACAAAAGCTAACTAATATTAATGTTAAAAATATGCCGAAAATCCTATTGCAACTTAAGCTTGGCGATGAAACTTCAAAGTCTGGTTTTTTGCCAGAGGAAATCTCCCGGATTTCATACGATAAACCCTTAGTTAAGCAACTGAATATTGTGGGTCTGATGGGTATCTCTCAAAATACAGCTGATCAGTCCAAAATCAGGAAGCAATTTTCTCAAATATCCAAATTGTTCAATGAGCTATCCGAAGAGAATCAAGCATTCAAATTCTTATCGCTTGGAATGTCACAAGACTATAATATAGCATTAGATTGCGGCTCCAATATGATCAGGCTGGGGTCAATAGTTTTTGGAGAGAGAAAGTGATTTCACAAGCAGTAAATATAGTCATATATCTAATTCTGGTTCTGTTTTTAGTAGATCTCACAAAATCCGATTCTTACAATAAAGTTGCGAGAGTTATAAAGATAATTCTTTACCCAATTCTTTTAATATTCAATATCTACTATAAAAAAATAAATGTTGGGCTCTTAATTGCTGCAGTAGTTATATATTACATATATGCATTTTTGATGCTGCCAGATTTGGGTTTTCTGGGGCTACTAAACCTTGCCATATTTAAAATTTCAATGAGCCTCATAGGCATATTAAAATTCGTAATAATCGCTGGCGTTATCTTGAGCTGGGTTTATATGTTTGGGATGTATATAAATAATTCATTTACAGTCCTTATACAGCAGCTTTATGAATCAACAGTTTCTGTATTTAGAAACATAATACCTCCATCAGCTGGTTTTGATCTTAGCCCGTTAATAGCTTTTTTTGTATTACAGCTTTCAGAAAGAGCACTAAATGTATTGCTTCTTGAAATTCTTCCAAGAATATCGCTTGCTTATTTTAATTTCTAGATAATTTCAAATTGTATTCTTTTATATTATGTTTTTTTTCTAACCCCTTTTTATGGAAGGTTGAAACTGCATACCCTATTGGGTAATTAGAAATAATTTCAAAGAATTTTTGCTGAACAATGACCTCTTGAATGTGTTCTTGGTAAATGTATGAATCCGTTACTATTTGCATCAGCCCTTCAGGCTTTAAGATGTTTGTAATTAGATTAAAAAAATTTAAGTTAATAAGTCTGCGTTTAGCATGTTTTTTCTTAGGCCAGGGGTCAGGAAAATGAATCCTGATGTACTTAACTTTGCATTCTAAGGATTTAATAAAATCTTTGGCACAACCATTATATAGAAGCAAATTATTCGGATGATTTTTTTCATAAAATTCTACCATTCGTGCAAAACCTTTTTTATATGGCTCAATACCAATGAACAAAATATCTTTGTATTTTTCAATATCTTCAGAAAGAGATATGCCATCACCAAAACCTATATCTAGCAAAATTTCCTTTGAATTTTCCTTCAGTTTATAGTCTTGGCTCAACACGCAACTTGAATTTAAATTTAGATAATGTTTATTTGTTGCAGATAGTCTTCCTGCACGCGAACTAAAAGTTCTTATCACGATAAAAATTTTGTTGGTGAACTTGGGTTTCCTGCTTCTGAGCGTTGAATTCTGCCAGCAAAATAAGCTGCACGCCCAGATTCAACAGCATGCTTAAATGCCTCTGCCATAAGAGGTGGATTGTCTGCTTTTGCAATAGCTGTATTTACTAACACTGCATCAAATCCCATTTCCATACAAAGCCCCGCTTCAGAGGGTGCCCCTAATCCAGCATCAACAATAAGTATTTGTTTAATTTTTTTTCTAAGAGCTTCGAGTTCATTTATGCTGTCAAATCCTCTTCCTGAACCAATAGAGGCACCAAGTGGCATAATGGCTACACAGCCAAAATCCTCTAATGCAAGACAATGATTAACATCTCTATCGCAATATACATATACTTCGAAACCATCTTGAACCAGTTTTTTTGCAGCAATTAAAGTTTCTTCCATATTTGGATCAAGATTTTGCGATGAACTAATTATCTCAAGTTTTATGAGATTGGTTTGAAATAGTTCTTGTGAAATTTTTGACGATCTTATTGCCTCATCAGCTGTTAGCACACCAGCTGTATTTGGCAGTAATTTTTTTGTTCCAATAGGTCTTAAGATGTTATTAGAGTCATTTCTGTCGTATCTTTTTAGGGCAAGAGTTACTAATTCAGAGCCTGAGTTAATTATTGATTCTTTTGCAATGTTTTCGGAGGGATATTTTCCAGTGCCAACAATTAGCCTAGATTTATATACGGATGTTCCTATATGGAGATCATCCTCCTCCAACTGCTGATATGATTTCAATTCTGTCATCGTTAGCAATATTAGTTTTAATGTGCTCTGATCTTGGAATTATAATTCCATTAACCTCAATGGCATAGGGTCTATCAGTGGGAGCATGCTCAGCAGCAAGCTCAGAAAGTGATGTTTTATTTGTTTCTAGGATCTTTCCGTTAAGTAATAACCTAACTTTAGACATTTACTAGTGAAGTTTTTAATTTTTTAAATGCCGTTGCTTCAATTTGCCTAATCCTTTCGGCGGATATCTTATATTTTTCAGCAAGTTCATTAAGTGTGAGCTTTTCGTCGTCTAGCCACCTTGTTCTAATGATGTCCTGAGAGCGCTTATCAAGGTTTGATATTCCCTTAAATAAGGCGCCATGATTTACTTTTTCATAGTTATCTTGCTCAGCTATGATTTCTGGACTAAATGAATGATCTTCAATATATTGACTTGGAGAAAACGCTTTTTCGTCATCTTCATCATCAGAGGAAAGGTCAAAAGCAGCATCATTTGAGTTAAGCCTATTCTCCATGTGCATTACCTCCTTAACACTAACATCTAAATCCTTTGCGATTTTCTTAGCTTCCTCGTCTGTTAACCATCCAGTATTTTGCTTTTTACTTCTAAGATTGAAAAATAATTTTCTTTGAGCTTTTGTTGTAGCGATTTTGACTATACGCCAATTTTTAAGAATAAATTCATGGATTTCTGCTCTTATCCAGTGCACTGCAAATGATACTAGTCTTACTCCTTTTTCTGGATCAAATTTCTTAACCGCTTTCAAAAGACCAACATTTCCCTCTTGTATTACATCAGCAAGTGGTAGCCCGTAACCTGCATAGGACTTGGCTATGTGTACCACAAACCTTAAATGAGATATAACGAGTTTGTGGGCAACTTTAACATCTTCGGTTTGATAAAACTCTTGGGTGAGTTCGAGCTCCTCTTCTCTGGTGAGAACAGGTATTGAATAAACCTGTGAGAGATACTTATCTATATCTGACCCAGGATTTGCTAAAGCTAATGCGTAACTCATAACAACTATCTATATTATAATATAACCATTATTTATTTTGCAACAATGGATGCTTATGTTACCACTACTCTGTATATTTTTTCAAATTAATTTGATGTTGATTTGAGTCTAAAGTTCACTAGAATAACTGCATAATATGAGCAACTTAAAAAATTTAAAAAAGCTTCGTGAAGGACTTGTGCTTTTAAGTAGAGACAGGCAAGTTGTTTACTCTTTTCACGAAACCTTTGAAATGGTAGATGAGATGTTAGAACTTGTCGATCAACTTATAGAGAAAGAGTCTGAAAATTAAGATTTTTGGACAAACACAAATTCATTGCCAGTAAGTTCCAGAAAATTAAAGCCCATAGCATTAAATTTTTTGATAGGGTCTAAAGTTTTAATTCTTTGTGAAATTAAAAATCTTGCCATTTCTCCCCTCACTCTTTTAGCAATGACTCCTATGATTTTTCTTGAGCCATTCTTTTCCGTGTAGAATTTGAAATCCACTACCTTTGTGCTATCAAGATAATTTTTAACAACACTAAAATACTCGTCAGATGCTAGGTTAAATATAAGATCATCGCCAGCATCTTTTTTTATTCTGTTTGCAACTTTGTCTCCCCAAAAATCATAAAGGCTAGATATATTTTCTGGCAATGATTTGGTTCCCATTTCTAGTCTGTAGGGATTCATGCTGTCAGATGGTTTCAGAAAGCCATAAATTCCTGACAGAATTCTCAAATTCTCGTTCATGTATTCAAGATCGTTATCATCTAAGCTTTGAACATCAAGGTTTTTAAATACATCTCCCTCAAATTGGAAAATTGCCCTTCTCTCCTTTTGAGTTGATGCATTCCAGTTGTTGTATCTTTCATGATTAAGCCTTGCAATTTCTTCACTAACGTTCATTAAGCTTTGAATGTCTTTTGGCGAGAGTTTTGACAGACTTTTTGCAAGCTTATCTGCATCACCCTTAAACGCAGGCTCTGTAAGAGCAAGGTTTCTGTTAACTGTTTGCTCTGAAAGTCTTTTTGCTGGTGAAATCAAAATCATATTATAGTCCGGCGTTATTTAATTCTAATGCTCTCTCTGCTCTATAACTAGACCTTACCATAGGTCCAGATACCACTTCAAGAAAGCCATATTCTAAACCCTTCTCTCTATACATTTCAAATTCCTCTGGTGTTACCCACCTATCTATTGGATGGTGATTTAATGTTGGCCTTAGGTACTGGCCCAATGTAACAATATCTACGTTGTGGTTTCTAAGGTCTTCAAAAGTTTTATATATTTCTCTATCATTCTCCCCTAAGCCAACAATGATGCTTGATTTTGTAATAATTTGCTTGTTGATTTCCTTGGCATGCTTCAGAACTTCCATAGTTTTCAGATAACCTGCTCTGGGATCTCTTATGGGATGAGTAAGCCTTTCAACTGTTTCGATATTTTGAGCAAATACTTTAATTGGTGAATTTACAATTGTTCTTATAGCGCTTTGATCTCCATTAAAATCAGAAGTTAGCACTTCAACTTCTATGTTTTTGTCAACCGATTTGATAGCTTTAACTGTTTCTGCAAAATGCTGTGCTCCTCCATCAGATAAGTCATCTCTGGTAACACATGTTAGAACAACGTACCTTATGCCCATTTCTTGAACTGTTTTTGCAATTTTTTCCGGTTCATCTTTATCAAGCCAACCTTTCGGATTTCCAGTATTGACAGAACAAAATTGGCAAGCTCTTGTGCATGTATCTCCCATAACCATAAATGTTGCAGTTCCCCTGCTCCAACATTCAGAAAGATTTGGGCACTTGGCTTCCTCACAAACAGTACTTAGCTTTAAATTTTTTGTCCTCTCTTTAATTAATTCAAAACTTTTATTATTTTGATTTGCAGATATTCTTATCCACTTTGGTTTCTTCTCGCGAATTATCTCTGAATAAGCATTAGACTTCATGCCATCTTTGATAGAGCTCACTCCGGCATGATTTACTATTTTTACTGTTTGAATAATGTCTTTCATTTATTTTTAAGCATGTTTTGGTACGTTTCTTTAAGTACGCTTACTAGCCTACTCTGTTCTATATCTATATATTTACTCAAATTACAAGCCTTTACGTCAAGCCCACAAGGATTAATACTATTAAATTCTTTTAGATTTACATCGTGATTTAGACTTAGCCCATGATAAGAATAATTGCTCTTAATTCTCATTCCAATCGAGGCTAACTTTTCACCATTCACATAAAGTCCTGGGTCAGACTCACTAATGTTGTTTTTTACACCAAGATCTTCAATAGCAACTGAGGTTGAAGCTAATATCTTTTTTGTTAATTCAGAGGGCTTAAAAGGAGTCTGCTTTAAATTCAACATAAAGTAAAAGACAATTTGCCCAATGCCATGATAAGTAATTTTGCCGCCCCTATCTGTTTTGTAGATAGGTGGATCAGAATTGGGGTCCTCTTTTATTTCCTTTTCGCTTATACCTACAGTAAATACAGAGGGATGCTCTAGATACCAAATTTCATGTCCCTCAGGACTTGTCTTTATCAGAGACAACATCTCATTCAAACAATCTCTATAATCAATAACCCCTTTATCTATAAATTTTAATTTCATTAAATTTTTTCCAGCTGAGCGTATCCCACTACTAGCCATTTTGTACCGGCTTCACCAAAATTTATTTGCAACCTGCTAGCTTCTCCACTTCCCTCCATATTTAAAATGATGCCCTCTCCAAATGTTTTATGTTTTACAGCATCGCCAAGGTTAAGTTCGCTCTCAGAAACTTCTGCAGCATTAGAGCTTACAGTTGCGTAATAACTTGTAGTATAAGACTGTTTTGGCCTAACAAATTCAATATGCTCATTTGGGATTTCATTGATAAACCTTGAAGGAGGATTATAAGAATCCTGTCCATATAGCCTCCTAAATTCCGTATAAGTTAAATATAATTTTGACCTTGCTCTCGTAATTCCAACATAACACAGCCTTCTTTCTTCCTCTAATTCAGAAATATTTTCTGAAGATCTCGAATGAGGAAAAAGTGATTCCTCCATACCTACCATAAAAACATATTTGAACTCTAAGCCTTTTGCAGAGTGTAGTGTCATTAATTGAACTGCGTCATCATTCACATTAGCTTGAGTTTCTCCCATGTCTAACGACACAGAGCTCAAAAAAGCCCCAAGCACAGAACCAAAGTCTGATAAGTCTTCATTTTTATTTGCTAAATCAAAAGATTTTACAGCTGATATGAGTTCGTTAATATTTTCTATTCTAATTTTTCCTTTTTCACCTCGTTCTTTAAGGTGGTGTTCAATAAGTCCGCTTTGATTAATTATCATTTCAACAAATTCATCAGCTGGAAGTTCATGAATTTGTTTAGCTGCATTCTCAATAAATTCTAGAAAAAAACGAATTGAATTTGCGGCTTTACCTTTGATGATTTCTTGTGCTGTTAATTTTTTAGCTGCTTTAAATAGAGAGACATTTTCAGTTGCCGCCCATTCTCTTATTAAAGCTAATGTTTTTTCACCAACACCCCTTGTTGGCGCACCAATTGCTCTCTCAAAAGCTGTATTATCCGCTTGATTGATACAAAGCCTCAAATAGCTGATTACATTTTTTATCTCAAGTCTTTCATAGAACCTTACTCCACCATAGATGACATAAGGAATAGTTTGTCTCAATAGAAATTCTTCTATAACCCGTGACTGCGCATTAGATCTATATAAAACTGCTATATCCTTATATTGATCTCCACCTTGAGTAATTTGGTGAACATTTTCAGCAACAAAATTTGCTTCTTCTTGTTCGCTATATGCCTCATATACATCAATTGGATCTCCTTTCGCCCCATCCGTCCAAAGCTTCTTGCCAAGTCTCTGCGAGTTTTTCCCAATTACTGCATTTGCAGCATTTAAGATATTTTCTGTTGATCTGTAGTTTTGCTCTAGTCTTACTATTTCTGTGTTCTTCCCTTTAGAGAATTCATTAATGTTTTCTACTTTAGCGCCCCTCCAACCATAGATTGACTGATCATCATCACCTACCGCTACTACAGAAGTATTTTCACCCGTTAAGTTATTAATCCATTTAAACTGAATTGAGTTTGTATCTTGAAACTCATCAACAAGTATGTGTGTAAATTTTTTTCTGTAAAGATTCCTTAAATCTTCATTATCTCTAATTAATTCGTAGGATTTTAAAATAAGCTCAGCAAAATCAACTAGATTCTCCTTCTGTAAATAATCTTCATATTCGGTGTATATTTTTCTAAGAACCTCAACATTGAAATCTCCATTATCGTCAATATCCTTTGGTCTGAGACCTTCATCTTTCCAAGAATTGATTTGCCATCTCACTTTTTCAGCAGGCCACTGATCATCATCTATATCGAGGAACTTTAAAACCCTTTTAATGACTCTTAGTTGGTCGTCACTATCTAATATAGAAAATTCTCTATCAAGCCCTGCTTCTTTATGATGTCTTCGCAAAATTTTATTTGAAATTGAATGAAAGGTTCCACACCACAACTCTGGTATTGGTTGATCTAGAATATTTTCTATTCTTCCAGTCATTTCATTTGCCGCTTTATTGGTAAATGTAACTGCAAGTACACTATGAGTTGAATTATTGAGTGCTTTAATAAGCCACGCAATTCTGTGAACTAAGACTTTTGTTTTACCAGAACCTGCACCTGCAAGAACCAACAAATTTTTTGATTCAGATGTTACCGCAGAACGCTGAGCTTCATTTAGATCGTCTAAAATAAAAGATACATCCATTATTTAGACGAATTTATTTTCTCTAAACCATAAATTAAAAGCGTATTTTTCGCCTTTGGTAACTGGTCGCCCTGCATGCAATGAGGCAGGATGAACTTTTGTTGTGCCTGGTAGGATATTCTTCCAAACCAACAAGCTCCCCTTTTTAGGTGGGATAGATATATTTAGATCTCTAAATTCTGTTGCTCCTCCCTCCTCAACATCATTCAAATAACCTAGAGCCGTATATATTCTTTGGCCCCCTCTTGTAAGGTGCTTTCTTCCCTCTTCAGTTTCGTGATCAAAAGCATCATGATGATCGTTATATTCAGTTCCACCTGTGTAGTAAACAACTTGATATGATTCTGCATTTCGAAGAGGAAAGCCAATAAGCTCAGCGACTCTATCGCCGATAGCTTTTGATGTCTCTGAGTGTGCATGTGGTATCCAGCAATTCATACCGGTTCGTTTTTCATGATAGATCCCATCCTTGCCACCAATAGTTTTTGCTCTCTCAAGCTTATCTTTAGACTGATTTACAAAATGATCACATTCCTCTTCAGAAATAAAGTTCTCAATAACATAAACCAGAGGGTCCTCGTTATAAATAATCTTGTCTCCATCAACTCTTATAGGTTTCTTTGGCTCAGCTTGGGTTTGTTTGGGTGGTGACTTTGTTTTTATAGTAGGTTTTTTATTTGCAAGGCCTGCATTTACACCAATTATATAAATAGCTCTCAGTGCAAGCCCCAAGGCTAGCAGAGAAAATATCAATGCAATAATTGCAATTACAAAACCAGCGACATCCATGGAAGTAATTATACTTTAATACATGCATAGTTTTAATCCTTCTAAAGCTTTGATAATGAAATTCTAATCATTACAATCAATTTATGAGCTTTAAGAATCTTGGTCTATTGATGTTAATAGCCCTTAGTCTATCTTTGCATTCAAAAGAGGGAAGGCTAGGAAAAGAGCCTAACAATTATTCTTATGCAAATCTTGGTATAGCATTCTCGTATTCCGAAGGAGATAATCTTGGTCTCTATGCTAGTATTCCTCTCCCAGGGCCGCTCTATGTAACAGTCTCAAGAACTGCATATGATACGAATGTCAGGCGCCTTGATAATGAAGAGGCAAGTTTTGAGAAATCGGTAACTGATGCAAGGCTTGGTGCTCACATTGGGATAGGAGACTTGTTAAATTCAATATCGGTTGGTTCTGTTTCTTTAAATTTTGATAATTTTGTTGATATCTATATTGAAGGAGGTATGAGGAGTTTTTCTTTTGATACCAAATTTGATAATGACAAATCTTTTGGAAATGTTGTGCTTGGGACCAGGTATGGTGATGCAAATCATTGGGAAGGGAAATTATACTTAGATTTTTCAAAAGAAGTTCTAGATAGTGATGCCTATGTTGATTACTTTTGCACTGGAAACCAACCGGATGAATTTTGTTTAAATGAAGATCTGGCTGTAAGGTTCTCTGATCATATGGATATTAAGCTCGGCATGGATGTTGCTTATAATGTAAATAATTTTTTTGGGATCGTCTTAAATTTTAAAACTTCTGAATATCAAGACTCTGAACTTGGGCTTAGTTTTCAGCTGCAGCTTTAATAGTTCTTCAATTTTTCTGAAAAGCTTTCTTTTGCTTCATCAAATTCACTCTTCATTTGCTGCACTAGTTCTGCAACTGACGGTGAGTTCTTGATTGAACTGATACCCTGACCAGAACCATATATATCTTTCCATACTTTCTTTGATGCGTTTCCGCCAGAGTTGAAATTCATCTTTGTTTTATCTGCTTCTGGTAAATTTTCTGGATCCATGCCAGCTCTTGCAACTGAAGGAGATAAATAATTGCCTTTGACTCCACTGAAATAGTTTGTATAAACCACGTCCTTGGCCGCACTCTCGATTAACATATTTTTATAATCATCGTCAGCTTCTGATTCCTTAGTTGCAATAAATCGGGTACCGATATAAGCAAGATCAGCACCCATCGCCAATGCACTGGCAACTGAGAAGCCATCTGATATTGCCCCGGCAAGAAGAATGGTGCCATCATACCACTCCCGTGTTTCTCTTAATAAAGCAAAAGGAGAAAGTGCTCCAGCATGACCCCCCGCACCTGCACACACTAAAATTAGACCATCTACACCCTCTGAAACCGCTTTTTGTGCATGTCTTGTATTAATTACATCGTGGTATACAAGGCCGCCATAAGAATGAATTGCTTTTACCAGATCTGCTGGTGGTCTTAAAGATGTGATTATAATTGGTACTTCGTGTTTGACGCAGGTTTCTACATCAGCGAACAATCTGTCGTTTGATAAGTGGCAAATCTGGTTTACGGCAAAGGGTGCAACTTTTTTCTCAGGATTTTTGTCTTTAAATTCGCCCAACTCATCTTTTATTTCTTTAATCCAATCGGAAAGCAGCTCCTGAGGTCGTGCATTTAAAGCAGGGAAAGATCCAACTACCCCTGCTTTGCATTGAGCTATAACCAAACCTGGTCGAGAGATAATAAACAAAGGTGAACCTATAACAGGAATGGACAAATTGTTCTTTAAGATTTCTGGCAACATTTGTATGAATAAAAGTAATTTTAGATTCTAACACCAAACATAAAAAATAAAATTATCTTTTGGAAATTTCATCGGCTACCCAACTAATTGACCAATTGTGCCCCAACTTATTTTCTTTATATCTCTCTGGGAGTCTTGTTGCAATACTACCTTTAATATCGACAACCTGTGGATCAAAAGGCAGTGCCAAAAATACTCCATCTAATCTTTTGATCGTTCTCCATTCGTATAATTCTATATTTTCTTGGATTGCTTTAGGTGGCTGATACTCACAAATCTTATTTGTAGGGGCTATTCCAGCAAGAGGCGATGCAATAATATGAGCCACAATAGGGACTTTGGTGTTTACACTTTCTAAGACTTTACCCAACAAAACTCCTCCCAGACTATGTCCCAATATTGTGATAGTTTCATAACTTTGGCCATGTGTTTCTAGAAAATTTATTAAAAATTCCGTATCCTCGGCTAAACAATTTAGAACAAGTGGGCTCCATTTAAAGTAAGTCACTAGATTTGAGGGGCTGTCTAAAGTAGATAGAGGGTAGACCCATTCATAACCAAGTGATCCTCCACCATGAATGCCCAGAAGTAAGTGCCTTTGCATATCATCTTCTGGTTCTAAAAAATGTATTCCATTATCCAGACCAGATAATAATAGACCTGCCTCAAATACATTTTCCTTTTCTTTAAGATCTTTAAGGGTAGCTGACTCAAGGTGGAAAGTTACCAACAAGAATAAAATGAAGGCCTTTAATTTCATTACTTTAGCTTCTTCAAAAGCCACAGGCCAAACCATGTACTTATAGCGAGCTTAAGTGAAGCCATAATGATTAACGGAAATTGGTACCAAAAATCTAAGTACGCTTTCCAGATTTCAGATCCCCAAAATAGTGAGTATGCAAAATCATGTAGTATCAAAAGGTTTTCATATAGAAATTCTTTGCTAGAAAGTCCAAGAAATGTGTAATCTGAGGTAGAAATAATCCAAAGACCCCACAAAATAATAGCGACTTGGATGGGTGAGGAATAAACCATCAAATAAGCAAAACCAATTCCGACACCTCTCATGCTTAGATTATACCCAATCTTTATTGCTTGCTGTGAGATCAGATGGATTGTCCCCAGTATTAACAATGCCACTTTTTTCAACAAGCATAATTTTTGTAAGGTCTTTGGCGTACGGACGGTGTTTTACCCCTTTTGGCACCACTATCATTTCTCCAGCATTTAACTCTGCAGTCTCTTCTTCAAACTCTATGAATAACCTTCCCTCCATAACTATAAATACTTCGTCGGTTTCATCATGTTTGTGCCACACGAAATCATCTTTTACTTTAACAAGCTTGAATTCATAATCATTCATTACAGAAATAATTTTTGGTGACCAAAGGTCGTCAAATTTACCAAACTTTTCTTTTATGTTAATTACTTTTTTCAAATTTTTACTTTTGTTTGTGGGGTTCCAAAAAATATTTTAATCTTCTCTGAAACTTTTTCCTTTTCTTTTATTTCTCTTAACATTGCTTGCCAGTCCATCAAGGTAATTTTAATAGGGTTAAAAGTATTTACGTTGTTTACTAGTCCATACGTTACTTTGGCTTTTTCTGGCTCAAAGGTTCCAAACAGCCTATCCCAGATTATTAGTAAATTTCCATAATTCTTATCAATATATTCAGGGTTTGACCCGTGATGCACTCGGTGGTGAGAGGGTGTATTTAAAATCCATTCCAATGGTCCGAGTTTTCCAACCATTTGTGTGTGACCGACAACTCCCCAAAGCGTACTAATTACTCCAGCCACTGCAATTACTGTTGGGTCAAAGCCAATCAATGGAAGAATAGCAAAGAATGGTATTTTAGACACTGGCCCTAACCAAGCTTGCCTAAGTGAGACTCCAAAATTCATTTCTTCACTTGAATGATGGCTCATATGAATAGCCCATAAGAATCTAATTTTATGGGAGCACCGATGATAAATATAAAATACAAAATCAATTAAAACAAAGGTCAAAACCCATAAAAGCCAAACTGGAATGCTGTTGGAAATATCGAAGACTCTAAACTGATAAAGATAAAAATGTAGCGCCAATGTTGCCCCTTTGATTGTAAGACTCATAAGGATATTTCCCACCACCAATCCACTTGTGCAAAGGGTATCTTTGTTTTTGTAATACTTTTTATTTTGGTATTGAGATACTGTTGCTTCTGCCATCATGAGCATAAATATAATAGGGAGACCAATTATATAAACATCTGTAACAGTAAGATTTGTCATGTAGCAATTTTGACAAAATATTGTTCCTTTGTGTAGTAACATTGCCTAATGAGTCCAGAAGAGCTCAGGATAATTATTATCGTTTACGCAAGTGCGATCATCCCACTGATCTTGCTCTGTGCTTTATGGACAAAAATTCCTAAATGGATCTTAAAGCTCTATGTAATATTTTTTTTAGTCTGTGCCTTCGGATGGGAGGTTTGGTTTAATTATGGTTTATTTAATGGAGATTCTGTAAATTTGAGAAGATCTGATGTGCTGAATCAATGGTTGCCTCAGAGTATAAACTGGATTCTAAATTCTATGGCAGATGCCGGAACTATAAGTCTTGGAGGTCTGTATTTAGTTTGGGTGGCTTCTAAAAAGAATCCCAATGTATTCAAAAAATGGTCGTGGGGCTCCTTCATAATTTTACTAATCTGGTGTGTCGGTCAAAATTTATTTGTTGAGATGTTTCTTTATCATGATCAACTTTCTATTGGGAAAAAATTATCATGGGCACCCCTGTCCCCCTTAGGTGATTTCTATAATCCAATGTTGTTTGAATTTAAAAGCAGAACCGTAATGCTCCAAACGCAACTTCCATGGTTGTTCACATCATTAATAATCTATTATTTTTCTATAAAAATTAATAAGAAGTCAGGCTAGTAATAAAATCTTCTCCAAAGATTTAACCCAAAGATTAGTGACAAAAACCACATAATAAGCTCTATGTAATTTGGGTTTGAATTGTAGCCAAAAAAACCTTTCAGAAATACACCCACACTTCCACTGTCATGCAGTAAATGTGTATATACATTTTTAGACTCGTCATAAGAATAAAAGAATTTATTTTCTCCATCAGATAGTTCTAACTTTGGTTGAAGGATATCCCAAGGGCGTGAGATCGTTTCTTTTTCTAATTGATCTGACTTAACTAAATATGATTCAACCTCATGTGTTCCATAAGCAACCATACCTGAAGCTAAAAAGACAAGCAGCAATGTTGTTCCTTGGAAAAACTTCTTTAAGTTTATTCTTCTGCCCTGAACCACTACCAAATAACCCAGCAAGATTGCCAAAACTGCCCCAAGAAAAAAGCCGACATAAGAGAATGATTCAGTTATTGAGAAACTTGTTATAAGAAAGACTACTGTTTCAAAACCCTCTCTGAGGATTGCAAAAAATATAACAAAAAATACTCCCCAAGAGGATATTTTTGCTGCAGTCATTGCTTTCCCCTCCAGCTCCTTTCTATCACTGACATGCTTTGAGAGCCAAAAAACGACATACCAAATTAAGCCAGCTGTGATATACATAAATATTGCTTCAAAAAGTGCCATTGATGAGTTATTGCCTAAAAGGTCTTTTAACGAAACAACGATATAAGCAACTATAAGACTGGCAATAATTGAGGCAGCCACACCATACCAGAGCTTTTGAATCGCATCAGTAAAGTTTGACTTAGATAAAATTGTATAAATAATGCCAACGATAAGTGAGGCTTCAAGAACTTCACGAAAAACAATAATGAACTCATTCATATGGCAATATTGTAATGAGAATGATTCTCATTAACAACATAAATTGAAAATTAACCCTCTATTATATTGAGTAAAATTTTATTAAATTCTTCAGGATTTTCCATATGTGGAAGATGACCTGTTTCGTCTATGAAAAACTCATTGCGTCTAGAAAAAATAACTTCTATTTTTTCTTTAAAAGTATCATATGGAACAACCTCGTCACTTTCACCCCATATTGTAAATATGGGAATGTCGGACTGATTTATTTTTTTATGAATGCCATCAAGTGAGGTGTGGTTATTTCTTGTTGAAAGCAAAGCTTTTGCAAACCCTTTATATTTTGTAAGTTCAGCATATTTTGTTATCCAGTCCGGATACTTTTCTGGATATTTAAAGTCAGAAAGTTGGCTTTCTATTAAAGATGGGTACTGACCAATAAGATCATCAATCTCCTTTTGACTTACGCTTTTATCATCTCTTTCTTCAGCTTCAAGAAATCCACTTGATGCTATGTATATTAGAGCATTAACTGCTTGAGGTTTAATATCAGCTATCTTGCTAATCACTCTGCCCCCATTAGATAAGCCAAGAAATGTAGCTGTCTTAATATTTAAATAATCAAGCAACTGAAGCGTCTGCTTGGCAAATAATCTATCAGTATAAGGCTTGTTAATGTTTTCAGAGAACCCTCTTCCGTATAGGTCTAATGCCACAACACAATAAGATTTTTCTGAGAGTAAATTATAGACAGGGTCAAGAATATAAGAGGGAACAGAGAAGCCATGTACCAAAATATAATATTCTGGACATTCTTGACTTATATTAGTTTTGAAATAAGTGAAACCTTCAGCCAGATCAACAAAATTTTCTTCAGGGCCTAAATTAAAATTGTCCCTAAATTTTTCATCCTTTATAACGGTTTCAAAATTTGCTGAAGCGGTTATAGATAAGAACAAAAAAATAGTCAGAAAAGGTCTCATATGAATTAGTATAGCTTAGATTTTTTGTGTACTTCTAAAGAAGAAAAAGAAAGATAATGTCGCACATGCGGAAAGAATGTGCCAAATCCCATGCGGCTGAAATATTGAATCTGGATTACAGAGTGCTGTACCTGGATAGCCTTGAAGCCAAATTGCAAATGCTGCGATATAAAAACCCACTCCTGCCCAATACCATGGAAAATAATTTTTTTTAACTGGGCTTTTTTCATCAAGTATTAGAGCAGGCAGCCAAAAAAGAACCACCCACCAGTATTCACTAAAATTCAGAATTACTTGATCTGGAAATATTCCAAAAACTGACATCACAGCAATACCAACAAACCCAGAAAGATACCTTATTATTTTTGAGTTATAGTTTTGCAGTACTTCAGTTATTACCCAAAGGGCAATTGAAAGTGCCCAGAAGTTAAAATTAATGCCAAGACCTGTCCCGAAAAGCCAACTCAATAGGCCATAAACCCCAACAATATATAAATAAACTTTTACAAAAGAACTTTCTTTATAGTTTTTAATAACAAAGACATTTACTAACCAAGGAATAGATATATACATAATCATGCTCAACCAATCTGCCCACTGTCCCCATGTAGTATGTGTTCCATGCATAAGCAAAGAACCAGGTCCAAGAAATAATGCTGCCGAGGCGTACAGTAATGCAGTAGGAGTGGGTCCATGAAACCTACTATCTTTACGCTTTTTTTCGTTAGCTAGAATCCAGAACATGATCAATCCAGTAGTTATGAATCCCAAATTACTTAAGGCGTTGGCAGGCTCTCTAAAGTAGCCACCACTTATTCTTTCACACCATCTTGATACCTCTCCAATAGCATAACCAGCCTCAACAGATAAAAAGTTTGTTGTAGCCGCAAGCAAAATGTATACAAAAAAGAATAAGCCTGTCGCAAGCAGCGGTATAAGGAAAATTTTTATGTTCATCTAGCTGTCCCACCTGACGACAAAATCGTCAATATTGAATTCGGGTAAACGCTTTGGAGCTCCCTTGGGAGTACCAACATAAAGATAACCAACTACATTTTGACCTTCTCCAAGATCCAAGAACTTACCAATTTTTTTGTTAAATGCAAAGCTACCTGTTCTCCAAATTCCTCCATAACCTAAAGCATGTAATGCCAATAAAATGTTTTCAGCTGCAGCTGCAGTAGACATAATTTGTTCAACTTCCGGAACCTTAGGGTGCTCTTTAGGAGTATTCACAAGAACTATAACCATAGGTGCTCTGAACGGTGCGTTTTTATATTTTTCAAGCTTTTCTGGCAGCAGGTTAGTTATGTTTTCCTCTGCAAAATCTACAAAGGCTTTGGATAATTTATCTAGGCCTTTGCCTTGAATCTCGATGAAGCTTGAAGGTCGCAACCATGCATGATCAGGCGCCCTTAAGGCTGCTTGATAAACTTTCTGCATTTCCTCTGTAGAGGGTGCTGGCAAATCTAGCTGTCTGTGAGAGTTTCTTTCGAGGATATTTTTTAAAGCTTCATTCATTAATACTATCTAAGTTGTGCGCGTTTTAATTCAATCTCTTTAATGATTATTTGCGCTTGTTCTACTGCCAGACCAATGTATGTTTCTGGATCCAAAATCAGTTTAAGCTCGCTTTTGGAAATATGTTTTGAGATTATTTCGTTTTCCAGAGATACCTCATAAAGGGTGAGGTTATTTTCTAAAGCATATTTTGCAACATCATGCATAAGGTCATTGGCCGTATCTTTGCCAATTTTTTCTGCCAGATAAAATGTCAGTCTTTGTGAAAGTATAAGTCCATTAGTAAGGTCTAAGTTTTCTCTCATTTTTTCTTTATTAACTTTTAGTTGAGCTAAAAGTGGTTTTGCTCTTTCAATCATTTCCTCAGCGGCTATTGAGATGGCTTTCAATTCATCGTCACTTTTTTGACCATCTCTTTCAAAGCTATTTACCATATCATCTAAAACTATTTCTGAGAGTCTCGGAATAATTCGAGAATATTCAATTAAAGCCCCAGGGCCTCTAGGATTTTTTTTCTGTGGCATTGTGCTGCTTCCGACCGCATCAGAGCCTAAATCCTCCTCTGTTTCACCCAACTCTGTCATTTGAAGCAATGTAAGTTCATTGCCAATGCGTCCGAATGATTTAGATATAATTGCAAGCGTCACAGCATACTCAGCAAAAACGTCACGAATTCCATGCCAATCATCTTTTGAGGGTTCAGCAAGGCCAAGCTTTTTCATCATAATAGCCTCGGTTTCAATTGCTTGCTTTCCAAGACCAAGGTACGAACCAACTGCCCCTTTTAAAATTCCTGATCTTTGGACCTTAGATCTTACGTGCTCTAGTCTTTCAATATTTCTTCTATTTTCTGCAAGCCAAGTGCCTGTTTTTTTTCCAAAAGTAATTGGCAGTGCATGCTGTCCAAGCGTTCTTCCTGCCATGTAGGTGTTTAGATGCTCTTTTGTAAGTTTTAGCAAATGAGTCTCTACTTCCAAAAGATCTTTTATTAAATAATCTAATGAGTTATCAATTTGTAGTACAAGGACTGTATCCATAATATCAACAGTCGTTGCGCCATAGTGTAGAAACTCGGATGCTTCATCGTTCAAAGACCTTTTCCAGACATTTAATCTGGCTACAAGGCCATGCCTTACTTTGCTGTTTTCTTTGACAACCTCTTTATGCTCCAAGTACTTAATGTCTGCTTTTTGCCTAAACTCTTTCGCAGCCCAGTCAGGAATAATTCCAAGCTCACTTTGAGCTTCAGCTAAGGCAACCTCTACGTTCATAAACAGTTGATTTTTGTTGTCGTTACTAAAAATATTTTCTACTTCACTTTCTGTGAAGACAAAAAGTGCTGGAAACAGTAGATTTAATAAAAGGATTTTTCTTATCATTGGTCTTGGCCCAAAATTTCTATACCTACTTTATTTTGATTCAATAAATAGAATACTGGAAATGAGCTATCAGTAATAGATTTTTCCAAAACCTTAAATTTCTCTTGGTTGGATACAAGCAAATATATTTTTAACGACCTCAGAATCATTGATAGATTCATGCTAATTCTTTCATGACAGGGCTGGCCCATTGGCTTTGTATAGATAATGTTTGGTTTAGATTTATTATTAATATCATCAGGGTTTTGCATAATATGTTCAGAAAAAAGTGAGGCAAAATGACCATCTTCACCCATACCTAATAAGACAATATCGAATGGTTTTCCAATCTTTGCGACTCTCTCAGGGTCTTGGGATATGGAAATATAATTCGCTTCAGCCGCCTTATTGATTAGAAGTTCGTTTTTAACCATTTTTTCATTTGAATCTTGGTGATTTGTATCCACTCTTCTCTCATCTACTAATGCAATATCAATCCTTGCCCAATCAAGATCGCAAGAACTTAGTTCGTTGAAAATACCAATAGGACTAGAACCACCACTGACAATAAGTGAGGCTCTTTGTTTTGTTTTTAATGCTTGCTGTAATTCTTGAAAGATTTTATTGGCATGGGGATGTAGCATATTTAAAAATTAAATTGGAAAATTTGATTCTACCTGCTGTGACATGAGTCACATTCAATTGCCTTGCACTCTTGATGATTTCGAAAGTGGGAGTACGCCACTAATAAAGAACCTAGTAGTGTAAGTGCTCGCTCGCCCATCTCTCCTAGGGCTGCCTCTCCTAAAAGCACTGCGCTAATAAGTATGAACAAGCCAATAATACCGAAAGGCAGGAATGATAGGTTTTTATGGTTTTTATAGCCCAGATATAAAGCAAAGATACTTACTGGAACAGCTGCTAAAAGAATGAGGTAGTGCACAAATTCATTATCAATTGAGATTGAAAGAATACCTGATGTCAAAATAATAAATGAAGGCGCGAAGAAGCAATGGATTACGCATGCGGCTGAAAGAGTTACAGCTACCTTGTCTGAATTCATTTGGGTTTTCAACATCGCTATATCTTACTTTCCTATGTTGCTAATTACTACTATACCTAACTAAATAGTGTTTAACTTTTCCATTTTGAGCAACTTAATTTTTTGCTTAACTCCACCTGGTGCACTATATCCCCCTATATTGCCGTCTGACCTTATTGCTCTGTGACAAGGGATTGTTACGGGCAATGGATTTTTTCCACATGCATTTGCTACTGCTCTTGCAGAGTTAGGCCTTCCAATCAAGATGGCAATTTCTTTGTAAGTTCTTGTTTGTCCTGAGGGAATTTTTCTTAACTGTTCCCAAACGGCCTTCTGAAAATTGGTGCCTTCAATTTGACTCATACATCTCAATCGTAGATAAGTAGATATTTCCAGAAATAAAATCACCTAGATACGTAACGGTAATAATGAACAATCCTATAATGAAATAAAACAATGCAATCTTTGGTTGATTTGTTTTCTCTTGCCAACCCATAATTACATACAAAACCCCAAGTGAAAAAAACGCCAAAGATGAAAGATAATTATCAATAATCATTAAATATACAGCAGCAATCAATAGAATCGTCGTGAGGCCGTAGTAAAGTTTATTCATAAAAACTTCCGACTATTAAAAATCTCATTACTCTATTGGTTTTTTAAACAACAATGTCATCCTATCACTTTCGCCAATAGCAAGATACTTATCTCTATCAACATCTTTAAGTCTCAGGCTTGGTGGAAGCGTCCAAACTCCATCTTTATAGTCTTTAGTGTCTTTAGGATTTGCATTTATTTCAGAGCGTGCAATAAGTTTAAATCCATGCTTATTTGCAATCTTGATAGCATGCTCCTCTGATACGTACCCACTACTTTTCATAACTTCCATGGTTGTGCCCTTATTTGCTCGATGCTCAACTACACCAAATATCCCGCCTGGTTTTAGAGCTTTGAATGTATTGGCAAAAATTGTATCCATATTTGGGCCAAGCCAGTTATGTAGATTTCTAAAAGTAATGGCTGCATCAATTGAGTTGGGTTGAGCCAACTCTTCATAAAGATCAACCACCTCAACATGCTTATACATTTCTGAACTTGCTAATTTTTTATCGTATGCAGCTCTGCTGCGTCTGAAGTATGCCCTTTCAGATTTTGGATTGTAGTGAGCTGCAATCAACCTGCCTGGTTTATGAATATAGTTAGCAAGAATCTCTGTATACCAACCACCACCAGGTGAAAGCTCAATCACTGACATGTCTGGCTCAATCCCAAAAAAGGTTAAGGTCTCATAAGGATTTCTAAATTGATCTCTTAAAACATATTCGGGAGAGCGCTCTGTGCTTTGGATAGCTTCTTTTAAAGCATGCGAATTTAGTGTAGACGGTAGAAGCAAACAAGCAGTTAGCAGAATTTTAAAAAAATTTAATTGTTTAGTGATATTCATGATTGAGCTTTCTCCTTTTTGTTCATTATAAATTAAAATTAGATATCAAAATTCTTCATTTAAAGATTGCAATTATTTTTTGTTTGCAACTAAACCAAAAATCTTTGCTCTTTTGGATAATCTCTGGGCCTAAGAGTGCGAGCCCAGGGTACCAGGTCACTTGGCTAGCAACATAGATACCGCCCCCATAATGAAACTCGCCCATGGATGCCATTACAATACTTACCACAGTTAAAATAATTGAAATTATCAATAAGGACCACCCTAAAATTTTTCTCATTCTTGTAAAAATTGGCGCCATAGAAAAATGTTGATTTAATTGATACCGCCTGCGTAAGACTTCAACACAGGATTCATGGCTTGTAGTTTCTCTTTAAGATTATCCGTAGCTTCACCGAGTATTGTCATTTTTTCGATCTTAAATAATTGGCCAAATTTAATGTTAACTGGAGTGCCAATTACTTTATTAGCAAGATCTTCCCAAGCTTCTGCGTTAGAAAACACCTCTAGCAGAGTCGCTGTATTTGTTGCCTCATCGAAAAACCATTCAAATTTTATGAGGCCTTGATCTGTTTGGTTGTCAATAAATGGACATTGTTCGTTTAGGATGAAATCTTTTACCTCATCAATTGGAGCTGAGTAAGAGACATCTATTACTACTGTGACTTCGCCACTGTCTTGGTGTAGTTTCATTTTAATATTTTTCTAAATTTATTATTTATAACTGTATTAGATCTCTTACTCTTTGTCAGCTTCTTTAGTTTGGGTGCCAACCTCTTCAGCTATTTCATTTGGTACTAGCATGGTCAAAGCGTAGTGCAGTATTTTCCACTCGTTATTAATTTTCTTCACAACACCAGTTCCCCGACAATGCCCAAGCCGTTCATTAAAAAGTATTTCATCAAACCAACGAATATCTCCTTTTCCTTCCCAGTTCCTTTCAACAACTGAATAAGTCCAACCATTGCCGTCCGCAAATGCCGGCTCAGCATAAGCCTTAAATTCTTCAATGGTCCATCGCTCAGTTTTGTCTGTACCTAAAAAGATTGCGTCAGGAGTATATCGGTCAAAGTACGTCTCGAAATTCCCTTCATGCGCATCCTGATGAAGTCCATCTAGAAGAGCATCTATGGCCCCACGCTGATCATCAGCGTTGCTATTGAGAGGCAATGATGCCATCAATATAAAAATTAAATTTTTGATTTTCATCTCACTTATTATATTAACTTATTATTTTAGGTATGATTCCCAGTTGAGAAAGGATGCCGAAGATAATTATTAATATGATGCTTGAGAGTATTTTAAGGTTCTTCTTTAGAATCCATTCAATTGATAACTCTATAAAGTCTCTTATCCATAGATCAACTTTTTCCATCAATTTAAGAGATTTTCTTATCCATTTATCAGTCACATCAATCAATGACAGACCAAGAACTGCGATAACAAGCCACATAAACCCATTTAAGATCATGTCAATAATCCAGCCAACTACTACCCAATTTATTTCCATAACAATCTAAGAGAATAAGATAACCATAGTTTTTTGACCAAAATATTATTTTCTTGGAGGAAGTCCTTTAATAAGTTGAATCGTTGCATCAGTTGCGGCCCTTCGGTGTTTGCTTAATTCTTGATAATCCACATCATTCCACCAATTATTTGCGTCTTCTTCACTAGGAAAAGAAAATATAATTGCCCTTCCAGGCAATGGTCTTGGTCCTTCAAGCACTTCTGGTGAATCGTCAAATGTAATAAATGTTCCATTATGTTTTTTTAAAAGTGGGAAAAAACCTTTTTCATAAGTTCTATATTCATCTGCATCATTTATGGTTAAATTTACTACTACATATACACTAATTTTTGTCATTTTTACTCCTTAAACACTAATTAAGACTTATTCCTCGGTCACTGTTTAAAACTACTCCACTGTTACTGAGCGTTTTACAACAATCAATTAGTTTTCGAGGGATTGTTGTTTCGTATCTTTTTTCTTCTTCCATTTTGCGATCAAAATCCAAGAATATGCTGTCACCGCAATCGTCAGAATTAACCAAATGTAAAAATTTATTTCCATAATTATCTCCTGTTAATTTGCTGTTTTGTATTAGTCCACTATAACAGAGCCCATAACCAAATTATATTGACTCATAATTATCTGAATAATGTTTTTCTCTCTGCTCTTTGTTCATGCCAACAGTATCGTTCATAAAATTATTTCTTTCTTCTCTAGATTTGAAAACCCAAATGCAAACTGTATCATGTGAATGATAAATTGCTTTTAACTCGTCATCTATTTCACAAATTTCTTTTGGTATTTCTGTTTTAATACAAATCATGACTCAAATCTTAACTTTCTGTGTATCAATATAAACAAACCTGCTCCAATTATAGTCCATAGAATATCATTCCAATCGAAGACACCTCTTCCGGGTGTAAAAATTGTAATGAACTCATTGGCAATTAATCCCGATATGGAGATTCCTACTGACCAATAGAGTCGATTTTTAAATAAAGATGAATTAGGTTTGGATACTTCTGGAATTACTACATATAACAGAGCAGGCAATCCAATTCCTGGGAAGAAATTTGGAGCAACACCTAGAAGATAAATTATTGTTTCATTAGCACCATCATAATTTGGTCTTATGTAATCCTGGGCTATAGAAAAAAGCAAAAAAGAAATAGCAAAAATAATGTAATAAACGAACTTTCTATTCATTTTTATGTTTTATCACTAATATTTAATATCCACAATCTTGTAAAAGTGGACAGTTCTATCTACTCAACAGTGGTGGATTTATTTTGTATGTAACAATTTTTATATTCATTATTTTTTTAGTCTTTGATACAAAGAAATTGAACCATTTAAAAACCAAACAACAACCAAACCCCACCAAAGAATAAAGAACCAGTCATTCTTATTTGTACCATTCCATTCCAACCACTCAAATACAAAACCTTCTACAAATAAATCAAATGATAGGAGAACAAAAAAACCAAAAACCCAGATTAAAAAGAAATTGAGATTGGTTAATTTATTCATAAACTGTTACATACAAAATTATTCGACCGTAACACTTTTCGCAAGGTTACGAGGTTTATCTACATCGGTCCCTTTTAGGAGCGCGGTGTAGTAGGAGATTAATTGCATCGGTACAACAGAAATTATTGGATTGTGCAGATCAAGCGTCTTGGGTATTTTTATATGGCCGCCATTTTTGCCGATCTTTGTTTTACCCAATGGTCCAATAGTTATTACCCTGCCTTTTCTTGCTGCGACTTCTTGGATATTGGATTGAATCTTATCCAAATGTTCATTGTCAGGCACTAAAGCCAAAACTGGCATATCCTTATCAATAAGTGCAAGTGGCCCATGTTTTAACTCACCAGCAGGATAGGCTTCTGCATGAATGTAAGAGATTTCTTTTAATTTAAGTGCGCCCTCTCGAGCGATTGGAAAGTACATTCCTCTACCTAAAAATAAGGCACTGTTTTTATTAAATAGTAGTTTTGCAACGTCTTTATAAACCTTGAGCATATCAAACGTTTTGTTAATTTTTTTAGGGAGCTGAAGTAAAGAGCTGGAAATATTTTGTATGGCTTTTTTTGGTTGCTTCTTGAGCTGCATCATTGTGAGCAGCAATAAATTTAAACAAGCCAGTTGTGTTACAAACGCTTTAGTTGAAGCCACACCAATTTCAGGTCCAGCATTGGTTAGTAATGAGAAGTCAGATTCGCGACACATTGAGCTATTCGCAACATTACATATGGTCAGAGTTACAGGCTTGCCTGTTTTTTTTGCAAACTTTAGTGAGGATAACGTATCTGCCGTTTCCCCGGACTGAGAGATGGTAACTAAGAGAGTTTTATCAGTTTTTATTGGTTCTTGATACTGGTATTCAGAGCCATAATCTACTCGGCAATTAACTCCTAGAAATTTATGTGACCAAAATTCAAATATCCTGCCAGCGTGGAAGCTTGTGCCACAAGCAACAATCTGAATATTGGTTACATCTTTAACTTGATCTTCAAAACCCGCACCAAAAATACCTTCTTGGGTTCCTTCACTAGTAACTCTTCCTTGAAGAGCATCTTGAAGAGCCTTTGGTTGCTCAAAAATTTCCTTTTCCATAAAATGGCTGTAGCCAGCCAAATCGTTTGTAAAGCTATTTGAATCAATCTCTTGGGTTGGAATTTTCTTAGCGGTGCCATTCTTTGACATTATTTGAATTTTGTCGCTTCCAATTAAAGCGATCTGCCCGTCTTGAAGAAATTTAAATTTATTCGTTACTTGTGATAAAGCCATAACATCTGAAGCGATAAAGTTTTCCTCTATACCTTCACCAACCACTAAAGGACTGTGTTCTCTTGCTCCGATCACTAAATCAGGATTGTCCAAATCAATTATACCCAATGCATAGGCACCTTTGAGTTCAGCTATTGTTCGCATTACTGCAGAGTCAAAATCATAACCTTTTGTTTTGTACAGATTTACTAGGTGTGATATCACTTCCGTATCTGTGTCAGATTTGAATTTAAATCCCTCTTTTGTAAGTTTTTTTCGTAAATTTTCGTGGTTTTCAATAATTCCGTTATGCACTACAAAAATGGAATTGCCTGAGTCTTGCGGATGGGCATTTTTTGTAGAGGGCACACCATGTGTTGCCCATCGAGTGTGTGCAATTCCTTGTAAAGATTTTAAACTACCATCAAGCTGACTTTCCAAATCAGCCACCCTGCCTTGAGTCTTAACTAAAGATACTTTTTTATTATTTCTAAATGCCACCCCTGCTGAGTCGTAACCACGATATTCTAACCGCTTAAGACCTTCAAGTAATATTGGCAATACATTTCTTTTTGATACTCCACCAACAATGCCGCACATTATTTCTTCTTCCAGTTCTTTTTGGTGGTTTGTTTTGATCTGCCAAAAGCTAAAGAATTTGATGGCACATCTTGAGTAATAACAGAACCCGCAGCAATGTATGATTTTTTTCCTATTTTCACTGGAGCCACTAATGAGCTATTCGTGCCAACAAAAACATTGTCCGAAATATTGGTTTTGTGTTTCTTTTTGCCATCGTAGTTGCAGGTTATCGTCCCTGCACCAATGTTTGATTTTTTTCCAATCTGGGCATCACCTAAGTAGGCATGATGATTCGCTTTTGAGCCCTCGCCAATTTTTGAATTCTTAATTTCGACAAAATTTCCAACTTTGCTTGAACTCTCAAGTATTGCTCCTGATCTTAATCTTGCAAATGGGCCGACCTCAACATTGGATGCAATTTTGCTATCTTCAATAGAGCAAAAATCTTTGATGATGCTTCCCTTAAGAATCTTGGAGTTGCTTATCAAGCAATTCGACTCAATAACAACACTGTCGCCCAGCTGAACATTACCTTTAAGGGTTACATTGTTTCCAATTTTTACATCTTTACCAACCTTCAATTGGCCTTCGACATAACAGGTGTCTTCATCTTTAAAAATAGTTCCTTTTTGTTTAGCAGCACGAATATTTAGAGCAACCATAGCTTTGTAAAGATCGCTTAATTCATTTTTGTTGTTTGCTCCCAGAACCTCCTCTTGTTCAATAGAGTACGAGCCGACTTTATTTTTTGTTCTTTGTGCATACGAAACCAAATCTGTTAAGTAATATTCACCCGCAGCATTATTACGTACTAATGTCTTTAGCCCTTTTTTCAAAAAAGCATTATCGACAACCATGATGCCACTAAAAATTTCTTGGATTTGTTTCTCTTTGCTGTTTGCATCAGCTTCTTCTCTTATGGCTTCAATATCTTGTTTTTCTGTTCTTACCACACGACCATAACCCTTCGGATTTTTGAGATTAGTTGTAAGTATCGAGATTTTTTTTCTTAAAGAAGATCTAATAAGTTTTTTAAGGGTTTTAGCTGACACCAATGGCACATCAGAATAGAGCACAATAGTTTTTCCATTAACTGGAATGTACGGAGCAGCCTGTCGGACGGCATGGCCGGTCCCTAACCGTTCTTTTTGTTCACAAAAAATAAAATCGCCTGAATTGTTTGAAAGTACATATTTTTTGACCTCATCTTTTTTGAAACCAGTAACCAAAATTGTCTTTTCCGGGTTCATGATTTTTATTGTGTTAAGCGAATGTTGGACAAGAGGATCGGATCCTAACATTACTAAGGGTTTTGGCAGATCTGTTTTCATGCGCTTGCCTTCACCTGCGGCAAGCAAAACTATACTTAAACTCATAATTTAAATGGTTATTTTAGTGTTACTTTTTAAGTTTAACGTTCTTTTTAAGAGCTTCAATAGCTCTGAGCTGAGATAATGATTGTGTAAGTTGTGATGAAACTTCGGCAAAGTCTTTCTGATCTTTCTTATCTTTAAGTAGTTTTTCAGCTTCTTCCTTGGCTTTCAAGATTTTAGATTCATCTAAATCATCAGCTCGTACCGCAGAATCAACTAGAATAGTAATGTTTTCTGGTTGAACTTCTGCGAAACCACCATTGGTGAAAAATACCTCCTCTCCCTCTTCTTGAATCATACGAACTGGACCAGGTTTTAACACTGCAAGCAGGGGTGAGTGTCCTTTAACAATTCCTAATTGTCCCTCTTGACCATCCATAACAACCATTTTGGCCTCTCCCTCAAAGAGTGTCGTTTCTTGTGAAATAAAACTTATATTAATCACTTTCTACTGTTTTAGCTTTTTCTAAAACCTCATCAATTGATCCAACCATATAGAATGCTTGTTCTGGCACATCATCATGCACCCCATCTAGAATTTCTTTAAAGCCTTGAATGGTATCTTTAACAGAAACATATTTTCCAGGAGAGCCTGTAAAGACTTCTGCAACAAAGAACGGTTGAGATAGAAACTTCTCAATTTTTCTTGCTCTAGAAACAGTCTTTTTGTCTTCATCAGAAAGCTCATCCATACCAAGGATAGCAATAATATCTTTTAGCTCTTTATACCTCTGCAAGACTCCTTGAACTCTCTGTGCAACATCATAATGTTCTTGACCAACAACTAGTGGGTCTAATTGTCTAGAAGTTGAGTCTAATGGGTCCACAGCAGGGTATATACCAAGTTCTGAAATTCTTCTTGATAGAACGACGGTTGCATCTAAGTGTGCAAATGTCGTTGCTGGTGATGGATCGGTCAAATCATCAGCTGGTACGTAGACTGCTTGAATTGAAGTAATGGATCCTGTTTTTGTTGAAGTGATTCTCTCTTGAAGAACACCCATTTCTTCCGCAAGTGTTGGTTGATATCCTACCGCTGATGGCATTCTACCAAGCAATGCTGACACCTCAACACCTGCAAGTGTATATCTATAAATATTGTCTACAAATAACAAAACATCTCGACCTTCATCTCTAAACTTCTCCGCCATTGTTAATCCCGTTAATGCAACTCTCAATCTGTTTCCTGGAGGCTCATTCATCTGTCCATATACCAAGGACACCTTGTCTAGAACTTTTGACTCTGTCATTTCGTGATAGAAATCATTTCCCTCTCTTGTTCTTTCGCCTACTCCAGCAAAAACAGAATAGCCTGAATGCTCAATTGCAATATTTCTTATCAACTCCATCATGTTTACTGTCTTACCAACGCCAGCACCACCAAATAATCCAACCTTTCCTCCTTTTGCGAAAGGGCACACTAGATCAATAACTTTGATCCCTGTCTCTAAAATCTCATTTGAATCTGAAAGCTCTACATACTCTGGTGGTTTTCTATGTATAGGTAGTCTTTCTTTGGTTGGAATATCGCCCTTCATGTCAATGGGGTCTCCAAGAACATTCATTATCCTTCCTAAAGTAGGTTCTCCTACAGGCACGCTTATAGGGGCTTTGGTGTTTTTTGCATTAAGGCCTCTTTTGAGGCCCTCTGTTGTTCCCATGGCAACCGTTCTAACGATCCCATCTCCTAATTGTTGTTGGGTTTCAAGCACCAGGTTGTTTTCTTCAACCACTAAAGCATCATAGATGTTGGGAATATTTTCCTTATCAAACTCAACATCAATTACCGCTCCGATAATTTGTTTTATTACTCCGACGTCGCTCATATTTTCTCCTATATTTATATTGCTGCAGCTCCACCTACAATTTCTGAAAGTTCTTGTGTTATTGAAGCTTGTCTCGCGTTGTTATAAACCAACTGAAGGCCTTTAATAATTTCTTCTGCATTTTCAGAGGCATTCTTCATGGCAATCATTTTTGCTGCTTGTTCACATGCATTGTTTTCAATAACTGCTTGGAAAATTTGTGTTTCAATATATCTTTTCAACAACCCATCGAGAATTTCTTTTGAGCTTGGCTCGTATATATAGTCCCAAATCTCTTTTTTATCATTGCTTTCTTGATTAGTAATCTCTGCAATCGGAAGCAAATCTTTTTCAAATGGTTTCTGAGTCATTGTGTTTACATATTCGTTAGCAAAGAGGTATACATTTGAAACTTTGCCTTGTTCAAACTCTGAGATTGCTATTTGAGCAGCACCAATTACGTCTTCAAGTGATGGAATGTCGCCTAGTTTTGATGCTGTTCCAAGCACTTCAACATTTTTTAACCTTGAAAAGGTGTCAGCAGCTTTTTTTCCAAACAAAACCAATTTCACTTCTCTCCCAGATTTTTGGTTTTTCGCCATTTGGTTTAAGGCTAATTTAAATAGATTAGTGTTGAGTCCGCCACACAAACCTTTATCGGTACCAACAATAATATAAACGTCTGATTTAACTTCTGGTGTTTTGAAAAATGGGTGTTTATATTCTGAACTAGCTTTGGAAAGATTATTAATGAGCTCAACAATTTTTACTGAATATGGTTTACCTCGTTTCATAGCGTCTTGAGTTTTTTTCATCTTGCTTGAAGCAACCAACTCCATGGCAGATGTGATTTTTTTAGTGTTTTGAACGCTTCCGATTTTTTTGCGTATTTCTTTAGTTTGAGCCATTAAAAGGAACCCTCTTTCATAAATCCATCTAGAATTTTTTTGTACTTTTTCTCAAGATCATCATTCCAATCTCCAGAAGCATTTACTTCTGTCCATACATCTGTGTATTTGGTTTTGAAATAATCTCGCAGGTTTTCTTCAAATGATTGCATCTTCTCTTTATCAACTTCCTTAAGGTATTTGTATTCAATAGCAAACAATACTATTGAAATACAAGCTATAGATCTTGGTGAAAATTGAGTTTGTTTGAATAGTTCGGTAATCCGTTGTCCATTTTCTAATTGCTCTTTTGTTGCATCATCAAGGTCTGAAGCAAATTGTGAAAATGATTCCAGCTCTCTAAATTGTGCAAGTGCTAATTTAACACCCCCACCTAATTTTTTGATTATTTTTGTTTGTGCTGCTCCACCAACCCTTGATACCGAAATACCAACATTAATAGCTGGCCTAATTCCAGAGTTAAAAAGGTCAGTTTCCAGGAATATTTGCCCATCAGTTATAGAAATAACATTAGTCGGAATGAAGGCTGAAACATCACTAGCTTGAGTTTCTATTATTGGTAAGGCTGTTAAAGATCCTGTTTTTCCTTTCACCTTCCCATTAGTCAATCTCTCTACGTAGTCAGGATTAACTCTTGCTGCTCTTTCAAGAAGTCTTGAGTGAAGGTAAAAAATATCTCCTGGAAATGCTTCTCTTCCAGGGGGTCTTTTTAAGAGGAGTGAAATCTGTCTATATGCGACAGCGTGTTTTGATAGATCATCATAAATAATTAATGCATCTTCTCCCCTATCCCTAAAGTATTCTCCCATAGTGCAACCAGAATAAGGCGCAATAAATTGTAAGGACGCGCTTTCAGCGGCACTAGCTGAAACAATAATTGTATTCTCAAGAGCACCTGCTTCTTCTAATTGTCTAACTACAGTGGCAACTGTGGACTGCTTCTGTCCAATAGCTACATAAACACAAGTTATGTCAGAGTCTTTTTGGTTAATAATTGTGTCAACTGCAATAGCTGTTTTTCCTGTCTGTCTATCACCAATAATAAGTTCCCTTTGGCCCCTGCCGATAGGCACCATCACATCGATAGATTTAAGCCCTGTTTGTACAGGCTGATCAACTGATTGGCGATCAATTACGCCAGGCGCTACAACTTCTATTGGGGAATAGCCATCACCTTTAACTTCACCCTTTCCATCAATAGGTCTCCCTAAAGCGTCTATAACCCTGCCCTTTAAACCTTCTCCAACTGGAACCTCTAAAATTCTTCCTGTGGTTTTGACTTTTTGCCCCTCTTTAATGTGGCCGGCATCACCAAGAACAACTGCCCCCACAGAATCAGTTTCAAGGTTGAGGGCCATACCTAAAGTTCCTTCGCCAAAATCTAGAAGCTCACCATACATTGCATCCTCAAGACCATGTATTTGTACAATACCGTCAGCAGTCGATAAGACCTCGCCAACATTAGATTCAGTTTGAGCTCCTTGAAAGCCTTCAATTTTCTTTTTGATTATATTTGAAATCTCTGATGGGTTTATTTTAGTTGTCATTTGTACTCCTTATGTGGCCAACATTATTTTTAATTCGTTATATTTGTTGTTGATGCTTAAATCAATCTCGTTATCTTTGTACTTTAAAATTATTCCGCCTAGGATATTTTTCTTAACTTGATAATTTATTGGTGTTGAGGGGCCGATATTTTCTTTTACAAACTCTGATACCTTCTCCTTAATCTCGTCAGATGGTGGGCTGCTTACCGAAACTTTAACTGGGATGTTGTTTTGTTTTTTTTGAGCGAATTCAACAAAATGTCTGAAAATATCTGGAATAAGTTCAAACCTATTGTTATTAAATAGGGTTTTTGCGAAGGCTTGTAATGCTTTATTCTCTCCAAAAAGATCCAAAGCAAAATTAAGCTTTTCTGTCTTGCTTATTGTTTTGTTTTTAAAAAGGTTTTGCATTTCTTCTTTATGCTCTTTTGAATCAAGGCTTTCAAATAAACTTAATACCTCTTCACACAGAACCTCATCAATCGAACTGTATAAGCCTTTAGAATAGATTTCTAACAATTTTTTCATTTTCTAAAATCTTCCAAGCTTTTGTTGATGGTCTCCTCGTGATTTGAAGATGAGATTTCTTTCGAGATAATTTTTTTTGCAGCCGCCATTACGTTTGTTGCAAAATCTTTCTCTAATGATTTTTTTGCATTTACCACTTCTTTTTCTATCTCTGACTGAGCAGACCCCACAATTCTATCTTTTTCTTCATTAGCTTTGTTTTTTGCATCGTCAACAATCTTTTCAGCCTGTGATTTTGCATTATCAAGAACCTTTTTTGCTTCACTTTTTGCTTTTGTGATCATTTTTTTTGATTCGGCTTCGGCTTCAACAATCTTCTTGGCGCTGTCTTCAGAATCTTTAAGGCCTTGTTCAATTTTTGCAGCTCTTTCTTCCATAGCTGCTAATAAAGGTGGCCAAACAAACTTCCAACAAAACCAAACAAACAGCCCAAAGGCTATCATTTGCCCTAAAAGTGTAGCGTTGATATTCATTTTTTACGCAACAAACAATACATAAAATGCTAGTCCAACAGAAATCATTGGAACAGCATCGACCAAACCAATACCTAAAAAGTACGTTGGTCTCAATTGATCTTCAAGCTCTGGTTGTCTCGCAATAGATTCGATGAGTTTTGAGCTTAACACTCCTGCACCTACACCGGCTCCAATTGCAGCCAATCCAAACATAATTCCAGCTCCTATAAATTTTGCAGCTTCTACTTCCATATACACAACCTCCTTAATGTTGTTCAAACTTTTCGTGCGCCATATTCATATAAACCACTGTTAGCATCATAAATATAAATGCTTGCAGAACAACAATTAAAATATGAAATATTGCCCAAATCAAACTTAACATGGTGCCAAATACACCAAAAACAATTCCAGTTACCGATAGTTGCCAAGCAACCATGCCTGCAATTAATAAGAATATCATCTCGCCTGCATATAAATTTCCATACAGTCTTAATGCTAGAGAAAGCGGTTTAGCTAACATATCAATAACCTCTACAAATAGGTTGGCCGGCAGCATCCAAGGGCCAAACGGGTGAAGTGTGATTGATTTTATAAAACCAATAAAACCCTTTTCCCTAATACTAAAAAATAAATATAAACAAAAAACCGATAATGCTAATGCTGCAGTTAAATTTAAATCTGTTGTTGGAACTACTTTTAAATATGGTATACCTAAAAGCTCTGCAGGATAAGGGATTAGGTCAACTGGCACCAAATCCATCAAATTCATCAACAAAACCCACACAAAAATGGTCAGAGCCATTGGCGCAATAAGTGTGTTTTTTCCAGTTTTAAATGTTCCTTTGACAACCCCGTTAACAAAATCGACCAACATTTCAATAAATGTCTGTAGTTTGGTTGGTTTGTATAATGAGAAGTTTTTGGCTGCTCTGGTGAAGAAAAACAAAAATATACCACCCAACAAAAGTGAGAAAAAGAGCGTATCTACATGAAATGCCCAAAAACCCATTTCAGCAACTTCAGACTTGTTGTAGGCAAATGTCCAGGTGTCATTTGTTAAAACCTCTACTGTTCCGTCTTTATTCTCGCGTTCATAGCCAGCAGGCAACTTTCCATATACAAGGTTTTGTAAATGGTGTTGTAAATAATCTTGAAATGTTGATTCTGTTTTTTCTGACGCCATTGGTGCCGTAATTTTAATGCAATTTCTGTTGAGTTTACAGTGGTTATAGTGAAATTTTCTCTATGATTCCATCCAGCTCATCATAAGAGAAATATTTTATCGTCAACTTGCCTTTCCCTTTATGATCACTAATGGTAACTTTTGATCCCAGTTTTGAACTCAAAGCAGACTCTAAATTTATTTCATCGCGTGTTTTTGGTTTTTTTGTGGTGCTGGATATTGTTTTTGCTTTAAGAGCAGACTCAAGATCTCTAACAGACATTTTGTTCTCAATTATTTGTTTAGCCATGCTCTCAGCCACATTGCCGTCAAGACCTAATAATATTTTTGCATGCCCCTCTGATATTTGCTCTTCGGAAAGCATGTCTTGGATTTTTGATGGCAGCGTTAAAAGTCTGAGTGAGTTTGCAATTGAGCTTCTAGGTTTGCCAATACTTTCTGAGAGTTGCTCTTGGGTATACTTAAATTCATCTTTTAGTCTCTGATACCCTTTAGCTACTTCAATACTATTTAGATCCTCCCTTTGAACATTCTCCAATATAGCTATTTCTAAAGATTTGGTATTAGACGCTACTGTTATAACTGCTGGAATCTTTTTTAGGCCCGCTGCTTTGGATGCTCTTAGTCGTCGCTCCCCTGCAATTAGCTCAAAACCCTCTCCATCCTTTCTTAACAGTATGGGTTGAATGACACCGTGTTTTTTTATTGAGGCTGCAAGCTCATTTATTTTTTGTTCATCAAAAGTTGTTCTTGGTTGGTATTGGTTTGTTTTTATTTTTGATATTGAAACTTGGTTTGGGGTTGGGTTTTGTGCGGGTTGTTTTGCTTGCTTGGGTGTTTTGTTGCTTTTGGATTTGGGTGCGTCCCCCAACAAAGCCTCCAACCCTTTATTAAGCGCTTTTTTTCTTTGCATGTTCAAACCTTCTTATAAATTCCCCTGAGAGGCTTAAAAATGCCTCTCCTCCTATAGACTTTATATCATAATCAACTATAGATTGGCCATAGCTTGGCGCTTCGGCTAACCTTACATTTCTGGGTATTATTGTGTTAAGGACTTTTGATTTAAAGTGCTTTTCAAGCTGACCTGAAACTTCTCTTGTAAGCCTGTTTCGCCAATCTGCCATTGTTCTAAGAATTGCGGCAATTTCAATTTTTAACCCCCTTGAGTCGTTGAGCTGCTCTATTGTTGATTTTAATGTTACCAGCCCTTCAAGCGCATAGTATTCACATTGCACCGGCACCAACACAGAACCACAATACTCCATTGCATTTATTGTAAGCAGGTTAAGTGATGGTGGGCAGTCAACCAGAATGTAGTCATAATCTTTGGCGAGTTTGAGGTTTTTGGAAAAAAACTTTTCTCTCTCTTTGGTGTTTTCAATAATTTTTTCAGTTGCAACAAGGTTGGGGTTTGCTGGAATGATTTTATATCCACCCGAGGCATCAAGGATGTACTTATCAATCTTGTCTTTGAGCTCAAAATGTTCATATAACGATTCGCAGTCATTTTTTGAAATGCCCGCTGCTGATGTGGCGTTGCTTTGTGCATCTATATCAATTAGTAGAACTTTTCTCTTGGCCTTAGAGAGCGCTGCTGCAAGATTAACTGCTGTTGTTGTTTTGCCGACACCTCCCTTCTGGTTGGTAATTGCTATTTTAATTGTCATAAATTTCTACAACACACATATCACCAAGATTAGATTTATATGTGTGTATCTTGTAATCATATAACAAAGGCTTTATTTCTAATATCTCTTCTTGGGTTTTTTCGTTGTTCTTTTTGAAAAAAAGGAGGTTCGCTCTTTTTTTGTTAGGCTTAGATTTTTGAATGGCGGTTTTCAGTGTTGAAAATGCCTTAAAAACAGCTGTATGCTCATTTGAGAAGTTATGTTCTTCAAGTCTCGTGTGTTTACAGGCCGCGTTCTGAAGTTCTAGTTTTCTTATAAGTGTTTTTTGAAATTCTATTTTTTTCTGACTGGAATCAATGCTGAGGACTTTTATTTTTTCGTTAAGAATGGCCCAAACAAGCCCAGGTATACCAGAGCCAGAACCATAGTCAATTAGGTTTTCTTTAACGGACTGTGCACAAATGTTATATGCTTGCACACAATCATCAATTTGCTCAAAAAAGAATTTATCTCCATGTTTGTAGGAGGTAAGGTTGTGTTTTTCGTTTCCCTCCACAATAAGTTTCGAGAGGGTTTTTAGTTTTTTTATTTTAGCTTCTGATAGCATCAATCTTTTTGGCATGTATTGTAATCACATTCAGTGCAGCTGGTGTGATGCCTTCAATTTTGCTTGCATCTAAAAGGGTTTGGGGTTTGTGGTAATTGAGTTTTTCTTTCAGCTCTCCAGAAAGGCCTACAACTTCTTGGTAGTCAAAAATTAAACCTAGAGAAAAATCGTCTAATGTTTTCATTTTCTCTATTTCTCTTTCTTGCTTCTTAACATAACCGGAATATTTTGCATCATAATAAACTGCCGTGAATTCAGAGGTGTTGTCTGGATTAAGTTTAAACACATCTTGTTCTGAAAAGTCGCTTCTCTTGCATAGGTCATAAAGTGTTACTTTTTTGCCGGTGAGGTTTATTGAATTGCCTCTTAAAGAAACCAGAACTTTTTGTTTTTTTCTTTGTTTTTGATGAAAGGCCTCTATTCTTTCTTCACTCAAAAGATTAAGTTTTTTTGCAGACTCAAAGAGTCTTTCGTCAGCATTCTCCTGCCTAAGAAGCAGCCTATGTTCTGCCCGTGATGTGAACATTCTGTAGGGTTCGCTTACTCCAAATTTTGTTAAATCATCAACCAAAACACCAAGGTAAGAGCTTGATCTTTGTGGCACCCATTTTTCTTTCCCCAGCACATTTAGTGAAGCGTTTATTCCAGCAATAATTCCTTGTGCACCTGCTTCCTCATATCCTGTGGTACCATTAATCTGACCGGCCAGATAAAGGTTGTCGGACTTTTTAAATAGCAGGTCTTTGCTCATGTTTCTTGGGTCAATATAGTCGTACTCCACTGCATATCCATATTGGAGTATTTTTGCATTCTCAAACCCCTTTATTGATTGAACGTATTCTTCTTGTGTCTCTTTTGGCAAACTTGTAGATATGCCATTAGGGTACATCCAATCAGAATCAATTCCCTCTGGCTCTAAAAAAATTTGATGGTCTTTTTTTTCTGAAAACCTGACAATCTTGTCTTCAATGGAGGGGCAATATCTGGGGCCCACCCCACTTATCAAACCGGAATACATTGCTGACTTCTTTATGTCTCTATTGATAATTTTATGAGTTTCAGGATTCGTTCTGGTTATATGACATATTGTTTGTTGAGGATGTTGATTTTTTTGTCCCAAAAATGACATGTACAACCCGCTTTCACCTGGTTGCTCCTCGAGACCCCTAAAATTAATTGTCTTCTTTGAAAGTCTTGGGGGTGTTCCTGTCTTAAGCCTACCAAGTGTTACATCTTTTGAAAGAAAATACCTTTCTAAGCCAGTTGATTTTTTTTCATCAATTCTACCACCATCGACTTTTTTTGATCCAATCAAAATTGACCCGTTTAGAAATGTACCGGTTGTTAGCACAAATGATTTTCCAAAATATTCACCCCTCTTTCCTCTTGCTGAAATGATTTTATTGTTTTTTTCACAAAAATCCTCGACTTCGTCCTCTATAACATGAATACCAAACTCATTAATAAAACTTTGAATAGTTTTCTCATATAAATTTTTGTCTGTCTGTGCTCTTAATGCTTGTACTGCTGGCCCCTTTTTTTTGTTAAGTGTTTTAAACTGAATTCCAGAAAGATCGGTTGCTTCGGCAATGACTCCTCCAAGCGCATCTATTTCTCTGGCTAAATGTGTTTTACCTATACCCCCAACAGCAGGATTACATGACATTCTTCCAATCTTTTCCTGATCTAATGTAATGAGAGCAACGTCAAGCTTCATCCTCCTGCCTGCAACAGCAGCTTCAACACCAGCATGCCCTCCTCCTATTACTATTAAATCAAACTTATTATTCATCTTTTGTTTATTGTTATTATTTAGCTTGTAGCTTTATGTTAATAAGTGTGAATTATATATTTAAAATAAGGTGTGCATCAAAACCAAACTACATAAGATTTTTGTTTAAAACCTTTTAGAATTATATGTTTTTACTGTGCACACATTGTTAATAAATAATTACCAACAATTTAAGCACAAGAAATCTATTTGCCTATGCAGAACTTTTGAAATATTTGATCTAATATTTTTTCGTTATCAAAATCGCCATATATTTCTTTCAGAAGAATTAATGCGTCCCTTGCATTCTGTGCATTAATTTCATAAAAATCCTTTTCGTTACTGGAAGCAGATAGTGTTTTAACTGTTTTTTCAATATTTCCATAAACCCTTTCCGAGGTGTAAAAAACACTTTCCTCAACGTTTAGTTTTTTTATTAACTCTTCCACTAAAACATTCATCCCCTCACCAGTTTTTGCTGAAAGAGGGATCCAACCCTTTGGTATAGTGCGCCCTTCAAAAAGATCTATCTTGTTCATAACTAAAAGATCGGTTTTTGGTTTATTTTTAAAATTACTTTCTTGATCACTAACCCAAATAGATATTTCAGCACCATCTAGAGCTTTGTAAGATTTTTCAATACCTTCTTGCTCAACAAGGGTTTCACCGTTTCTTATTCCTGCAGTGTCATTTACCTCAAGCTCAATCCCTTCCATCACAATCGTTTTCCTCACCACATCCCTTGTTGTCCCAGGAGTATTAGAAACTATGGCTATATCTTCTTTAAGCAACCGATTAAACAAAGATGATTTACCAACATTTGGCGGACCTATTATTACTGCCCTTTGTCTAGCTTCTAGATCTCTAATCGGCCTGTAATTTTTTAACAATCTTTTAAGATCATGTAAGATTTGCTCAATATTTTTAGCAATTTCATTTCTTTCTAAATCCGAAACCCCATCTTCGTCAGAAAAATCAAGCTGAGACTCTAATGCAACCAATAAGCTTTCTAACGAATTAGATATGTTGAATATTTTTTGACCTAAATCCCCTGATCTAAATTTTTCTAAAGAAATAAGGTCATTCTTGTTTTGTGCTTGTATTCCTAACATAAGGCTCTCAGCCTCGTCCAAACTAACCTTTCCATTTAAATACGCTCTTTTGCTGAAGTCTCCTGGTGAAGCTTCTTCAACACCATACCCATCCAGCAAGGTGAACACATCAGCTATAATCACTGGGTTGCCATGACAATGTATTTCTATCAAATGCTCCCCCGTGTATGATTCAGGCGCTGGGAAATTTAAAACCAGGCATTTATCAGAATAATCACCCAGATCGATTTTTCTTACAAAACACCCCCTTGAGTTTTTTTGCAAGGAAAGCTTCTCAAGAAGTTTTTTTGGGATTGAGGTGCCAGTAACTCTTATTACGGCGATAGCTGATCGACCTGAAGGGGTTGCTAAAGCATATATTGTGTCAATTTTATCAGCCACCTCCACCACTGCCATCACTAAACTGAACTCTACCCATTATTATCACCTGAGGGATTATGGATAACACCATATTAATGACTGAATAAATTACAACCCCAGCCGGCATGAACAAAAAGATAACAGTTATCATTGGTGGAAATACAACCATCATTTGTTGGGCTATTTGTGCTTGCATCCCCTGGGTCTGTGGTGGTTTTGGCATCATTTTTTGTGAACCATACATCATTAACCCCATAAGAATCGGAGTAATTAAAAATGGATCAGATTCAGCAAGATCAGGGATCCATAGAAACGAAGCACCCCTGAACTCAAACGCTTCTCTAGTAACCCAAAACATAGCAATAAAAATCGGCAGCTGTGCAAACAATGGCAAACACCCAGCCGCTGGATTAAACTTTTCTTTTCTGTAAAGCTGTGTCATCTCCATTGCAAGTTTTTGTTGGTCGTTCTTATATTCTTGTTGTATTTCTGCAAGCCTTGGAGAAAGCCGTCTCATTTTTACCATGGAATTAATTTGCATTATCTGAAGTGGAGACAAAACAATTTTAAAAAGAACGGTCAAAAGAACTATCGCAACTCCCCAGTTTTGCACAAACCCATATAAAAAATTCATGACAACTATGAAAAATTCACCTATCCCAAAAACAAAACCAAGATCTAGGTTGTATTTAAAGTGAGGCGCAATTTTTTCGAGAACTTCTTTCTTTTTGGGTCCCAGATAGAGGTTGGTTGTGCTTTCGAGAACCCCTTCTGAACTTACCATTTGCTCTTCAAACCCAAACCTAAATAAACCATTAGCATCTTCGGGGTACAGGGTGATTTTCTGATTATCCAAACTATCAAAAACTGCAACCACAAAATGCTTTTGTGAATGTCCAACCCAATGTCCTAAATAATCCTCTCTCGATTTTACAGAGGACAGCTGCTCATCATTAAAAACATCTTCAGTGGTGCTATAAGCCAAATGGTCTCTAGAGAATGCTGTTCCATAATCCACAGACTTGTTTCTGTTTCTATAAAAGGTTTTAAAAATATTTACTGAACCATATGCAGGCACCGACAAAAATAACTTATCCTTAATATCTACAACATGCCCACCTGAAAGCTTAAATGTTTTCTCAAGCCTGTTGCCAGCCCCATCAACGGATGAAATTATTAGGGTGTCTGAAAGCCGCTCTTGAACCACAAAGTCTTTACCAGAAAACCCAGATACGTTTGTTCTAAAATAAAACCGTAGCAAATCGTCATCTGAAAGGAGCCTTGTTTTATATAGGCCATCTCGCTCCGCTGTTTCCATAATAAATGCATTTTTAATTGACCCATCTCTTAGGTCGACGTAAATCTCAAGTTCATTGTTTGATATTTTTTCCTGGCTAGCATTTACAGCCAGATTCTGAACATAGACAGAGGTGTTTGTTTTTTCATCTTTGTTGATGTTGCCCCAATCAAAAACCAACAACAACACAAAAACCATTGTTAAAATTAAAAAAACACTTCTTGGATTAACCATTTTTTAAGTAGCTTAAAAACTCCTCCACTTTAGGGTCACAGTCAGCTTTAAATTTTACCAGAAAATTATAACCATCACTTAAAGATTTATTTTTCCTAAAAATTTCCTTAGTTTTTCTTCTAATTTCATTTCTTCTAACCGCACTCTTTACAACCCTTTTTGGTATTGATACAAGAACTGCGCTCCCCTCTCCTGTTTTTTGCTTATAGATAAAAATTTGATTTGAAATTTTAGAAGAATCCCAAGAAAACATTTCTTTTGATATTTTTTTCAATTTACTTTTCTTGTTTAGGGGGGGAATTGTTTTCAAACCGTAGTCACACAGAGAGCGATTTTCTTCCTTTTGATCTTCTGTTGGACAATATCGACCTTCCTGCCTTTGAAGACATTCTTTCACGAAAACCATGTGTTCGTTTTCTTTTTAAGTTTGTTACTTTTAGTGTTCTTTTCATTTTTATCCACAGTTTTTTAACAAATTAACAATATAGTTGTTACATGTTTTTAAAAGCTTTTGTATTATAAACTTATCGCGATGTCTAACAAGGTTTCTACAATAAATATTTTTAATAAAGGTGTTCAACATCTTGAAAAACAACTCAACCAAACCGAATATAATTCTTGGGTAAAGCCATTACATTTCGAAATCAAAGAAAATAATTTCAACATATATGCACCAAACTCCTTTATAGGTGACTTTTTTAGAGAAAAATACCTCCCAGTCATAACAGAGTTTTTAGAAAATCATATTGGACGAAATAAATTTATTCTCAATGTATCTGTTGAAGATAAAACAAGTGAAAACAAAAATGTTACAGGCTTAAATCCGGGTTATGTGTTTGAAAATTTTGTTGAAGGCAAGTCAAACCAGGTTGCACTGGCTGCAGCCAAACAAATTGCTGCTCAAGCAGACCTCACCGAATATAATCCAATGTTTTTGTATGGTGGAGTTGGGCTTGGCAAAACACACTTAATGCATGCTATTGGCAACAAACTTCTCCAGGAAAGGCCAAATGCAAAAATCTGTTATGTACATTCTGAAAGATTTGTAAGCGATATGGTTAAAGCCCTTCAACTTGGAGCAATTAATGAATTTAAAAAATTCTACAGAAACCTAAATGCGTTGTTGATAGACGATATACAGTTTTTTGCTGGCAAAGAACAATCACAAGAAGAGCTTTTTCACACCTTCAATAGCCTAATTGAGGGCGGCAACCTTATGATCTTTTCGTGTGATCGATATCCAAAAGAAATTGAAGGTCTTGAGGAGAGATTAAAATCTCGTTTTGGTTGGGGCCTGTCTGTTGTTATTGATCCTCCAGCCCTTGAAACTAGAGCAGCAATTCTGTTAAAGAAAGCTGATGCAATGGATCTTGAGCTTCCAGATGATTGTGCATTCTTTATAGCACAACAGGTTAAATCAAATGTTAGAGAGCTTGAAGGAGCATTGAAAAGGGTTGCTGCAAATGCAAAGTTTGCTAAAACAAACATTGATATAAATCTAATTAAGGATTCATTAAGAGATGTGTTGGCTATCCAGGCAAAGATGGTGTCTATATCAAATATACAGCGGGTTGTTGCTGACTATTTCAATATAAAAATGAGCGAACTTCTTTCAAAAAGAAGAAACAGATCTATAACAAGACCAAGGCAAATTGCAATGGCTCTTTCAAAAGAGCTTACAAATCACAGCCTCCCAGAGATTGGTGAAGCTTTTGGTGGCAGAGATCACACAACTGTTATTCATGCATGTGAAAAAACGAAAGAATTGATACAAACTAATTTAGAAATCGAAGAAGATTATAAAAAACTCAGAAGAACACTTTCAGCATAATTATGAGGTTTTCAGTTCAAAAAGAAGACATAATTCATCAACTTCAATCTTTGGCAGCAGTTGCAGACAAAAAACAAACTCTACCAATATTAAGTAATGTTTACATAAGGTGCGAAGATAATGAGCTTGTGCTCAAAAGCACTGATTTAGAGGTTGAGCTTGAATTTAAATGTGCAGCGACCATCCAGCAAGATGGAGAAACAACAATTCCGGCCAAAAAAGTTGCTGATATTGTAAGAGAACTACCTGACGGCCAAATTAATTTTGAATTAAATGATGACTCTAGCAAAATGCAAGTACAATCTTCAACAGGAAAATATAATCTTGCTACACAAGAAGCAGGAGACTTTCCTGACTTTGATACTGTTCCATCAGACAACACATTTAATATAAATTCAGATAATCTAATTTCACTTATACAAAAAACATCTTTTGCTATGGCCAATCAAGACTGGAGACATTACCTAAATGGCTGCTTAATTCAAAAAAATATGAATGAATTAAATATGGTTGCAACTGATGCACACAGACTAGCAGTTTATAAATTAGAACAAGTTGATGAAGGAGATTTCTCTGGAATTATTCCGAGAAAAACAATAATTGAATTAACAAAAATTCTTCCCAAAAGTGATGAGCAAATACAGTTCTACATTAATGCAAATAATATAGTATTTATGTATAAAAATTTTACATTTAAATCTAAACTTGTAGATGGAAACTACCCAGACTACACAAAAGTCATACCGTCTGGAAATGGCCTTGAAATCAGCCTTGACAGAAAAAGTTTAATTGAAACATTGTCAAGAGTATCAGTGCTTTCTAGTGAAAAGTTTAAAGGTGTGAAACTAAAAACCAATGAGGGAAAATTGGAGGTATCTGCTCATAATCCTGACCAAGAATCAGCAGAAGAATTATTAGAATTAGATTCATCATCTGATGGTTTTGATGTTGCTTTTAACGTAAATTATCTTAGAGAAGTTTTGTCTACAATTGAGGATGAAAAGATTAAATTAATTAGTTTTGGGACTGATAAAAGTGCTCTTATTGAAAGTTCTGACGAGAAACAAACATTGGTTTTGATGCCTTTGTTACTTTAGTGATACTTAAACAGCTTAACGCAACTAATTTCCGATCATTTAAAGACATATCATTAAGTCTTCCCAGAGGTTTGGTTTGTTTTTATGGAGAAAATGCTGCCGGTAAAAGCACCATTCTTGAGACAATTCAATTTGTTCTAACAGGCAGAAGCTTTAGAGCTAATGACAATGATGAACTTATACAAAAAGATCATAAATTTTTAAGAGCATCTTGTTCTTTTGAAGATAATAGAAAAATTACAGCGATAAAAGAACAAGAAAAACCTTCAGTTCATACAAATATTGATGACAAGCCCCAAAAAAATAAACATTTAGCCCTAACTAACCCTGTATGTTTAGTCGAAAGTGATAATTTCTTCTTCACAAAAGCCAATCCTGAAAAGAAAAGACAATATTTGAACAAAAATATGTTCTACGTGGAACAAAATTACACAAAAATTATGCAATCATTTAAAAAAATTCATACAAACCGAAATTCAGCTCTGAAAAGCAATAATAACGACGAGGTTAAGGTTTGGACACAACAATTAATTGAGATAGAAAAAGTGATAACAAAAATAAATACAGAAATAGTCTTGCTTATAAATGAGAAACTATCTAATTCAACCAACCTGTTAGAGTTTTACCCCAAAAACCCCTGGTTAAAAACGATACATGTTGAATATTTAAAAGGCTATAATCCAAATATGACGTTTTCTGACGTCTTAGAATCAAATCTGAAAAAAGATTTAATTATAAAAAGAACAACTGAAGGACCTCATAAACGTTCTTTCAATATCAATACAAAAGATCTAAATACAGGAGGCGGCTTATCAAGAGGCCAGCAAAAATTGCTATCAATCATTTTTCACTTAATACAAAGAGAAATCATCGAAGATCACATAAATATTGTTCCATTATTATTAATTGATGATATTTCATCAGAATTAGATAAAGAAAACCTAAATTTAATGTTAAAATATCTTCATAACAATACTATGCAAAGTCTAGTAACACTTATAGATCCCAAACCAATTACATTGAATAAATCATTGTTCCACGTAGAACAAAATGGAGGTAGCTCTTATGTCAGAAAATTATGATTCAGATAGTATAAAGGTCCTTAAAGGACTTGAAGCGGTAAAAAAACGTCCTGGTATGTATATAGGCGATACAGACGATGGAACTGGACTACACCATATGGTATTTGAGGTTCTAGATAATTCCATAGATGAGGGATTGGCTGGGTTTTGCGATCAAATAGATGTAGTTATTGGAAAAGACGGATCAGTATCTGTCGCCGATAACGGGAGAGGCATACCGGTAGACAAGCATGAGGAGGGCGCATCTGCTGCGGAAGTTATTATGACTGTGCTTCATGCAGGTGGAAAATTTGATGAAAACAGCTATAAAGTTTCTGGGGGTCTTCATGGTGTTGGTGTTTCAGTTGTAAACGCTCTCAGTAGTAAATTGATCCTAGAGATACAAAGACAGGGCTCTATATACAAGCAGGAATATGCAGATGGATTTCCACAAACCAAATTAGAGATTGTAGGTAAAAGTAAGGATACAGGGACAAAAGTAACATTTTTACCCTCAAAAAAAATATTTTCAGACACAACATTTGTAACCGAAATACTCACCAAAAGAATAAGAGAGCTTTCTTTCTTAAATCAAGGTATAGGCATTAGTGTTTTAGATGAAAGAACAGGAAAAACAGAAAACTTCAAGTCAGATGGTGGTTTAAGTGAATTTGTAAAACATCTAACTGGCAAAAAAGAAACAGTAGGTGCTCCATTTTACGCTAATGCGACAATGAAAGGTATTGGGGTTGAGATTGCAGTGCAGTGGACAGGCACTTATAGAGAAAATGTCCAATGCTTCACTAACAATATACCTCAAGGCGATGGAGGTACACATTTAGCAGGATTCAGAGGAGGGCTTACAAGAGTAATTAAGAACTTTATAAAGAAAGAAGATTTAATGCGCAAAAAAGAAGTAGAGATAACAGGAGAGGATGTAAGGGAAGGTATGGTGGCTGTTATTTCACTTAAAATGCCTGATCCAAAGTTTTCATCACAAACTAAAGACAAATTAGTATCATCTGAAGCAAGACCAGCGGTTGAAGGTCTTTTGAATGATTACTTCATGGATTTTCTATTAGCTAACAAACAACAAGCCAAAGAGATATTGGGGAAAGTATTAGAGGCAGCCTACGCCAGGGAAGCAGCTAGAAAAGCAAAAGAAATGACAAGAAGAAAAGGGTTGCTTGATATAGGGGGTCTGCCAGGGAAATTAGCTGATTGTCAAGAAAAAGACCCATCACTATCAGAACTGTTTCTGGTGGAGGGTGATTCTGCTGGTGGATCAGCCAAACAAGGGAGAAATAGAGCATTTCAGGCAATACTGCCACTTAAAGGCAAAATTATTAATGTACAAAAAGCTCGACTTGATAAGGTTTTAGGCTCAAATGAGATTGGCACACTAATAACAGCATTAGGGACAGGTATTGGAATAGATGAATTTGACCTTGAAAAACTAAGATATCATCGAATTATTATAATGACTGATGCTGACGTTGATGGCTCACACATAAGAACCCTGTTATTAACATTTTTTTATAATCAAATGTATGACCTTCTAGAAAAAGGGCATATCTACCTAGCACTTCCACCGCTATATAAAATTAAGAAAGGATCTAAAGTATATTATGCGAAGGACGAAGAAGAAAAAGATGATATTTTAAAAGAAATACGATCAGATAGTTCTGACAATGCAAGAGCACCTGAGATTCAAAGATATAAAGGTTTGGGTGAAATGAATCCAGAGCAATTATGGGAAACAACTTTTGATCCATCACACAGGAGGTTGGTTCAAATAACCTTAGATGATGCTAGAGATGCTGTAGATGAAATTTTTGAAACATTAATGGGTGATGAAGTTAAGCCAAGACGTGAGTTTATTGATGATAATGCTCTAAGAGCAGAAAATGTAGATATTTAAAAATACTTCAAAAAATATGCATTCAGATCTTTAATTTCTATTCTTTCTTGTTTCATAGTATCTCTATCCCTTACAGTAATATCTGAGTTTTCTAGGCTTTCAAAATCAACCGTTACACAGAGTGGGGTGCCAATTTCATCATGCCTCCTGTAACTCTTTCCAATATTGCCAGTATTCTCTAAAATCACCCTTCCTAAACCAAGTTCCTGCAATTGTGATTTAATTTTCTTGGCTAACTCAACCATCTCATCATTATTCTTTTTCAAAGGAATTACAGCTGCTTTGATTGGAGATAGATGAGGCCTCAAAGATAAAACTATCCTCGAGCTGTCTTCTAATTTTTCTTCTCTATAGGCTTCATTCATTATTGCCAATACAGCCCTATCAACCCCAGCAGACGGCTCAATTACAAAAGGGACAACCCAGTTGTCCATATGCGGCTCTTTAATTGCCAGTTTAGAGTTAGAATCTTTATTATCTCGTACTTTTGAGGATATATTTAGCTCGTTTTGATTTTTGGAATGAGATCCAAGATCGAAATCTGTTCTATTTGCAACACCCTCAAGCTCTTCAAGACCATGAGGGAAGTTATACATTATATCCACTGTTCTTTTGGAATAATGTGATAATTCTTTTTTTGGAACTTCGTATAATTCTAATTTGTCTTTTGGCACACCTTGTGCCTCCCACCAATCTAGTCTCTGCTTAAGCCAGTATTCATGTTGCTTTTCATCTTGACCAGGCTCAACAAAATATTCAAGCTCCATTTGTTCAAATTCTCTAACACGGAAAATGAAGCTTTTTAAAGTAATTTCATTTCGAAAAGCTTTTCCAATTTGAGCAATACCAAAAGGGATGCTTTTTGAAGTTGAGTCAATGACATTCTTGAAGTTAATAAAGATTTGTTGTGCTGTTTCTGGTCTTAGGTATGCAAAGCTTGAACCATCATCAATTGGTCCAATGTTTGTTTTGAACATTAAATTGAATGGACGAGGCTCTGTTAGATCATCAGACCCACATTTTGGGCACTTATCTTGCTCTAAATGATCAGCTCTCCATCTAGACTTACACTTTTTACAGTCCACTAGCGGATCAGTAAATGTTTCTTCATGCCCTGAATACCTTAGAACATCTTGTTTTGAGAGAATAGAGGCATCCAGACCTTCAATATCATCACGATCATAAACCATAGACTTCCACCAAGAGCTTTTAATATTATTTTTAAGCTCAACACCTAATGGCCCATAATCGTAAAGACCCTGTAAACCTCCATATATTTCATTTGATTGAAAGATAAAACCTCTTCTTTTACAAAGAGATACCAATTCTTCTATGTTTTTTGCTGGCAAAATATATTCCTTAAATATCTAATAAAAGCTATTCTATAACTTTAAGAATGTTTCTCATACTCTTCAAATTAATTTCGATTCTGCCAATACCTGTTTTAAATCTATTCTCAAAATTACTTTCATTTTTATTTAATACACTAAATCTTGAGCAAAAGAGATCTACAATAAAGAATCTTAAGCACACAAATATGCTTAGTGCTGTCTCGATAAATGACAGCATACAGCTTACGAGTGAGACATTTTTAGAGTATCCCTATCTTTGGGGGCACCCAGACAACTATAAAAAACTGCTTGAGGTTCCAGAAAAAAAAATATTCGCAGACTCCTCTAATCCGAAGTTAATCTTCACTCTTCATATGGGTTGTGTTGATGTAATGTTATTTTATGTTTCTGATATCCTAAAAAACCTTAACATTATTTTTACTGCAACAAAAAATAAGGATTTAGATAACTTTGTTAAAGAAATTAGAGAGAGCAGGGGGGCCTCACTTCATACTGCGAATCCAACAGGTATGGCCAAATTTTTCAAAAATTTTTTGAGGGGAGAAAATACAATTATTGCTACTGATTTGGTTCCGCACAGTACGGGCAAATATTCAAAATTTTTTGGCCAAGAATGTTACTCATTAGATATAATCGAAAAACTTTCAAATAAAAAAACTCATGATTTATACTTTGTTTATCTAACACCCGGTACAACAAAAAAATATAAATTAAATATTGAATATATTGCAAACCCAATAAATACAGATGAAATGAATAAGTGTTTTGAAAGAGCAATTCTTCAGAATCCAGAAATGTATGGTTGGGAATACAAAAAATTTAAGAAACTATCTGGAAAACCCAGGGCTATATATTAATTTTTCCAAAATGATGGAAAAAACAAGATCAGCACTCCAAAGAGCTCCAGCCTTCCAACTATCATCGCAAATGCAAGAGTACACTTCCCCAAATCCGTAAGAGAAGAATAATTTTCAGAAAAAACCCCCAAACCAGGGCCTAAATTATTTATTGCTGCTGTTGTCGCAGAGAATGCAGAATAAAAATCAATGTCTTGAAAAATCAAAATAAATAAAAACAATAAAAAGAAAGCAATATAAAATGCTATGAAAGCAAAAACTGATTCTATCTGACTACTCTCAATTTTAACCCCATTTATCTTAGAGGTGCTTACAGCGTTTGGATGCATCAATTTAGTTATACTGTCAACAGCAACCCTCAGCAAAATCAGAATTCTCCATGCTTTCATGCCTCCCCCCACCGATCCAGAGCAAGCACCAATAAAGGCAACAATAAAAATAAAAAATGGCACTGCTTGACCAAAACCATCAAGAGGAATCAGAGTAAAACCTGAAGTTGTAACAATCGAAATAGTTTGGAAAAGACCATAACGTAGTGCATCAGACAATACAAACTCTTCTTTTAGAAGCAACAAGAGAATAGAAACAACTATGGCAGAGATAAGAATAATTAAGAAGAATATAAATTCGTCATTTTTTAGATAGCTTGTAAATCTAAACTTAGTTACTGCTAGAAAATGAAGTCCGAAGTTGGTTGAAGATATAATCATAAAACCAATAGCCACTAGCTCAATACCTGTGTTTTGAAAATGACCAAAATTTTGATCATAAGTTGAGAATCCTCCTATAGAGACTGTACTAAAACTATGTGCAAATGCATCAAATAGCGACATACCAGCAAACCAGTAAGCGCTCACACACAGGAAAGTGATTATCAAATAAAACATCAAAAGTGATCTTGCTGTCTCTCTTAAACGTGGTGAGAAACTTTTTTCTGCAAAACCAGATGTTTCAGCTTGCAAAACCTTAACTCCTCCAGAAACCGCAGGGATTATTGCCAATACAACAATTACTAAACCAACACCCCCTGCCCATTGAAGCAATTGTCTGTACATCAACAAATAATTTGGCAACTCAGATAAACTTGATATTGAAGTAGAACCAGTTGTTGTAAGTCCTGATACTGCTTCAAAAAATGAATCAACATAACTCATTCCAAATGAGTAAAAAGGCAAAGCTGCTATCAAAGAAACTAAAACCCAACTAACAAATGTAATTAGAAAACCATCTCTTGGCGTGTAAATAAATTTCTGTTTTCTGAGAGTAAACCTTATTACAAGTGAGTAAAAAATACTTAAAAGCAGAATTATTAACAGACCATTGTCTGCAATATTGTCAAAATAACTAATCATATAAGAGGGCAGAACAACCAACATAGAGAAAAATAGAAAAATAGGCCCTAAAAACCTAAGTACTTTTAGGAGTGTTGTCATTTGTACTTATTATAGAACGAATCAAATGCAGATTTATCTTTATAAAATATTAAAAGATGGTCTCCCTCTTTTATTTCTGTGACACCATGAGCCATCAAAACCTTATCTTCTCTACAAATAGCAGGGATATTCATGGATCCGTTTAAACCTAAATCAACAATCCTCTTTCCAATTATTTTTTTTATCGAGTCATCAACATTCATTTCAATAACTTCTGCAGCTCCTTTCTTCACTTTGTGAGCATTAAATACCAGCCCTTTCCTGATGTATTTTAAAATATGTGAAACTGTTATTTGAACTGGAGATATAATTATATCCAAATCGTTTCGATCCATTAGGTCAAAATAAGCTTCTTTATTAATAATGGTTATTGTTTTCTTTGCTCCAAGCTTTTTAGCCATAAGAGAACATATAACATTAGTTTCGTCATCCTGAGTAACTGCAATAAAAACATCGCAATCGTTTATCCCTTCGCTGGACAAAAATTCTTTATCAGCTGCGTCTGCATTAAGAATCAATATATTGTCTAATTCTTCAGCAGCTTCTTCACATTGCTCTTGATCCTTTTCTATAACCTTTACATTAAAATCTTCATAAATTTTAGTTGCTAATGATTTACCAATATTTCCACAACCAGCAATATCAATATTTTTATACTTCTCTTCTAGTTTTTGTAATTCTCTTGTGACTTGTTCGATGTGTTTTTCGTCAGCTACGAAATAAACCTCATCATCCTTCTGAATAATAGTTTCTCCGTTTGGAATAATTAGCTCTTCATCTCTATAAATAGCAGGAATTCTTGTTTCGTAATCGGGCAAATGATCTCTAAGTTCTCTAATTTGTTTGCCAACCAACAAACCAGACTCTTTGGCATATACACTCACCAACTTCAATCTATTATCAACAAAGTCCAAAATTTCTAGAGATCCAGGGTGGTGAAGTAATTCTTTTATTTCCTCCGTAATCAAATTCTCTGGATTAATAAAATAATCAACACCACTTGCAATATCTTGGGATATCTTTTCATAATCTGATCCAATCAACCTACAAACAACTTTGCCAACATTAAATTTTGATTTAGCAACTATTGAAGCTAAAAGATTTACTTCCTCTGAGTCTGTCAGACACAAAAGCAATGTATCGTCGTCAAGATTTGCTTTTTTTAATGTTGATGGAGAAGAAGCATTACCATTTATTGTCAAGATGCCTTCTTTAGAACTTAAAGAATCAAGATTTTCTTGATTGTTATCAATAACAATCACATCATTTTCTTCAGTAGATAGCTCATTGGCTACACTGCCACCAATCGAACCGCCACCAAGAATAACTATTTTCAATTCAAACTATCCCCTACAGAAATTATATCCCTTTTTGAATTAAAGAAATCTTTAGCGCTAATTATTTTCTTCCCAGGAAATTGTAAATCAGTTATTAATATGCAGCCATTATTGCAAAAAACGCCTATAGAGTCTTTATTAACATGCGCTATTGTCCCAGCATGGCCTCTTTTGTTAGGGTCTATTAGCATGTCATGGATTTTTATTTTTTGGTTTTGAAATATAAAAAAAGTTTGTGGCCAATTCTTAAAAGCTTTAAATTTTCTATGGATATCCTGATAATTATTTTTCCAATTTACTTCGCCTTCTTCTTTAGTGATTTTATTTGCAGTTGAAGCAAGGGCATGGTTTTGTTCTTTAGGTTTAAGGCTTTCAAAAACTATCTTTTTGATTACCGAATTCAGATTTTCTAGGGACAGATTAATTAATTTCTTCTCTACCTCGTAAAAATCAAGGTCTTTAATTGTAGCTTTGCTTTGAAAATATAGGGGCCCAGCATCCATTTGTTCATTTAATTTCATAAAACTTACACCAGATTCATAATCCCCCTTCTCAATGCACCTTTGGATAGGGGAGGCGCCCCTGTAGAGTGGCAAAAGTGAAAAGTGAACATTTAAACAACCGAACTTTGGATAATCTAAGATCCATTTAGGCAAAATTTGACCGTAAGCCACAACTACCAGTAAATCAATTTCATATTTCATCACCTCATCTACAAACTTTTTTTGTTTTAGATTGCTAGGTGTAAAAGTTTTAACACTTAGAGATTGATCTTGAAGAGAATAATTGCTTTTAAGCATTCCTCTTCCTGACTTTGATACTGGTTGAGTCAAAATATACTGAATATCAAACTCCTTATCTTGAGCCAATTCTTGATAATGATAAAAAGCTAATTCCGGTGTCCCGGCAAAACCAATTTTAATTTTTGGGGCTGTCATCCTTTTTTCTTTGAAGCTTGCTCTTAATTCTGTCTCTTTTCAAAGGAGATAGATAGTCAACCATAAGCTTGCCCTCTAGATGATCAATTTCATGTTGAACGCACACACTTAAGACACCCTCGGCAATCTCAACATGTTGTTTGCCTTCAAGGTCTTGGAATGTAAGCTCTATTTTTTTAGGTCTGTAAATATCCTCAAAAAAAGAGGGAACTGATAAGCAACCTTCTTTAAAATGTTCAATAGTATCGTCCAAAACCTTAAAGGTTGGGTTTACTAAAAAATATGGATCATTTTGTTCATCAGAAACATCAATAACGATAAGTCTTTTATGGAAATCAACTTGTGTTGCTGCTAAACCTATTCCATTTGATTCATACATCGTAAAAAGCATATCTTCTGCAAAATTTTTTAAATTTTCATCAAAAACTGTGATTGGTGAAGCTTTTTTTCTTAACCTTGGGTCAGGAAATGTTAGTATGTTTAGCTTATTCATTATTTAATTATAATTTTATATATATGGACAAAATAGATGTTGCAGTAATTTTAGGGTCTGATTCTGACCTAGAGCTTGGAAAAGCAGCAATTGAATCGTTGAAATCATTCGGATTAGCATGTGAGTTAAAAGTAATTTCTGCTCACAGATCTCCAGATGTCTTGGTTGAGTTTTTAAAAACCTCACAAGCTAGTGGCTGTAGAGCCTATATAGCAATAGCTGGTATGGCAGCCCATCTTGCAGGAGCTGTAGCTGCTCATTCAACAAAACCAGTCTTGGGTGTTCCTTCAGACAACAGCTCTTTAAATGGGCTTGATGCAATACTTTCGACACTCCAGATGCCAGCTGGTGTTCCAGTTGCAACTTTTGCTGCAGGCAAAGCAGGAGCTACAAATGCAGGAATATTTGCCGCTCAAATGATTGCAACAACAGATGAAAGTCTTGCTCAGAAGATGAGTAGTTTTAAAGCAGATTTAAGAGAAAAAACAATTCTCAAAGATAAAAACCTTGATAGAAGTTAAGAGTCCTTCTACTGCTGCTGGATGGATAAAACATGAAAAAATTATTGCCTATCCAACTGAGGGAGTTTGGGGATTAGGAAGTTTAAACAAAAAGCATTTAATCGAAGAACTTAACAAGATCAAAGGCAGAGATAAAGAAAAAAAATATATCCTCCTTTTCCAGAGCATCGAACATGCATTTAATAGGCTCGAAATTAACCACAAGTTCAAAGACAAAATTAATAAGCTTTCAAAATCTTTCACAACAATTATCGTTCCAACACACGATGAAACTGTGGCTATTAGAATCCCAAAATATAAAGTGCTCATAGATCTTCTCGATAATGTTGGTAGTGAAATCATTTCAACTTCAGCAAATATTTCAGGTCAACCTGCCTGTAAAAATACTTCTGAAGTAAAAAAGGTTTTTTCGAATAAAATTTTTGGTATATTAGCTCTTCCGTTAGGTGGTGAAAAAGGTCCCTCAAGAATTTTTGATGTAAAAAATAATAGTTATGTTAGATAAAAATAATAAGGCTGCACGAAGGTTTAAAGCTTTACATAAATCCGTGATGGATAAATTTTTGCAATTTGAGACATCATTAAAACCTATCCATGATAAATGGGAAAAACCTGAACTGGGCGAGGGATATTCTGTAGTCATAGATGGGGGTGAGTTTTTTGATAAAGCTGGCATAAATTTTTCCCAAATATCAGGTGAATCATTGCCAAGATCCTCAGTTGGCTCAGAGAACTTCCAAGAGGCACCATATTTTGCAACTGGAGTATCAGTGGTTTTTCACCCTAAAAACCCCAATATCCCAACTTCACACCTTAATGTAAGGTACTTCTGCACTTTTAAAGATGGAGATGTTCTTGAAGAGTGGTTTGGGGGCGGATTCGATTTAACACCATATATTCTATTTGAAGAGGATTGCTCTCTTTGGCATAAAAATGCAAAAAAAGCATCCAGTCATAACTATGAAGAATGGAAAAAAAATTGTGATGATTATTTTTATCTAAAGCATAGAGATGAGCACCGAGGGATAGGGGGTGTTTTTTATGAAAAACAAAAATACGAAGATATTGGTGAGGGCTTAAACTTATCAGAAAAAATTGTGAATGCATTCATCAATTCATATCTAGAAATTATTTCCAAGAGAAAGGACTTTAAATTTTCTGAAAGACAGAAAGAGTTTCAAAGATTTAGGAGAGGCAGATATGTTGAATTTAATCTAATTTATGATCGAGGAACGCTTTTTGGTCTTCAGTCTGGAGGAAGAATTGAATCTATACTGATGTCTCTTCCAAATGAAGTTTCTTGGAGATATAAGTTTGATGAGCAATTAACAGATGAAGAGAAAGAGCTCTATATGGCCATCAAGAAATCAAAAAAATGGGCATGAAATATAAGCTTGGAATTGTTGGCAAAGATATTGCTTATTCCCTTTCCCCCTACATACATTCATCATTTGGCAAAGAAGCTGATATTCAGCTAACCTATGATATTTTTGATTTAGATGCTGGCCCCTTAGAGTTCATTGAAAAATTTTTTGAAGAAGGCGGCACAGGGCTAAATATTACAAAACCTTTCAAGGAAATAGTAGCTGAAAGGTACTCCTCTTTAGGGGATGTTTCTATTAATACGCTTAGTCTTGAAACTAAAGCTGATCTAAACAATAACACTGTTATCAAAGGCACCTCAACTGATGGAGCAGGCCTTCTTGAAGACTTAATTTCAAGAGGCATAAATGTGAAAAACAAAGATGTTTTACTTCTTGGATTGGGTGGTGCTGGTTATGCAATTGCAAATTTTCTATCCCATATATGTTCTTTACATGTTTGGAATAGAAGCAAAAACAAATATAACCGACTGGATCCCTCTCAGAATTTAAAAATATTTGAAGAAAATAAAACTAGCTATGATTTAGTAATTAGTTGCGTTTCATCTTTAGACGAGGCTTATTTAGAATTGATTTCAGATATTAAATTTAATGCAGAAGCACATTTTGTAGATATTAATTATAGAAATTTAAGCAATGAAAGGCTGTACGCTTTAGCTAAGACCAAAAATATTAACTTTCTTGATGGTCGGGGGATGCTTGTAGAGCAGGCTGCACTGTCTTTTAAGGAGTGGTTTGGAATTATTCCAACCAAAGAAATCAAAAATAAGATTAAAAATGAAAGGTTATAAATTTATTGCTGGAGCTGTGTGTCCAAGCTGTGGAGATATAGACTCAATTGTTTTAAAAAACGACGACTCAATAGTTAAATGTATTTCCTGTAATTATTTTGAAAAGAAAGACAATAACGGCGAAGAATCAATTAGAATAATAAACGATTAAATCTATAACTATTGATGGTATTTATTACTCGACATTAGCAATATTTATAGTACTATATGCGTACATGAAAAAAGAGCTGGGGCTAATTACACTTTTATCTATTTCTTTGTTTTCATCTGCTGATTGGCTTGATGTCAATATGCCTATGGGTGTCACTGATATAAGCCAAGATGTTTTTGGCTTACATATGCTTATGTTTTGGATTATGGTAGCCATTGGTGTAGTAGTTTTTGGCGTATTGTTCTATGCAATGTGGAAGTATAGAAGATCTAATAATAAGAAACCTGCAAAATTTGAAGAAAATCATAAGCTTGAAATGGCATGGACTATCGTTCCAACAATTATACTCGTACTGATGGCTCTTCCAGCATCCAGCCTTCTCAAAAAAATGTATGACCATGATGCTGAAGAGGGAGGAATTGATATACAGGTAATAGGATGGCAGTGGAAATGGCAATACAAATACTTAGATGAAAAAGTAGGCGAAAAGCCTTTAAGCTTTTTCTCAAACTTAACAACACCCGCTGATCAATATGAAACCAATCAAGCAGAGAAAGGAGCGCATTATTTATTAGAAGTTGATGAAGAAGTTGTGGTTCCAATAAACACTCCAATCAGATTTTTAATCACTAGTAACGATGTTATCCATTCCTGGTACATGAGTGATTTTGCAGTTAAGCAAGACGCCATTCCTGGTTTTATTAATGTTGCAAAAACAACAATAAACGTACCAGGTACTTATAGAGGAAATTGTACAGAACTTTGCGGTGAGAGACATGCATACATGCCCATTGTTGTAAGGGCTGTAACAGAAGAAGAATATCAAGATTGGATTCAGCAAAAGAGAGATGCAGCAGAACAGCTAGCTTTTCTTACAGAAAAAGAATGGACTGTTGATGAACTGCTTTCGCAGGGCGAAGAAATTTATAACACTAGATGTGCAGCATGCCATCAAATTAATGGTGCAGGAATTCCAGGTTTTTACCCAGCTCTAGCTGGAAGCGCAGTTGTAATGAATGATAAATCTGCTCAAATAGAAATACTGATGGAAGGCATTAGGGGAAGTCAAATGCAATCTTTTGCGGAGCAACTTAATGAGGTAGAGATGGCGTCAGTAATAACTTTTACAAGAATGTCTTGGAATAATGATAAAAACGGTGACGGAACAGTAGTTGTTCCAAAGGACATAGTGGATTATAAAAATATTAATTTATAGGAGATAAAATGAGTGCAGTAGTTGAACATCACGACCACGACCACGGGCCAAAAAAAGGTTTAACAAGGTGGTTATTTACAACCAATCATAAGGATATTGGAACACTTTATCTGTGGTTTAGCTTTTTAATGTTTTTAACTGGTGGTGCCATGGCTATGGGCATCAGAGCAGAATTATTTGAACCAGGATTACAGCTCCTAGACCCCATTAAATATAACCAACTTGTGACTATGCATGGCTTGATTATGATTTTTGGAGGCGTTATGCCTGCCTTTGTTGGCCTCGCTAACTGGTTGATACCGATGCAAATTGGTGCACCAGATATGGCTCTTCCACGAATGAATAACTTAAGCTTCTGGCTCCTTCCATCTGCTTTTACTATTCTTCTTTCTACAGCATTCATGGAGGGTGGAATGCCAGGATTTGGTTGGACTTTCTATGCTCCACTATCAACAAATTATCCAAACATTGCCTACTTTGTATTCGCAATTCATATTATGGGAATTTCTTCAATTATGGGCTCCATAAATGTGATAGTAACAATTATGAATATGAGAGCTCCTGGCATAACGCTTATGAAGATGCCGCTATTCGTATGGTCATGGCTAATCACAGCTTATTTACTTATAGCAGTAATGCCAGTTTTAGCAGGGGCAGTAACAATGCTTTTAATGGATGCGTACTTCGGTACTTCCTTTTTTGATGCTGCTGGTGGCGGGGATCCAGTCTTATTTCAACATATATTCTGGTTCTTTGGACATCCAGAGGTTTATATTATGATTCTTCCTGCTTTTGGAATTACTTCACATATAATTTCAACCTTCTCCAGAAAGCCTCTTTTTGGCCACGCCTCTATGGTTTATGCAATGGTTTCAATTGCTGTGCTCTCATTTGTTGTTTGGGCTCACCATATGTTTACAGTAGGAATGCCGTTAGTAGCTGAATTATTCTTTATGTGGGCAACAATGCTTATTGCCATACCAACTGGTGTAAAAGTATTTAATTGGGTTGCAACAATTTTCAAAGGATCAATTACATATGAAACACCAATGTTATTTGCAATTGCTTTTGTCGTCTTATTCACTATAGGAGGCTTCTCAGGCTTGATGCTTGCAATAACGCCAGCAGATTTTCAATACCATGATACATATTTTGTTGTGGCTCATTTTCATTATGTTTTAGTCCCCGGTGCAGTATTTTCTATTATGGCAGCAGTTTATTATTGGCTTCCTAAGTGGACAGGTAACATGTATGACGAGACCATGGGTAAGCTACATTTTTGGTTATCTTTCATAGGGGTCAATGTAACATTCTTCCCTCAGCACTTTGTTGGATTGGCTGGAATGCCAAGAAGATATGCAGACTATGCATTGCAGTTTGCTGAGTGGAATGCAATTTCAAGTATTGGTGCATTTTTGTTTGGAGCTTCACAATTACTCTTCTTATACATAGTGGTGAAGTCAGTTTTTGCTGGAAAAAAAGCAACAGCGCAAGTTTGGGATGGTGCAAGAGGCTTAGAGTGGACAGTAGCTTCTCCAGCTCCATATCACACTTTTGAAATACCACCTAAAATTACTAAATCTACAAAAGTATGAAGAGAGCATTTCTAGGGCTTCTTGGCGCCGCAATATTTATGTTTTTCTTTTCCTTTATGCTTGTTCCTTTGTACAACGTTTTTTGTGAAGTTACAGGTTTAAATGGAAAGATATATGGTCCCTCGGATTTTTTCAAATCACAAAAAGAACAGTTTAACCGAGATGTAAATGTTAGATTTTTGAGTCAGGTAAATGAGTCTGCACCAGTTACTTTTTACCCATCTTCAGAATCTATGACAGTAGCAACAGATAAGGTGAGTAGGACATCATACGTGGCAAAAAATAATACAAATAAGAATTTAATTCTTACAATCATTCCATCTGTGTCCCCAGGACTTGCTGCTGAACAAGTAAAGAAAATTCAATGTTTTTGTTTTGAGGAACAAGCTCTGGGACCATATGAAGAACAAGAATGGCCAATAAGGTTCTACGTTGATTCTGAGCTTTCCAAGAATGTAAATAACATATATTTGTCTTATACTTTATTTGAAAATAATAGGACTGAAACTATAGCAATGCAGCATGGCAACTGAAAGCAAATCACCTGAAAAGTATTACATTCCAGATCAGAGTAGAGTACCAATTATTTTTGCTGTAGCAGCATTATTTGCTGGATTTGGTGCAGCTTCAGCAGTTCAAGGCAATGGCACAACAATCTTATATATGGGCTTAGTCGCGGTCATAGCTACTATGGCTTACTGGTGGTATTTGGTTACGAAGGAATCTCAAGCTGGCTTAGATACACCTCAACTAAATAATTCCTACGTATATGGTATGGCCTGGTTTATTTTTTCAGAGGTAATGTTTTTCTTTGCATTTTTTGGAGCTTTGTTTTATATCAGAACAATTGCAATACCATGGTTAGGTGGTGAAGGGCCTACAGCTAAGGGACTTGCAGGTGAGCTGCTTTGGCCTGAATTTGAAGCTACTTGGCCTCCAATGATTACCCCTGAAGAAAGCTTACTTGGGGAAAATGCAATTACTAAAGGACCAGATGAAAGCATGTATTTAAAAAGTTTTAGCAGCGTTTTAACTTGGCTCCCACTTTGGAATACAATCGTTTTACTCTCATCAAGCGGAACTGTACATTTTGCTCACGTTGCTTTGAAACAAAACAATAGAAAAAGATTCAATTTTTGGTTAGCAATCACAGTATTTCTTGCGTTTGTATTTGTCATATTACAAGCCTTGGAATACTACGAGGCATATGCGCATCTTGGGCTAACACTAAATTCAGGTGTTTATGGCACGACATTTTTCATGCTTACTGGTTTCCATGGAATGCATGTTTTAATAGGCGGTATATTTTTACTCACTCAGCTAGTGAGATCTTCAGGCTTTAAACATTTTTCAGAAAAAGAACATTTTGGTTTTGAGGCTGCGTCCTGGTATTGGCATTTCGTTGATGTTGTTTGGGTTTGTTTATTCTTGTTCGTATATATTCTTTAGCCCCAAGGAGCACTGTTACCAAGCTCTCCTGTGTAAAGACCATATGCTATGAGAAGAACTAAAATAACACCTAAGGATACCCTAAAACCAAGACCATAAAGGATTCTTTTTTTATTTGGATTACCTTTATCAATGAACAGAAAAATCAAGCTAGAAGCTAAGCTAACTAAAATCAAGATTATGACAATAATTAATAAAGTTTTTAACACAAACCTATTAAAACACAAATGAGCCGCTTTAAAAGAAACATACTTATATTTTCGATTATTTTTATGCCAATTACTTTTTCATTGGGCTTATGGCAAGTTGACCGTGCTAATCAAAAGACAGAGATCATCAATAACTATGACTCGATAATCAGTAAACCTGCAGTTGAGTTTAAAATTGAAAATGATTTTATAAATTGGCAACCAGTTTATTTAACAGGAGAGTTCACTGATATTATTTTGTACGAAGATAACGCTTTACTAAGTGGAAAAGCAGGTTTTAAAATCTATCATCTATTTAGAACAATTGATAATTCATACATCTTCATCCACAGAGGATTTATTGAGCGAAAAACCATCAAAAACGATTTACCAATTATTGATATTCCTAAAGGGAAAAAACGCCTAAGCGGTACAATTTTAAGAAAGAATCAAAATTCCTTTGTGCAAAATATAGATGAGTCTGACCCCCGAATTATCCAACAATTTTCGATCAAAGATATAATTAAAAAATTTACTTTTCTTGAGGAAGTGTTGGTTTATGAGGGTTTAATGAATCTATCCAGCTATGATCCGCTGAAGTTTTTTTCTATTGAAAAGCCTATCAATATGACTGCATCAAAGCACATCGGTTACGCTATTCAATGGTTTGGCTTGTGTTTGGCACTTTTGATACTAACTATCTATGCATACAGGAGAAAAGATGAATAAGCAAAAACTATTAGCACTTGTAATTCTTTTAACACCAATATTGGTTATATCGCTTTCGACACTTACATTTTATTATGGCTACAAACCAACAGACACTAAGAATAATGGCCAACTTGTTGTGCCCCAAATACCATCTGATAATGCAAAACTCGTAACTGAAGAAGGTGAGCCCTTTAAGTTTGTAAAAGGCAAGTGGTATTTAATTTATTTTGATGATTTTAGTGATTTAGATATAAGCGAATCCAGATACCAGCTTGCTACTAGTTTAAATGTAACCTTAGGAAGGAAGATGAACAGGTTGAGAAGGGTTGTGGTATATAGTGATGTTGAGGCTTTTAATGCCTCAGCAAAGCTCAGAGAAAAATTTCCAAGAATCCAATTTATTCTTGATGAAGATCTAGTTTTTGAAAATAATATTGCAACTCAGCTTAATAATCCTTACGTATCAAAATCTCTTTTCCTTATGGATGATTTTTCCAATATTATGGAAGAGTTTTACATAACATTAAATTTAAATGAAATATTTGAGGATCTAAAAATATTGTTGTGAAAATAATGACTACAAAAACCTTCTCTGCCATTGGTATTGCTTTCTGCTTTGTTGTAATTGGTTTAGGGGCTTGGACGAGATTGGCAGATGCCGGCTTAGGATGTCCGGATTGGCCAGGCTGTTATGGTTTTGTCACATTTCCCACCACTATGGAAGAAATTGCAATAGCAGAAAACCTCTACCCCGACTCGCCAGTTGAAATTGACAAAATAATTCCTGAAGTGGTTCACAGATACTTTGCAGCATCACTTGGCTTGCTTGCTATCACATTATTAGTTATATCTTTTAGAGAAAATAAACTTAAAGCAGAATCTTCAATTTTGCTATTTGTAATTATTTGTCAAGGGATATTTGGATACCTTACTGTTAGTTTAAAACTTCATCCCTTAATTGTTACTACCCATTTGTTTGGAGCAATGATAACAACATCACTATTCTTGCTCATTTTTATGAAATCATTAAATATCTCCAACCAATATTTGACTCTCATAAAAAATAAGCCAGTAATTATCATTGGTTTTATTCTAATTATTCTTCAACTGTTTCTCGGTGCTTGGACGTCAACTAATTACGCTGCCAGAGCTTGCTTGGATCTCCCTTATTGCCAAGGGCAGCTTGTTCCTAAGACTAACTTTTCTGAAGGGTTTAATTTATTCCAGACTATTGGTCCAAATTATCTGTATGGACAAATGAGTAATGAAGCAAGAGTTGCCATACACCTTACTCACAGAATTGGCGCGATAATAGTTTTCTTTTATTCAATCTTTCTTATTTTTCGTCTATGGTCTGCTCAAACAAAAAACATTCTGATTCTCTTTGCCACAATTTTGTCAACACAAATTTTTCTAGGAGTGAATAATGTTCTTAGCTCTTTACCTCTTTGGAATGCAGTTGCTCATAATATAGTTGGGGTTATGCTGTTCCTTACCTTTGTTGTTATGACATACTTAAGTTTTAGGGGCAGCAATGAACATAAGTAGTTTCATAAATCTTTGTAAGCCAAAGATTGTAATTTTGTTAACAATTACAGCTTTAGTTGGGATGCTTCTATCAATTGAATTTTATTCGAATATTTCATCCAGTCTTTTAAGCCTTATTGGCTTTGCTTTCTTAGCAGCTTCTTCTGCGGCCTTAAATCAAATTTTTGATAGGGAGTCTGACAAAAATATGGATCGAACAAAAAAGCGACCCTTGGCATCTGGAGAGTTATCTTTGACAAGTGCGCTAACATTTACAGCAATTCTCTTATTTGTAGGGTCATCTCTACTTCTTTATTTTTCAAATATTTTGACACTTTTAATTACAACATTCGGCTTTATATTCTATAGCCTGATATACACCATTTATCTTAAGTGGGCCACTCCACAAAACATAGTAATTGGTGGATTATCAGGCGCATTGCCACCTTTGATTGGTTGGACAGCAGTTACTAATGAAATATCATTGCTTCCACTCATTCTGGTCTTGATTATCTTCCTCTGGACACCTCCTCATTTTTGGCCTTTAGCAATAGATCGTATTGATGAGTATAAAAAAGAAGGTGTCCCAATGATGCCAATAGCAAAAGGCGTATCTAGGACTAAAAAAGAGATGATTGTTTATTCAATTTTGCTCTTTGGCGCCTCACTGGCCCCATTTTTTTATGGCTTAACCGGTATTTTTTATCTAGTTTCCACAGGACTGCTTAATTTTTATTTTATTTACCTGTGTATTTCCTATTTAAGTGATAGAAAAAATGAGCTTTCAATGAAAATTTTTAATTTTTCTGTGAAGTATATGTTTCTATTTTTTCTTTCAACCTACATTGATTTTCTGATAGGCATTTATGGGTAAGGGTAATTTAACTCTAGTTCTTTTTTTGAGTGTAATTTTTCTTTTAATTTTCTCAATGTATAGAATCTCTCAACCAAGAGTGCTTTCTATAGAGGAAATGAAGGTTAACGGGTTTATAAAGTATGGACAATATGAAGAGGTAAGAAATTTTGAGCTCATTGATCACAACAATACAAAATTCAGCAAGGAAAATTTTGCAAAAAACAAACTTAATCTAATTTATTTTGGATATACAACTTGTCCAACAGAATGCCCTGTAATGATGTCCGTGATGAAATCTATATACACAAAGATTGATACAGAAAACATCCAATTCTACCTGATCTCTTTTGATCCTGAAATTGATACTACTCAAAGATTGAAGGATTATGTAACTGCTTTTGATGAAAATTTTATAGGTGTCACAGGCAAGACACCCGAAATTTTAAAGTTAGGGTATCAGATGGGAGTTGAAAAATTAGAACCTTCTACTAACCATCAGAATCATAGAGTAATAACACACACAAACCATCTTATAGCTATAAACTCAAATACTGAGATAGTAGGTATCTTTAGAGGTCCTTTTGACAGCTCAGCAATGAGCTTGGTAATTAAGTCATTATTGCGGACTGAGTAGTTTACCTTTTTGTTACATTTCTTTTAAGAGACCACACAAATGCGCAAAATAATGTAATAGTATTTATATTAAGGAGATATTATGAAAAAAATTGCAATTTTTATTTTATTTTCAACTTCTCTATTTGCCTTCACAGACGATCATGATGTTGTGAAGCCCGGTGGTGAAGTTGGTGAATTTCATTACTTTGATGTGCTTGATCCAGCTGCCTTTGTTAGCGCTATGGACACATTTTACCTGAGTGATTGTGCTAAGCGTTGGCATTCAGAATCTGGTGCTCAAGTTGCTTTGATGGGAATTACAGGTTCTGGTTGGACACATTTTATATATGTAGGCTACGAGAATTTAGCACAAATGGAAAAAGGAAGAGGGCTATTACAATGTCCTGATTTCCTTTCAATGTTGGTATCAATAAGAAAAGCGTCAAATGAAGAAGCTTACTTAAGTCAAGTTGGAGACTTAACATTACAGCTTCGTGATTGGACTAAAGATGCAATATTTATGAAGTTTGATATGAGAGTTAAGCCTGGTTCTGAAAAAGACTATGCTGCAGCATGGACAAAATATGTTGAATCAAATGCGTCCATAAATACTGGTTCTGCAGGTTTAGTATCTATGCTTGCTGGTACAGGTTACTCGACTCATATGGCTTTTGTCGGAGCAAGCAATATGCCCGAATTGGTTAGCAACCTTCAAGAGATTCAATCCGGTGAATCACATAAAGAATTCATCAGCGTAGTTGGAGAAATTAGGGACATTAGAAATCAGATGTTTGTTCAGCCTTTGAAAGGCTACCAATAGATATAGATTCTATTCGACTGAACTTCTTAAAATTTTAAAACCTTTCGTTAACACACTGCCAACGGCAGTGTGAGAAAGGTTATTTTTTTCGATTCCAATAATTTCTGACATGGTAATTGCTGCCTGTATGCCAGTACAATGGCCACCCATAAATTTTGTTAGACCATTATTTTTTAGCCAGTTCGCTGTGAAATTAAGTGTTTCATCATCGGATTGCCATAGATGAAATCCTCCTATCATTCCATATATTGGAAGGTTTTCTATTTCTTGCAGCTTTTTTCCAGTATTAATTACACCTGAGTGTCCACATCCTGACATCATAACCCAGCCCTCATTAGTTTTATAACCCAAAGACTGATCGTCTTGAATAATGTCTAAAGTATATTTGCCTGATCTCTCATCTTTTATAAAAATTCCTTGTGGGCCATTAAACTTCTCAACCACTCTTTCAACTGGACCTGTTGCAAAAAGGTTTGGAGCCACTTCTAAAGCATCATCTACAATAATAAATTCAATGCCTTCAGATTTCGCCGCATTTAAAAATTCTTTTGCATCTGCATAGTCGCCTGGTCCAACCATCTCACCATTACCTAAATACCGTTGCTCAAAAAACCCTTTAGCTACATAAACTTTACTAAGAGCTTTTGGGTTGATCTTTTTATATGTTTTTCTCAACTGCAAAAGTCCTCCTGTATGGTCTGAATGAAAATGGCTCAATACGACCTTTTCAACTTTTGATAGATCTTTTTTTAGAAGCTGAGCATTATGAAGTACTGTTTTCTTATCAAAACCTGTATCAAACAATAATGACTCTTCATTAGATTCGTATAATGCTGCAAAGCTCCATTCCCCAATACCCCCATAATTAGAAATATTTGTTGCTAAGACAGTGATTCTATATTCCTGATTCTCGTTTGCAGAGGATAAAACACTAAATGTGCTAATCAAAATAAAAAATACAACTTTTAAAATAAGAGCCATACTACTAAGCCTCCAACTATAAACCCTTCAATCCAGCTATACCAAAGAAGGTTATAATGATCCCATCCCATGAATTTCATAACTTCTTCTGCTATACCCTTGTGCCACTCAATTAATCTTTTCATTCTTCATTATTTACTAGCACAACTTTCCCAGTCACACCTCTGTTCCCAATCAAATTTATTGCACTAATAGCATCCTTCATTGGTATAGTTTGTGATATAAGTGGTTTAATTTTTCCATCTGTCACCATTTGATTGAGTTTCTTAATATTGTTTTTATTTGTTTCTGGTTCAAGTGCTGTGAATGTACCCCAGAACACACCCACAATTGAAGCACCTTTGAGTAATGTTAGATTCAATGGTAATTTTGGTATTTCTCCTGCTGCAAAGCCAATTACAAGATATCTTCCTCCCCAGCCAATTGATCGGAATGATGGTTCTGCAAAACAATCACCTATTGGGTCGTAAATTAAATCAAAACCTCCTTTTATACTTTTTGCCTTTAACTCCGATGTAAAAGTTTTTTGCTGCTCTTTCTCAAGTTTTGAGGATCCATATAAAACAATATCATCGGCTCCATAATCAGAGCATATTTGAGCTTTTTCTTGTGAAGATACCGCTGCTACAACCCTTGCACCAAGTGCTTTTGCTATGTCAATTGCTGCGAGCCCTACACCTCCTGAACCCCCTAATACTAAGACCTCATCATCTTTAGAAAGATTCCCTCTTTGAACCAATGCATGGTAGCTTGTTCCATAAGCTAATTGATATGATGAAGCCACTTCAAATGACATATCATCCTGCATTTTGAATACCAAGTTTTGATCCAAGACCATTTCCTCAGCAAATGCACCAATAGCTGACATAAAAGACACCCTATCACCTACTTTATGCTTTGTTACTTCGCTTCCAATTTTTTTGATTATTCCAGCTCCTTCATTTCCAGGAGTAAAGGGAAGGGGCGGTTGAAATTGATACAATCCCTGAACAATTAAGTAATCTGGAAAGTTCAGTGCTGCAGCTTTAATATCTACTACAACCTCATTAGGGAGAGGTTCATGATCCTCTGTATCTTCCCAAACCAAATTATCAACTGGCCCAAATTCTTTGCATATAATTTTTTTCATTTTATCTCTTCTCTGTATTTGAGTATGAATTCTTCAAATCCAATTTCATTAATATTTGATAGTTCATTATGTTTAATGTTAGATGACTCAACCTCATTTACAAATTTTTTATAGGCATTATTTTCAATAATATGATCTAGAGGCTTTGAAAGATTTAATATAGTTTTAAAGAGACCTTCCTGCTCATTTACCTGTTTAATAAATTTTGAGGAGGGAGGTAACTTGTTCCTAGATTTATATTCATCTAACATTTCATGATATTGCTCTGTTGTCCCTAATGCCTCTGATAAACTTATCATGCTCTCGATTAAATTTTCAGTAACTAGAGAAATATTTTCTTCTCCCTTTTGACCGTCAAATCCCATTAAAATATTACAATTTTGCCCACTTTCGGCGGCCCTTCTAATATTTTCTTTTATTATCAGTGCTTCGTCTTCCTTTATTTCTGCAGAGTCAGATAAGGCACATAAAATAATTAATAATTCCCAGAATTCGATGTCATGTTGTGATAAACCAATCTCAGAATATGGATTTAGGTCAATTGATCTAATTTCAAGGTATTCAATGCCACTCTGTTTCAATTGGGAAAATTGCCTCTCATTGGTTTGTCGACCTTTTGGGCGTATATGATTATATAATTCGCTTTCCATTTGTATTGTGCCATTATTTATTTGTTGAAGATTCTTATAATCTATAGATATTTCTTTAAACTTTTCATTTGGAACATTTATATACTCCTTTAGTAATTCAAGATACTCCTCAAGGTTATTAAATGTTATGAATTTCTCTTCTTGTTGATCCGAATAATAGCCTAGTCGACTTACTCTTAGAGAGGTAGCATTTGGAAGATAACAATCTTGATCATTAAGCATTTCAACTTGTAAATTTCGTCCCTTAACAAATGATTTATGTGTGATGGGTGAGCAACCTGTTAACCTTAGTGCAATAGGAAAAACCCTAAGAAAGTTTCTACAAATTCCAAGATAAAATTCGTCCTTTTTTTTGTGTACTCTATTAATAACATCATCGGAAAAAGAAATATTAAAGTGTATGCCAGCAGTACTTTGCATCTTGTCTCCATAACGATTTCTTAGCCCAAGCCTGTAAAGATAAGAAAGTCTTGATTTATTCGTTTCCCCAAAATCTGGGAGCTTAATAAATTTCTGCTTAAATTTTGGTGGCATGGAATAATTCCACAAAAGATCACCATCAATATTATGTTCTACAAATTTATGGAGATTCTTTAGGAAAGAAAGAAGTTGCATGTTGTTCTCGAAGGTTGGTGTGACAAGCTCTAAATGAGGCTCCGAATAGTCTAGGGTTACAAATTCATTACAAGAGAATTTACCCAAGCTCTTGGGAAAAGATTTACTTGAGATTTTTCCTGAGATATCAGATCTTAGATTTTCTTTTTCCAGACCCTTAGTTATTTTTTTATTAGAGCTTAAAAAAGCTTCTAGCTTTTTGCTTGAGGGAAATATCATTAAAAGATGATAGATTAATTTGGGCCTGCTGAGGAAATTTTTTCCTCAACACTATATTTTTTGAAATTTTCTTTAAATCTTTCACAAAGCTTTTCACACTCTTTGTTATAAGCTTCTGCTGATTCCCAGGTGTTCCTTGGATTCAGTAACTGTTCATCCACCCCATCTACTGATCTTGGTATTACTAAGTTTAGTTTATCTAGCTTTTCAACATTTTTATGATCAATTTTATTCTCTTGTATAGCGGCAATTATCGATCTAGTTGTAGGTATCGAGAATCTTTTCCCAACACCATAACCTCCACCAGTCCATCCAGTGTTTACTAAATATACATTTGTATTATTTTTTTGAATTCTTTTAATCAAAAGGTTTGCATACACATGGGCTGGCCTAGGGAAGAATGGAGCACCAAAGCATGTTGAAAATGTGAAGTCCATTGATTTTGTACTTCCTATTTCAGTTGATCCCACCTTTGCTGTGTAACCACTTAAAAAATGATAAGCTGCAGAATTCTCATTTAATATTGATACTGGTGGTAAAACTCCAGATAGATCACAGGTAAGAAACACGATGTTGTCAGGTTCTCCACCTTCATTTTCTGGCACCGAATTTTCTATATACTCTCTTGGGTAACAAACTCTGGTATTCTCTGTATATTTATCATCATCATAATCTGGTGTGTCTTCATTATCGACGACTACATTCTCTAAGACGCTTCCAAATCTTATTGCGTCCCAAATAAGCGGTTCGTTTTCTTTAGATAAATTAATGCATTTTGCATAGCAACCACCTTCAAAATTAAATACTGTTCCATCACCCCAACCATGTTCGTCATCACCAATTAGATTGCACCTTGGGTCAGCAGATAATGTTGTTTTTCCAGTGCCAGATAGTCCAAAAAACAATGTTGTACGCTTATCTTGTGTTTGGTTTGCAGAACAATGCATTGGTAGAACATCTTTTTCAGGAAGTAAAAAATTTTGCACGGAGAACATTGATTTTTTCATCTCTCCTGCATATTTCATGCCTGCTATAAGCACCCTTCTCTTTAAGAAATTGATAATAACGCATGATTCGGAGTTAGTATGATCAACTTCAGGATCACAAACATAATCAGCTGCTGATAATACTTTCCAAACCTCTTTTTCTTCAGAATTAAAATTTTCTGGCACTATAAAGATTAATTTTGAAAAAAGTGAATGCCATGCCTTTTCAGTTTTAACTTCTACAGGAATATAGTGCTCTTTATTGGCACCAACATGCACATTAGATAGATAATGATTTTTATTATCTAGGTAATCAGAAACTTTATCCCAAAGCCTATCAAAATGCTCAGGATCAAATGGTTTATTTACCTCTCCCCAATCTATTTGATCTGAGGTACTTCCTTCCTTCACAATAAATCTATCAGCAGGACTTCTTCCGGTTCTTGATCCAGTTAAAGAATTGAATGCTCCATTTGCAACCAACTCACCTTCACCGTTCTCTACAGCATGTTGAATTAGTCTTGTGTTGGATAGTTTTAATACTTTTGACATCAATTATATTTATGGCCCTGTAATATAATAAAAAGGTATCTTAGCAAACTAATTAACATCATAGAAGCAAAAAAGATAAACGACCATTCTGCAATATTTATCCCAAGAAACCACCAATCCTCTTGAGCACATTTGCTGCTCCCCAAAAATATTTTTTGGATGCCCTCAAAAAATGGGTATATATTGAAAACCGCTTCAAACGGCAGATCACAAAGTCCTGCAGGAAGTTGATCTCTGGGCAGGCTAATTAAATAAATTTGTCTGCCACTCGCACCTATTCCAAGACATATTGATAGGAAAGCTGCCACATCGAACAATGGGCGCAAGTAAGGAGATGCCATCTTTATCAAGTAGATAAAGAATATAGCTTGTGCACAAGTTTTTTGGATAATGCATAAATTGCATGGCACTAGATTCTCAATATTTTCTAAATACCATTGGCTTAAAACAACAATACCAGAACAGAAAGTAATGAAAATATTGAAATGCCTCTCAAAAAAACCTCTCATAATTAAGTATTATATATAGTTGAATGATTTTTAGACCAGACTTAGTTTTAATAGATGGATCATCATATATCTATCGAGCATTCCATGCCTTACCTCCTCTAACAACCACAAAAGGCAAACCGACTGGAGCAACAAGAGGTTTTGCTTCAATGCTTAGAAAATTAATTTCGACTTATCCTAATGTTCCTATGGTCATGATTTTTGATGCAAAAGGACCTAACTTTAGAAATGATTTTTACAAAGAATACAAAGCAAATAGGCCCCCAATGCCGAATGAGCTTAGAGTACAAATTGATGACATAAAAAAACTTTCAAACCTTTTTAATTTTGAAACTATTGAAATGAGTGGAGTAGAAGCTGACGATGTGATTGCTACATTAGCAGAAAGACTAGGCAAAGATAATAAGATACTTATCTCTTCACCAGATAAAGATTTAACCCAACTTGTAAGCAAAAGCGTGATTCAACACAATTCAATGACAAATGATTTTTTTGACATAAGTGCCGTTACAGAAAAATTTGGTGTTAAGCCTGAAAAAATTAGTCAACTGTTGTCCTTGGTTGGAGATAAGTCGGACAATATACCAGGCATTACAAAGGTAGGAGTAAAAACCGCCTCTAAATGGCTAAATGAATATCAGTCCCTTGATGGAATAATAGAAAATATCGAAAATATAAAAGGCGTAGTTGGAGAAAATTTGAGAAATGAGCAAAATTTTTTAAAACGGAACCATTTCTTGGTTTCACTAAAAAGTGATCTTGAAATTGATTTGCCTTTAAAAGACATTAAAATTCCTGAAGAGAATAATGATGATATTCAAAACTTTTATAAAGAACTTGAGTTTAATTCATTTTTGCAAAACATAGAAAAAGATCAAATCTCTACAAAATACAAAACCATTAAGAATTTAGACGATTTAAAGATAGTAGAGAATCTTGTGGATTCATCGAAATTCTTTGCATTTGACGTTGAAACCTCATCATTAAATATGAATGAAAAAAATCTTGTTGGAATTTCATTTTCAGCAAAGAAATATGAAGGTTTTTATATACCACTTAATCATAATGAATCAGGAAATATTCAGGAGGATAAGGTAATTTTATGGTTAAAAAACTTGCTTACTAGAAATCAAGATAAAATAATCGGCCATAACCTTAAGTTTGATATCGGTGTATTGCAGAATTATGACATCCATATAACTAGATTTCATTCTGATACTATGTTGATGTCCTATATTGTGAATAGTACAGCCGCAAGACATAATCTTGATGCACTTTCTGAGCATTACCTATCTCGAAAAACAATTAAATTTGAAGATGTGATTGGTAAAGGCCCAAAAAAATTAAAAAACTTTAGTGAAGTAACAATTAAGGATGCCACAAATTATGCTTGCGAAGATGTTGACATTACAATTCATCTCTATGAAGTTTTAAGTTCAAAAGTCGACGAGATACTAAATAAACTTCTTGAACAGATTGAGTATCCTCTAGTCTTTGTTCTCCTGGATATGGAAAAAAGAGGAGCTTTAATTGATGCAAGTCATTTGAAAAAATTATCAGATAAATTTGGTAAAGAGCTACTAGATTTAGTAACCAGCATCCATAAAGATTCGGGAGTCGTTTTTAATCTTGATTCACCAAAACAATTAAGTGAAGTTCTATTTGAAAAGATGAACATTCCGACAAAAGGCCTTAAAAAGACATCAAGTGGTTATTATTCAACTTCAGAATCTATTCTTCAGAAACTCTCTAATGAAAATGACGTTGTAAAAGATATACTCAAGTATCGATCCCTAGCAAAATTAAAAAGCACATATACTGACAAAATTGTAGAAATTTGTGATCAAAATTCAAAGGTGCATACATCTTACCACCAGGCAGTAACTTCAACAGGAAGATTATCATCATCAGATCCAAACTTACAAAATATACCAATAAGGACTGAAGAGGGAATAACAATTAGGGAAGCATTCGTAGCCCCTAAAGGAAAAAAAATTCTAGCAATAGATTACTCTCAGATTGAATTAAGGTTAATGGCACATTACTCTCAAGATCCATTGATGTTGGAATCCTTTAATAATAATGAGGATATACATAAAAGAACAGCCTCTGAAATATTTGGTAAAAATATCGAAGAAATTGATAGTGATATGAGAAGAAAAGCAAAGACTATTAATTTCGGACTACTTTATGGAATGAGTGCTTTTGGTTTAGCAAATCAACTTTCTGTTACAAGACCTGAAGCTGAAACATTTTTGCAGAGCTACTTTACGAAATATTCAAGAGTTAAGGAGTTCATGGGTGAAATTGTTGAGCTAGCAAAGAAGAATAAATTTGTTACTACAATTTACGGTAGAAAAATACATGTACCTAATATAGATTCTCCAAACTATATGATTAGACAGGCATCAGAAAGAGCTGCAATTAACGGCCCATTACAGGGAACTGCTGCAGATATTATTAAGGTGGCAATGGTAAGCTTAGACAAACACTTAAAGAAAAGTGAGCTTGAAATAAATAGCATACTTCAAGTTCATGATGAGCTGGTATTTGAAGTTCCTGAAAGCTTAACTGAATCTGATCTTATTGACGTAATTGATCTAATGGAAAATACAACAAAGATTGATGTGCCTTTGAAGGTTGAATTAGGTTTTGGAGCTAATTGGAGAGCAGCTCATTAATTTCACTTGCAATTTTAAGAATTTGGTTTTTGTCTTTGATTGAAAAAAAGTCAACCTGAAGAAGCTCCCCTTTTTGTCTATCAAGAATTTTAGGAA
>CACLXU010000004.1 GCA_902610995.1 uncultured SAR86 cluster bacterium
AAGCCAAAACTATTGGTAAATACCTCGGGAGCGATTTCATTGTGAAATCAAGTGTAGGGCATGTCAGAAGACTTTCAAAAGGCAGCAAAGCAATCAACCAGAATGATTGGTCAATTTGTTATGAAATTGATCCAAAAAAAGAAAAAGTCGTAAAAGACTTAAAAAAATCTGCGAAAGGTATAGAAAATATATATCTAGCAACTGACTTAGACCGCGAAGGTGAGGCGATAGCATGGCATCTCAGAGAGATCTTGGGTAAAAAATTCAATTATTCTAGAGTAAGGTTCAATGAAATTACTAAAGGTGCAATCAAAGAAGCTTTTGATACTCCTGGAGATCTTGACCAAGGCTTAATAAATGCACAGGCAACAAGAAGAATTCTTGATCGTATATTTGGTTATGGTTTGTCAGGAATACTTTGGAAAAAGATAGGAAGTTATGGAAAGTTATCTGCCGGCAGAGTTCAATCAGTTGCTGTAAGACTTGTTGTTGAAAGAGAAAAAGAAATTAATTCTTTTTCCCCTGAGGAATATTGGGAGATAGAGATTGCTGTTAGGCATGATGAGAGAGATATTAATTTCAAACTCAATACAAAAAAATCCAATCTTGAAATTAAGTCAGCAAAGGAAGCTAATGATCTTGCCGAGTCTTTGCAGGATACAGAAATTGAGATATTTGAAAATGAAAAAACAAAAAGAAAGATCCCAGTAAAGCCGCCATTTATTACTTCAACATTGCAACAAACTTCAAGCTCATTTCTTGGATTTAGCTTATCTAAAACAATGAAGCTTGCACAGGATCTTTATACTGGTGGATATATATCTTACATGCGTACTGATTCACCTAACATAAGCGTCCTTGCACAAAATAATTGTAAGCAGTACTTGCTTGATACCTTTGGGGAAGCGTACAGTTCTCCAAAAAATTATGCTTCTAAAGCATCTAATACTCAGGAGGCACATGAAGCTATAAGACCAACTGATGTAACATTTAAAGCAGAAGAGTTATCTCTGAGTCAAGACCACAAAAAACTTTACAATCTAATCTGGTCCAGATTTGTTGCTTCTCAAATGCCTCAGCCTGAAATAATTGTCAATAGCATAAAAGCTAAATCTGGCTCAAGAATATTCGAGACCTCCGTCAGCAGCGTAAGCTTTGATGGTTTTTATAAAGTAATGCCCCCAGGGAAATCAAGTGGTTATGTTGATTTTGATTTAGAAAATCTTACAGTAGGGCTTTTCAAAAATATTTCGAAGGTTGAAAAATCCCAACATTTCACCAAACCTCCTTCAAGATACTCAGAGGCAAGCCTCGTAAAAGAGCTTGAAAAGAGAGGTATTGGAAGACCTTCTACTTACAATGAAATTATTACGAACATTCAAGATCGAGGCTATGTCAAAAGCGAAAGTAGAAGATTATATGCAAATAAAATAGCAAACCTAGTTTGCGATAGGTTGTCAAATGCGTTCCCTGAAATAATGGATTATGGATTCACCGCAGACATGGAAAGGAGCTTGGATAGCATTGCTGAGGGGGAGCAAGACTTTAAAAATTTTCTGACAGCTGCCAATACACAATTTGAAGGCTCACTACTTAATGCTGAGCAAAAAATGGAACCAAATCTACCAATTGAGACAGAGGTCAATTGCTCCGAATGTGACTGCAATCGAAAAATGCTTTTAAGAACTAATCAAAATGGTCAATTTCTTGGTTGCGAAGGATATTCTAATGAAGGCGATGATAAGTGTAAAAAGACTTATTCACTAATATCAGACGAATTACTTGCTGATAACGACGATAAGGAAGCAGAGAACATCTTTAAAAAAACTAAGTGTGATGTTTGTGGTGCTAGTATGCATGGCTACATTATTGATGATCACAGGAAGCTATACATTTGCTCAAAGTCACCAATCTGCAGTGGAACTAAGCTGGAAGAAGGAAAATTTATAAAACCAAAGAGTGGTGAGGAAGAATTGATTGATTGCCATAAATGTGAGTCAAAAATGGAACTAAAACTTGGTAGATTCGGAAAATACTTCAGTTGCCAATCAGATTCATGCACTGCAACTAGACAGCTTATGAAAAACGGTACATTAAAACCTGTCTTTATGGACCCAATAAAGCTTGAGCACTTAAGGTGTCAAAAATGTGATGACTTTTATTTATTAAGAGACAGCCTAAAGGGTTTATTTTTAGCTGCTTCTCAATTTCCTAAAAACCGAGAAACACGAGCTCCTTTTGTTCATGAGATTAAAAGTGTCATAAATGATTTGCCAGAAAAATATCATCACTTTAGAAGCGCACCAGAAAAAGATTCAGATGGTGATAATCTTGTAATTAGATTTAATAGGAAAGACGGTTCACATACTCTGTCATCAGAAAAAGATGGTAAAAAGAAAAAGTCTTTTTTTATTCACAAGGACGAAATCTGGAAAGAAAAAGCAAGAGATTAGGCGATTCCTCTTTATATATTTACAAAAGAACCTAATATAAAACTATGTCTAAATATTTAGAGTTAGTTGAAATTTCTGATGGCGTTATAGTTTTAAGACGGTCAGATTCTAAAGAGTCTCCTCTTGTAAAAATTGAATTTTCTAAAGAAGTTAAAAATCTTTTAAATGGAATGGAATTTGATGTTGCCAAAGAGATGATCAAATCGGGCATAGAGACATTAAACACTGATATTGATATTGAAAGTTTTGACGATGAACTTACGGAACATTTGTTAGACCGAGAAAACACCAATAGAGTGGTACACTAATTTAGATTTTCCCTTACGATACCAACTGCTATTCCTTCGATTGTTAGATCCATTGATTCGTCGATAAGAAGATCTTTAAAATTTTTATTTTCTGCAATCAAGTTGACTTTGTTGCCATCTTTTTTAAATCTTTTCAAGGTTACCTCATCTTCAATTCTAGCCACAACAATTTGGCCATTTTCTGCATTTGAAGATTTTTTTACCCCAACAAGATCATCCTCTAGAATCCCAGCATCTATCATGCTTTGTCCTTTTACTCTGAGAAAAAAATCGACATGTTTGTTTAAAGGGTTTGGGATATTTTTTTCGACATTCTCCACAGCTGTAATTGGCAAACCTGCTGCAACACTACCTATCAGAGGAATTCCCGCAAGGTCTTCAACTAGTCTAATCCCCCTAGAGGAACCTGGCACTTTTTCTATTACACCTTTTTTTACAAGTGCTTTAATATGAGATTCTGCTGCATTTACTGATTTAAAATTTAATGTTTTTGCTATTTCTGCTCTTGTAGGCGGGTAGCCATTAATAGTTAAATGGTTTTTAATAACATCAAAAACTTTTATTTGTTGACTTGTAAGGTTTAACATACTGTAATTATATACAGTAAAAAACTAAAAATACAATAATATGAGCATTTTAAAGATAGCAATTAGTTCTAGAGCACTTTTTGATTTAAATGAAAGTCATAAAGTTTTCAAAGAAAAAGGGATTGAGAAGTATTCTAAATTTCAAAAAAAACATGAAGATGATCTTCTTAAAAAAGGTGTTGCCTTCCCACTAGTTGAAAAGCTCCTAAAAATGAATTCCAAGAATTCAGATTTTGTTGAAGTCATTCTTTTGTCAAGAAATAGCTCAGATACAGGATTGAGGATTTTTAATTCTATTGAAAAATATGATTTAAATATTTCCAGAGCAGTTTTTTCAGGGGGGGAAAGCCCCTTTCCTTATGTTGATGCATTAGATATAGATCTTTTTCTTTCTGCTGATGTAAAAGATGTGCAAACAGCGATTGAAAATAATATTGCGTCAGCACATATATTTACAGATAAGTTAAATTTTTCTGAAAGCAATCAGTTAAGAATTGCTTTTGATGCGGATGCAGTAGTTTTTTCTGATGAATCCGAAGTGGTCTATAAGAAAAAAGGATTAAAAAAGTATCTTAAGCAGGAGGGTGAATCAAAAAAACCAATGTCTCCAGGTCCTTTTAATACATTCCTAAAAAAACTAAATATTATTCAGTCGAAATTTGATGCCAATAATTGTCCTATAAGGATTGCTCTAGTCACTGCGCGAGCTGCTCCTGCTCATAAAAGAGTTATAAATACCCTAAGAGATGAAAATATTAGAATTGATGAGACATTTTTTTTAGGAGGCTTGCCAAAGGGTAAGTTTCTTAAAGGGTTTTCAGCTGATATATTTTTTGATGATCTAGCTGAGAATTGTGAAGAAGCAACTAGCCATGTTTCCACAGGTCATGTACCATACGGGATAAATAACCCTAAATGAAAATACTTTGCAGTGATCTTGAAGGCACTCTTGCTCCAGAAATATGGCAAGAGATAAGCAACGAATTTGATATTCCCGAATTGAGATACACCACAAGAGAGATTTCAGATTTTGATGAACTTATGGACACTAGAATGAGGGCATTAAAGAGCAACACAATAAGCTTTAAAGAAATTAAAAATTTTGTAAAAACAATCAAACCATTTGAAGGTGCAAAAAACTTTCTAAGCTCTCTAAAGGAAAAGTATCAAATAGTAATTGTTTCAGATACATTTTATGAACTTGCATTACCCGTTGTAGACAAGTTGGGAGGCTATCCCATACTATGCCATCACCTTGATATTAAGAACAACTACATTTCTTCCTATAAAAAGAGACAGGACTTGCCAAAAAAACAAGTAGTAAAAGGATTTGCATCAATGAACTTTGAATGCTTTTGTATTGGAGATTCTCATAATGACATTCAAATGATCGAAGAATCTGAAGGTGCTCTAATTTTTGCACCAGAGGAAATTAAATCCTCTTATCCTGATATAATGAGTTTCACCAATTACAATGACTTGCAAGATTTTTTATTAAAATGAATCCTTATAGTTTACAAAATTTTCAAAGGCCTCAGCTTAAGATGCCTAATGGCACGAAAAGACTATTAATGCATAGCTGCTGCGCTCCTTGTGCTGGAGAGATAATGGAGGCAGTTGCTGCTTCAGATATAGATACAACTATATTCTTCTATAATCCGAATATTCATCCAAAAGAAGAATACGAAATCAGAAAAAATGAGAATATTAGATTTGCAGAGAAGTTAGGGTTTGATTTTGTAGACGCAGACTATGATAAAGAGAATTGGTTCGAAAGAATCAAGGGTCTAGAGGATGAGCCTGAAAGAGGTGAGAGATGTACCGTATGTTTTGATATGCGTTTTGAAAGAAGTGCCTTATTCGCTTATGAAAATGGATTCGACGTCTTTGCTACAACACTTGGAATATCGAGGTGGAAGGATCTTAATCAGATCAATAACTCTGGCTTAAGAGCTGCAAAGAGGTATAATAGCCTCACATTTTGGGATTATAATTGGAGGAAGCAAGGCGGATCCTCGAGAATGCTAGAAATCTCTAAAAATGAACAATTCTACAAGCAAGAATATTGTGGCTGCGTCTATAGTCTTAGAGATACAAACAGATGGAGAAAATCAAACGGCCGTGAAATAATTAAACGAGGAATAAATTTCTACGAGATAAAATCATGAAAAAATTAGAGGGGGCAGGCTTAAGAGGCCAAAATGCTGGTCAAACATCACTATCTACAGTTGAACAAGAGGGCAGCTTAAGATACCTTGGTTATAGCATCGAGGATCTTGCTGATAACGCATCCTTTGAGGAAGTAGCATATTTGTTATTGCTTGGCAAGTTGCCTACATCCTCTGAACTTTCTAAATTCGAAGACGATTTAGCTGGCCAAAGAAAAATGCCTGACTCTTTAATTGGTGTCGTAGAATCAATTCCAGCCTCAGCACATCCAATGGAAGTGATCAGAACAATTATTTCTTACATGGGAGTGATTGAACCTGAATTATCATTTGATGATCAGCTAGCAGTCGCAAAAAGATTAATAGGAGTAACTACTACGGCCATTGTTTATTGGTATAACTTTTCTCATAAAGGTTTAAAGGTAAATCAGGAATCCAACGAAAGGTCAGTGGCAGGCCATTTTCTTAAATTACTAAGACAAGAAGAAATTCCTGAACTTGATAAAAGGACATTAGATGTGTCTTTGACCTTATATGCAGAACATGAGTTTAATGCCTCCACTTTTACTGGGCGAGTGTGTGCCTCTACTCTTTCTGATCTTCACTCATGTTTGACAGCTGCAGTTGGAAGTTTGCGAGGGCCTTTACATGGTGGAGCAAATGAAGAAGCAATGAAAATGCTTCAAGAAATAACTTCGGTTAAAGAGGTAAAAGCCTTTGTTGACGAAAAAATTGAAAACAAAGATAAAATTATGGGCTTTGGGCATGCTGTGTATTCGATAAAAGATCCAAGAAGCAATATTATTAAAAGATTTTCAGAAGAGCTTTCCATTGATCATAAAGATAAGTTGTTACATGAAGTAGCAAAAGAAATGGAAATATACATGTGGGACAAGAAAAAATTATTTCCAAATACGGATTTTTTTATGGCTCCAGCCTATCATTATATTGGCATTCCAACAGACTTATTCACTCCATTATTTGCTATAGCTAGAATAGTTGGATGGTCGGCTCATGCTTTTGAGCAAAGAAGCAACAACAGAATAATTAGACCAAGTGCAGAATATATTGGCCCAGAGGATAGGGAATGGGTTGATATTGAATCAAGGTAATGTCTAAGTTTGATCCACTAATTCAAAAAATCACAGATTTTGCTCAAAGCTTTGAGGCAAATGATAATACCTTAAAAGAAGCTAAAACTTGTTTTTTTGACAGTATTGCTTGTGCATTCCTAGCGTTAGAACATGAAAAAGTGCAAAATTTTTGCTCTCTTCCATACATAGCAGACTCATCAGGAAGTGTTGGCGTAATTGGAACAGATATTAAAACCAATGTTGTAGATGCGACTTTTTTAAACGGTACGCTCATTCGTTGGCTTGATTTTAACGATACTTGGCTTGCAAAGGAGTGGGGACATCCATCAGATAATTTATCTGTAATTTTGGCATTGGCTGATTATTTAAAAGTGAAAAAAAATAAAACTTTTTCATTCAAAGAAATACTTAATCTAATGGTCATTGCGCACGAAATACAAGGAACATTAGCTATAGAAAATAGTTTTAATAAGAAGGGTCTTGATCATGTTGTGCTCGTAAAAATTGCGTCAGCAGCTGTTGCTTCAAAAATGCTTGACCATAATCATCAACAAATGAACGCTGTAATTAGCAATGCATTAGTAGACGGCCAAAGTTTAAGAACATATCGTCATTTTCCAAATACTGGAGCAAGAAAAAGCTGGGCTGCAGGAGATGCCAGTGCAAGAGGAGTAAAGTTAGCTTTCATTACAGAAGTTAGTAATGAAAATTACCCAACAGCAGTTTCAGCTGAAACATGGGGCTTTGACGCAGTCTTAATGGGAAAAGACCCTGTGAAATTAAGTCGCTCACTAGAATCTTATGTCATGGATAATATTTTATACAAAGTAAATTTTCCTGCTGAGTTTCATGCACAAACTGCAGCTGAAGCTGCTATTAAGTTACACTCAAAATTTAGTTTTGATGAAATTTTAAATATTGAAATTCAAACTCAGGAGCCGGGAGTAAGAATTATTTCTAAAAAAGGCCCCTTAACAAACTATGCCGACCGTGATCACTGTATTGAGTACATTGTTGCTTGGTGCTTGTTACACGGAGGTTTGGATGCTAACTCATATACAGACGAGGCTGCGACTGATTCAAGAATTGATAAACTTAGAGACGTAACCTTAACTTCAGAGAACAAGGCCTACACTGAAAGGTATTATGATCTTGATGAGCGTGCCATCCCAAATAAGGTTATAGTCACTCTCAAAAATGGTGATATTTTTGAAGAAGAAGTTATTTATCCGTTAGGCCACAGAGAACGAAGAGATGAATCAAAACCTTTTTTAAAAGATAAGTTTAAAAATAGCTTAAATAATACTGGTCTAGACACAGTTTTTTTGTCAAAAGCATATGAAATTGAAGATTTAGATAGAGTTGAAATTTACGATATTCTAACGAAAATATATAAATAATTATGTCTGGAAATACTTTTGGAACAATATTTAAATTAACTACTTTTGGAGAAAGTCATGGTGAGGCTATTGGAGCGGTAATCGATGGATGTCCACCTAATATACCTTTGACTCCTAATGATATCCAGAATGAATTGGATAGAAGGAAGCCTGGACAATCAAAATTTGTAACTCAGCGGAAAGAGCAAGATATTGTTCAAATTATCTCAGGTGTATTTGAAGGCAAGACAACCGGAACGCCCATAGGATTAATTATTCAAAATCAAGATCAAAAATCCAAAGACTACGAAAATATCAAAGATAAGTTTCGTCCAGGTCACGCTGATTACACGTATCAGCAAAAATATGGCATTAGAGATTATCGTGGTGGAGGGAGAGCAAGTGCAAGGGAGACTGCAATGAGAGTTGCTGGAGGTGCGGTCGCAAAGAAAATTCTTTCCATGCTTGATGTAGATATATCCGCTGGTGTAGTTCAGATTGGTCATATTGCTGCTGAAAAAGTATCAACCTTCGAAGCGGCAAATAATGAATTCAATTTTGTAGACAGTAAAAAAATCCCAGACCTTGAAGCTTTTTTCAATCAACTTTTAAAAGAACAGGATTCTGTAGGTGCAAAAATATTAGTAAGAATCTCTGGTCTCATGCCTGGGGTAGGTTCGCCAGTTTTTTCAAAACTCGATGCAGAGTTGGCAAAAGCAATGATGAGTGTCAATGCTGTTAAAGCAGTAGAGGTTGGATCTGGAACTGGTGTTGTTAACATGAAGGGATCGCAAAATAGAGACTTGATGGCAGCAGATGGATTCCTCTCAAATAATTCTGGAGGTATTCTTGGAGGCATATCCAATGGAGAGGATATTGATATTTTTGTTTCTTTAAAGCCTACATCTAGCATTTCTCAAAAAACCACAACAGTTGATAAAAATAATGAAGAAGTAAATCTTCAGGTTAAGGGCAGACATGATCCGTGTGTTGGTTTAAGAGCTGCTCCTATTCTGGAAGCTATGGCAGCTATGTGTTTATTAGATCAAGTGCTTCTTGACAAGGGACAATGTTTTAATGTCGATAGAAACTCTTAGAGATTTCCTCTCAAATACTAATTTTTGGCTTCTTTTGCAGAATCCATCATTATTTTTTGAAAAGTATCTTGATATAGAAATTTCAAATATTGAGTTTTCAGTAATTATTGGATTGTTCTGCTTATTTTTAATCGAACTAAAGATTAAAAATGATAATAAGAAATACTTAGGAAAAGAAATTATTAGGGATGAGCCAGCACCCAAGCTTGATGAAAAAAATGAAATTAGCTCGGATCCTATAACTCAAAAGATTGATTTAGCCATTGCTTACTTAAATATGGGTAGCACAAGAAAAGCTAAATCACTCTTAGGGAAATTAAAACAACTTAAGATTTCAAAAAAACAACTCCAACAAATTGATGGTGTGCTAGCAGACATTAAAAAATGATCAGATATTTTGTTCAGCTTGAATACGATGGCACCAATTATTTTGGTTTTCAGAAGCAAAAACATACAAGAAATACTATTCAAAACAAAATAAACAAAGCTCTAGCTAGCATAGCAAATCATAAAGTAAAAACAGTCTGTGCAGGAAGAACTGATTCAGGCGTTCATGCATTGAATCAAATAATTCATTTTGATACAAATTCAAAAAGAACCATTAACTCATGGATTAAAGGTACTAATACATATTTGCCCGGAGATATTGCTGTAAAAGGTTTCTATAAGGTGGATAAAAACCTTCATGCACGATTTGATGCTAGCTCAAGAACCTATAAGTATTTTATAAAGCAATGCTCAGAAAAGATTGCTATAGAAAGAAATAATTGTTTGTGGGTAAAAGAAAAGCTCAATGTTGAGCTTATGAATAAAGCTTGTAATTATCTGTTAGGTGAAAAAGATTTTTCGTCATTTCGGGCATCAAGGTGTCAATCTGCTTCAGCAATAAGAACAGTTCATCAAGCTTTCTTCAGACAAAAGGGCAAATATTTAGTTTTTGAGATTTCAGCAAATGCTTTTCTATTGAATATGATAAGGATTTTAGTAGGGACCCTCATTGATGTAGGTAAAAAAGAAATTTCAATTAAAGCTTTTCAAAAGATCATTAATAGTAAAAAAAGATCTAGTGCGGGGAAGACGGTTTCACCAAATGGATTGTATTTCTATGGACCGGAGTATAATACCTTTAAATATATTAAAAATTTGAGTTTTATAGATGAATTGGATTAAAGATATTATTCCAAATATAAAAAGGAATTTAAGCCAAACATTTGGGGAGGATAGGCAAAGCAAGGTTCCTGAAGGCCTTTGGCGTTCATGTGAAAATTGTGGTGCGATACTTTACATACCAGAGCTTAAAAAGAGCTCATATGTATGCTCTAAATGTGGGCACCATTTCAAAATTGATGTATCAGAAAGAATAGAAGTTACATTTGATGAGGGCTCTTATAAATCACTAAATTTAAAAGAAGATTTCGAAGACAAGTTAAACTTTTTTGATACAAAAAAATATAAGGATCGTTTTATTGCTGCAGCAAAAAAATCTGGTTCAGATGAAGCTATTTCAATAGGGTTGGGAAAAATTAAAGGAAAAGAAGTTGTTTGTGCAATATTTGAATTTGATTTTCTTGGTGGCTCAATGGGGGCGGTCGTAGGAAAAAGGTTTGTGGATGCAGTTAATCACTCAATCAAAAAGAAATTGCCTCTAATTTGTTTTTCAACAAGTGGTGGAGCAAGAATGCAAGAATCTATGATTTCATTGTTTCAAATGGGAAAAACATCAGCAGCTGTTAAAAAACTGAAAAAAGCAAAACAACCATTTATTTCTATTCTCATTGATCCTTGCTACGGAGGTGTAACTGCAAGCTTGGCAATGTTAGGAGATCTTGTAGTAGCCGAACCTAAGGCAAGAATAGGCTTTTCAGGTAAACGAGTGATACAAGATACAGTTAAAGAAGAACTACCTGATAACTTTCAAACAGCAGAGAAACAGCTTGAAAAAGGTTTTCTTGATAAAATTGTTGATCGCAGAAACCTAAGAGATTTTTTAGAAAAAATACTCACTATAATGGAATAAGATTGAAAGAATTTTTTAAAAACATAATTGCTGCATTGATACTTCTTACACTTGCCTATGTAATTTTTGTTGCCACTAATGTTTATATTTTTGTTAAAAGTGACGAGTCTAAACTTACTCCTGCTCAATACTCTGAACAGATAAGTTTATTAAAAGAGGAGCTTGAAACAGCCAAGGCAAAATTCTCACAAAACAATATTAAAGACTCCTCTGAAAACTTAAATATTAATTATGACGGCACACCAATTGTTTGGGTTATTGAGTTAGATCAGTCAGAATTTAAAGTTCCTCTTAAAAATATTGAAATTGATTTATTTAATCAGGGATTTATGACTTTTATGGCTGAGGATAAACTATTTGTTGGCCCATACATTGATAAATCAAATTTTGATTTTATCCAAAATTTCCTGAAACAAAACTATGGTATTTCACCAAGGGAAATTATTAAATGGAAGAACTAACATTTAGCATCCTTGATATATTATTGGCAACTGGATTGCTTTTATTGCTTGTAAGAGTAATGAAAAATGGCATTTTAAAGGAGCTAGTTTTTACATCATTTCTTCTAACTTTTTCATATATAAGTTTGAATAACATTCAGGAGGTCTATGATTTTTTCTTAGACTTAGGGTTTGGATTCGGCAAGGAGTTTTCAAACTTTCTTGTATTGCTAATAGCTTTGGCCGGATTGCCGCTTCTAAATTTTGCAAGCGGGCTATATGTCCCAAAGTTTGAGGGCAACTTAAGTATAATTGGAGGAATTTTAGTTGCTATAATTCGTTATTTGCTATTACTTTTCTTAATAATACAAATATTCCCCGCTTTAATAGAAAATTCTTTAGTGTATGATTCTTTTATAGTAAATATAATGCTTACTTACTTCGGCAATATATTTAGTTACCTTTTATATTAAATGTGTGGAATTGTTGGAATAGTTCAAAAAGATAATTGTTTTACAGAACTTTATGATTCTTTAATTATGTTGCAGCACAGAGGGCAAGATGCAGCTGGAATTACTGTATGCGAAAATGGTCGTCTAAATTCAAGAAAGGCTAAAGGCCTTGTGAAAGAAGTTTTTAGTCAGCAACATTTTGAGAGATTAAAAGGTAATTATGGTATTGGGCATGTTAGATATCCAACAGCTGGAGGAAATTCAAAGGAATATGCTCAACCAATGTATGTGAATTCCCCATATGGCATTTCTTTGGCCCATAATGGAAATTTATCAAATACTTCTGATCTTGCAGAAGAGTTATTTCATAGTGACCTAAGGCATATTTCAACCGATTCTGATTCAGAAGTTCTATTAAATATTCTTGCACATGAGATTTCAAAAAGAGGCGAAAATGAGCCTAGTCCTGATACTTTTTTTGATGCTGTTGAAACGACTTTTCAAAGATGTGAAGGCAGCATAAATGTCGTCTCAATAATAACTGATTATGGTTTATTGGCATTTAGAGACAAATTTGGCATAAGGCCTCTTTCATTAGGGTGGAGACAAAATAGTGATGGCAGTAATGAATATATGGTTGCATCAGAGAGTTGTGCATTTGCCTCTTCAGGCTATGAACTAAAAAGAGACATAAAACCAGGTGAAGCTATCTTTATTACTTTTGATGGAGAACTTTATTCTAGAATGTGCTCAAATTCAGCTTCTCTAAATCCATGTCTTTTTGAGTATGTTTACTTTGCAAGACCAGATTCTATTATTGATGGCGTAAGTGTTTATCAAGCAAGACAACTAATGGGAGAAAAATTAGCAAACAAAATTAAAAAAGAAATTCCTGATGAAGACATTGACGTTGTAATTCCAATACCAGAAAGTTCAATAACGAGTGGAACAAAAGTTGCCAGAATATTGAACAAAGACCTGGCATATGGATTCGTTAAAAACAGGTATGTTGGAAGAACATTTATTATGCCTGAACAAAGACTTAGAAAAGAATCTGTTAGAAGAAAACTAAATCCCATAAATGACGAATTTAAAAATAAAAATGTGTTACTTGTAGATGATTCAATTGTTAGAGGTACAACCATGAAAGAGATTGTCGCAATGTGTTTTAAAGCAGGAGCAAAAAAAGTTTCTGTTGCATCTGCTGCATCAGAGGTAAAGCATCCTAATGTTTATGGAATTGATATGGCTGCACGCAAAGATTTAATTGCAAGCTCAAGAACACTCGATGAGATAAGAGATTTCATAGGTTGTGATAATCTTGTATACCAATCATTAGAAGATCTTATCCAATCAGTACTTGAGTTAAACCCAGATTTAAAGGGTGTGGAAAAATCAATCTTTGATGGTAAGTACCTTACAAATATTTCCAAGGAATATTTAGATATTCTTGAGCAGAAAAGGGGTTAGTTAGTCTTTAATTTCTTCAATATCTAAATGAGATATATCCATATCTCTTACTTTCCTGAGGTAATCTTCAATTTCGTTGAAATTCATATACCGGAACACTTCTGAAGACATTGTATTTAGATCTTTCATATAATCTTGATACTCCTCTAAATTTGGAATTTTTCCAAGAAGAGATGATATTGCAGTTACCTCTGAAGATGCCAGGTAGACATTGCAACCATCACCCATTCTATTTGGGAAGTTCCTTGTAGAAGTTGATACCATAGTTGTTCCATCTGCTGCTCTTGCTTGATTGCCCATACATAATGAACAGCCGGGGATTTCAACTCTTGCTTTTGAGTTTTCAAAAATTTTGTAATAACCTTCTTGTTTAAGCTGATGCTCATCCATCCTTGTTGGAGGAACTATCCATAACCTCGTATTTGCTTCCCCATATTTTTCTAACAGTTTTCCTGCAGCACGAAAATGACCAATATTAGTCATACAGGATCCAACAAATGTCTCATGAACTTTATCTCCAGCCACTTCTGAGAGAGTTTTCACATCATCTGGATCATTTGGACAGCATAGAAGTGGTTCAGTTATTTCATCCAAGGAAATATCAATAATTGCGGCATACTCTGCATCTACATCTGCTTCCATTAAGTCAGGATTTTTAATCCAGTCTTCCATCTCTTTAGCTCTTCTTTCTAAAGTTTTAGGATCATGGTATCCATCTGAAATCATCCATCGCAATAATGTCACATTCGATTTTAAATATTCAATTATTGGCTCTTTGTCAAGTTTTACTGTACACCCCGAAGCTGATCTCTCAGCTGACGCATCAGATAACTCAAATGCCTGTTCTATTTTTAAATCAGGAAGTCCCTCTATTTCAAGACATCTTCCAGAAAAAATATTTTTCTTATTTTTTTTATCTAGTGTTAGAAGACCATCCTTCATTGCAAAATAGGGAATTGCGTGAACAAGATCTCTTATTGTTATACCTGGATTCAGTTTTCCTGAAAATCTTACCAATACACTTTCTGGCATTTCAAGGGGCATCACTCCCAGAGTTGCAGCAAAAGCAACCATCCCCGACCCTGCAGGAAAACTAATACCTATTGGAAATCTTGTGTGGCTATCACCTCCAGTTCCAACAGTGTCAGGCAGTAACATTCTGTTAAGCCATGAATGGATGATGCCATCCCCAGGCCTCAAAGAAATGCCTCCTCGGTTAATAAAAAAGTCAGGAAGTGTTCTATGGGTAATTTCATCTACTGGTTTTGGGTATGCAGCTGTATGGCAAAATGATTGCATTACTAAATCTGCTGAAAAACCAAGACATGCCAGTTCTTTAAGCTCATCTCTTGTCATTGGGCCAGTTGTATCTTGTGATCCGACAGTTGTCATACGTGGTTCACAGTACTGTCCAGCCCGAACACCTTTTAAGCCACAAGCTTTACCAACCATTTTTTGAGCTAATGTGAACCCTTTGTCTTTAGAGCTTTTCTCTCCGTACCTTTGGAAAACCTCTGAAGGTTTTAAGCCAAGTTTCTCTCTTGTTTTATCTGTTAATTGCCTACCAATTATAAGGTTTATTCTTCCGCCTGCTCGAACTTCATCAAATATTACATCACTCTTTAAATCAAATGAGATAAGCTCTTCTTTACTTTTAGCATCATAAATTTTTCTTTCATAAGGTTTAAGAATAATTTCTCTACCATGAGTTAATGAATCTACATCAAGCTCAATGGGGAAAGCACCTGAATCTTGTAAGGTATTGTAGAAAATTGGCGCTATTTTATTTCCAAAACAAAAGCCGCCGGTTTTTTTAGCTGGAACAAATGGGATGTCTTCTCCCATATGCCAAAGCATAGAATTAGCAGCAGATTTTCTTGATGATCCAGTTCCAACTACATCTCCAACAAATGCTAACTTTTGATTATCACATTTAAGCTCAGATAGTTTTTCTAGTGGATCATCAATGTTTTCTGACCATTTTAAAAAAGCCTGAGCATGTAAGGGAATATCGGGTCTTGACCAAGCCTCTTTTGCAGGAGAAAAATCATCTGTATTAGTCTCACCACTCACTTTATAGACTGTTAGTTGAATTTCCTCTTCTAACTCAGGCTTATTTGTAAACCATTCAGCATTTGCCCAAGAGTTAAGGATTTCATCAGCATATTTATTCTCAGAACGTAAATTAAATATATCGTTGAAAGAATCATAAACCAGAATTGTATTTTTCAGAGCATTCACTACTTGGGGACCAAATTTATTTGCTTTTAAAATTTCTACCAATGCCTCCACAGAATACCCTCCCAGCATAGTGCCCAAAAGTTCTATTGCTTTTGCTGGAGAAATTAATTCAATTTCAATATTTTCAAGTGCAATATCTTTTAAGAAAGCTGCCTTAACATATGCTGATTCATCAACTCCAGGAGGAACCTGATTTATTAAAAGATCAAGACAAAATTCGTCAGCTACACCGTTTTCAAAGATTTTTACTAACTCTTGTGTTTGGCTCGCATCTAAAGGGAGTGGTGGAAGACCTTGCTCCTGTCTTTCTTGTTTGTGTTTTTGATAATTTTGTAACATTTGCCCTAAAAGTTGATCATAATTCTACAACTAAGTTATCTTAATAGGAATAATGAGTAATAACTTTCTTACTAAAACACCCTGCATTGGAATTTGTTCCACCACCTATGGAGATGAAATTTGCCGTGGCTGTAAAAGGTTCTCTCATGAAGTAACCTCTTGGATTAAATATACTGATAGTGAAAAAGATAACGTTAACAGAAGGTTACAAAAGTTTAAAAAACTTATACTCTCCGACAAATTTTCTATTATCGATGAACAACTTCTCAGAAAGTCTCTTGATGATGCCAAAATTATGTATAACGATAAACTTGAACCTATATGTTGGTTATTTGACCTTTTCAGAGCTCTGTCCCAAGAATCTCTTAAACTATCTGCCCTAGGTATTGCGTTGAAACCCTCATATTCAAAGCATTCTATTTCAGAGCTCAAAGAGCTCATCAACAAAGAGTTCTTCGAGCTGTCAACGGCCCACTATCAAAGATACATCAAAAATATAAAAGCTACCTAGTTACAGGGATTTCCTCTATTCTTGTTGTGTACCTCTTCGATTTAATCTGTCTTTTCATCTTCCAAGTATTTCTATAGCCTTGATTCCCAAAAAATATATTCGAGATATCTCGAATATTTATATAATCCACTGTTCTCATCAGATCATCTGACTTTTTGCTATCGAATGATTTATCAAAAAGATTCATTTGATATCCAAGTTTTTCAGTAAAATTGCTTAAAAGTATCCCTGCTTTTGAGTACTCAAAACCTTCTCTGTAAATCTTCTCTAGAATTTTATTAGCGGTTTTTATAATTATCCTTGAATCACTGGTTGCATGAATAATTTCCATAAAATCTGAGGAGTAGATTTGTCTGATTTGTTTATTAAAGGGGTTAGAGCGTATAAAAACTGTTATTGTTCGGCATTTCTGCCCTTCAAATCTAAGTTTTTCTGCAGCTCTTCCAGCATGAAAACTAACAGCTTCACGTAATATTTCCTTTGATTTTATAGATCTTCCAAAACTTCTGCTAACCATAATTTGTTTTTTAGGCTCTAGTAAATTATTGGTTTCAATGCATGCCTGGCCTCTTAACTCTCTTACTGTTCTTTCGAGAACAACGCTAAAGTTTGAGCCTATTGTTCTTGGATTGACTTCACTAAGCTGAAGAGCATTCTGTATGCCTAGATCATTTAATTTTGCTGACATTCTCTTACCAATTCCCCATATATTCTTTATCTCTACTGATTTCAAAAAGTGCTGAATGATCTTTTTATCTTTAAGAATAACTGCTCCGTCAAACCTGCTATCCTCTTTCGCAACTCTATTAGCTAATTTTGCTAAGGTCCTGGTTGGGGCTATTCCAATGCTGACCGGTATGCCCACCCAGTCTTTTATTCTGTTTTTACAATCAAAAGCAAATTGAACCAGATTAATATTATTTTTATATGAAGATAGGTTAAGGAAGGCCTCATCTATACTGTAGATATCAATTTCTGGACATAGCTCTGTCAGCACATTCATTACTCTATTGGATATATCTGCATAGAGCTCATAATTGGAAGAGAAAACTATACCCCCATTGTCCAAGTAATTCTTCTTTACCTGATACCAAGGTTGCCCCATTATTAATCCCATTTTTTTTGCTTCTGATGATCTTGCTATCACACAACCATCATTATTGCTCAACACAACAACTGGATGATTTTTTAAATCCGGTCTGAATATTCTTTCACAAGAAGCATAGAAGCTATTACAGTCAATTAATGCGTACATCAGTAAATATTGATTGAAGAGGTGACAGTCCCCAGTATTTCAAAGTCTATTATCTTTTCTATATCTAAGAATTTATTCTTATGGCAGTCTGTGTTTAATGCCATTCTCTTGCCTATGAGAATTCTTCTACATATAAATTGGCCTTCAACCGAAGCAACAATAATGCTATTGTTCTTTGGTTTTACACTTCTATCTATAACCAATATGGCATTATTTTTTATTCCTGAATAGATCATTTCGTTACCTTTATAACGCATCAAAAAAGTAGAGCTAGACCTTTTGATTAATAGATCATTTATGTTTATAGGATTTTCAATGTAGTCATTTGCAGGACTAGGGAAGCCTGAATGTTTTTGGTTTTTATGGAGAAAACTATCCTCAATCTCACTTTTAAGATCCATAATAAAGTACTGTATATATATACAGTATTTTATATTAAATATTTAGATAACGAAAGATCTAAGTTCAAAATGTTCGGGGCTATATTCAAAAACCCAGCCCTTATCTTCCCAGCTTCCTAAAACAACCTTGATTGAACCGTCTTCAAAAGTTTTAATCTCTGGGCGATGGGTGTGCCCATGGATAAGAATGTCGATTTCATTATTTTTGATACAATCTAAAATTGCTTTAGAGTTAGTATCCATGATATTTTCAGGCTTATTGCTGCTAGCAGATTTGCTTCTTGAACGCATATCATTAGCAATAGAAAGCCTCTCATCTAAAGGTTTCTGTAAAAAAGAATTTATCCAAGAACTATTTCTAGTTTCAAGCTTAAATTTTTGGTAATCAACATCGTCAGTGCAAAATGCATCGCCATGTGAAAGCATAATTTTTTTGCCATAGAAGTTAATTACATCCATATCATCAAGAATTTTTATATTTGATTCAGAAGCGAATTTGTCACCTATGAGGAAATCTCTATTGCCGTGAATAAAAAAGAGACTAACCCCTTTTTGCGAGAGCCTATATAGACTTTGTTTGATCTGGAGGATAACTGAGCTATCGTCATCGTCGCCAATCCAATATTCAAATAGATCTCCAAGAATATAAAGTGATTCATACTTTTGTGAGACTTCTTCCAAGAAATTATAAAAAGCTTGCGTTCTGTCGTTATCAAGTGGCTCAAGATGAAGATCTGAAATAAAACCAAGCATAATAAGTGATAATAACTGTTTTTGCTGGTTATGGAAGGACCAAAAAAAGAATAAAATAATGCTATGAAAAGAAAAAGTTTAATTTTTTTAATTACGTTAGCATTGATTGGCTGTGGAACTAGCAACAACGGAGAGATTAAAGTGGAAGATCCTTATTTATGGTTAGAAGAAGTTGAGGGCAAAAAAGCTCTGGAGTGGGTTGAATCTCAAAATAAATTAACTAAAGAAAGATATAGCAATAATCCAAGATTTAATGAGACATATAGCTATCTTCTAGAAGACTACAATTCTGTAGATAGAATACCCTACCCAAGCATTAGGGGCGAGTATATATACAACTTCTGGAGAGATAAAAATAACATCAGAGGCTTGTGGAGGAGAGCAAGTATCGATTCGTATAAGTCTGAGAATCCAAAGTGGGAAACAATCCTAGACATAGACTTATTGGCAGAGGCTGAAAATAAAAACTGGGTATGGAGAGGGTCAGATTGTCTTGCACCTGATTTTACAAAATGTTTAATTAGTCTTTCAAATGGTGGCAAGGATGCATCAGTAGTCAGAGAATTTGATATCACAACAAAAAGCTTTGTTGAAGGTGGATTCATCTCACCTGAAGCAAAACAAAACTCTTCTTGGCTTAATGAAAATCAATTGTTGATAGCAACAGACTTTGGGCAAGGCACAATGAACGAATCAGGCTATGCTCGACAGGTAAGGGTGTGGACACGTGGGGAAGAACTACAAAACGCAAAACTTCTTTTCGAGGGAAATTATGAGGATATATTTAGCTTTCCTTTCTCGGAAATAAGACCAGATGGTAATTACTATGGTGTCTTGGAGGGCCCCACATTTTTTACCAAAGTTTTACATATTTATCATAATAATGAACTTATTAAGCTAGACCTTCCGTTAAAGATGGATATATACGGAACATATAAAGATCTTTTAATTATTTCAATTGCACAAGAGTGGTTGGGGTTTCCAGTAGGATCACTTTTGGCTGTAGAGATCGAAGATGCATTAAAAGGAAATATTGTTAGTAATTCAATAAAAATGCTTTTTAAGCCATCAGAAACAAGCTTTCTTAGGAACGTTTCAATTGGTTCAGATCAAATTCTAGTCAATGTATTAGATAATATTAAGGGCAAAATAATTCACTTTGAGAAAATTGGGAAAACTTGGTTTGAAAGCAATATTAAGGGTTTTGATGAGGATATGCTTTCAGTAGCAGGATCTGATAATTGGTCAAATAGATCTTTCTTAGAATCTGAAAGCTTTACACAGCCCACAGGCTTATATTTTTCAGAAAATAGCAAAGAATACAAAAAAATTAAATCTTTGCCGCAAAAATTTGATCCCACAAAATATGAGGTTGAACAGTTTTTTTCAGAATCTAAAGATGGAACAAAAATTCCGTATTTTCAGATCTCTAGGAAGGATATGATTGCTAACTCAAAAAATCCCACTCTCTTATATGGTTATGGGGGCTTTGAAATCTCATTAACACCATCTTACTTGAGTGCCTTCACAACAAAATGGATTGATGATGGAGGAGTTTATGTAATTGCAAACATCAGGGGCGGTGGAGAGTATGGACCCAAGTGGCACCAATCCGCCCTTAAAGCAAACAGGCAAAGAGCTTACGATGATTTTATTTCTGTAGCAGAAGAGCTTATCGAAAGGGAGGTAACATCACCTAGAAACCTTGGTATAAGAGGTGGATCGAATGGAGGTCTTCTTGTTGGAGCGGTATTTACTCAGAGACCTGATTTGTTTAATGCAGTTATTTGTGCTGTTCCTTTGCTAGATATGTACAGATATGACAAGCTTTTAGCAGGAGCATCATGGGTTGATGAATACGGCGATCCAGACAACGAGGATGAATGGGAATATATCCAGAAATACTCGCCATATCAAAACGTTTTTTCAAATCAGGACTACCCAGAGGTTTATTTTTACACATCTACAAAAGATGATAGAGTGCATCCTGGACATGCCCGCAAAATGGCAAAAAAAATGCTTGATCAAGGACATGAAGTAATCTACTACGAAAATGTTGAAGGAGGGCATTCTGCTGCATCAAATTATGAGCAATCTGCCTTTATGTCTTCATTGCAACTCGAGTACTTAATAGACAAGTTAAAAAATTAGTTTTGCACGATATCACTCTGGTAACTTGTAAAAAGTACTTTCAGCCAAGGAGAGTAAATGATTACATACTCAACATTCAAAAAGAAGAAAATTTAATAAGAGATGCTCTACAAAATAATGGCCTTAGAGTAGATGTTGCTTATTGGGATGATGTGAATTATGACTGGTCAAAAACAAAAATTGCACTGATTAGAACAACTTGGGATTACTACCAGCATATCTCAAAATTTATTAGTTGGATTGATAAGGCATCAGAACAAACAACACTGGTGAATTCAAAAAAGCTCTTGAAATGGAATTTAGACAAAAGTTATTTATTCGATTTAGAAAAAAGTGGGGTTCGGATTATACCTACGGTAATTGTCAAAAAAAATAATTTTAAAACTCTAATAGAAATTACCAATGAAAAACAGTGGGATGAAATAATAATCAAACCAGCAATATCTGCAGCTGCTTATCATACATATAGATTGAAAAAAGAAGAATTTAAAAACTTTGAGAACAAATTCTCTGACCTGGTAAAAAATCATGACATGCTTATTCAGCCATTTTTCGCCTCAATACTAAATCAAGGGGAAGCATCTTTAATGTTAGTGAATGGACATTTTACTCACTCTATCTTAAAAAAGGCTAAGGCCGGAGATTTTAGAGTACAAGACGATTTTGGTGGCATGGTCTATGAGTATGAAGCATCCAAAAATGAAATAAATCTTGCTGAAAAGGTTTTTTCTAGTTGTGATGAGATACCACTTTATGGGCGAGTAGATATTATGTGGGATGATGTAGGCTTACCAACCGTTTCCGAGCTAGAGATCATAGAGCCAGAAATATGGATGAGAAATTATCCAAAATATGCGGAATATTTAGCAGATGCTATAAATAAAACTTTATAATCTTAAAAGGAGATCTTATGAGTTTAGAAAAAATACAAAGCGTAGTTGAGGTTTATATCGATTCAATGAAAGAAGCGAGCGCAGAAAAAGTAAAAGAAGCTTTTCACCCGAACGGTTCAGTTGTTGGTCATTTGCATGGAGATTTTTTAGAAATGAGTACGGATGATTTTGCTGGTTTTGTTTCATCACAAGAGCCGTCTGATGTTGAATTTGAAATTTTATCAACTGAAATTCACGGAACAACAGCTTCTGTGAAAGTAAGAGATAAATATTTAGGTATAACATTCCTTGATACTTTATCTCTTATAGAAATTGACAATGAATGGAGTATATATAGCAAACTCTTCCATGTTGAAGAATAGCTTTCTCTTAATAGATACATAACTATAAAGTGGCTCCCCGAACTGGGCTCGAACCAGTGACCCACTGATTAACAGTCAGTTGCTCTACCAACTGAGCTATCGGGGAACGAATAGGAATTATAAACAACTATTACTAAATAAAAAACAATGTCAGGTTTTAAAGTTATAGCAGATTTTAGTCCAACCGGCGATCAGCCGAATGCGATCAAAAAAATTACCGAAAATTTAAATGATGGTTTATTAAACCAAACACTGCTTGGAGTAACAGGTTCTGGTAAAACATACACCATTGCAAAAGTTATCGAAAAAACCCAGCGCCCAGCAATTATCATGGCCCCAAATAAAACATTAGCAGCACAGCTATATGGAGAGTTTAAAGACTTTTTCCCTGATAACAGGGTTGAGTATTTTATTTCATATTATGATTATTATCAGCCTGAGGCCTACGTGCCATCTTCAGATACATACATAGCTAAAGATGCGAATATTAATGAACACATTGAACAAATGCGTTTATCTGCAACAAAAGCTTTGATTGAGTCTTCAGATACAATTGTAGTGGCGTCTGTATCTTCGATCTATGGACTTGGTGATCCAAGATCGTATCTAAAGATGATTTTAAACCTTAGTCGAGGAGAAATTGTAAATCAGAGAGAAATATTAAGACAGCTATCAACAATGCAGTACACAAGAAATGACCTTGATTTTCAAAGATCGAACTTTCGTGTTAGAGGTAACGTAATTGATATCTTTCCAGCTGAAGCTGAAAAGGAAGCTGTAAGAATTGAATTGGAAATCGACAAAGTTCAGACAATCTCTTTCTTTGACCCATTAACTGGTGCAATCATCAATGAAGTTCCAAGAGTTACTATATATCCTAAAACTCACTATGTAACTCCAAAAGAAACTATCCAAAATGCAATTGGTGACATTAAAGAGGAGCTTAAGATTAGGTTAGCTGAACTAAAGGAAAACAATAAGCTTCTGGAGGCACAAAGACTTGAGGAACGAACGAACTATGATCTTGAGATGTTGGGTGAATTAGGATTTTGTAACGGAGTTGAAAATTATTCAAGATACCTTTCGGGCAGAAAGCCGGGAGAGGCTCCACCCTGTTTATTTGATTACATTCCAAAAAATGCCATCGTTTTTGTTGATGAGTCACATGTTTCGGTTCCACAGATTGGAGGAATGTTCAAAGGTGACCGCTCTAGAAAAGAAACTCTTGTTGAATATGGTTTTCGTTTACCTAGTGCATTAGATAATAGGCCTCTAAGGTTTGAAGAATGGGATAGCATTGCACCACAGAGAGTTTATGTTTCTGCAACTCCTGGCAAATGGGAAAACGAAAACTCGGATGCAAAAGTAGAATTACTTGTGAGGCCTACAGGTTTGGTAGATCCATTTGTAGATGTGAGGCCAGCAAAGTTTCAAGTTGAGGATGTTTTAGAGGAAGTATTTAAAACAACAGATAAGGGATTTAGAACATTAATTACTACTCTGACTAAGAAAATGTCAGAGGATCTAACTGATTTTATGCACGAAAAAGGCATAAGAGTTAGGTATATGCACTCTGATATTGATTCTGTTGAAAGGGTAGAAATTCTTCGAGATCTTAGACTTGGTGCATTTGATGTTCTTATTGGCATAAACCTTCTCAGAGAGGGTCTTGATCTTCCTGAAGTTGGCTTAGTTGCAATATTAGACGCGGATAAAGAGGGTTTTTTAAGATCCGAGGGTTCATTAATCCAAACAATTGGAAGAGCTGCAAGAAATATTCAAGGAAAAGCAATTCTCTATGCAGATAAAGTTACAGGTTCGATAGAAAGAGCAATTAAAGAAACAGACAGAAGAAGAAAAATACAAGAAAAATACAATCAAAAAAATAATATTTCTCCAAAAACAGTTACATCCCGTATCAAGGATGTTATGGAGGGAGCAAGATCAGTTAAAAAAGAGAAGAAAAGTTCAAAAACAATAAGTGATGAGTATGATATCTCGGAGGTGAATTACCATAATATAGGAAATGAAATTAAAAAAATTGATAAACTCATGAGACAATCTGCAAAAGAATTAGATTTTGAAAAGGCTGCTTACTACAGGGATTTAATTAAGGAGCTGAAAGAGAGGATTTTAATTAAAAAAGCATAATGCCAAAAAAAATTATTTTCCTGGAAGGGATTAAAGAATTAAACCAAAGAGATCTAAGAAAAGCCTTTAGCGCAAAAAATAATTTTTCATCTAAATACATTTTCTGTTTAGAGTTCGATAAATCGCCAAAAGATGATGAAATTAAAAAAATATGTCAGGCACTATCAGGCAAACAAAATACATTTAAACCAAATCTGGTAATTACTCCAAGGTGGGGAACGCAAAGCGCCTGGTCCTCGAAAGCGCATGATATCTTTAGAAATATAGGAATTAATTCTGTAGTTGGAGTTGAAAGATTTAAAGCTTTCACAGTTCAAAGCGCTAATAATACAAGTTTGATTGAAAAATTATTAGATAGAATGACAGAATCTCATTTCCAGAGTCTTGAGGCGGCAAAGGAAATTTTTTCCCCAAAGAAGAGAAAACAATCAAATAATTTTCCTATTCATAAGAATAATAAATTGCTTTCAGATTTAAATGAATCTTTAGGTTTAGCACTGAATGATTCTGAAATGAAGTACCTAAATTCTGTTTATCAAAAACTTGATAGAGCAATCACAGATGCAGAGTTGATGATGTTCTCACAAATAAATTCTGAACACTGTAGACACAAAATTTTTAGATCTAGGTGGAAGACCGATATTCCCTTTTCACACGACACTTTATTTGATGCAATTAAATCAACCACTAAAGAAACCTCCACCCATGTTCTCTCAGCATATAAAGATAATTCTGCAGTAATTAAATCACATGGTTCAAGGCAATTAGAGCCTTCAGGAGAAAATATTTATAAAAATTTTGAGGACAAGGTGCACACCACTATAAAAGTTGAAACACATAACCATCCAACAGGCATTTCTCCATTTGAGGGTGCTGCAACAGGAAGCGGAGGTGAAATTCGGGATTGCTCTGCTACGGGTAGAGGCGCTAGACCAAAAGCTGGCTTTGTTGGGCTTAGCCTCTCCCATCTAAGATTATCTGATAATTTAGAATCTTGGGAAACTCCTCTGAATAAACCAAAACATATGGCCTCACCTAAAGACATTATTTTCGAGGCACCCATCGGTTCTGCAACATACAATAATGAGTTTGGAAGACCTTCAATATTTGGCTACTTCAGAACACTGGAGTATAAAGATTATGGTTTTCATAAACCAATTATGCTTGCAGGGGGAATTGGGTCTATAAAAGAGAGCCTTATTAAAAAATCAAACCCGAAACCTGGAGATTTAGTGATTGTTTTAGGTGGCCCCTCTATGTTAATTGGATTGGGTGGTGGGACTGCTAGCTCTATAAAGGGACAATCAAATTCGGACTTGGACTTTAGTTCAGTTCAAAGATCAAATCCAGAAATGCAAAGAAGGGCACAACAAGTTTTAGATAAATTTAATTCAAGAAATACAAAAACTCCAATTTCCTTTATTCATGACGTTGGAGCGGGAGGCATCTGCAATGCAATCCCAGAACTTGCAAAAGATTGCAATCTCGGAGTAAAGATTAATTTAGCTAATATTGATTGCCATGACGCAACAATGTCGCCAATGGAGATGTGGTGCAATGAATCACAAGAGCGTTATGTTTTTACAATTTCAAAGAAAAAACTACCAGCATTGAAACATATTAGTGATTTGGAAAGATGTCCATTTTCTGTTGCTGGACACTTGACTGAAGAAAAAATAATTCATGTTGATTTTGAGGGAGAAGAAATAGTAAATCTTGCTTTAGATGATTTATTTGGAGATATTCCACTTCCTGAACTGATAGCAAGCAACTCTGACAGAACTTTACCTATGGAAGAGCTTCCTCACGATAATGTTTTAAAGCATCTACATAATGTGCTTCTATTTCCAGCAGTCGCATCCAAAAAATTTCTTATTACCATTGGAGACAGAACGGTGAATGGGCTTGTGTATCGTGATCAATTAATAGGCAACAAGCAGGTTCCTGTTAGTGACTATGCGGCTACTCTTGATCAGCTAAATGCATACAGTGGTCAAGTATTTTCAATTGGTGAAAAGCCGAGTATTGCAATTTCAAATCCAGAAGCATCAACCAGGATGGCAATGGCAGAGGCAATTACCAATGTATGTGGAGTAGTTCATGATTCCATTGACCACTTGACTTTTTCAGCAAACTGGATGAGTTCAACAAAATTGCCTGATGAAAGAGGAGATTTAATGAGAGGTGTTGAATCAGTTGTAAATCTTGCTGATGAGTTGGGAATATCTATACCAGTAGGAAAAGATTCTTTATCAATGAAAGTTAGCTGGAAAGACAATTCTGATAAAGAGATAACCTCACCAATGACACTAAATATGTCAGTTTTCTCAAATGTAAAAGATTTGCGCCAGAGTGTAACTCCAGAGCTTTCAAATAAAGATTCGACTCTTCTGCACATTTGGATGAATGATAGTGATTTTAGAATGGGGGGGAGTTGCTTATACCAGACTTATGGTCTTTATGGAGGTGAATCGCCAGATATTGAGAAACCTGGACAACTCAAAAGATTATTTAATTCCACACAAAAGCTGCTAAGAAATAATAAAATTCTTGCCTTACATGACATTTCAGATGGAGGACTCATTACAACACTGTTAGAAATGGCTTTTTGTAGTAATTGTGGCCTGGATATAAACTTGAATTTATCTGACAAAAGCAAAATCATTCCAAAGTTATTTTCCGAGGAAATAGGCTTGGTTGTTGAGGTGTCTAATGATTCATTAAAAGAAGTTAAAGATTATTACAAAGAAAAAGAACTTTTCTGCGAGGAGGTTGCCAAAAAAAATAGTGGTTCAAAGATAAAATTAACCAACTTTAGTGAAGATCTATTTGAAATTGAAGTAAATCGATTATTTAAATCCTGGGATAGTGTGTCTCATAAGATTCAATGTGAAAGGGACAATAAATCCTGTGCTGATGAGGAGCAAAGCAACTTCATGAAGTTTGCAAAATACATCACACCCAAATTTGAATTTGAAACTCCAAAAATTTCCAATTCATTTTTTGGAAAGAAACCAAAAGTAGCTTTGTTGCGAGAGCAAGGAATTAATGGCCATTACGACATGGCTGAGGCCTTGATGTTTACAGGCTTTGAGGTAGAGGATTTACATATGAGTGAGCTTGGAGGGAGAGTAAAAGATCTTGACAGCTATAGTGGCTTAATTATACCTGGAGGCTTTTCTTATGGAGATGTAATGGGAGCAGGACATGGAATGGCAAATTCAATTTTATTTCGCCCAAAAATTAGAAAAATATTTAAAAAATTTTTTGAAGACGAAAAAAAGTTTGCTTTTGGTGTTTGCAATGGATGCCAATTCTTATCGAACTTAGTTGAAATAATTCCTGGAGCAGAAAATTGGCCAAGTTTTGAAAAGAATCTTTCAAACCAGTATGAATGTCGTCTTGTTCAGCTAAAAATTGAAGAATCCAAATCAATTCTTTTTCAAGGAATGGAAAATAGTGTTCTACCAGTAATGGTTTCACATGGAGAAGGAAGAGCAGCCTTTATTGATGAAATTGCAAGCTCTGTGATAGCAAAATATGTTGACCCAAAACATCAAACAGCAAAAAGTTATCCATTCAATCCAAATGGCTCAAAAGATGGAATAGCAGGAGTCTGTAATAGCGATGGGCGCATTTCGGTGATGATGCCTCATCCAGAGAGGACATTTTTAACCAAACAATATTCCTGGGCACCAAAGGAATGGGGGGAAGAGTCACCTTGGTTTAAAATGTTTGATAATGCTTATCAATTTGCAAAAAAAAGCTAGTTATCAAGAACTCTATTAAAAAATGAATTTCTCCCATGCTCAAGATATTGCTCTATAGTTAGTTTTACTGTTCTAAAAGCGAGTTTATCCCAAGGTATATTATCGACATGAAAAAGTTTAACTTCACTGCTTTCAGGGGTTGGGCCAAAATCTGTATTTGCAATTTCTCCAATGAAAAAAGAATACACTTGATTTATCTTAGGCACACTAATTACTGTGAATAGTTTAACGTTATTTACTTCGAGTTTTGCTTCTTCTCTTGTTTCTCTTAATGCGCCTTGCTCAATGCTTTCACCATTTTCCAGAAATCCAGCTGGGAGTGTCCAGAAACCTGACCTTGGTTCAATAGATCTCCTGCACAAAAGTATTTCGTTTGCATCATTGATTGGAAGAACTCCTGTAACTACATTTGGATTACTGTAATGAATCTCACCACAATCTTGACAGACATATCTTGGAAGAGTGTCACCCTCTGGTATTTTTTTTTCAATCCTCGCAGAGCCGCACTTAGAACAAAAATTCATAAAATGTATTAAATAATTATAATAGACATATGATATACAACCTTGGTGAATTAAAACCTAAAATAGACAAAAAAACAGTATGGATTGCAGATTCTGCCGACATTATTGGAGATGTAGTTTTAGAAGCAAATGTTTCTGTCTGGTTCAATGTGACTATCAGAGGAGATAACGATACTATTTTAATTGGCCAGGGATCAAACGTTCAAGACAATACGGTCATCCACACTGATTTAGGTATAAAAGTTACTATTGGGAAAAACGTAACTATTGGCCATAAAGTTATTCTGCATGGCTCTAAAATTGGAGAAAATAGCATTATTGGAATGGGCAGTGTTTTAATGAATAATTCAATTATTGGTGAAAATTGCATTTTAGGAGCCAACTCATTAGTGACTGAGGGCAAACAATTCCCAGCAAATAGTCTTATAATGGGCAGTCCAGCAAAAGTAGTAAGAGAATTATCAGAAGATGAGATTCAGTTTTTAAAACTTAGTGCTGAACATTACGTAGAGAAATCAAAATTATTTAAACAAGATTTGAAACATGAGACTTAATGAACTGAGAAAAAAATTTTTAAATTTCTTTGAAAAAAACAATCACAAAATCGTTGTATCGAGTAGTCTTGTTCCGATTGGTGACGAAAGCCTGCTATTCACAAATGCAGGCATGGTTCAATTTAAGGATACCTTTCTAGGAGCAGAATCAAGAGATTACTCTGCAACATCATCACAAAAATGTTTGCGTGTTGGTGGGAAACATAATGATTTAGAGAATGTTGGTTTTACCACAAGGCATCAGACATTCTTTGAAATGCTAGGAAACTTTAGTTTTGGAGAATATTTTAAGACTGGTGCTATTGATTTTGCATGGCAGTTTTTAACAGAAGAACTAAATCTCCCAAAAGAAAAGCTTTGGATCACTGTATATAAAGATGATAAAGAGTCAGAAGATTATTGGCTAAATAATATTGGCATTGATCCAAACAGGCTATCAAGGCTTGGAGAAGAAGATAATTTTTGGGCTATGGGTGATACAGGCCCATGTGGTCCGTGTTCAGAAATTTTCTATGACTATGGACCTAAGCATAAGGGGAGTGCACCTGGCAAGGGTGATACTGGTGAAAGATATGTAGAAATTTGGAATCTAGTGTTTATGGAATTTAACAGAGACAATACAGGGAACCTTCATCCACTTCCAAATAAATGCGTTGATACAGGAATGGGTTTAGAAAGAGTTTGCTCAGTCATGCAAGGTGTTGGTTCAAATTTTGAGATTGATTTTTTTGCAGATCTAAAAAATCAGATGAGAACATTTTTTCCTGATCCCAATGAGCAGTCTTTAAACGTTATTGCTGATCACATAAGAGCTATTTTTTTCCTAATGGCCGAGGGGATTTACCCTGCCAACGAGGGAAGGGGTTATGTTGTTCGCAGATTATGTAGAAGAGCGATTAGGCATGGCTATAAAATGGGAGTGAAAGAACCATTTTTAGCTGACCATCTAGTATATCTAGAGAGTCTTCTTTCTCATGACTTTGTAGAAGAATTCAAGCAGATGGATCTAGTTAAAGAAAAATTAAAAGCTGAGGAGAACGCATTTTTTAAGACACTTTCTGCAGGGGTAAAAATGTTTGAACAAAATATTCCGAATAAAGGTAAAGCCATGTTTGATGGTGAAATTGCTTTTAAATTACATGATACATATGGATTCCCAATTGATTTGACAACTAGCATGGCTTTCGAAAGAGATTTAAAAGTCGATTTAATGCGTTTCAATGAACTCATGGAAATTCAAAAAGCAGGATCAAAAAATAACTCCATGTTTGATGTTAAAGATATTGTTGTTGACCATAAACTTAAATCTGATTTCATAGGATATGATCAATTTAATGCTGAGAGCAATTGCATTAAACTTTTTAATTTAGAGGGAAGAGAAGTAGAAAATATATCTGAGGTTGGTTTTGGAATATTCTCTGAAACACCTTTTTATGCAGAATCAGGAGGACAGATTGGAGATACTGGCACTATAAGAAACAAAGATTGCTATGCAGAGGTTAGAGATTGTAAAAAAGTAGGAGATTTCCATCTCCACGAGATTAATGTTTTAGATGGACAATTAAAAGTTAATAAAAAATATTCTCTTGCAGTAAATGAGGAAAGAAGAACAAACATTGTGAGAAACCATTCTGCTGCTCATCTGTTGCATTCTGCATTGAGAATGACATTAGGCGACTCTGTTCAGCAGAGAGGATCATTAGTGAGTGAAGAAAAGCTAAGGTTTGATTTTTCATATGAAAAAAAGCTTACCGCAGAGCAAATTCAAGACATAGAAAATCTTGTAAATGATCAAATTGAAAAAGAGGTTCAAACAAAAATTAGATTAATGTCCTTTGAGGATGCAAAAAAGACAGGTGCTTTAGCTTTTTTTGGTGATAAGTATGGTGATAATGTTAGAGTTTTAAACATTGGTGGTGATTTTTCTGTAGAATTTTGTGGAGGAACACATGTTAAAAATACAGCTGAAATTGGAGGGCTGTTAATATCTAACGAGACATCAGTCTCTGCAGGTGTAAGGAGGATAGAAGCAATTACAGGTTCGAATCTAGTAAAAAAGTCAAAGCAAGCAATAGAATTGTTAAAAAAGATTGAAGGCATTTTAAATGCCCCAGCTGAGGAATTGCCTGAAAAGGTACAAAACTTAATAAAAGAAAATAAAAGCCTTAAGTCTAGTAAAAAATCTGAAAAAAGCTTGAATGCCACGACTATTGAAACAGAATCATTTAAGCTGGAGGGCTATAATGGTGAATTGATTGTTCAAGAAAATGCCTCAATGGAGATGTTGAGAAGAGCTGCAGACAAATCACATAATAATAAGGAAAATATTTTTTCCATACATGTCAGTAATGAGGGAGATAAAGTCTCCTACATTGTTACCTCCAAAAGTAAATCTCTTACAGCAAAAAAAATCATTCAACTTGTAAATGAATCATTTAATGGAAGGGGCGGCGGCAGAGATGATTTTGCCCAGGGAGGCAGCCCTGAACCAAATAAAATTAAAGAAAAGACAAAGATTCTTACAAAAATGATTTTAAAGGAAATTGAATAGTGAAGCTTACTCTGAAACTCTCTATTATCTTTTTATTCTTAACCTCATGTACTAATACTATCTTAGAGATTGAAGATAGGGATTATATCAAAGTTGATGCACCACAAGTTTCTGTTGTTGGTGAAGAGCATGAAGATTATTTTTCTTTTAAAGGAATTCCTTACGCTCAACCTCCAGTTGGGGATTTAAGATGGAAAGCTCCTGTAGCTTACAGTTCTAGTGAGGTTGTAGATGGATCAAAATTTAAAAATGAATGTGTACAGCCAAAAGTGGAAAGCTCCTTTATTGATAGAAGAACTATAAGTGGTAATGAGGATTGCTTATATCTAAATATATATGTACCAAAAAATAATGTTGATTTTGAAAAGAATGATTTGCCTGTGATGTTTTGGATACATGGGGGATCAAATATTTGGGGATCAGGTAGTTCCTATGATTTTTCAAATCTTGCAAGAAAAAGAGATGTCATTGTCGTAACAATAAATTATCGTCTAGGAGTTTTTGGGTGGTTTTCATCGGATTTTATTCGTGAGACATCTTCTGGGTTAGATAAAACTTCAAATTTTGGACATTTAGATATAATTGAGGCGCTGAATTGGACTAATAGGAATATCAAATCTTTTGGGGGCAATCCAGATAATATAACTGTCTTTGGTGAATCTGCTGGAGGACATAATGTATTAACGTTATTGGCATCACCTTTGGCCAAAGGATTATTTGAGAAGGCAATCAGCCAGTCGGGTTACGTGCAAACACATTCTGTAGACTTTGCCACAAAAAATTCTGAACTATCCTCAGAAAAAATATTTGAAGAAGATATTAAATATTTAACTGATACCCAAGAAATTGTTTCATTTCTAAGAAATTTAAGTTCTGAGCAGGTATATAACAAATATATTTCTACTGCAGAAGCACACCCTTATCCAATTACCCCAATATCGGTCAGAGATGACATAGTAATTCCAAAAGAGGGGCTTTATAAATCATTAGAAAATATAGATCCTAACCTTGTGGTAATTGCAGGCACAAATAGAGATGAAATGAATTACTGGTACATAAGATCTGATTACTTTTTTGACACAACACTGGAGTTAAGAAGAAGTCTTCTCAGAAGTGAAGAAAATTTTAAGAGCTGGAATAAATATAGAAGTGATATCTGGCGATATAGGGGAGCGGAAGAGCCTTTAAGAAGAATGGCTAAATCAAATGCTAATTTATATTCATACAGATTTGATTGGGATGAACAAAGAGATGGACCTCTTGGGGACTATAGTCTTTTCTTGGGAGCGGCACACGGTTTAGAGATTCCATTTATAGCACAAACTTTTAATATGGAGCAAATTCCATGGTATGTGAGGCCCATTCTTTTCCCAGATTCCTCAGCAGCTGGTCGTAATTCTCTGAGCGAACAAATGATGACTTTTTGGTCAAATATTGCGAAGTATGGAAACCCAAATGCATTTGGAAAACAAAAAAATTGGGAGAAATTCTCTCTTGATAGCCAATCATATTTAAGGCTAGATAATCCAAATGACAACCTGATCCAAATGGTCAACGATCCAGTGAATCCAGTAGATTTAATCAACGATTTAAAATCAGACTCAACTTTAGAAATAAAAGAGCGTTGTTTATTAGGCTGGATAGCTGTAAGACAATTTTCTGAATTTGAAAATCCCGGCCCACCTTACAACTTTTGCAGCGACTTTTCAGAAGAACAATTATCATTATTCCGAAGAGAGGTCGAAGGAGCAGAGTAATTCCTGTATTATATTTGGTCCGGAGAGGTGGCTGAGTGGTCGAAAGCGGCACCCTGCTAAGGTGTTAGACGGGCAACTGTCTCGAGGGTTCGAATCCCTCTCTCTCCGCCATTAATTTTTTAAGGATTAATTGAAGATTTTATAAAGCCACTTCGTGGTTCAGTTACCCCTAGGTCATCAGATAGCTCCTCCAGCAAATCCCTGATACTATCGAGGTTTCCTATCATTTCTGATCTTGCATTAATGAGACTCTCTTCAGAACTCCAAACTCCAAAAAAGATATATTCTCTATCCCCTGTTTTTACCGTGTATGCACGCTCTTGGCCCTCAGCCATACCCCAACTGTTCACCATCTCTAGATATTTTTCTTCGCAACCTTCTCTAACACAGCATCTTACACAATTCGCAAATTTTTCCATAAAGCTCTCCTTCTGCTTATATTCGTTAATGTTCTTTTTCTTGGAAACCAAAATAAAGAAATTTAAGTTTATTGTTAATCTCAAGAAATGTGAAATATAATAGACTGCATAAGTTTTTAATTAGGGGGCTACATGAAAAATTTAATCAAAATCTTTTTATCATTTACACTCTTTTACGTTTTTGTAGAGCAAAATGTTGTTCACGCGCAAGACGAAAGAGCATCAGTATTAATTGAAGAAGTAATAACAACAGCACGTAAAAAAGAGGAATCCGAACAGGAAGTGCCTCTGGCTGTGACTGCGCTTTCTTCTGAGCAGCTTGAAGTTCAAAAAGTAAGAAATATTACCGAACTTGTCTCTGTTCCTAACGTATCACTTGATGACATAGGAACTCAAAGAGGTGTACCAAACTTTCAAATAAGAGGTCTAGGCCATAACTCTTCCATAGCTTCAATCGAATCACCTGTTGCAATGATAGTTGACGGAGTATACGTAGGAAATGGAACAGTAATGGATAGCTTCGATTTGGCCAGTGTGGAAATTCTTAGAGGACCACAAGGCACAATAATCGGAAAGAATGCTATTGGAGGAGCGGTTCTTCTTAACTCCAAAAATCCTGGCGATGAATGGGAATCACAAGTTAGGTTAGCAATGGACGGATTTGGTAGCCCTGGTGCAACCAACAGCATGATGCAATTTGCATCAGGCGGACCTGTTTCAGACATTATTAAGGTTAGAGGTGTCCTATATATCAATGATAACCAGGGCTGGTTTAATAACAGCTTTGATAATACTCATCATGGGGCTCACGAAAATACAATGTTCAGAGGCACTGTTGTAGCCGACCCAACTGATAGTTTAAATATCAATGTAAAATATTCCACGCAAGAAACATCTGGAGATGGAGTCTCTTCTCAGTGTTTCTCTCTGGTGCCTACAGACCTTCAATGTTTTGGGCTTATTCAAGATAGAGATTCGTTTGATCTTAGCATCAATGAGAAAGGATTTATTGAACAAGATACAGAAACACTTACGATAAAAGCAGTTCAGGATGTCATGCTTGGAGATGGCCAAATCACTTACCTATATGGCTCAAGCACTACTGAAAGTGAAGCTATGGGCGATATAGATGGTACAAGACTATTTATTTTTCACGCCCCTGCAAAAACTCAAGACGAATCATCAACATATGAAATTAGGTTTAATGGCAGTTTTGGCAATATGGATCTTCTTGCTGGATATTACTCTTATACAAGAGATTTAACTTACCATGAGATGCGTATCTTACCTAATACCCTTGGCGGAACCGAGTGGAATGGTGGTGGAGATCTGAGTGTTGATTCAACAGCGTTCTTTGCAACTGCAGAGTTTCCAATTGGAGATAATTTAGTTTTGGATCTAGGCATTAGAAGCACTGAAGAAGATAAAAATGTATCAGTGGCTTCATTGTCTGCAGGAGCAGCAGCTCTAGCAGCAGGAATTCTTGATGCACCAAGAAATATTTATTTTCTTGCAGGCAGAGACCCTTCACTAATTCAAAGAACGTCAGATGCTAGTTGCCAAATATTTCTAGGAGGCTGTGTCAGAGATTTCATAGATAATGATTCATGGAGCAGTACATCACCAAGGATTGGTCTAACATATTTTCCTGATGATAATACAACGATATATGGATACGTTGCAGATGGTTATAGATCTGGTGGTTATAACATGAGAAATACTGCAATTCTTCAATTAACCCCAGATAAAGGGCCTGGACCATTTGACCAAGAAAAATTACAGACTTTAGAAGTTGGAATGAAGAGAATCTTAAATAATGGAAGACTAAATCTTGCATTTTTCTCTTCTGAGCTTACAGATATGCAAAGAACTCTAAATGAAGCTGGGCCTGCAGGACCAGTTCAGTATATTAAAAATACAGGAGACGCTACCATAAGTGGTTTCGAAGCAGATGTAGTCCTTCTTCTTCAAAATGATTTTGTATTTAATGCTTCACTTGGAACTCTTGATGCAGGCTATGATGAAGTGGTTTATGACATCTCACAAGATGGGGTTGTTGACTCAGTAGACCTTAACCTTATGCTTCCAAGAGCTGCTGATTTAACTTATTCGCTTGGATTATCAAGGGATTTCATGGTTGCAAATTGGTCAGCAAGTGCAAGAGTTGCATATTCTTATAGGGATGAGGTCGCTTACTCGGACAATAATTTAGGAATGATTGGCGAGCAAAATATTCTAGATTTAGGCGTAGATTTCTATTCGCCATCCGAAAACTTTAGTTTTGGTTTTTATGGTAAGAATTTGAATGATTCTGTTAAGCACGGAAATGTTAGCCCGGTAAGTTGGGGTTCTTTTTCGCCACTAATGCCTGGAAAAATTATTGGAGTTGAAGCGGTTCTATCCTTTTAATTAAAGGTAATTTTTTAGGGCAAGCTTTCGCTTGCCCTTTTTTTATATAAAATAAAATTAAATATGTTTTAAGATATTTGTGGGCCATGAAACGAAAATACATCTCCAAATTTTCTGATATATCTTTAGATGATATTGATAAGGTAGGAGGAAAAAATGCATCTCTTGGGGAGATGATCAATAACTTATCAGCCCTTGGTATAAATGTGCCTGATGGCTTTGCAACCACTTCAGAAGCATACAAATTATTCATTGAATCAAATAATATCGATGACAAAATTCAAAAAATCCTTAATGAACTTGATTTAGATTCTATAAAAGATTTAGCTAATGCAGGAAAAGCAATTAGAAGATTAATTCTTAAAGCAACTATTCCGGAGGAGCTTGAGGAGCAAATTTTTCAAGCTTACAAAAATTTAACTAAAGGGTCAGAATTATCATTTGCCGTTAGATCGTCTGCAACAGCCGAAGACCTTCCGTCTGCTTCTTTTGCAGGTCAGCAAGAAACCTATTTGAATATTACCGGATTTAAAAATTTGCTAGATGCAATGCAAAAGGTTTATGCATCTCTTTACACTGACAGAGCTATATCTTATAGAGCTCATCAAGGTTTTGATAACTTAGATGTATCTATTTCTGTCGGATTTCAGCGTATGGTTCGGAGTGATCAGGGTGCATCAGGTGTAATGTTTACCCTAGACACTGAATCAGGATGTGAAGATGTAGTTTTTATAAATTCATCATATGGTCTAGGAGAAACAATAGTTCAAGGTTCAGTAAATCCTGATGAATTTTATGTTTTCAAGAAAGCTGTATCAAATGGTAAATTTCCAATAATCAGAAAGAACCTAGGAGAAAAATCAGAAAAAATGATTTTTGCAAAGGGGAGGAAAGCTGAAGCATCTGTCAAGACTATTAAAGTTTCAAAAAGCGATCAAGGCCGATTCTCTTTAACAGATAAAGAAATAATTAATTTATCTAAATCTGCCATGATTATTGAAAAGCATTACAAAAAACCAATGGATATTGAGTGGGGCAGGGATGGAGTGGATGGAAAAATTTATATCCTTCAGGCGAGACCCGAGACGGTGCATAGCAAAAAGGAGACAATGCTCTCGCAATATATTCTGAAAGAAAAAACAAAAATTTTAATAACTGGCAGAAGTATTGGACAAAGGATTGGCTCGGGAAAAGCTAAAATTATTAACGATCCTAGAAATATGCATCAAATTAATGAGGGTGACGTTTTGATAGCAGATATGACTGATCCTGATTGGGAGCCGGTAATGAAAAAAGCTTCGGCAATAGTAACTAATCGTGGAGGAAGAACATGCCATGCAGCAATTATCGCTAGAGAACTTGGCATACCAGCCATTGTTGGCTCAAATAATGCAACAAAAGTTTTAAGGAATGACCAAAGCATTACAGTATGTTGCTCAGAGGGAGAAGTTGGAAAAGTATATGAGGGATTGCTGGATTTTGAAATTTTAGAAACAGAGATTTCAAACCTTCCAAAGATTCCAACAAAATTAATGATGAACGTTGGCAACCCTGATAGGGCATTCACTTTTTCAAGAATTCCTAATGAGGGAGTAGGGCTGGCTCGACTGGAATTTATCATCAATAAAATGATTGGTATTCATCCAAAAGCATTGACATCATTATCTGATCTGGACAAGAAACTTAGAACAGAAATTAATAAACGAATATCAGCATATAAAGGACCAGTAGATTTCTATGTGCAGAGACTATCTGAAGGTATTGCCACAATAGCAGCAGCTTTTCATGCTAAACCTGTCATTGTCAGAATGTCAGATTTCAAATCAAATGAATATGCAAATTTACTGGGGGGCAAAATTTTTGAACCCAAAGAGGAAAACCCAATGCTTGGTTTTAGGGGTGCTGCAAGATATATATCAGAATCTTTTAGAGAATGCTTTGAATTGGAATGTATGGCTATTAAGAGAGTCAGAAATGATATGGGTTTAAGAAATGTGCAAATAATGATTCCATTTATCAGGACTCTTGATGAGGCTAAGGAAGTAATAGAGCTTTTAAAACAGAATGATCTTGAATCTGGGAAAGATGATCTAAAGATTATTATGATGTCAGAATTGCCATCAAATGCGGTACTTGCAGATGAGTTTTTAGAATATTTCGACGGTATGTCAATCGGCTCTAATGATATGACGCAACTAACTCTAGGTCTTGATAGAGATTCTTCCTTAGTTGCTGATGTGTTTGATGAGAGGGATGATGCAGTTAAATCTATGCTTTCAATGTCAATCAATGCTTGCCATAAAAAAAATAAATATATTGGAATTTGTGGTCAAGGCCCATCTGATCATAGTGATTTAGCTCTATGGTTGTTAGAGCAAAATATTGGGTCAATGTCATTAAATCCTGATACAGTAATTGAAACTTGGCTAATGTTGGCTAAAATTAATGAAAATTAGAACTCTTTTTATACTTATAATCCTTGTTGGGTGCGAGTCACTTCAAAAAAAGCAATCAGTTGACTACCTTGACGAATTTAAAGGATATTCAGGACATATTTTATACATTGATGACTATCCAAATGCTGAGGGGTATCTTATCAAAAAGAATGGGAGCGATTATAGAGCCATTGGATTGCCATATGTCACACAAGAGACAATATTTGAATTTGGAAATCAAAAAATAAAAGTTTTTCCTCTAGATTATGGAGAATCAAGAATAACAATCGAAGATGAATCTTTAGTAAATCTAAGTCCTGAGGACGCTGAAAGAGCTAATAATGAGGCTAGACTAGTGCGTGAACTCGTTTCTAAAAATTCACCTCAATTGGATTTTACATTTAAATTTATATCTCCAGTTGATAATTACATAACAAGCAAGTTTGGGAAAAAAAGATACATAAATGATCAGCCTCGCTCTCCACATCTAGCACTAGATATTGACGGGGTGGAGGGAGATCCAGTTATAGCTCCAATGGATGGAACAGTGATACTTGTTGATCAACATTTTTATAGTGGTAAATTTATTATTCTTGATCATGGTGGTGGCTTATTTACTTCGTATAGCCATTTAAATAAATGGCTTGTTGAGGAAGGTGAGACTGTTTTAAAAGCTGAAAAAATTGGAGAAGTTGGCTCAACAGGTAGAGTTACAGGACCACACTTGCACTGGGTTGTTTACCTAAATACAAATAAAATAAATCCAGAGTTGCTAGTTAAACTTGAGGAAGCTCAGGATTGAAGAAAAAATTTACGCCACTCACCTTGTTCTAAAGAATAACACTCACGATAGTTTAATCTGTCATTATTAGCTTCCCAAAATTCAAAGTAGCTAACGGAGATTTGAAAACCACCCCAGTCTTCAGGTCTAATTTCGTCTATTCTTCCTTCTTCTATATCGCTTTTAATTTTTTCATATTTTGCTTCAAGCACTTCATAGGATTCTATTTCTCTTGATTGATTAGACACAATTGCAGCTATGTTTTTTCCAATCTCTCTTCCATAGAAATGTTCGTCTGAAAATTTTACCGAGCATTTTGATATTTGTCCTTCGAGCCTTATCTGAACATTTGTATTTGACCACCAAAAATTTATTGCTACGTTTTGATTTAACTTAAAGTCTTCAGCTTTATTACTGCTATAACTTGAAAAGAAAATAAGATTATCTTCAAAAAAATATTTGAAATTTACAAAGCGTGAATGTGGTTTTCCATCTTTGTCTACAGATGAAATGCAGCCAGCCTCAGCAATGGGCTGGTTATTATTTTCAGCATCTTGATAGTATTGTTCAAAAAGCTGGAAGGGTGCTTGATCTGGAAGATTTTTGAATAACATTAATTTAGAAACCTTACTTGTATTGCGTCTGCATATATATCAGAAAATACACCTGAAATGACAACAAACTTACTATTCTTTTTAAAATTAAAGTTCTTTTTAATTTCTAAAAAAGCAGATTCAATTGTTTTTTCATGATTTTTTTGAAACCTCAAGTGAATGTTTTGTACAGATGAGCATATTGATAAACGAGAGTGCGTATCGCTGTCATTTGTAACTGCAAACACTGGCAACTTCGGTTTTGCAAGAGAAATTAAGTTAGCTGTAAAACCACTTCGAGTTAAAACTAAAATTGCATCCGCATTTATCTTTTCAGCAAGCTTTACAGACGTAGATGCAAGAATATGCCAATCAGTTTTTTGCTTGGTCAATGATGGAAAAAGAAGTGTTTCAGACCGCTCTGCATTAATTGCAATATCCTTCAAATAAGCTACACAAGCGTATGGATGTTGGCCAATACCTGTCTCAGCAGAGAGCATAAGTGCATCTGCGCCTTCATATACTGCATTTGCAACGTCAGAAACCTCTGCTCTTGTAGGGTGTGGATTATATATCATTGACTCAAGCAACTGAGTCGCAACAATCGATTTTTTCCCGTGTTTTGCAGCCACTTTTATCATTTTTCTTTGAGTATATGGCAGGTTAGTTATATCAGTCTCTATACCCAAGTCCCCTCTTGCTACCATAATCCCATCTGAGCTACTAACTATATCCTCAAGATTTGATAACCCTTGTTGATCTTCAACTTTTACAAATAACTCAATTTCTTTTTTAAAGGACTTCAAAGTTTTTTTAAGATCATTAATATCATTTTTAGTTCGGCAGAATGAAAGAGCAACAAAATCCACGCCTAAAGAAGCTGCAAATTTTAGATCTCTTTTATCTTTATCTGTTATTGTTGGGAGACTAATTGTTGCCCCAGGAAAATTCACATGTTTTCTTCCACTAATCTGACCATTATCCAGAACATCGCAATATATTTTTTCTTTGGAGGCTCTTGTTATTTTCAAGTCTATTGATCCATTATCAAGAGATATTCTTCCATTTTTCTTAATCCCTTTTACATACTTCAAATTATCAATTTGAAGAGATTTCTTCATATCTTTTGTTTTCTTTGAGCTTAAGATGATTTGTTCACCCTTAACAAGCTCTAAAACCTCAGAGTTTTTAGCTGTTCTGATTTCAGGCCCCTGTGTATCAACCATTATTCCAATGGCACACGTAAGTGATTTATTGATAAACCTTACATTCTTGACTATTTCTTCAAGCTCTTGATGTGATGCATGAGACATATTTACCCTCACAACATTCATACCTTGTTTATAAAGTTTTAGTATTGAATTTTTTGACTTTGTTGAGGGGCCAATTGTTGCAATAATTTTTGTTCTTTTTAGCATGCGCAGTTTTTTGAGTTTTTTATTATAATCTGTTTGTGACTAAAAGTTTTTATTCCTCAATCAATAAAGAGGTAAAAAGTATTAAATCTGATGGCCTTTTTAAAGAGGAAAGGCTAATTTCATCACCCCAAGGCACAAAAGTCACTTTAAATGATGGGTCTGAAGTTTTAAATTTCTGTGCAAATGACTATTTAGGTCTAGCAAGCAACCAAGATGTAATCATGGCTGCAAAAAATTCCCTTGATGAAGATGGTTATGGGATGGCTTCGGTAAGATTTATCTGTGGAACAAATAATGCTCATACACGACTTGAAAAAGAACTGAGTGAATTTCTTGGCTACGAGGATTGCATTCTCTATGTCGCTTGCTTTGATGCAAATGGAGGAATATTTGAACCATTATTTGGACCAGAAGATGCAATTATAAGCGACTCTCTGAATCACGCCTCAATTATCGACGGAATTCGGCTTTGTAAAGCTAAGAGGTTCAGGTATGAACATAGTGATATGGTGAGCCTTGAAGAAAAATTAAATGAAGCAAAAAATTCTAGATACAGAGTAATTGTTACTGATGGGGTATTCTCGATGGACGGAACTTACGCAAAGCTGCCAGAGATTGTTGAGCTCGCTGAGAGGTATGAGGCTCTTATAATGGTGGACGATTGTCATGCGACTGGATTTGTAGGTAATTCGGGTAAGGGATCAGCTGAACATTTTGGATTGGAGGGAAAAATTGATTTTCTTACAGGGACGCTTGGCAAAGCGCTTGGTGGTGCTTCAGGGGGATTCATCTGTGCAAAAAAAGGTGTTGTTGAATTATTAAAGCAGAAATCGAGACCATATCTTTTTTCAAATGCACTTTCCCCATCAATCGTAAAAGCAACCTTGAAAGCACTTGAGCTAGTTAGAGAGCAGCCAGAAAGAAGACGAAGAATTTTCAAAAACACCATTTATTTTAGAAAGCAGATGAAATCATTGGGATTCAACATTTTAGGTGATGAACATCCAATTACTCCTGTAATGCTTGGTGACGCAAATGTTGCACAAAGAATGTCTAAAGAACTATTAAATAATGGCATTTACGCTGTTGGGTTTTCATTCCCTGTTGTTCCTAAGGGGATGGCTAGGATTCGCTTACAAATAAATAGCGAACATACTGTAGAAGAACTTGATAAAGCAATTAAAATATTTAAAAAGGTTGGGACAAATTTAAAAGTCATATGAAAGCATTAGTTAAGGAAAAAGCAGAAATTGGATTACATCTTAAAGATGTTGAGGTGCCAAAGGTTGGCGACAATGACGTACTCATAAAAGTAAAATCGACGGCCATTTGTGGAACAGACTTGCACATATGGAATTGGGACTCTTGGGCAAGCAAAGCGATAAAACCTCCTCTTACTCTTGGACATGAATTCATGGGAACTATCCATAAAGTTGGAACTAATGTTGATAGATTTAGAATTGGTGAACGTGTATCTGTTGAGTCACATATAGTAGGCAATAGGAGTAGAAATGCTAGAGCTGGGAGGTTGCACCTAGATCCTGATACTATTAATTTGGGTGTTGATAGAAATGGAGCTTTTGCTGAATTTGTATGTGTTCCTCAATCTAATATTGTTCCACTGCCTGATGAGGTTAATGATTCAATTGGATCAATTCTTGATCCATTTGGAAATGCAGTTCATGCTTCTTTATCTTTTGATCTGGCTGGTGAAGATGTGCTAATAACTGGTGCCGGGCCAATTGGAATAATGTCAGCTGCAATAGCTATTCATGTTGGAGCTAGAAATGTGCTCCTTACAGATATAAATGACGAAAGGTTAAAATTAGCAAAAAAAGTTTGTGCAACTGAAGTTTTAAACCCATCAAAATCAAGCATTAAAGATAAGATGGAGGAAATGGGCTTAAGAGAGGGTTTTGATGTAGGTCTTGAAATGTCAGGATCAGAGATAGCTCTTAAAGATATGATACAGAACATGATGATGGGTGGTAACATTGCACTTCTTGGCCTTCCAAGCACCCCAATTAATTTGGATATTTCTGAAATTATTTTCAAAGCCTTAAATATCAAAGCAATTTATGGAAGGGAAATTTTTGAAACTTGGTATAAAGGCTTAGCTCTACTTCAATCCGGGCTTGATATAAAAAATGTAATAACACATGAGTTTCATTACAGTGATTATGAGAAAGCTTTTGATTTGTTAAATCAAGGTAAAGCAGGAAAGGTTATTTTAAAGTGGTAGTAGATTCCCCTAAACCAAAAAAGAGATCTTGTATTTTGCTCACCCCATAACATTCATCTGGAGCAGTAAAAGGACAATTCAGCTCAGAGACCCCTAGAGATTTTGTGTCTGGAAAATTTATGCTTGGATCGTCAACCGGTTCCACTCCTGGAGCGGTCTCCGCAGCAACCAAGGTAGTTATATATTTTATCCATGAGTATGGCATCCATAATAAGTATTCCAAGGGACCAAACTTAACTTGATGTCCTTTATCGGGGTTATGGAAGTATTTTGTGAATCTCACCATAGCCAACCGCTCTTCTGGTATTAGGAACATCGTTTGTCCATCTGTAACCTCCAGCCCCACAAGAGTTTTACTTTCATTAAATTTTCTAACACTCCAATGTAGACCAAACCATTCACCAGTTCCCCTTGAGATAGGCTGGATTGAATCAAACATGAACTTTTCATCAATGATCTGTACGCCATTTTGTTTTCCTTTATTCATTACAAGGTGAGCAAATTTCATAAAGTCGATTGGCCTTAAGTCAACACCATAATAAGTCATATCATTGCCAGCAGAATCTTTCCAGAGGCCATAATCCTTGATATTTAAAGGATTAAAGATTTCAGAAATTAAAACTTCATGTGGTGTAAGACCAAAAATAGACTCAATTATGGGATTTAGAAGCATTGTGTTTACATTGTTATATTCATAAACATTTCCTTGCTCTTCTTTTGGATCTACATTCATTGCAAAATCTAAGTTATTAATAGAGAAAAACATTTCTTCATTTAAATACTCGGTAATTTCAAGTCCTGTTTTCATTGCTAGGATGTTATAAAGGGTGATGTCAGATTTTGAATCAAGTTTAAGTTCTGGTACAAAGTAGCTGATCGGTTTTTCTAAATCAGAGTAATCAATTAGGTCTTGTTGAATAGCTACTCCAATGAGAGCGGCATAAAAAGTTTTAGCAATTGACCAAGAGGTTGCTAAATTATTCTGGCTGTAATTATTTGCATAATATTCGTGAATAATTCTTTCATCATTCGAAATAATTAATGATTGTGTTGCACTATCATTTTCAAGTAATTGTATCAATTGATCTAAGACTTCGTTATTTATTTTTGTATCAGCATGAAGCCAACCGATAGTTCCAAATAAGAGGAGAAGTCTTTTCATTTATTAATCTTCAAGATCAGCCATTGCTTCAACAATTTCTACATAGTTTTCGTAAAACTCATTAGATTCACCCTCTTCAAGAGTATATGGAGTTTGAACACTCCCATCATTAAAGCTAATCAAACCTAGGTTATATAAAACTCTTGAAACACCTATGGCAGCATTCACGCTTCCAAGAAATTTTAGGTAAGAAAGAGCACCAAATTTTTGGACCTCACCTCCACTAGGATAATATTTTGTGATTCTAGTAAAAATAATATCTCTTTCTTTATCTATGAATACAAACTGTCCAAATTTTCCGCTGGTGTTATATATCTTTGCATCGTCGTCATATTTTGATATCCACCACTGCAAGCTATAGCCTCGTGTATCACTGTGACTCCAACCCATACTTGGTGTTTTTCCCCAATAAAGTTGTAAAGATTCTTCAACGTAATCCTCTGAGATAATCTGATTATCATTCCATCTACCATCTCGTGAAAAAAGTAAGCCAAATTTTGAGTAATCTCTAGCTGACATATCTAAGCAGCAGTAAGTTAATGTATTACCAGCACTATCTACCCAAGCTGTATAGTCTCTAATACCTATTTTGCTAAAGATTCTTTCATCTATGAGTTCTTTTGCAGTTTTACCGGTTGCACTTTTTAAAATTTCCCCCATAAGCATTGAATTAACATTGTTATACTGGAATTTTTCTCCTGGAGTACTCTCAACTCCAACTTCAAGAGCATACTCAAGGTGATTTTCTTCAAAAAACATCATTTCGTGCTCGTGACTTGGAAACTCAAGCCCACTTGTCATGTTCAGGATTTGTCTAATTGTAATATCCTCTTTCCCATCGCGGTTATATGAATCAATGTAATTTCCAACTGGTTCATCTAGACTTTGAATCTCACCCTTATCAAGAGAAATTCCAATTAATGCAGCATAGAAACTTTTTGCAGTTGACCAAGATGTTCCATATGAATTTTTATCAAACCCTTCTGCATGCTTTTCTTTAACGATGTAACCGTCTTTAATAAGTACTGCTGACATAGTTGCAGAATCTTCAAAAGTTAATTTGAAAAGTTTATCAATTTTAGCTTCATCAAGACCCAAAGAACTTCCATCTCGTACTTCCCAATTATCATCAGGAAAATAGTCATTTGCGAACACAGAAAATGTCAGTAAATAAATTATTATTAATCTCATGTGACCCTCTTTTATAATTGAATTATAAGATAATAACATAGGAGAAGTTTGGGGCTACGAATATTTTTGAAAACATTGATTTTTAGCGGATTAGCCATATTTAATGGTATATAAAAAGTATTAAGGTTCGACCCATTTTCTTTCGAATAATTTATAACTATGAAAGCTCTAACAATAATTAATAATCTAAATTACAAGGTTGATGAAAGGTGTATTTTTAAAAATTTTAGCTTGAGGGTGAATATAAATGAGATCACTGAGATTAGAGGAAGAAATGGCTCAGGTAAAACAACAATACTAAAAATAATCTGCCGAGAAATATCAAGCAATCTGTATAATTCAAGCTCACAAGATAATGCAATCGCCTATTTGGGACATCAAAATGCCCTAATAGAGGAACTTACGTTTAAGCAGAATTTCTCATTGAACTCATTAGATATTGATAAACCGCTTGCAAAACAGATGAATATTTTTCATTTGAGAAATCAAAAGATAAATAATCTATCTTTTGGAGAAAAAAGAAAAATAGCATTATTAAGAATTTTTCAATCTCAAACAAAATTATGGATTATGGATGAACCTTTTTTAGGACTTGATGCAGATTCTGTAAATACAATTAAGGAATTATTTTTCCAACATATTGAAAATAAAGGAACAATAATTTTAAGCAACCATCAAGAAACAATCAGTAAAAGCGCTAAAGTTCAGTTGGAGGACCTAAGTGAATAATTTTTTAAAAAGAGAATTTCTCTTATTTTTTAATATTCCAAAAAATATTTACTTACCCTTATCAATTTATTCAATATTATTTGTAATTTTTATTGCTTTAGGTTTACCAGATAACTTTAAATTTGCAAACGTATTCATCTCTTCGTTTATAACAGTGTTCATAATTTCAGAATCATCATATAAGGACGATTTTGAAAGCGGAGCTATAGAACAAATGATATTAGAAGATAAAAATCTAATAAGTTATGTACTATCAAAATTATTCATACAAACTGTTTTTGTTTTTATCCCTATGTTGATAATTGGCCTTTTATTCAGTGGCTTGCCTCAAAATCTTTCTTTAACACAGTTTTCAGCTTCCTATTTGGCATGCCTTCTTACTCTTAGTCCTTTTTTTAATTTGGGTAGTATCGTCTCAATTAGAAAAAACAATTCTTTAAATGCCCTTATTATTATTCCATTTCTTGTTCCTTTTATTTTTCTAATTGAAGGCTTATTCATTAGCGGTCAGTGGAATCCAAATTTCTACTTTTTGATGGCATATTTTGTTTTTTCGATCGTGTTCATAAATTTATTAATTGTTGAGGTAATAAAAATACAAATTAGATAACAATGTACAAGTATGTAGCAAAATATTTTTTACTAGAAAGGGTTTATAGGTTTTGTAATTTCTTCGCAAATAAAGCTCTTCTTATAGGCTTATTTGGATTTTTTATAATGAGCTATATTTGTTTAATTATATTGCCGTCCGATAGTGTTCAATCAGAGGTTTACAGAATACTTTTTGTGCATGTTCCAAGTGCAATAATGTCAGAACTAATATATTTATTTCTTGCTGTTAATGGTTTCATTTACTTAGTTTGGAGAACAAAAATTTCTGCAATCTTCTTGAATTCAGCTATTAGTATCGGTCTTATCTTTACTGCTCTTGTTTTAATTACGGGATCAATTTGGGGAAAACCTACCTGGGGGACTTATTGGGTATGGGATGCAAGAATTACATCAACATTTATTTTATTGATTCAATATGTTTGCCTTCTAGCTTTGAAAACATCTTTTACAACAAGACAAATTGCAGATCAAATAATCTCGATATTGAGTATTATTGGCGCAATAAATATTCCAATAATTAAGTTTTCTGTTAATTGGTGGAACACCCTTCATCAAGGTCCAAGTATTACCACTTCTGGTAGCAGCATTGATGGTGAAATGTTATATGCCTTGCCACTAATGCTTATCGCTTTTATGTTTATCTCACTATCAATTTTTTTGCGAAATATACAATTTGAGATTTTATTGAGAGCTCCATCAAAAAAAGAAATTTGGAGGGATCATGGATAGTCTTGAGCTTGTATTTATCTGCTATGCGATTACATTACTTGCTATGTCGATCCTTGTTGTCGTCTCCAGAGGTACACTTTTTAATAAGTTAAAAGATTTAAGAGATGAGGAACATGATTAGAAGAAATAGAGCAAATAAAATTTATTTGATACTGCTATCTTTGGCATCAGTTGCTTTGATAGTCTTCTTTATAATCAAGGCTTTAGAAAAAAATATAGATCTCTATTTAACCCCAACTCAAATTTTTTCAGGAGAATATAATACTGTTCAAAAGTTTAAGTTAGGAGGCATGGTGGAGAAAGGAAGTTTGCAGAGAGTTGAGGGGGAAGATCTTGTAGTAACTTTTACTGTTACGGACTTCCAAAATTCGATTGATGTTGTTTACGTCGGTGTCTTGCCAAATTTATTTAAAGAAAATAGCGGTGTAGTGGCTAGTGGATACTTAACTGAGGGTAACGCCTTTTGGGCGGTAGAGATCTTGGCGAAACATGATGAGAACTATATGCCAGTAAAGCTTGAAAGTTATGACTGATATATCAGTAGATTTCGTTGGTAATGCGTTGCTTTGGGGTGCAACAATAGGATCTTTTCTAGGGGCCTTTCTCTCCTTTCTTCATAAACATGAACTTGCAAGACGCCTCATATTTCTCATTTCGGTAGTTTTGCTCACAGCTTCAGCCTATTTGGTGATTCAGTTCCTTAATGATAATTTTTCATTCTTATATGTTGCACAAAATTCAAATGTTCTTTTGCCTGTTTATTATAAAATTTCAGCTTTTTGGGGAGCTCACGAAGGATCATTTTTATTAATGATTGTGCTTTTAAGCTTATCGATAACTTTTTCAAATTATTTTATTAGAAATAAGAATCAGATAATGCAATCAAATTTTTATGCACTATCAATTCTCTTTTTGTATTTATTATTTATTGTCACAGCTTCTAATCCTTTTTACATCCTCTCTAATCCTCCAATCAATGGAGCAGACTTAAATCCTTTGTTACAAGATCCCCTTCTGGCAATACACCCGCCTTTAATATTCTCAGGGTATGTTTTTTACGCCGTAACATTTTGTTTTGTAATGTCTGGAGCTTCAGGAGTTTTTTCAAAAGAATTATTTTCAATCATTAAGGTATGGTCAAGCATCTCATGGTTTACGCTTACGCTCGGAATTCTACTAGGATCAATTTGGGCGTATTATGAGCTAGGGTGGGGTGGATACTGGTTTTGGGATCCTGTAGAGAATGTGTCCTTGATGCCTTGGATTGCAGGTACAGCTTTTTCACATAGCCTTATATATAGCAGAACAAAAATTATGCTTTCTTGGATGGTCTTCCTCTCAATAATTACTTTTTTACTTTCTGTATTTGGGTCCTTTATTGTGAGGTCAGGCATTCTCAATAGTGTGCACTCTTTTGCAGCAGATCCAGATAGAGGGATTTTTCTTTTAGGAATTCTCTCAATTTTTACCCTTGCCTCATTTATTGTATTCTTTAGATCAAAAGATATATTCAAAGGCAATTGGCCTAAATTTGGATCGATCAATTACCTTTTACTTTTGAACAATATTCTCTTGATGACAATATTGCTGATTATATTATTAGGAACTTTATATCCCATATTCACTGAGGTAATTTTTGAATCAAAACTTAGCATTGGGCCAAATTATTTTTCAGAACTAATTACTCCACTAACAATAGCTTTAATTGGTCTGTTTACATTTGAGCAGTTCTTAAGATTAAAAGGAAAAGTATTTTTCTTGTCTGCTTTATCTCTAGTTGTACTCTCTACAGGAGTATACTTTTTCTTTGAACAAATGATTTTTCTATCTCTAATTACAGCAGGAGTTTTATGTATAGTTTTATTCTTTAATCTATTTATTTCTATTTTGAATCATCAAACTTCCTTACGAATGCACAAACTTTTTGGCCACTTATCAGTTGCGGCCCTAACATTTTCAGTCTTGTTTAACCACAATTTTTCAGAGAGTGTAGACATTAAGGTCTCCGAGGGTGACCAAATGAATTTATTAAACTCTAAGATTTTTTTCGAAAAAGTTGAGATTGTCACAGATAGCAATTTCAACGGTGTAAGGGCTAAGTTTGTGATTGATGAAGAATACCCCCTTCTTCCTGAGAAGAGGGTCTACAAAGTAGGGGGCCAAATTACTTCTGAAACTGCTGTAAATTCAACGTTGTTAAAGGATTATCTTATTGTGCTTGGTGATAGGTTTCAGGATGGCTCATGGTCAGTAACTTTTTCAAAGAAATATGGTATTTTAATGATTTGGATGTCGTCATTTGCGCTGCTATTGTCTATATTCTATGGAGGACTTAGAAGACAACTATGAAACGATTGTTATTCTTAATTTTTTTAGGTTTCTTTGCTGGTTTCATCTACTTTTTTTCACTAAGTCTTTCAAAGCCAAAACTCTCTGATATAACTTTGCAAGAGGGTAAGATGCTGCCTTCTATTCAAGAATTGGTTGATTTAAACGGAGATATTATCGATGAACGGAGCCTCTCAAATGGCAAAGTCCTGCTGAATGTTTGGGCTAGCTGGTGCATAACGTGTTTAGTTGAACATCCTTTTCTGAGCAAACTCTCCAAAGGTGAAGATTTAATAATCATAGGAATAAACTACAAAGATGACCTAAGTAAAGCAAAAAATTATTTGGATGAAAATGGCGATCCTTATAAATTTTCTATCTTTGATTACAAAGGCTACTATGCATTGAAGCTTGGTGTGACAGGTGCCCCGGAAACATTTTTAGTAATAGATGGCAAAATTGTAAAGCACAGAATTGGGGAAATTAATCAAAAAGTTTGGAATGATGAATTTAAAGTATTTTTTTAAGCTAATTGCTTTATTTTGTTTACTGGCTAATTCAGAGCTACTCTACAAAAATCTTTCAGAGGAGCAACTAGTCCGACTAAATTATCTGTCTGACAATATTAGATGCCCAAAATGTTCATATGGCAATGTATCAAGTTCTAATGCTCCAATTTCGAAGGATATAAAAAATGAAATTGCAACGCTAATTAAAGATGGTTACTCTGATGATGAAATATTTGAATTAATGAAAAATCGTTATGGAAACTATATTTTGTTGAATAGTGGCGAGGACAAAATGCCAATTTATTTAATACCACTGATTGCTTTAATTATATCCATATTGGCAGTAACGACTTATACTATTAAAAAATCTAAATGAGACTTAAAAGCTTAAAATTAGCAGGATTTAAAAGTTTTGTTGATCCAATTCAAATTGAATTCCCAGGGATTATGTGTGGCATTGTTGGTCCAAATGGATGCGGCAAATCTAATATTATTGATGCCATAAAGTGGGTAAAGGGCGAACTTTCAGCAAAAAGTCTTCGAAGTGAAAGCTTGCAAGATGTAATTTTTAATGGTTCTGATAATAGAAAACCAGTCAGCCATTGCTCTGTGGAGTTGGTTTTTGATAATTCAGAAAATTTTCTTGGTGGAGAGTACCTTAAATTTGAAGAGGTGAGTGTTAAACGAGAAATGGGAAGAGATGGACAATCTACTTACTTTATCAATAATGCTGTTGCTAGAAGAAGAGATGTTCAGGATCTGTTCTTAGGAACCGGACTAGGCTCAAATAGTTATGCAATTATTGAACAGGGCATTATTTCAAGCCTAGTGGGTGCAAAACCAGAAGAACTTAGAAGTTATGTTGAAGAAGCAGCAGGCATTACTAAGTATAAAGAAAGAAAAAGGGAAACAGAGTCGAGAATTAGAAGGACTGCAGAAAATATTGCCAGACTTAAAGACCTAGAGGATGAGGTAAAAAGATCAATTCGAAGGCTAAATGCTGAAGCTAACCTAACTACAAAGTACAAAAAACTCAGAGAACAAGAACAGCAGTTTCAGAAATTTCTTATTAGTGCCGAATTAAAAGAGCTTGAAGAAAGAAAGAAGGCTTCGGAGAAAGAGAATAAGTCAATAGATACAGATATTGAAGGCATCGATGCAAAAAGAATTTCAGTGATTTCTAAAAGAGATGTTGCTAAAACAAAACTTATGGAAGGCCTCAAAATCTTGGAAGATGAGCAAAGAAAATTCTTTGAAACTGGAGCAAAAATATCTTTGGTGGAAGAAAAAGATAAATCCATTAAAAATAAGATAGACGATTTAAATTTAGAGAAGGATAAAATCATAAAAAACCTTTCAAACCTAAAAGATTCAGAAAAATCTGAGAGTGAAAATAAAACCGATGTTCCAAAAGATTACGAAGGTGACCTTAAGTTAAAAGTGCAGAATGAAGTTTCAAATCTAAAAATAAAGAGTGAAGAGGTTAAAAAAGAAGTAGGACAATCTCTAGGAAATTTTTGGAAAGACGGATATAAGTTTGGGCTTGGACAAGCTTCTGAAAGCACGGAGACACTATCGGTACTAAAAAAGCAATTTGAAGAGCGACTTGTCTCAATAGAGTCTGAAATTATCAAAATAACAAATGAAAATGAGTCTGAGAAGTCAGGATTAGCCGATCTGGTTCAGGCGCGGAAAGACTTAGAGCTAAAAGTAATTGATCATCGTGCGCAACAAGATAAATCCAATGAGGAGCTACGCAATTTAGAGGGAGAAATATCCAAGCTTGAAACTCAGAAAGATACAATTATCCAAGATAGAAATGAAAAGGAACTCAATAAAAGAAGTATTGAAATCGAGGTAAATGAAAAGGTCGATCGACTTAAGACTTTTTCAGAGGTCAAAGATATTGAGGGCGAGGTTATTGATATAACTCAGTCTTTAGAAAAATTACAAAATAAAATTATGAATTTAGGTCCCATAAATTTTGCTGCGCCTGAAACCCTTGAGGCTGAAAAGAAACGAAAGGAAACTCTATCAGAACAAATTAATGAGCTAGAAACCTCACTATCTAAATTAGATGAGGCTATAAAGAAAATTGATAAAGAATCAAATAAAACATTTCATGAGTGCCTAAACTCAGTAAATAAGTTTCTTGAAGAAATGTTTCCAAAATTATTTGGTGGTGGGTTCTCAAAGTTAAATCTGTTAGATGATTCCGAAGATAGTGGTTTAGTTTTAATGGCTAGACTTCCAGGAAAGAAAAATACAAAATTATCGCAACTTTCTGGAGGTGAGAAAGCACTTACCGCTCTTGCTTTGGTGTTTTCTTTATTCTCAATTAACCCTGCACCATTTTGTTTGCTGGATGAGGTTGATGCTCCTTTAGATGATGATAATACTCTTAGGTTTATTAATCTTGTTTCTGAAATGTCTGCAAAAGTGCAATTCATTTTCGTAACACACAATAAAATTTCTATGGAGAAAAGCTCTCACTTGCTTGGAGTAACAATGAGAGACCTTGGTGTTTCAAAAGTTGTATCTGTAGATGTAGAGCAAGCAATGGAGTTAGCGCAGTCTTGAATCCTTTGTACGAGTACTTTATATACTTTGGCATTGGGGCGCTAGCACTGATATTTATATTGATTCAGCTAACCAAATCTTTCCTCCCAAAAAATAACATTAGAATTTCAAGAGGTCTCTCTGGTAATTCTGATAAAGAAAGTCATAAAGATAATCAAAGCACTGATGAAATAAATGAAATTAGAGCACCAACTCAAAGTGAATTTAATCTTGAGGACCCTAACGAAATAAAGTTCCTTAGCTTACATTTGGCCTCAAAAAAAGATTCCACATTGAAGTTGAATCTTTTGCAAACAAAAATAGGTGCATATGGCCTGGAATTTACAGAGGGGTCTTTTATAAAGAGAGGCTCTGAAAAATTAATAAAATATTTTGTATTCAATGGAGAAGAGGATGAAGGACTTGGATCAGGTGCATTTCCGGAAAATGAGAATATTAATCTTATTAGTATTGTATTGCCTCAAAATGGACAAAAAAACATTTTAAGATCATTTGAAGAGATGCTTAGCCTAGCTAGAAATTTATCGTCATCTTTCGATATGCGATTACTTGATGAACATTTTAACGGCATGTCAGAACAAACAATCACAGACTACAAAGAACGTGCCACTAATTTAGATCATAAATTAAGCTCTTATGGCAATTGATCAAGAAATAAAGAAATTAAGACAAGAAATTGAAAAACATAATAAGCTTTATCATGAAGACGATTCTCCAGAAATATCTGATGCAGAGTATGATGCTCTTTATCAGCGTTTAAAAGAGTTAGAAGCACTTTCGAGTAATTCAAAAATCAATTCTCCAACTTTACAAGTTGGAGGTAAACCTAAAAGGGGTTTTGAAAAGCATACCCACCTTAAACCAATGCTATCTTTGAGTAATGTATTTAATGACGAAGAATTCAAAAAGTTTGATGAAAGAGTAATTAAGTGGGTTGGCGAAAATGATATCAATTATTCTGTTGAACCAAAATTTGACGGAATTGGAATATCCATTACTTATGAAAAAGGCACACTGGTAAAAGCAGTTACAAGAGGAGATGGATTGGTGGGGGAGCTTGTTACAGAGAATGTTTTACAAATATCAAAAATACCAAAAAAAATTGAAACTAATGCCCCAAAAATAATTGAGCTTAGAGGCGAGATATTTTTTAGGCTTAAGGATTTTGAAAATATAAATAAACAAATTGAAGAAGCAAATGGAAAGAAATTCATAAGTCCAAGAAATGCAGCAGCTGGAACGATACGAAATCTTGATATTGATGTAGTTAAATCAAGACCTTTAGACATATTTTTTTACGGTCTTGGGGGCCACTCTGACGATCTAAAAATTCAATCTTACCAAGACTTTGTTGAATTTCTAAAACAAAATAATTTCCCTGTTAATGACCTCATTTTCTTTAGTAATAAATCCGAGGTTTCAAACCACGTGCAAAGAATCCTGTCATCTCGTGATGAGCTTGAATATGAAATCGATGGAGCAGTTATAAAAGTAAATGATTTTCAGAAACAAAATAAACTCGGATTTGTTTCCAAAGCACCCCGATGGGCTGTTGCATGGAAATTTCCTGCCTCAGAGAAATTTACAACTGTAAATGATATTTTATTCTCAGTTGGTAGAACTGGTGTGGTCACCCCATTTGCTCAAATTGAGCCAGTAATACTTTCAGGAGCAAGGATCTCAAATGTTTCACTCCATAATATGGATGAGTTGAAAAGGTTAGACATAAAAGTTAATGATACTGTTCTGGTTAAAAGGGCAGGGGATGTCATCCCTCAAATAGTAAAAGTTAATTTTGATATGCGTAACTCAGACAAAGTTATAGATGTGAATGTGCCTTTAAAATGCCCGTCTTGCGAAACTAAACTTATCTTAGATGGCCCATTTCTTAAATGCAGTAATGGTCTAAACTGCAAAAAACAATTACTTGGATTTTTTGAGCACTTTGTTTCTCGAAAAGCTATGAACATCGAAGGCTTAGGTTACAAAATAAATAAACACCTCATTGCTTTGGGTTATGTGGGTGAGGTAGCAGATTTATATAAGTTGCAAAGATATGAAGAGGAACTAAAAGCGCTAGAGGGCTTTGGTGAGAAATCAATAGATAATCTTTTTGAAAGCATAGAGTCATCAAGAAATCCTGATCTGGAAAGATTTATAAATGCTTTAGGTATGCCAGAAGTAGGAGAAACAACAGCAGCAGCTTTGGCTAGATTTTTTAAGAGTTTTGAGTCTTTAAGAAAAGCTTCATTTAGTGATTTAATGCAGATGGATAATATTGGGGAAGTGGTTGCGAAACATATAGTTCACTTTTTTGCTAATGAGACTATAGGCTTAGATAATTTATTAGCAGAAATTAATATCAAAGACTTTATTGTTGGAGAGGATAGCCATTTGGATAATTTAAAAATTGTTATAACGGGCTCTTTTAATGGATACTCAAGAGATGAACTTAAACAAATAATCAAGGAAAAGGGTGGGATACCCTCTGCAAGCATTAGTTCAAAAATAGATTTTTTAATTCTTGGAGAGAATCCAGGGTCTAAGCTAAAAAAAGCACAAGAGCTTGGCATTAACGTTATTACGGAGCAAAATATAAAAGAATTTTTAAAATTATGAAAAACTTAAAAACTATAATAATTTTACTTACTTTTTCTAGTTGCACAGTAAGCATTCCTAATAACCAAGATGATATATGTCGGATAATTGATGAAAATCCCCGATGGGAAAATATCCTTTTTAATGCCCAGCAGAAATGGGGAACAGAACCAAGCACTGTCATGGCAATTATCCGTCAAGAATCTTCATTCAAACCAAATGCTGCTCCTGATAGGGAGAAAATTTTGGGAGTTATTCCTTGGAAAAGACCTTCATCAGCAAAAGGTTATGCTCAGGCAGTAAATTCTACATGGGAAGACTACAAAAAAGAAACAGGAAACTCTAGAGCAAGCAGATCAAGCTTTAGTAGCTCAGTAGATTTTATTGGGTGGTATCTCTCAAAAGCTCCAAGTGCAAGAATTCAACCTCAAGAAGTTGATAAACTTTATCTAGCTTATCACGAGGGCTATGGAGGATATAAGCGCGAAACATATAAAGGTAAGTCATGGCTTATAGATACTGCTCGTAAGGTAAAATTCAACTCTCTTAAATACAAGCGCCAACTAAATAACTGTCCTCTTAAACAAAAAAGAAGTTGGTGGAATATATTTAATTAAAATTGAAAAGAAGAGATTTTCTTAAGATCTTAACTCTTTTGGCATCATCCAGTTTGCTCGGAGTAAGCGGAAGTAAACCAAAAGAGAAAATTTTAGTTGTTGGGGCAGGAATTGTTGGAGTTACTATCGCATATGAGCTTTCTAGGGCTGGTGTGGATGTTCATCTCATAGATAAAAAATATCCAGGTTCTCAAGCAAGTGGAAATTCATTTTCTTGGATAAATGCAACGTACCCAAAACTACCCTTTAACTATAACTTTTTCTCACAAATGGGTATAGAGGCTTACAAAGTCCTATCGAAAGAGGTCAATTTAAAAATAAAATGGAGTGGTTCTTTAGAATGGTTTGAAGACAATGAAATTGAAAGCGATTCATTTGTAAAATTAGAGAAACTTATGGGGTATAAAAAATATACTCCCGTAGAGGTAATTAATAGTAAGCAAGCAAGCAAGCTAGAACCGTCTATCACTTTTGGAGATAGCAGGAGAATAATCTTTTCAAAATCTGATGGCGCTATTGATACTGACGCTGCTATAGAAGAACTGACAAAAAAGATTTTAATGTACGGAGGCAAAATTTCTTTCCCATGTGAGTATTTAGCCTCAAATATAAAAAGTGGGAAGCTATTTTCTATTGATTCCTCTCTTGGCGAAATTGAAGCTACTAAAATTATTTTCGCCGGAGGTATTGATTCAAATGCATTGGTTAAGAAAACAGTTCTCAAGGAGCCCACCCCTGGAATCATCTTACGCTCAAAATCATTTAAAAAAATAATAGACAGAATGGTGATAGGGCCAGGAATACACATGCATCAACAAGACGATGGTGTAATTTATTTTGGAGAACAAGATGGAGCTCCACCCACACATAAAGAGAGATTATCTAATAAACCCAACAATATTCCTGATTTCTATAAAGTACAACACATCAATAATATGCTTGAGAAAACAAGAACATTTGTGAAAAATATTTCAGATATTGAAATTGATAAAATTTCTGTGGGGTGGAGGCCTTTGCCGCTTGATGGATTACCGGTGATTGGATGGCTACCAAACCAAAAAGATACTTATATTGCTACGATGCATAGTGGCATAAGTCTTGCAGCTATTGTGGCAAAACTTGTTGCCCAAGAAGTATTAGAGGGTACGAGCAGTAGCTTATTAGATGAATTTAGGCCAACTAGATTCGTTTAATTAAAAACCCTTCTTCAGAAGCTTTTTTCTCAAGATTTGGATTGATTATAGAAAAAAGGCTTTTTGATTGACCTTTAAGGTTGTTTGCTGCCTCAACTACTTCATCTTTTGAAACATCAATAATTTGCTTTCTATACAAGGTTCTAATTTTCTGATTTTTGCCTTCAATATTAAATCGGTAATCCTTAAAAGCTTCACCTGCAGGAGAAGAGGGTTTGTCATGGTCAGACAAAACTGAAAGTTTTCCCTCAAGCATTATTTCATCATCAAAATCACCTTGAGCAGCCCATTTGAACGATTCTTCAAAATCTTCAAATGTCTCTAAAAATCGAGGATCTCTATATGAGAATAGCTTGAATGATCCTGCAAATGGGTCATATATAGCTCCACCTCCGTATGCACCACCTTGCTCTCTTACTTTTCTGTGCAGAAATTCATTTCTAAGAATACTAGAAAGTACCAAATATTTTGCTGAATCTTTGGGATCATAAAGGGGAGCATCCAGTGACATAGCAGAAAAGTTAACCTGTGTATTTATAGGCATTGCAACTCTTGAGAATTCTTTCTTAAAGTCAAATGCAATATTTGAGTCTCCGTCTTTTTTAAAACTTAATTCTTTAAGCTTTGATAATTGTTCTTTAGAAAGTTTTACATTTGATACAAATGCCAGCTCATTTGCATTATTTTGAAGTTTCTCTTTTAAATTTGTTATTTGTTGAATTTGTTTTTTTGTTGCTTCATCATTATTGGAGATAAAAGGAGTAAACTGAAAAAGCGAACTAAGTCCGCCCGATATTTCATGAATTTGCGCTAACTTATTATGAGTTGCTGATGCTGCTAGCATGGCGAATCTATGTCCATTCTCAACAATCGACTGTTGAAGACCCATAAAGTTTTGAAACATTAGTTCCTTTACTCTTTTGTCATCTTCAAAGGAAGAAGTATTTAATATTTCAAACATAATCTCAGAAATTTCAGATGAGTTTTCTGGAAGAAATTTTGATGATAGTGATAATCTTCCTTTAATTTCACCATTGTTGTCGTAATAAAAATGTGTTGAAGCAGAAATACCACCAGAAATTTTTGAGATTCTCTCCTGAAGTTGCAAGTAATCAAAGTTCTGTATGCCAACCTTGCCTAATAAATTTGACAACAGCATTAAGTCTCCAATTTCATTAGTTGAATTTAAATCTAATGATCTGGAGATGTTGTTATATGTTAAGCCATTTGTCGCTTCCTCATAAAAGACTGGGCTATATCCAAATGTAGATAATTTTTTTGCTTTGGGATAATTGCTGTCATTTGGAACATCAGATAATTCAAGCTTTGGTAAAAGGTTTTTATCAGGCAAAGCCTCCTGTCGTTCAGCAAGAGCTTTGGAATCATTTACAAGCTGATGCTTCTCTTTGCTGCTCATAGAAGATTTAATTTTTTCTAGGGTTTTCGTAAAGTTATTTTCTCTGTTATTAATAAGATCCATATCAGGAACCATTTCTAAGTTAACTCTATGTGGATTATCAATAAAATACTTATTAATAAGTTGTGAGAGGAAATTTTTTTCTTTAATTTTTTCTTTGAGCTTTTTCAAAGCTTCGTCTACGTTTGATAAAGCGAGGGGGTCAGCCTTATAGAGTGCACCTGGGGCTAAAGAAAGCAATACCTGAAGACCATAAGGCAAAGATCCTGATGATATTTCTCTTCTGCTTAGCTCTAGCTGATAGAATGCAGCATCAATCTGATCCTGTGAAAAACCATTTTTAGCAATATCCTTAAAGGTGGAATCGATAAGTTTTATGAATTTGTCTTGTGATTTTTCATCGGAACCTTCAATCCCGCAAATAAACATTAAATGTCTCATGCTATCCTCAAGACCCAGTATCTGAGCAGGCGATTTTCCAATATCATTCGATTCTAATACTTTATAGAGTGGAGATGCCGAATTTCCAAGTAAGAGCAAAGATACTAAGTGAGCCTGTAATAATTCATCAATATTGAAGCTTTCTCCTAAGACCCATGCTGTATAATTTTGGTATCCCGATTGCTCTTTTGAAACAGGTGTGAAAGGCTCCGCCGATTTAACCGGCGCACTAAATGCTTTCTGTTTTTCTACATATTCTAATTTTTCAGGATCAACTTTTTGAAATTTTTTCTCAATTTTTGAATTTATAAACTTTTGGATTTCTTTTGCATCAATATCTCCCCATGTAAAGTAAGTTGCATTAGAGGGATGATAAAATTTTTCGTGGAAACCCTTCAGGTAATCATGTGTTAGTTCAAGAATGGTCTCAGGATCTCCACCACTATTATGTCTATACGTTAGATCTGGAAATAAACTTTTAGTAAGAGCTTGCCATGTTATGCTCTGAATATTGCTCATCGATCCTTTCATCTCATTGAAGACAACCCCTTTATACTCAAGAGGCGAGTTGCTCTTATCGTATTTTGAGAACTCTATTCTGTGGCCTTCTTGCTTAAAGTCTTCTTCAGCAAGTATTGGAAAATATACTGCATCCAGATAAACGTCGAGAAGATTAAAAAAATCTTTTTTGTTTTGCGTAGCAAATGGATATGCGGTCCAATCACTCGCAGTAAATGCATTCATAAAAGTACTCATTGACCTTCTAAGCATCATGAAAAAAGGATCTCGTACTTTGTAATTTTCTGAACCACAAAGAGTAGTATGCTCGAGGATGTGGGCTACTCCTGAAGAACTCTCTGGTATTGTTCTAAACATTACCATAAAAACAATTTCTTTAGAGTCATTTTTTAAATGAATATGTTCAGAACCATACTCATCAAGCTCATATCTTTCTGCATTAAATCCAAGCGAAGGATTATGCTTTTTATCTATAAGTTTAAAACTTTGCATCTTGAATTAATTTAATGGGAACTAATATATATAATTAAAGTCATAATTGTATTATGTTTAAAAAGTTTTTTCTTACATTTTCTTCACTAATTTTCATAGCTGGCTGCAGCATGAATCCAATAAGCACTCAAAAAGTAGCTGCGTTTGATATTTCAGACTACAGTTCATTCAACATTTCACTTTCTGATGCATCTGATGAAGTAAGAGTTAGCCCCTTCACAGCTACTGGGCTGAAAGATGAACTAAGGAATCAGTTGGAAGGTTTGAGTTTAGTTTTTACTGAAGAGTCTCCAGATGTTGTATTTAAAATTTCACTAGCAATTGAAGAAAACGAACGATTCAGGTCAAGAGTAGTTTACAGCCGAGGCAACTATTACTACAACGATCCCTTTTACAATTTTTATGATGATGACGACAGATCATTCATAAGAGTGACTGCTGAAGACTCTGAAGGCAAACCACTTTGGACAGGCCTTAGATCAATCAAATACGTCAGAACACAGTTGGTTTTATCAGAAGAAGAAATAAGCAAGTACGTTCAAAGCTTTATTGATGAATTGATAGGCTCTTAAGGTACAAGCCAAAAACTTTGAAGTTTGCCATTGCTCCACTCAAACTTACACCTTCGATGGCCTGACCTTTGAAGATAAAGAAATTCAAGGCTATTAAAATAAAAATATAAGATTGAAAAATTTTCATAGCCATCCTCAAGAGCTACATCTTTTATATGAAAATCATGTGAAGATGGCGTTGATATAATCGAAGTTGATCCATCTTTGACTGAGTAACATTTTTTTGAGATATCCTGCGATTTTTCCCAGGCTGCAAGTGTGTCTTTATTTTTATGGGACGATTTAAGGAACCCTTTTAACCTAATCTGTATTTTTTGTACTGGATCATAACCAATAACTGATGAGATCAGACTAATGCCTAAATCTTTTATTTTTTTTGATCTAGCATCTGTATGAAATCTTAATCGTCTCTCCTTTTGGTTAAACTCTCTAAGAACCATAACTCTTGAATCAATACTCTCACCATCAAATGTGCTTAGAGTTAGAGTATGAAAAAGGGAATCTCTATTTTTTACACCATCTTTAAGCACTTCAAATGCCTTTTTCTTAATTTCACTCTTACTATCAAAGTCCATAAAATCAGTTTAAATGATATTTACTTCTTCTTGAATCTTTGGATTACAATACATTAATGCGAATATTAAATGTTACTTTACTAATCTGCTTATTGGTTGCTTGTTCTGATCACAGTGATCAAATTGAAAACAGCATAAAGCTCAAAGACGTTGATGCTGGAGAAGATTTACAACTTTTGCGTAAGGATTTTCAAGAACAAGTCTTAAATCCTCACCCAGATGTATATGTTGTTGTTGGTTATGGGCTGGCAAATTCAATTCTAATAAAAGGCAAAGATGAAGATTTAATAATCGATACCATGGGGGGAATTGAAACTGCGGAGAGAATCATCGAAGAATTTGAAAAAGTATCCAGCAACACAAAAAAAACTATTGCATACACCCATTTCCATGCAGATCACATTTTAGGAGCGCAGGCTTTTACAGAGAAATATGATGTAGACAAAATTATTTCCCATAGATCTACAATCGAAGAAGTTGAAAAATTTTTTGGCATTAAGCGTGATGTCATTGGACCAAGATCACTCAAAATGTTCAACTCAATTTTAAAGGAAGAGGATAAAGGCATCTCTAATGGAATTGGAATTAAACTCGAGGCTGGCAGAGACAAGCCGGGCTATGTAAAACCAAATACCCTTTTTGATAAAACATTAACACTTAACGTCGGAGGTAATAAAATAGATTTTTACCACGCTCCAGGAGAAACAGATGATCAAATTTTTGTGTGGTATGAGAAGGGTAAAGTCCTATTTCCTGGTGATAATATTTATAAGGCCTTCCCAAATATTTATACCATTAGAGGAACCTCATACAGAAGCTTTAGGTCATGGTATCAGAGTCTTGAAAAGATGATGGCTCTCGAACCTGAGGTTTTGGTCCCAAGTCATGGCGTTCCGATTGTAGGCGCAGAAAATGTGAAGACTATTCTTAGCACCTACAGAGATGCCATCAAATATGTTCATGATCAAACTATGAGAAATATAAATAATGGTTTGTCGCCATTAGATTCTGCAAGAGCAGTTAGGCTTCCAGACGCTCTTAAAAGTGACCCACACTTATTTGAACTCTATGGTACTGTTGAATGGAGTGCTAGAAATTTATTTAACGGATATTTTGGTTGGTTTGATGGTAATCCAACTAACCTTTTTCCTAACGATGATGCCTCGACCGCAACAAGATTATTAGAACTCATTACACCTGAAAAGTTAAATAAAGAGCTGCTTGATTCCGTGGCAAAAAAAGATCATCAATGGACATTATACGTTACAGATATTCTTATTAATTCTGGTAATGAAACTGATGAGATTCGAAAATTTCGATCACAAGCACTTAATGAGTTAGGAGACCAAGCATATAATCCTAATGCTCGCAGTTACTATAAAAGCTCTTATGCTGAGCTTGCTGGTGAGTTAAATTCAGACAGTTTTATAGATGAAGACAATGAGATGGAAGACAGCGTTTTATCAGAGCTTTCAATAATAATGTTCTTCGATACTGCTGCTATTAGACTTGATCCTTCCAAAGTTGATGGAAAAGAGCTTAGAACGGTTGCTCACTTAACTGATCTTGATGAATATTGGGAGCTGACACTAAAAAATAATGTGTTTACTTATAGGATCATAGGTGAAACCAAAGCACCGGATATTGTGTTGAGCTCTTTAACTCTTAAACAACTAATGACAGGCAACATAAATCCCATAACTGGCGTCCTTCTCTCTAATCAAAACGCAACGGGAGAAAATAAAAGGGGTTTCCTTGAGTTTGTCTCAAATTTTAGGGAATAGTTTGCAATGAGTGTCCCGCCACGAAGAAAATCGAGATCTGATAACCAACCAGCATTTAGTGCAATCATCTTAGTGATTGTAATGATAAGTATTATTGGGTCATATTTTTTCCTACAAGGGGAAAAAAGCTCCAATCAAGAGCTTATGAATAGTCTCTCAGAAAAAGTCAGGGTTATAGAAGATAAGCTTTCAATAACTAACGAAGATTCTATCCAAAACATGCAAACTTTTTCAGATCAAATGGCATTTCTAGATAAGGAAGTTCGGAAGTTATGGGACCACAGAAAGGGCTACCTAAATAATTTTCGAGAACTTGAAACTAAGTCAAAACAAAACCAAGATCAGATTAATACTCTCTTGGGACGATCAAACATTCTTGATGACAGATTTGATTCTGTTGCCAATAAATTAGAGCAAGCGGATGATTTTCAACTCAAGATTACAATTCTTACAGATGAAATTAATAACCTTAAGGAAGCGATTCGAGAGAATCAGGAAGGTTTAAGTGCTGTCGACCAATACAGACTTCAAAACAATCAAAAGTTAATTGATACTCTAAATAGGCTAAATGAGGTATCAAGAGAGTTAGAGATTATTAAAGAAGAACTTGGCATGAGGGATTAGCTATGAAATTTATAATGAATGAAATTTTCTTTAAAGTTTTTCTGGCAATTTGCTTAATCCCTGCTGCATTGTTAATTGGTAAAGTTTTTTTGTTATTTCTCCCAGTAATATTTTGGGTTTTAGGATATATGGCTTTTAAAAAAGGCAACAATAATGAGGTCTTCATGTGGGTGGCATTAGCATTAGTTGCATTGATAGTGGCCTTTGTTGTGTAAATACCCTTTACACAGTACCTTTGTAATATAAAATAACGATTCAGCTGGGGATGTGGTGGAACTGGCAGACACGCTGGATTTAGGTTCCAGTGCCGTAAGGCGTGGGGGTTCGACTCCCTCCATCCCTACCAATATATGCATAAATAGGCTACATTGTATTAATGAGAATTTTTCAATCATTTATTTTAAGCACTGTTCTACTTTTGAGCTCATGCTCCACATTACAATCGAATAATTATTCATCAAATGATTTAAATGATGTTGATAAATTTAATATAGAAACCTGCGTAAAACTTTTTAAATCAGATAATGAAGCACAAAGAAAACTATTTGAGCAAATTGTAGAAGAAAATAATATTGATTGTTCAAGCTACTCTGAACAGATTAATGAAGCTCTTGATGAAAGTGTGCCTATCTTGTATTGGATTTTAGGAGCAATATTATTTGGTGTAATTTTCCTTGACGGCGGTACTGGTGGTCACGAAGAATGTGCAACCTTTGATATAAATGGTAATCCTGCTTGCGGATAATAATTAAAGGTATTCGACTCCCTCCATCCCTACCATTTTTAGAAATATTTGTTAGTCTGTAACTCAATGGAGAAATTAAGTTTGTGAAGATTCTTAGAACAGAAGAATCAAGATTTAATAATCTTAAGGATTACGATTTTAAACCTAACTATTTAGAAATCGATCATGAAGGCTTCTCCTTGAGAATGCACTACATAGACGAAAACCCTAAGTCAGATCAAATTGTTCTTCTACTTCACGGCGAGCCAAGTTGGTCTTATTTGTATAGAAAAATGATTCCTATTTTAGTTAAGGGTGGTAAAAGAGTTATTGCTCCTGATTTAATTGGCTTTGGAAAATCCGACAAGCCAGCCAGCAGGGATGATTATTCATACCTCAATCACATTACATGGATATCCTCATTAGTAAGACACTTGAAACTACAAAACATTATTCTATTTGTACAAGATTGGGGGGGATTGATAGGATTAAGGCTGGTGGCTCAAGACCCTGAAAATTTTGCAGGCCTTGTCGTGTCAAATTCAGGACTGCCTATAGGAAAAGGCTCCAGTGAGGGCTTCAACCAGTGGCTAAATTTTAGTCAAACAGTTGAAGAATTTGATTCTGGAAAGATCGTAAATCAAGGGAGCATGCGCGCACTAGATGAGGAGGAGATCGCAGCCTATAATGCACCCTTTCCTAATGAAGAATATAAAGCTGGAGCAAGAGCTTTTCCTACACTAGTACCAATAACTCCAGAACACCCCCAAGTAGACGAAAATATTGAAGCTTGGGAAGTTTTAAAAAATTTTAATAAACCAACAATTGCACTATTTGGTCATAATGACATGGCTTTCAAAGAGCAAGATAAATTCATAATTGAAAAAATAAAAGGAGCAAAAGGAATGCCCCATAGAAGAATTGAAGCTGGTCATTTTTCACAAGAAAATCAACCTGAAGTGCTTTCACAAGTCATTTTAGACATCTAAACGTTTGCAGTGTTAAAATTTCAAAAATGAAACCAGAAGATCTTAACAACTTAGCTGAGCATTTTTTTGAAAAGTGCCCAACAGAGGCACGTAACTTTTTTCATCAAATTCTAGACAAGCTAGAAAAAATTGATGAGAGAATTGATAAATTAGAGTCTAAATTGAAATAAGGCTAGTTAAATAAATCTCTTGCTACTAGTTCTAGCATGATTTCAGATGTGCCACCATAAATCTTTTGAATCCTGGCATCTGCAAATGCTCTTGAAATTGGATATTCTTTCATATATCCATAACCCCCAAATAACTGCAGACATTCATCCGCCATTTTACATTGGGCCTCAGTTGCAGCTACTTTAGCCATAGACGCAGTGGCTGCATCAAGTTTACCCTCAGCAAAGAGCCCCACACATTCTTTGATAAAGGCTTTATTTAAGCGTAATTCTGTTTGAAGTTTTGCCATCTTAAATCTAGTGTTCTGAAAAGTAGATAGCTCTTTACCAAAGGCTTTTCTTTCTGAGACATATTTTTTTGTAATATCCATCATGTATTCCATTGCAGCTACGGCACTCATAGCTAGAGCTAAGCGTTCACGTGGAAGTTCTGTCATCAAAGTAATAAACCCTTGATCAACTTCTCCCAGGATTGCTGAGTCTGGCACCTCAACTTCGTCAAAAAATAACTCAGAAGTATCAGATGAATGCAGTCCAAGCTTTTCGAGATTCCTTCCGCGAGAAAATCCCTTCAAAGACGTGTCCACCAAAAACAATGAAACACCAGAGGACCCTTTTACATTTGGATTAGTTTTGGCAACCGTCACTACAAAGTCTGCATGTTGACCATTAGTAATAAAGGTTTTTGATCCATTCAATACCCAACCACCATTTTGTTTTTTTGCTTTAGTTTGAATTCCTTGAAGATCACTTCCTGCAGCAGGTTCGGTCATTGCTATGGCTCCAACTAATTCTCCTGTTACCATTTTTGGCAAGTAATGAAGTTTCTGATTTTCATTACCACGGTTGAGAATATAGTGTGCAACGATATCCGAGTGTACACTCATGCCAACTGCAACAGAACCGTAATTACCACATGCTATACCACAAGGAATATTTAAAGCCATCTCTGCATCTGCACCATGACCACCATATTTTTCAGGTATGTCTACACAAAGCAATCCTGCTTGACCTAATTTGTTCCAAAGATCTCGCGGAAAAATTCCCTCATTCTCCCATTTGTCATATTCAGGAGCTATTTCAGCTTCACAAAACTTCGCAATTGTCGATTGCATTAAAGATAAATCTTCGCGGTTTGTATTTAACGAAAAGTTCATGTCTTGGCCTTGTGTGATTATATTTTATAATAAAGTTTTAACAAAGGATGAAAATATGACAAAAAAAGTAATAGTTGCAGGTGTTGGAATGATACCGTTCAAAAAACCAGGCGCTAGTGAAAACTATAATGTTATGGGGGAGAAAGCTGCAAGAGCAGCACTCGAGGATGCTGGACTAGACTATAAGTTGGTGCAACAAGCATATGTTGGTTATGTATATGGCGACTCGACAGCAGGACAAGCCGCTCTATATGGGGTAGGTTTAAGCGGAATTCCAATATTTAACGTAAACAATTACTGTTCTACTGGTTCATCGGCACTATTTTTAGCAAGACAAGCTGTTCAATCAGGTACTATTGATTGTGCAATTGCACTTGGGTTCGAACAAATGACTCCTGGAGCTTTAGATATTCTTTTTGAGGATAGACCTAACCCACTTATGAGATTTTATGATGAGATGACAAGTCTTCAAGGATTCGATGAATCTGTTCCTTGGGCTGCTCAATTTTTTGGTGGAGCTGGCAATGAACACATAAAAGAATATGGGACCTCAATTGAAACACTTGCCAAAATAAGAGTAAAAGCTAGCAAACACGCATCAAAAAATCCATTTGCAATCTTCAATAAAGAGGTTTCAGAAGAAGAAGTTTTAGGGTCTCCAATGATATTTGACCCTTTAACAAGGCTTCAATGTTGTCCTCCATCATGTGGATCTGCAGCAGCAATAATATGTTCAGAGTCTTTTGCAAAAGCTCATAACCTTAACACTGATATTTTTATCGCTGGGCAAAGTATGACAACAGATTATGATTCAACGTTTACAGATCATGACATGAGAAAGGTAGTTGGATATGACATGGCAAAAAAAGCTGCAAATGAAGTTTACGAAGAAACTGGGATTTCTCCAAAGGATATAAAAGTTTGTGAGCTTCACGATTGTTTTACTACGAACGAACTTATTTCCTATGAAGCTTTAGGTTTAGCAGATGAAGGTGAGGCAGAGAAGTTTGTGGTGGATGAACAAAACACTTATGGCGGTCAATGTGTAACAAATCCAAGCGGTGGCCTGCTTTCTAAAGGGCATCCACTTGGAGCTACAGGTTTAGCACAATGTTATGAATTAGTTAACCAATTAAGAGGAAATGCTGGCAAAAGACAAGTTCCTGGAGTGAAGCTGGGTCTACAACACAATCTTGGTTTAGGAGGTGCTTGCGTGGTCACCCTTTATGAGTCTTCAAGTTAATATGTTTGATCCTAAATTCGTTGGTCATTCATTCCCTACAAAAACTGTCAAAGTAGAGGAGGGTAAACTACGATTTTTTTCAAAAACAATTGGTGAGACCAATCCTATATATTTTGATAAAGATGCGGCAAGAAAAGCTGGTTACAGGTCTTTACTGGTACCCCCAACTTATCCTTTTAGTCTTACTCTTGAGAGTGAATCTTTAGAGGAAAAGTATGTTCCAGTAGGCATGGATTTAGGAAAATTATTACATGGGGCACAAAAATTTGAATACTTTAAGGAAATTTGTGCTGAAGATACGGTAACTATTGATGCGAAAATAATTGATATATTTCAAAAAAAAGGGGGTGCTCTAGATTTTCTTATTGAAGAGCAAACTTTAAGAAATTCAGATGGAGATCTTTTGGCGACCTTAACTCAAACTTTTATTATGAGGCACTGAATGGATATAAAAGTTATTAAAACACTAAAGGCCGGAGACAAATTGGAGCCGTTAACACAAAAACCAATTTCAAGATCAACATTAGCTCTCTTTGCTGGGGCATCTGGAGATCATAATCCAATTCATATAGACATAGATTTTGCAAAATCAGTAGGCTTAGATGACGTTTTTGCACATGGGATGTTAGGAATGGCATATCTTGGCCGATTTTTAACTCTATTCACGGACCAAAAAAATTTACGCTCATACTCTGTCAGGTTTAGCTCGATTACGCAGGTAGGAGCAGAGCTTAAATGTTCAGGAAAGGTAACTGAAATTTTCGAAGAAAAAGATGAAAAATTTATGAAATTAGAATTATCAGCGACCGATCAAAACAATGATGTAAAATTAATGGGCGATGCTGTTATAGCAATTTAACATCCAGATTATGAGTAAAGAAGTAAAAGATTTTTTCTCCACTTACAGTGATTTTGTCAAAAAAGTTACAAGTGAGCCCAGTCTTGACATTGAGGCCCTAAAGACAAGCATGCAAGAGATTGAAGATAAATCACCTATTGAATCAGCTCGACTAATGACAGCTGCATTTGGTCTTGGCAGTGAATCTGGTGAATTTGTTGAGATAGTCAAAAAGATGTTTCTTCAGGGCAAGCCACCTTCGCAAGATAATATCTTTCATATGAAAAGAGAGCTTGGTGATATTATGTGGTATTGGATTACAGCATGCTCAGCTTTGAAACTTGATCCATTTGAAGTCATCACGGAGAATCAAAAAAAACTTGAATCACGTTACGGCAAACAGTTTGAAATTAAAAAAAGTGAAGTAAGGAAAAAGGGCGATCTTTAATGTTTCTAAATTTAAATGTTCATAGCTTAGAACAACAAACATAGATGAGTATCGAAGAATTTAAGATAGAGATTCCTGAAGAGGAGATTTCAAATTTAAGGACCAAAATTTCACTTACTCGATGGCCTGATGAATTAAATACTAATAAATGGGCATTAGGCACAAAATTAGATTTTCTACGAAAGCTCGTAAAGTATTGGGCAAATGATTTTGACTGGCGAAAGCATGAAAAACAACTCAATCAAATGGGTAGTTATAAATTTACAACTAGTGATGGCTTAAAGATTCACTTTCTCCACTCTAAATCAAAAAATACTGGGGCGATCCCATTGCTAATGACTCACGGCTGGCCAGGCAGTATTCAAGAGTTTATAAAGATTATTCCAATCTTAAATAGTGGTATAGATGGCATAAGTTTTGACGTAGTATGCCCATCTATTCCAGGGTATGGATTTTCGGATAAACCCAAAAAGTTTGGAATGAGTTCTGAGAAGGTTGCTCCTTTATTTCATGAATTAATGATCAACTTGGGCTATGAAAAGTATATTGCTCAAGGTGGAGATTGGGGAGCAACAATTAGCAAATGGATTGCAGAGTTTTATCCAGAGAATTGTATTGGACTTCACCTTAATTTGGTGCCTGCTTTCCCTCCATCTAATGGCAATGTAACTGATGATCTTAGCGAGGAGGAAATAAAAGGCTTAGAAAATTTTGAAAAATATCAAAAGACTGGTTTAGGGTATTACCAGATCCAAATGACCAAACCTCAATCACTTGGTTACGCTTTAAATGACTCACCGGTAGGTTTAGCAGGGTGGATAGTTGAAAAATTTCATTCTTGGACAAATGATGATCTTGATCGGATGGTAATCAATGATGACGAGGTTTTGGCGATTGTGTCTTTGTATTGGTTTACTCAGTCAATTACTTCCTCAATGAGGCTTTATTACGAAAACGGCATCATATCATTTTCTCCAAATTATATTGAAACACCAACAGGAGGGATAATATTTGATAAAGAAATTGTAAGACCTCCCAAAGCATGGGCCAAACAAATCTATAATATTGTTCACTGGACCAATGCTGAAGGTGGACATTTTGCAGCAATGGAAAATCCTGAAACTTTAGCAAATGATATTGTAAGTTTTACAAAAGAAATCATATAAAAGTTATAATGTTTTTCGAAGAAGGGGCAAAACTTGGCTAAGAAAATATCTTTAAACGACAAATATATTCTTAAGGAAGGCAAAATCTTTCTTACAGGAATTCAAGCTCTAGTAAGACTTCCAATTATCCAAAAAGATCTGGATGAGAAAAATAATCTGAATACAGGAGGCTTTATTTCAGGCTACAAAGGATCTCCATTAGGTGGATATGATCTTGAATTATTTAGGGCAAAAAAATATTTAGACGAAAAATCAATTTACCATCAACCGGGGCTCAATGAAGAATTAGGAGCTACAGCTGTCTGGGGGTCTCAACAAGGTGAGTTTAAAGATAGAGGTAACAAAGATGGTGTTTTTGGAATTTGGTATGGAAAAGGCCCAGGGATGGATCGAACAATGGATGTATTCAAGCATGCTAATGCAGCTGGCGCATCAAAATTTGGAGGTGTTTTAGCAATTGCTGGAGATGATCATGCTGCAAAATCATCAACACTTCCGCATCAGTCAGACCATAATTTTATGAGTGCATTCATGCCTTATCTTTACCCTTCGGGAGTCGAGGAAATTGTAAGGTTTGGCCTCTTGGGTATTGCAATGAGCAGGTATAGTGGTTGCTGGACTGGATTTAAAATTGTCTCAGATGTAGCAGACTCCGGCAAAAGGTACGATACTGAAATCGAAAGGTTGCCCATAATTATTCCAAATAGTGAATCTCTTGGCGAATATAAAGATTTACCAAGAAATATTTTGTATGAGGATACACCAAGAGATCAAGATTATAGACTTCAAAGAGCAAAAGGATTTGCTGCTCAAGAATTTGTACGTGCAAATAAAATTGATCGTTCTATATGGAAAGATTCAAATTCAAAAATGGGAATTATTACAGCAGGGAAATCTTACAATGATGTTAGAGAAGCGCTGAGATGGCTAGGCATTGATGAGCATAAGGCCAGAGATCTTGGTCTTTGTATTTACAAGGTAGGAATGCCTTGGCCTCTGGAACCACATGGCATTAGAGAATTTTGTGAGGGACTAGATACCGTTCTAGTTGTCGAAGAAAAACGAGAACTTATTGAACATCAGGTTAAATGGCAGCTTTATAATTGGAAAGAAAATGTCAGGCCACTGGTAGTCGGGAAACAAGATGAATTCGGGGCATGGCTGCTTCCCGCAGAAAATGATTTGCCTATCCAAACCATTGTTGAAGCTATTTCCTTAAGGCTTCATAAAGTAACAGGCGATAAAAGTCTTCTTAAGCACCTAGATTGGTTTAAAGAGAGAAATGAAGCTTTAAATAATAAAGTTGCTCCTATAGTAAGAAAGCCATTTTTTTGTTCTGGATGCCCACATAATTCCTCCTTGAAACTTCCTGAAGGTAAACGAGCTCTTGGTGGTATTGGTTGTCATTATATGGCTGTAGATGCGGTTGAGGGAACAGAATTCTTTACCCAAATGGGTGGAGAGGGAACACCATGGATTGGTATATCACCTTTCTCCAAAGAAAATCATGTTTTTGCAAAT
>CACLXU010000005.1 GCA_902610995.1 uncultured SAR86 cluster bacterium
TGTTATCTCTAAATGGAAAAAATGCATCGGAAGCAAGCACACAGCCCTTTACATCAAGACCCTCTTCCTCTGCTTTCAAAAAAGCAATCTTAGTACTTATTACTCTGCTCATCTGTCCAACACCAACACCAAGAGTCATTTTATTTTTTGCAAGCACTATTGCATTAGATTTTGCATGTTTGGCTACCTTCATAGCAAAAATCAGATCACCCAATTGTTCTGGTGTAGGACTTATTTTTGTAACATGTTTAAATTCCATAGAGGAAAAATCCTCTGTATCAGATGATTGAACTAGACCAATACCATTTACTATTCTATTTTCAAAAATGTCGATTTCGTTATGATTGCTTCTCAAAACTCGTATGTTTGGCTTTGATTGCAAGATTTCTATTGCCTCTTTGGTGTAGCTTGGCGCGACAAGTACCTCTATAAATTGATTGTTGATCATATAGTTTGCAGTTTTTTTATCAATTTCATTATTACAAGCTATAACGCCTCCAAACGCTGATGTGGGGTCTGTTTGAAAAGCTTTTTTGTACGATTCAAGAATATCTTTAGATGAAGCTACTCCGCATGGGTTCGTATGCTTTACTATACAAACACTTGGTTCATTAAATTCTTGAACGCATGCCCAAGCAGCCAATGAATCAGAAACATTATTGTAAGAAATTTCTTTTCCCTGAAGAGGGTTAAGAAAATCTATTGGAGCATCTTCACCAACATGTAAAAAACCGTCCTGATGAGGGTTTTCTCCATATCTAAGTTTAATAGAAGTATGTCCTATTGAATTATTTAGAAACCAATTTGAAACATCTAAATCATAGTTGCAAGTAAGATCAAAAGCATCTGCAGCCAGTACTTTAGATTCTTTTTCACTAATTTCATCGAAAGATAGCTGTTGATATTGCTGCGGATGAGTGACTACAACAGTGTACTTGTAATTTTTTGCTGCAGCTCTAATCATTGCAGGCCCACCAATATCAATTTTTTCGATAATAGATTTCTCCGTAGATTTTTCATCTGCAACTTCATCTGCAAAGGGGTACAAATTTGCGACCACTAGATCAATTTTTCTTGCCCCAATTTTTTTTAATTCACTTTCGTCAGATTTTCCTCTGGCAAGAATACCTGCGTGAATTTTTGGGTGGAGTGTCTTGACTCTTCCGTCGAATATCTCATTAAATCCTGTATATTCTGAAACCTCTGTAACTTTAATATTATTTTCTTTCAGGTATTTAGCTGTTCCACCTGAAGAGATAATTTGAACCTCATTTTTAGCTAGATTTTTAGCTAGATCAAGAACCCCAGTTTTATCAAAAACACTAATTAATGCTGTTCTAATTTTAATCATTAAAGTAGGCCATATTTTTGTAATTTTTTTCTCAAAGTGCCTCTATTTAAACCAAGTATCTTACTGGCCTCAGATTGATTTCCTCGACATTTTTTTAGTACAACTTCCAGTAAAGGTGGTTCAATCTGGCTGAGCGTAAGATTATATAGTTCTATTGGAAGCTCACCATCAAGGTTTCTGTAATATCTTTTTATAGCACGTTTTACTTCACCTCTTAAACTTCTTTTATTCGTATTAAATTTAGTAGACATCAAATGTTATAATGCTGCTTGTAGTGAAGACAGCATCAATACTCCTTAATAACAAGCTAGAAGAAAATACTGATCATTTTTTAACCAATAGTCAAATACATTACCTAAAAAAAGTCTTAAAAATCCAGGAAAATGAAAACTTTAATGCTTTCGATGGAATGGGCCACAAAGGTACATGTAAATTTATATCTAATGACCAAATTAAAATCCTTGAGATACAAAGCTTCCCCAAAGTCTTCAAAACAAGCGTTCTGATTCCTGTTATGAAAAAAGTACAATTTGAGTTTTGTTTGCAGAAGGTAATCGAATTGGGAGTTGATAATATTTTTTGCTACCCTTCAGAAAAAACATCGGATAAATATAATCTCAAGAATGTAAAAGAAAAATTAGAAAGATATCAAGATATAATCGAATCAGCGTTCTTACAGTCTGAAAATAAGTATCTTCCAAAGCTTAATTTTATAAATAACTTATTTGAATTCAGTTTTAATGATTATTTAGATGTGTGTGTTTTAAATCAAAATGCAGAAAGAAAATTTTCCTCAAATGATAACTGGGATCTGATTATTTCAGGAGGAGAGTTTGGTTTCTCAGAAAACGAATTGGCCTTTTTGAGAAAAACAAAAGCAAGTTTTGTAAAATTAAGCGAAAATATATTAAGAGCAGAGACGGCACCACTAGTAGCCCTTTCAATCCAGAACATATAAAAATGAAAGCAGCATTTATTATTAATGATTTTGAAACCATGAATCTTGAAAAAGATACATCAATATTTTTAATTAAAGAAGCTCAGAAAAACAATATAGATACATATGCTTTTGACACCTCAGACATTTTGGTAGAAGATTCAAAAATTAAGGCTACAGTAAATGAAGTTTCTTTCAAAGCAAATTCAGGGTACGAGTACAACCTAAGTGCAAAAACCATCTTTAATTTAAAAGATTTTGATTTTGTTATTAATAGACTTAATCCACCATTTAATAAAGAGTATCTGTACTTAACAAATTTGTTGGAGACTTTTGGTATAGAGGCGGTGAATCCACCAAAAGCACTAAGGGAACTTAATGAGAAATTGTCTATTTTAAATTTCCCGGATCTTGCTCCAAAAACAATTGTTACAACTTCTCTTTCCGAAATAAGAAATTTTGTTAAAAAAAATGAAAGAGCAGTTTTAAAGCCTCTTGATGGAATGGGTGGCAAGTCAATTTTCTATCTATCTTCAGAAGATAAAAATTTAAATGTCATTTGGGAAAACGTCACAAAAAATGGCAAAAATCAAGTCATGGTTCAAGAATTTGTAAAAGCTGCTCAGGAAGGAGACAACAGATTGGTCTTTATAAATTATAAATTATTGCCTTTTAAGTTAATTAGGATTCCAAGTGCAGAGGATTTCAGAGGGAATTTAGCAGTTGGAGCCACCTCGAAAGTTTGCAGGATTTCCAAAAATGATGAAAAAGCTGCCCAACAAATAATCCCTTTTTTAAAACAACATGGGGTTTATTTTGCTGGAGCAGATATGCTTGGAGACTATATTTCAGAGCTTAATATTACATCTCCAACTTGCCTTCAAGAAATATATAACTATTCAGAATGCAATCCTGGTGATATTTTCTGGAAAGATTTAATTAAACGTAACAAAAGTGGAAATAGAAGCAGTTGAGATCGAGGCAAATTATATCCAATGAATAAAGCCCAGGTAGTCATTTGTTTTGACTATGGAACCAGCAAGATTGGTGTCTGTGTTGGAGAGACTGTGACAGGATCTGCAAATCTTTTAGATGTTATCGACAATGATAGGTTTCTAGCAGATTCATTAAAGATAATTTTTTTAGAGTGGAGGCCAGACCTTTGCATTGTAGGTGAACCAGAAAACCCTTCAGAAGATTTCAAAAAAGGAAAAAATTCGTTTGTAAATCTTATAAAGACAGAATTTAATCTTCCAATTGAATACGCAGATGAGACATTGTCATCTCAAACTGTACCTAAAGAAACTAGCAAACACTTAATTGATTCTTATTCTGCAAAAATTATTTTCGAGGGATGGTTTAATAAAAAATGAGCAACTCTATTCCAAGAGATTTTATTGATAGGCTTGTAGAAGATACAGATATAGTAAATCTGTTGGGCCAATATTTAAGTCTTACAAAAAAAGGAAATAATTATGTTTGCAATTGTCCCTTTCATGAAGAGAAAACTCCTTCCTTCACAATAAGCCCTCAAAAATCTATTTACCATTGTTTCGGATGCGGTAAAGGGGGAAATGTAATTACTTTTCTTCAGGAATATGAGGGGCTCACCTTTATCGAGTCCATAGAAAAACTAGCCGAAATAAATAATGTAAAAATTCCAAGAAACTCTCAAAGCGGAGTGTATGATAATTCAGATATTTACAGCATAAATCAAATAGCTTCTAAGCATTACTTTGATTATTTTTCTCTAAATAAAAATAGTGAGCCATCTAAATATCTAATTTCAAGAGGCATAGACGGTGAGACTGCTAGAAAATTTCAAATTGGTTTTGCAGACTTTAATCAAAAAAATCTGCTAAAGAAACTTCAATCGGCCTTCAGTGATAAGAAAATTCTTGAGAGTGGCGTTTTTCTAAAAAACGAAAAAGGGTTTTACCCATTTTTTAGAAATAGAGTTATTTTCCCAATACAAAACACAAGAGGAAACTTTATTGGGTTTGGCGGGAGATCTATTGATGATTCAATGCCAAAATACCTTAATTCTAAAGATAGTAACTTTTTTCGTAAGAATAGAGAGCTGTATGGCCTTAATCATGCCAAGGGCAGTAAAAACTTTGATTATTTCATAGTTGTGGAGGGCTACATGGATGTTAATATCCTTTCAAAAAACAGTATTGATGTAGGTGTAGCATCGCTAGGAACAGCATTTTCTAATTTTCATCTACAGACACTTTTCAGGTTAAAGAAAAAAGTTATATTTTGTTTTGACTCAGATGAAGCAGGACTGAAAGCTGCATGGAGAGCTTTACAAATAACAGTTTCATACTCGATAGATGATAAAACTGTAAGATTTATGTTTCTACCTAAGGGAGAAGACCCAGATTCTTATATAAACAAGAACGGACCAAATGAATTTTTAAAAAGAGTGGATAAGTCCATGGATATCGAATCATTTATTTTTAACTTTCTTAAAAGAGGTCGTAATCTTGAATCATCAGAAGACATTCGATTAATAATTTTTGAGTTCCAAAAAATATACGGATCAATAAAATCCGATGCACTTAAAGATACTTTATTAAATCAATTTTCAAAATCTCTCGATATAAGCAAGAATTCACTAATTTCAAAAGAAACTAAAGTCAAATCTACACCAAAAATCAACCCAGAGCAGGAAACTAAGAAATCATATTACAAACATTTCTTGCTAGTTATATATTTGTATGAAAATTATGGTGAGACTATAAATGATTGCGACGAAGATTTTTTAGATTTTATAAAAACTTCTATGAACGCTGAAATAAAGAGCATTGAAGAACTTATTCAATCTATAAAGGACAAAAAATCCAACCATCCCAATGAGAGTCTTTTTGCAGAAGCTATGATGATTGATATGAAGCTTACTACAGAAGAAGTAATTTCAGAATTTCATAGAGTTACTGACGAAATACGGCTCATATTCGATGAGAATTTTACAGAATATCTAAAAAAATTAGCAAAAAATCAAAATCTAACTACTTTTAGAAAAGAAAATCTGCAAAAACAGTTAAATTTAAGAGATAATACTTCAAATCAAGAAAATGAGCTTATTCAATTTCTAAATGAATACAATTTAAATTGAATTTTCACAAATAACGAACATATATAATTAATGTCAGAAAAAACTACTCCAAAAACAGACATTGCCCAATTAATTCAACTTGGAAGAGATCAAGGTTATTTAACCTATGCAGATATCACAGATACTCTTCCTGATGGCTCCACTGACGAAGATAATTTTGATGAAATTATAAAGGTCCTCAAAGACATGGGGCTCAAGGTTTTTGAGAACACTCCTGATGAAGATGAGCTCATGCTAGGGGAGGATGAGGATACTGATGATTTGGCTGCTGAGGATGCGGTGGCAGCTCTATCTCAAACTGAGATTGAATCAGGAAGGACAACAGACCCAGTTAGAATGTATATGAGAGAGATGGGGAGTGTCGATCTTTTAACAAAAACTGGTGAAATAGACATTGCAAAAAGAATTGAAGCTGCTATGAAAGAGGTTCTTTCATTGTGTGCTGAGTATCCACTTTGTATAGAGTATGTTTTGGATTTCTTTGGACGCATTAAAGATGGTGAAAAAAAGACACAAGATTTAATTTCAGGCTTTATGCTCGATGAACCTGATGAAGAAATTATTGAAGAAGAATTCGTAGAAAACGAGGACATCAATGAAGACAATCCTGATGAGGAAGAAGAGGCTGCTGTAATTTCTTTTGAAGAATGCGAAGAGAAAATAAAATTAATCAAAAGAGAGCACAACAAATACCTTAAATCATTAAATAATCGAAAATTAGATCCAAAAGCTCAGAAAGCTCTTGATAAGTTAAAAGATGAATTCCAAAAGATAAAATTTAATTCAAAAGTCTTTGATACGCTTGTATTGATACCATCGGAAAGAAAAACTCAGGTGGGCTCATTCGAGAAAGAATTGAAGTCAATGCTTGTTAAAAAAATTGGGGTTCCCAACAAGGAAGCTCGTACTCTAATTGAGGATAACTTAATAAATACGAGACTACTTACTAACCTAAGCAAAGATAGAAGATTTAAGAAGAAAGAAATTGAAAGTGTAAAGCCGACTTTTATAAGAATTCAAAAAGACCTAATTAAAATCGATGAAAGTAATTTAATGCCTGTTACCCAAATCTTGTCGCTAAATAAAAGAATTAATAAAGCTTACAGAGGCCTGTTAAGAGCTAAGAAAGAGATGATTGAAGCGAACCTTAGATTAGTTATTTCAATTGCAAAAAAATATACAAACAGAGGGCTTCAATTCCTAGATTTAATACAGGAAGGAAATATTGGTTTAATGAAAGCGGTTGATAAGTTTGAATACAGAAGAGGATATAAGTTCTCAACTTACGCTACATGGTGGATAAGGCAAGCAATTACAAGATCAATTGCAGACCAGGCAAGAACAATAAGAATCCCAGTTCACATGATTGAGACCATTAATAAACTTAACAGACTCTCCAGACAGATGATGCAAGAAATAGGAAGAGAACCAACCCCAGAAGAAATGTCAAAAAGGCTTGATATTCCAGAGGATAAAATGAGAAAAGTCATGAAAATTGCAAAAGAACCAATATCAATGGAAACTCCTATAGGAGACGATGAAGACTCTAATCTAGGTGATTTTCTTGAGGATTCATCTATAAATTCTCCAATTGATGATGCAGCTGTAAGGGGTTTAAAAGATGCAACTGATGAAATCCTTGCATCTCTTACGGCAAGAGAGGCAAAAGTCCTTAGAATGAGATTTGGTATTGGCATGAATAATGATCACACTTTAGAGGAAGTTGGAAAGCAATTTGATGTTACCAGGGAACGTATCCGACAAATTGAAGCTAAAGCTCTTCGAAAATTGCGCCATCCCACACGTTCAGAAGTTCTAAAAAGCTTCTTGCATGAATAATTCATTCATATACTATTAATCTAATCTAGTTATTTTATGGAATTCATAATTGAAAATTTTTATTTGATTTTGGCGTCAAGCATTATTATTGGCTTCTTTATGGCTTATGGGATAGGAGCTAATGATGTTGCAAATGCAATGGGAACTTCGGTAGGCAGTAAAGCTCTTACTCTTACACAAGCATTGGTCATAGCTGCGATTTTCGAGTTTCTCGGTGCATATTTTGCTGGGGCATCAGTCACAACTACAATTAGAGAAAATATTGTAGATCCAACGCTTTATGATGATTCACCGGATGTGTTTGTCCTGGGAATGATGGCAAGTTTGTTAGCAGCTGGAGCATGGCTATTGCTATCGACTACCTTTGGTCTGCCGGTATCGACAACCCATGCAATAATTGGATCTATCGCAGGTTTTTCAATTTATTACATTGGTTGGTCATCTGTTAGCTGGGGTTACATATTAGAGGTTACATTTTCATGGATTTTGACACCATTCGTCGCAGCAATTCTCTCGGGTTTGTTATATTGGAGTGCAAGAAAATTTGTTCTAAAAGCAAAAGAGCCTATTTCAGCTGCAAGACAATTTATTCCAATTTATGCTGGGCTTGTAGGATTTAGCATATCAGCTATTACACTAAATAAAGGCTTGAAAAACACTGAAGTTCCAAACCTTATTACTACTTATTTTGGTGGCTATGATCTTGTTGCCAGTCTTTTCTTACTATCATTTTTGATCGCATTTTTATGTTATTTAGTTTCAAGATTTTTGCTGTCGCATTATGTAAGCAAATCAGACAATCCAAATGTTGAAGGAAAATTTGCAATATTGATGATTTTTACTGCATCTTCGATTGCATTCGCTCATGGTTCGAATGATGTTGCAAATGCCGTTGGGCCGATGGCAGCTGTTGTGGCAACAATTGAAAACCTTGGGCAAATTGATGACGTGGCTGTTATTCCAGAGTGGATCTTGTTAACAGGTGCTATAGGAATTGTAATTGGTATGCTCACTTTGGGTTACAAAGTTATAAGGACAGTTGGAGAAAGAATTACGAAGTTAAAGCCCAGCAAAGGGTTTGCTGCTGAAATGGCCACAGCCATTGTTGTCGTATTAGGAAGCGTATCTGGAATACCTCTATCTACAACCCATACTCTAGTTGGAGCAGTGGTGGGCATTGGAATATTTAGTAGCAACAAAGTTAACTACCGTTCAGTCACAGAAATTGGAGTGTCATGGCTAATTACCCTTCCTGGGGGAGCGATATTCTCGATAATATTTTTTATAATACTTAAATCTCTTTTTGGAGTATAAGATGGATTTTGAATATTGGATTGAACTAGTAAATAAGGTAGTTAACATAATTACTGGACCTGCAGTTATTTTTAGTGTGTGGTTTTTAGTTGCCCAGATAAGAACACAGATCAAAGTTGGAAAAGCAGCATCAAGACAATCAATTGCCGAGGCCCATCAAGAAGTTACATTAGCAGGTTTAGACCCTCTTTTGATGAGGGCAAAGTTAAAACTTATTAAAAAGGAAGAATTATCAATTGATGAGGAAGTAGGCTTGAGAATTCATATGACAGCAATACTGCGAGCAAGAGAAAATCATTTCTATCAACACCAGATGGGTATGCTTGATGATGAAGAGTGGAAAACTATGAGAAAAGCACTAGGGACATTATTTATCGATAATAAACTTAACTTAGATATTTGGAATAAGAGCAAATCAACATTCAATCCAGAATTTGTTTCTATAGTTGATGAGGAAATTGATATGAGAAAGGATACATTTAAGAAATGACCAATAAAGACCAACTGAAATTTATTTCAACAGCACTCTTGATGCATCAGCGTCCCTTTCTTATAACAAAGCCGGACGGTGATGTTCAATGGATCAATAATGCAGCAAAATATGTTTTTTCCATGGAAGATAAGGATGAACTGGATCTTATCTTCGTTGATAAGAAAGACCTCGACAAAGCAAAATTTGATTCAGATATTGCTGATACATTTGATGTGTTCCTGAAAATTAATCTTAGAAAACAAAGCATTTACATGAGAGTGCTTCTTCACGTAATCCCTATTGAGAATGAAAACTACTATTTAGTTGAATTTGTATCAAATTCAAAAGAAAACCTATTTGCACTGAGAACTGTGATTTCTTGCCTAGAGAATGATCGTATTGGCATGTATTATCAAAAACAATACAAGCTTACAGGCAAAAGAGAAATATGTGGGGTAGAGGCGCTAGTAAGGTTTTTTAACGAAGATGGATCAATTATACCTAACGACAAAATCATTCCATACATCGAGGGAGAAAGTCTTTTTTCTTTGGTTGTAACCTCTTCTATGAACTTGGTTAAAGATTTCTTTGATAAGAGAAAAAAGATTGGACTTGAGGGTGTGCCACTATATTTTAATGTTTCTGCACATACCGTACTTCACAAAGACTTTTTATCAATATTCAAAGAATTTATTGAATCGGTTGGCATTAAAGAAGGAGATTTTGGCATTGAAGTTACTGAAACTGCAGAATTAAATAATTTATCTTTGGCTTCACTAAGATTGTCCAGCATAAAAAACTTAGGGGTTTCGATAGCTCTGGATGACTTTGGTGCAGGTTACTCAGCTTTAAGGTATTTAAAAGACTTACCGATCGATCTCTTGAAACTGGATAAAAGCTTTACCTTTGAGATGGGTGAAAAACACAATCAAAGTTTAATCCAAATTGCAAAACTTATGGCTGATTCGCTTGCTATGGAATTTATTTGTGAGGGTCTTGAAGAAGAATGGCAGATAGAAAAAGCAGTTGGTCTGGGTTGTGAGAGAGGTCAAGGCTATTTTCTTCACAAGCCGTGTAGTCTAGAACAACTTAATAATGAGTAGCAAGAAAGAAAAGATTGTCTTAACTCAAATAAAACAAGACTTTACAACCCCAGTAGATGCAATTTCTGACTATATAAACCTAATAATTGACGGTTCTGATGTGTATGATGATGAGATTTCAGATGAATTTCAAAATATAAAAAAATCAGCTAAAACACTTCGAGTAAATTTTAACGATGCTTTTTTAGAGTATGCAGATACAAAGAGGAAGACTATTTCAAATGATGAAGAAGCTTCAATATTACGACACGACCTAAGGACACCTCTTAATGGGATAATCGGTTACAGTGAAATTTTGCTTGAGGATTTTGAAGATGACATTGAAGAAAGTCATGCTGAAGATATTAATCACATCATAGGTCTTGCGAAAGAAGTTGAAGGTGCTATTGCAAGATTTGTTGATTTCTTAAAAGATGGAACCGACAAGACTTCAGAAAGTTTGGCAGAAAACGAAAGTGCAGAAAACCTCTTTAGTTCACTTGGAAAAATTGACTATAAATTAGAAATTATCGATGAAATTAAACAATCAAGAATTTTAGTAGTTGATGATATAAAAACAAATTGCGATGTACTAAAGAGAAGACTTGAAAATAATACCTTCCTTGTAGAAGTAAGCATGTCCGGTAAAGATGCGCTAGAGAAAATTGCCAAAGAAAAATTTGATCTGGTTTTATTGGATGTCTTAATGCCTGAAGTCAATGGGCTGGAGGTGCTAATTAAAATTCGAGAAGAGTATTCCGCAGACAAGCTCCCAGTTATAATGGTCTCATCTTTTGATGATGTGGAGAGTATATCTAAATGTATACAATTAGGCGCCTCTGATTATCTGCCTAAACCAGTTAATTCAACAATCTTAACCCAAAAGGTGGCATCAACATTAGAAAGAAAGTCATTAAGAGAGCGGGAGGAGCAGCTGCTTTCAGAACTTCACAGACAAGCAATAACTGATGAAATGACAGGGGTTCCTAACAGGAGATATGTCTTTGAACAGCTAGAGAAAAGTTTTGATGACATAGAAAAAAACTCTAAAGAGCATTTTGCTACAGCCATTTTCGATATTGATCACTTTAAGAACGTGAATGATACTTATGGCCATGCAGCTGGGGACGAAATAATTAAAAAGGTCTGTAATTTAGCAACATCTATCATTAAATCACCAAATATTTTTGGACGAATTGGTGGGGAGGAGTTCTTAGCTGTAATTTTTAATGATTCAGAGAATCATTTACAACAAATATGTGAAAAAATAAGAACAAGTGTTGAGAAAGAGGAAACTTTATTTGATAATCAAAAAATAAGTGTCACATTAAGTGGCGGTGTTTGCTTCAGTAATGAGAGCAGTAGTGTCTCAGATTTAGTGAATAAAGCAGACGAAAGACTTTATCTTGCCAAGAAGAATGGCAGAAATAAATTTTATCTGAAAGAGGAATAAGATGGCTTACATACTGATAGTTGAAGACAATGAGATGAACAGAGATATGCTTGGGAGAAGGCTTGAAAGAAGAGGGTTTGAAATTGAATTTGCATTAGATGGTCAAGAAGGCCTTGACAAAATGCGTGAAAGAAAACCAGATTTAGTATTAATGGATATGGGTTTGCCAGTTCTTGATGGATGGCAAGCGACAACGCAGGCAAAAGAGGATATAGATTTAAAGGATATTCCAATTATTGCCTTGACTGCCCATGCATTAGAAACTGATAGGCAAAAAGCTCTGGCTGCTGGTGCTGATGATTTCGATACAAAACCTGTGGATATAAAAAGATTATTGGAAAAGATCGGGCAGTTTATTTAGACTTTGATTCATTTCCTTTGAGTATCTGATTCACTTCATTCACAAGTGTCTGAACTTTAGATTCCTTTTTAACAATTCCCTCTGTAAACTTGCTCAACATTTTTTCTTCAACAGCAGTTATATCTTTCCCAGAGAAAACAACGATTGGTATTTTAATTCCATCTTCTTGTGTTCGTTCGATAAATTCGAAACCATCCATTTTAGGCATATCTAAATCAAGAACAATTAGATCTGGCTTTTCTTTTACTCTCTCAAGAGCATCTTCGCCATTTTTGGCATCGATTGATAAATACCCTTCATTATTTAAAATTTTATTTAAGAGATCTCTAGTATTCTCATCATCATCAACTATTAGAACTTTTTGATCTTTTTCTGTGATATATCTTTTAACAATATTTAAAAAGAATGTTCTATCAATTGGTTTCTTCATGTAATCATCTGCACCTAGAGAAGATGCCAAGCTTTCTTCATTCAAGACAGACGTAATAACAACAGGAATATTTTTTAATTTTTTATCTTTTTTAAGTTCCTTTAGAACTGACCATCCATCTCTTCCAGGCATTAAAACATCCAAGAGGATCAGTTTAGGCTCAACTTTTCTAGCTTGCTCAATTCCCTCATCACCATCAAAGCAGCTAAATACTGTATGCCCCTCTTTTTTGATTGCTCTTTTTACTACATCATGAGTTGCTTTATCATCATCAACTAGAAGTATGTATTCATCGCCTTTTTGAATTTCTGGATTCTCGAAATCCTCTTCCTCAATTTGTTCTTCGTCGAGTGAAACTCTAGGCACAAATATGCTGAATGTGCTACCTTCGCCAACTTTACTTGAAACTTCCACTCCACCACCCATCATTTCTGCGAAATGCTTTGAAATTGATAGTCCTAGACCTGTGCCACCATACTTAGCACTGGTTGATCTCTCAGCTTGAGTATAAGTATCAAATAGTTTGCCTAGCTGGTCTTCAGTCATTCCTATGCCGGTATCTTTAATATCAAAATTTACATATTCTTTTTTATCAATAGTTTTTGATCCAATTACCAGTGCAACTTGGCCATTTTCTGTAAATTTAAAGGCATTACTTAGGAAATTTACAATACACTGTCGAAGTTTAGTCTCATCACTGGTCATCTCACCTTTAACGTTATTTTTTATAATAAACTCGTTATTATTTTTTGAGGCCAGAGGTCCAGAAACATCTTTTATTGTTTCTATCATGGTATCTATGTTGAAAGGTGTGAAATACATGTCCATTTTGCCTGCTTCAATTTTAGATAAATCAAGAACATTATTAATTAGGGATAAAAGGTGTTTGCTTGAATTTGTAATTCTCTTCAGATCAGGAACCATTTCATCATTTCCTAGATCTTCACAGTCTTCAAGCAACATTTCACTGTAACCAATAATTGCATTTAATGGAGTTCTTAATTCATGGGACATGTTTGCAAAGAAACGTGATTTGGCACTACTTGCTTCTCTGGCTTCATCTCTAGCGGTAGCCATTTCCTTTGTCTTTAAATCAATTAAAGCATTTACCTCGTCAGACATTCTGGAGAATGCCAACTCCATCATTTCAACTGAAGCCTCTTCTGCTTTTTCATCCGAGGTTTCATTTACAAGTTTCCTCATATTTTGTACGTCTTTTTGAATGAGTGTTTTTGCGTCACCTTCAAGTTTGTCTGAAAGAACACTCATCTTTTTAATAATTACTTCATCTCTTTGTTTTCTTCTTTCAGCTCTGTCTTTTCGGACTGAATCCATCTCAAGCAAATGATTTCTATATCTGCCTAAAGCATTAGAAAGTTGCCCCACCTCGTTGGTCTCAGATGCTAAGAAGCCTTTATTAACTGGTAATTGTTTTTTTGTATCCCCTTTGGTAAGGGCTTCAAGAACTTCAATTGCTTGAGCAATTCTGCTAAATGCTCCATCTTGCACCCACCAAATTGCAAGTACAATTAACAGGATTACACCAAATGTGAAGATGATCGAATTTAAGGTTGAGTCTCTTAACTCCTTAAGGTCATTAGCTACATTTTTAATTACAAAAAATAATGCAAAATCAGGGTTAACTGTTGAGGCAACAGGCACTGAGGTTAGCGAAAGTCCAAGTGCCTCAAAGTTCTTAGAATTCATATTCTCAAGTCCATTCTTTAAAATATCACCTTTGATATAGTTAAAGCTCATTTGATTAATTCCTAATGAATCGTCCCGTGAGAGTTCATCTGAGAAAACAGCATCAATTATTGTATCTTGGCTAACAATACCCGTCCTTACACCTAAATCACTTTCAAAGATTGTCATTGACTGTCTCAAATCTCTTCCAATGATGACCGATCCAAGAAGTTTATCGGTGTTAAATCCAAACTCGTTTTTTAGATACACTGGAAAGGCAACTATCTGATGTAAATTTATGTTTCCTGAAGGTTCTTGGGCATAAATTACCTCATTGGTTACACTCATACGTGTTCGTATTTTTGCTAAGAAATTATCAATTGATGTATCTCGTAAAAAATTGAGTTGATTGGATTCTGAACATACATCAATAGAGTTGCCAACGTCCGCCCAATCGTATGCATAAAGACAAGAAAGTTCCTCATTATTTTCGCTGAAAAATTTTATAAAACTAATATTCCCCTCATCGATTTCATCAAGGAACATCTCATCTACCAAAATAAATAAATCGCCTTTTAGCTCCTGATCGAATGTTTCTATCAGGGCATTTGCATAATCAAAACCCTCAATTCCGATTTCAGTAAATAAGCCAATTTCAACATAAGGGTTCCAGTACTGCTCGCCTTTTTCACCATTTGGGCCCCATGAGTTCATATTGGCAAAACTATTGTCTATCGACTGAACCCAAGCTGATTCTACAATGCTTGTATATTGACTATTGGAAGACTTTTCCTGAATATTTTGATTCTGAACATTCATGTAAAGGAGAATGCCAGCAATGATGATATTGCCTATAAGACCAAATATAAGGATTTGGGTTCTTACAAGCATTTTGAATTAGTTAGTTGGTTAACTTAAATGTAAATCTTGCTTTAACGTCATTAACTGTAACAGGCACACCATTATGTACATAAGGTTCATACGCCCATCTTCTTATAGTTCTCATGACACTTCTTTCAAAAGAACCAGGCTGATCTGTCTCAACAATATATGGATCTACTACTTCTCCATCAGGCGACACATCAAACTCGACTACTACAAAACCCTCAGTTCCTTTTCTAAGAGCTGACCTCGGATAATCTGCACCAGGGGAATAAATTCTTTCGACTGCTACTTCGATTGTTTCCCCACTTACAGTTATGCTACCTTCGTCTGTTGCTGGAAAAGCTGAAAACGATAGTAATAAAAATAATATAGATAGAATCCTCATGCCAAAAATTATAAACAAAAAATCTTTTTTTTCATACAAGTGTTCAAAAATACTGTTAATAGTTTAGACTAGCTCTTCTTGGGCCTGTAGCTCAGTTGGTTAGAGCAGTGGACTCATAATCCATTGGTCGGAGGTTCGAGTCCTCCCGGGCCCACCATTTTAATTGGTTTACAATAATTATTATCTTAAGATTATGTAATGAGATTATTGTTGGCTCTCTTTTCAATTTTATTTACCTTGAAAGGCATCACAGATGGGCAGAATAACTTAATAGGCTATTGGCATGGTTTTGGTTTAATCGTTGAAATTAAAGAATGTGAAGACAAGCTTTGTGGTGTTATTGAACATATCTTTGTTTCGGATGATAAAGATCCCAAAACAATTCTAGATGAAAATAACAAAGATAAAGAATTAAAATCACGAACTCTTTTGGGTTCAAATATTTTATTTGATTTTTCTAGGCAACCAGATTCGAGTGGAACTCATACAGGGAGGATATACAACCCTGATGAGGGCAAATCATACAAGTCAAAAATAAGATTACTTGCGAATGGAGATCTTGAGATCGAAGGCTGCTTTACAGTTATATGTAGAAAAGTTGGGGAATGGCTCCCTGTAACAATAAGTATCGATGGAAATGGCAAAAGGGTCGCTAAATTAACAAACCCTCTTGCAATATTCTAAAATTATTCGAATCGATCAGCGTTCATGACTTTGTTCCATGCTGAAATAAAGTCTTGTACAAATTTATCATTGGCATCGTCCATAGCGTAAACTTCTGCTAATGATCGAAGCTGAGAATTTGAACCAAAAACTAAATCCACTCTTGAGGCAGATCTAACTTTTTCCCCTGATACTCTATCGAAACCCTCATATGAGTTTTTGCCCGATGGCTTCCACTCAACACTCATATCTAGTAATGTTTTAAAGAAGCTATTATCAAGTTTGTTAGAATTATCAGAAAATAATCCCAGTCCACTCTGACTGATTCCCATCGATCTCATTCCACCGACTAGGACAGTCATTTCTGGAGCCGAAAGCCCTAATAATTGTGCCTTATCTACAAGCATTTCTTCCGGACTGACAGAAAATTCTGTTTTTTGATAATTTCTAAAACCATCCGCAAGCGGCTCTAGGACTTTAAATGATTCTGAGTCAGTTTGTTCCTCTGAAGCATCACCTCTTCCTGGCATGAACGGTACTTCAACACCTGCAGCTTTTTCAATGCCGACATTTCCTGCCAATACGATTGTATCCGCAAGTGAAGCACCTGCCTCATCCGCTAAAGGCTGCAAAGTAGCTATAACTTTTGTCAGCTGCTCAGGCTTATTAACATCCCAATCTTTTTGAGGTGCTAATCTAATTCTGGAACCATTTGCTCCACCCCTTAGATCTGACCCTCTAAAAGTAGAAGCACTTGCCCAAGCTGTCTCAATCATTTCTTGAATGCTTAAGTCAGATGCTGCAATTTTAGCTTTCAATGAATTCACATCGTAATCAGAATTTCCCTTAGGCACTGGATCTTGCCAGATTAGTTCTTCTTCAGGAACTTCAGGTCCAAGATATCTTGATTTTGGCCCCATATCTCTATGCAACAACTTAAACCATGCCCTTGCAAATGCATCTGCAAATTCATCAGGATTATCCTTGAAGTGCATTGATATTTTTCTATACTCCGGATCTTCTTTTAGCGCCAAATCAGAAGTCAACATAATTGTCGTTACTTTCATATTTGGATCCTCAACATCTGGTGCATAGTTTTCTTCCTCCAGATCAATTGGATGCCACTGAAAAGCTCCTGCAGGGCTTTTTACAAGTTCATATTCATATTTGAAAAGATTTTCAAAGTAACCATTGTCCCATTTCGCAGGATCCTTAGTCCATGGACCTTCAAGGCCACTGGTAATTGTATCTCTACCCATACCCTTTCCATGTCCACTCTTCCAGCCAAACTGTTGTTGTTCAATCGGTGCATCCTCTGGTCCAACACCCACAAGATTATCATCTCCCGCACCATGACATTTACCAAATGTATGTCCGCCAGCAATTAAAGCCACAGTTTCATAATCATTCATTGCCATTCTTCCAAAGGTTTCTCGGATATCGTGTGCACTAAGCTTTGGATCTGGATTTGCATCTGGCCCTTGAGGATTAACATAAATTAAACCCATCTGGACGGCAGCTAGTGGGTTATTAAGAACTCTCTCCCCGACATACCTATTGTTTCCAAGCATTTCTTCCTCTGGACCCCAGTATATGTCTTCTTCAGGTTCCCAAATGTCAGGTCTGCCTCCGCCGAAGCCGAACGTTTTGCCTCCCATTGATTCAATTGCAGCATTGCCAGCCAACACCAACAAATCAGCCCAGCTTAACTGTTTTCCATATTTTTGCTTAATTGGCCAAAGTAACCTTCTAGCTTTATCTAAATTTCCATTATCAGGCCATGAGTTTAAAGGTGAAAATCTTTGTGCGCCTGTACCGGCTCCACCTCTGCCATCACCAATTCTATAGGTGCCTGCAGCATGCCAAGTGAGTCTTACAAAAAATGGCCCATAGTGTCCATAATCAGCAGGCCACCAGTCCTGAGAATCTGTCATTAAATCATACAAATCTTGTTTAAGTGCTTTGTAATCAATTTTCTTAAATTCTTCTTTATAATCAAAATTTTCATCCATCGGATCCGATTTCTTATCGTGTTGATGCAGAATATTTAGGTTTAACTGGTTTGGCCACCAGTTTACGTTGGAATGACTGCCAGCAGTCTTAGTGTTAGCCCCATGAATCACAGGACATTTATTTTCTTCGCTCATATTTAGCCCTTTAGTTATATAGGTTAATTGTAGATGCACACTGTAGTTTTTCAATATCAGAAATTTAAAATGTCACATAAATGTATCAAACCTTCTTTAAATAGATGATAGGATGAAATTATGAAAAAAATTGGTTTATATCCAGGTTCTTTTGACCCAATTACCAATGGCCACATGGATATAGTTGAAAGAGCTTTGAAAATATTTGATGAAGTGATAGTTGCGGTTGTTAAAAATACTGCCAAGAAAACGTTATTCTCTCAAGATGAAAGGAAACAATTAGTTGATGAGATTTATAAAGATAATGAAAATGTAAAATGCATTTCACTTGATGCAAAACTCACAGTTACTCTTGCAAATGAGATAAACGCATCAGCTATAATTAGGGGTCTCAGAGCTATGTCAGATTTTGAGTATGAGTTTCAAATTGCCAGCATAAATCGATCCCAAAATAAGGAAATTGAGAGTGTATTTTTTGCTGCACATGATAAGTTAACTTTTGTATCATCTTCAATGGTTAAAGAAATTGCTCTATACAAAGGGAAATTATCAAAGTTTGTCCATGTTGCAGTAGAATCAGCTTTGAAAAAGAAGATTAACTCCTTTGACAAGTAGTGCAAAAATAGGTGCTTCTATTATTTTGAACAATGTGTTTGATTTTTGACTTGCACAATTTGCAGCTTTCTCCATCCCTTCCATAAACAAAAAGTTTATTTTTAAAATATCCAGGCCTCGATTCAGCATTAAAATAGTCTTTTAGTGTCGTACCGCCTGCTTTTATTGCCTTGTTAAGAACTTTTTTTGAAGATTTAATAATTCTTTGGCATTGATTTACAGTTAGTCTATTTGCCAGCTTTTTTGGAGATATCTTAGAGTCGAATAATATTTCAGATGCATAGATGTTCCCAATTCCAGAGATAATTTTATTATTTAATAAGATCGCTTTGACATTAGTTTTTCTGTTTTTTATTTTTTGAAAAAGAAATTCTGCATCAACATGCTTTTCAAATGGATCAGGGCCATTGTTATCAATAAGGTAAAATTCCTCATCTTTATTCAGAATTTTGATTAAACCAAATCTTCTCGGGTCATTATATATAAGGAACTTTCCATCATTGATTCCAAGAATTATGTGATCATGTTTGAGGCCCATGACTTTGTCTGAGACTCTTAAAGTGCCTGTCATGCCCAAATGAATTATTAGTCTAGAATTATTTGAAAATTCTATGGAAATATATTTTGCAATCCTTGATATATTTTTTATTCGCTTATCTTTTATCAGTAAAAATGAGTTTGAATCGAAAGGAATTCGTAGAGATGCATTATTAGTAATGCAATTTACAAAACTCTTTTCTTCTAAAAATGGCTTGATGCCCCGTTTGGTTGTTTCAACTTCTGGTAGCTCTGGCACTATTCAAGGTTATTGTTTACGGCAATAAGATCAGTTGGATCTAGTGCACCAGTAGCTTGTTTAAATTGTAAGTATGTAATCAGATAAGAATAGCGAGCTTGAGATAGTCTATTTTGAACGTCTGCAAATGATCTTTCTGCCTGTAGAAGATCAATTAAGTTCCTACTACTTAATTCATAGCCTAGTCTTGTTGCATCAAGAGCGTCCTTTGTGCTTTCTAGGCTAGCCTCTAATGATTCAACATTTAACCTTGCTGTTCTTATTGCTGAGTGAAGAGATCTAATTTCTTGGGTTACATTTCTTTGAATCAGCACAAGTTGCTCCTCAGATTTTACCTCTTCAATAAGAGCCTGCCTCCTTTGTGAGCTATTGAGCCCTGAAGTAAATAGCGGTAAGGAAAACTGAAGTGAAAAATTTCTATTCTCTGTTTCCTGTGGAATAAAGAATGGTAAATCCAGATCTGAATCAAGACCATCAAAGGTATATTGTTTTGATGTTCTTCTATTTGCATTTGCGCTCGCATCAACTTTTGGAAGTAAATTCGCAACCTTTGATTTGGTGTTAGATTGTGAAGCTTGCAATCTACTTTTAGCCTCTTTAATTAGGAAATTATTTTGAATGCCGGCTTCAACAATGTTTTCAAGATTTCCCGAAGGCATTGATAAATTAATTGTTTCTGAAAGAGGTGCTATAAGCGTAACCTTTCTGCCAACAATAGAATTAATTTCCTCAAAGCTAATATCAAGATTTCCCTCAGCAAGCACTCTTTCTGAAGTGGCTCCGTTAAAAGCAGCTTTTGCTTCGGCTAGCTCAATTCTGGAAGCAGAACCTAAATTAAATCTTTCAAGTATTTGTTGGTATCTATTTTCAAAGGCCTTCTCAGTTGCCTGTGCAGTTTTAAGAGATGATCGAGCAGAAAGAACTTTGAAATAAGCTCTTGTTACTCGAATAATTAAGTCTTGTTGCTGGTAGGCAAACCTGGCTTCTGCTGCATCAAAATTGTTTTTTGCTCTTCTTGACTGAAACCAAGAATCTAATCTAAAAATTGGCTGAGTGAAATTTAAGTTATAAGAAAAGGTATTGTAATCATTTTGCAGTTCCCTTTCCTGATAGTACTCATTCCAGTTTGTATTGCCACTAAGGTTTAATCTTGGTCCTAATGCAGATCGTGCTTGATTTAGAAACTCTTTATTCAACTTTAGATCAGCCTTATTAAGGTTAAAGTTTGGATCTTTAATTAATGCTTCTTCATATATTGATATAAGATCATCTGACCTAACTAATGAAGAGGTTAAAATCAAAATTACAAAAACTAGTTTTTTCATCATAAGTTAGACAGTATTCTGCAATATAAGTGCCATTTAAACAAACATAAAGTAATATCAAGAAAATAATAGATAAGTTGCAATGAAACAAAAAAAGATCCCTACAATTCTGATAATTGCTGGTTCAGATTCTGGGGGAGGAGCCGGTATACAAGCAGATATTAAAGCAGCCTCTTACTTTAAAGTCTTTGCAACTACAGCAGTTACCGCTGTAACTGCACAGAATACTTTAGGGGTTCAAAGTATATTTCCAATACCAGAAATAGAGATTCAAAAACAACTAAGATCAGTTATTGTTGATCTTGCACCTGATTTAATAAAAATTGGAATGCTCGGCACAAAAGAAGTTGTAGATTGCGTTGCACAGGAAATTCTACCCAACAAAATAATACTAGATCCAGTTATGGTGGCAACCTCGGGAGATAAGCTGGTTGATGAGGGCTGTATTAAAGGAATTAAGGAAAAACTTGTCCCAAATAGCTATCTGGTGACACCCAATTCTTTTGAAGCAGAAATATTGAGTGGGAAAAAAATATCCTCAATTGAAGATCAAGAATATGCTGCCAAAGAGATAAAAAATCTGGGAGCAAAAAATGTTTTAGTCAAAGGTGGACATCTATATGAAGGAAACAATTTGGTAGATATTCTCGTCGATGAAACAGGAAAATCTAGACAATTTAAATCTCAGAGAATTGATTCAAATAATACACATGGAACAGGTTGTACACTTTCAACAGCAATTGCATCAAGTGTCGCAAAGGGGATTGCTCTGGAAAAAGCCATAACTGATTCTATATCTTATGTTCAGAGGGGCATAAAAAATGCCCCAAACCTTGGCTCTGGTAATGGGCCATTAATGCACTTTGATGTTTAAAATAAAAGATAATAAAAAAGAGCTACTTGTAGAGCTTGCACCCAATAATTCGTCTTCACTGTTACAAAACATGGTATTTTTTGGATTACTAAGTTTTTTATGTTTGAGTTTTGGTATAGGTTTCTTCTTTGTTGGGGCCACAATGATACTTCCTTTTGCAGGCCTTGAGGTTGCGGTGCTGCTTTTGGCTATTTATTACAACAGAAGATGGATTAATCAGAAGCAAACAATAAAATTAGACAAACTTTATGTATATTTTTCAGAAAAAGGCTTGGTAAATAGAAATATAAAGGTTGATAGGTTTCATGCAAAATTTGTTGTTGAAAAAAACCCCAAACAAACGATCTATCTTGTTGCCAACAATAAAAAATATAAATTAGGATATTTTCTTAGTGAAGAGGAGATAGAAGATATAATTTTTTCGTTGCGATCAAAAATAACGGAACTTAACTCAATCTGATAAAAATAAATCGAGCTGCTCGTACTTGGGAACTCCATTTAGAAATTCTGGATAGTTTTCTCCCTGAATGAGGGGACTTAAATATTGCTTGCCTTCTGATGTAATTCTAAAGCCACACTCAGAGATGTATTCCTTAGGTAATGTTTTCTCTAAGTTAGCTATATCTTTTAGATCACCTGTGCCTATCTCCCACTTATAGGGATTATTGGAAACTCTTTTAATAATTGGCATAACACCAGTTTCGCCTGAGAGAGCTAACTTTACTGCGTGTACTCCAACCGCAAACGCTTGTTCGAGATCGGTTTTTGATGCTAAGTGCCTTGCACTTCTTTGAAGATAATCTGAAACAGACCAATGATATTTAAGCTTTAATTCATTATTAATTAATTGAGCTAATTTAGGAGCTAACCCTCCCAATTGAGTATGACCAAAAGAATCCTTTGAGTCACTTGCGGCATATAGGTTGCCATCATTGTTTTTTAAGCCCTCTGAAGCTACAACTACTGAGTACCCATAATTTTTAACGTCATTTTGAATGCCATCCAAAAAGGCATCTTTATCTAATTGGACTTCGGGCAGTAAAATTTTATGAACAAAAGTATCTTCAGAACTATTTGCAAGTTCCGCAGAGGCCGCAATCCATCCAGCATGTCGACCCATGACTTCTAAAATGAAGACTTTAGTTGAAGTCTTACACATGGATCTAATATCCAGAGAAGCCTCTTTAGATGAGGTAGCAATATATTTAGCAACTGAACCAAATCCGGGACAATTGTCCGTAACGGCAAGATCGTTATCAATGGTTTTAGGAACAGCAATCGCGCTTAATTCATACCCTTGATCTTTTGCAGCTTCAGCAACCTTGAGACAAGTATCAGCTGAATCATTTCCTCCGTTATAAAAGAAATAGCGTATTGATTTTTGATCTAATCTTTTGAATAGATCTTCATAAAATTCTTTTTCTGTTAATTCGGGGAGTTTATACCTGCATGATCCAAACATCCCTGCAGGAGAGTCTTTCAACAGACTTAAGTCTTTTTTTGTTTTTGATAAATCGTAAAGATTATTTTCCAAAAGCCCAACAATTCCGTTTTGTCCAGCATATACATTTATTGATTTATCTAAGCGGCTTAATTCAGAAATCACCCCATACGCTGACATATTGATGACTGACGTTACTCCGCCTGATTGAGCATAAAATGCATTTTTCATCTGAGTTATCTTATACTCCATTTAGCATTACTAAAAGCATGAAAGTATTTTTTCTTGGAATCTCAGGCACGTTAATGGGAAATTTAGCCTTGATGGCTAAAGAACTAGGACATGATGTTATGGGTGTAGATTCTAAAATATACCCTCCAATGTCTGATCAGCTTAAAAATGCAAATATTGATTGTTTAGAAGGTTTTACAAAGGAAAACTTTAGAGAAGCAGATGTATATATAATTGGAAATGTTATTTCACGTGGAAATGAATTATTAGAGTTTATTCTTGAATCCCAAAAAAAAATACAATCAGGTCCAGCTTGGCTGTATGAAAATATTCTAATCAATCGAGAAGTCATAGCTATATCAGGAACTCATGGTAAAACTACTGTAACTTCAATGGTTGTTCATGGACTCAAGGAGCTTGGAATCGAACCAGGCTATCTGATTGCTGGTGTTCCTGAAGGCAAGATGAGTTCCTATAGCTTAGGATCAGAGGACTTTTTTGTAATTGAAGCAGATGAATACGATACATGTTACTTTGATAAGAACCCAAAATTTTTCCACTATAATCCAAAATATTTATTGATTAATAATCTAGAGTTTGATCATGCAGATATTTTTGATGACATAGAAAATATCGAGGATAAATTCTTGGAGCTTCTTCAAAAAATGGATTCAAAATCTAAAGCTATAATCAATAAAGATGGAATTAGAGATAAATTCTATCAGCATCTTTTGTCGTCTAACTTCAATTGCTCAACTAAATTTTTAGACATTAGAAATAAAGATTTCACTGAGACAAATAAAATTTTAGCAGAATCAGTTTTAGAAGCAGTGAGTGACAAAAAGTTAAGTGATGATTTGTTTCAAAACTTTCAAGGTGTTAGGAGAAGGTTTGAAAAAGTTTTTGTGAATAAGCACTACACGATTATTGATGATTTTGGCCATCACCCAACAGCTATAGAACAAGTTGTTTTGAAAGCTGAAAAGGATTTTAATGATGTTGTACTCATTATTGAGTTTGGTTCAAACACAATGAAAAGTGGTCTTCATGATCAAAAATTGAAAAAAATCTTTTCTAAAAGAAATACCTTCTTGATAAATGCATCAATTCAACAAACAAATTTATTCACTAACTCTGTAGCACTCAGCAAGAGCAACCTTTCCGATGTCTTGGACAAGAGAGAATCAGACCATAGAGTTATCTTGATGTGCAGTAATAAGAAATTTATGGGAATACAGGATGAGTTAATATCTCTGATAAGTTCTCAAAGTGCTAGATAAATAAATATAATATCCTTAATGCCAAAAATACCGAGTGAAGTAAAAAAGATAAAAAAAATTTGTCTTGAAGCGCTTGATGATATGAAGGCACAGGATGTAAGTGAAATTGATATTGATAAATATTCGTCATTTGCATCTAATCTCATAATTGCTACCGGTACTTCAAGCAGACATCTAAAGTCCATCTCTGAAAAAATTATTGATACTTTAAAAGACAATAAGATAAAAATCTTAGGTACTGAAGGTCAGGAAGCTAAAGAATGGATTCTAATCGATATTGGAGATATTTTAGTAAACATCATGACGGAAGAATCAAGGGAACATTATGACTTAGAGTCCTTATGGGATAGAGAGCAAACTTGAATATTAATTTATTTTATATATCAAATAATAAGTCAAATTCTGACCATGAAAACAAGTTGCTAAGCAGATTAAAATCGCCAATAAAGGTTTCTTTAATAAGAATACCGGTTAAGAAAAAATTTAAATCTAAATTAGAGCAAATTGAGCATGAAGCAAAACTTTTAAGGGCCAAAATTGATTTTTCTAAACCTTTTTTTTGTTTTGATAGAAGAGGAAGAAAATTTTCTACAAATGAATTTTCTCAATTTCTTATCAAATTAAATATGGAAGCCTCATTAATTATTGGAGGTGCGTTTGGATTATCTGAAAGTTTAAAAAATGAGAGCAACGAGATTATTTCGCTGTCAGATATGGAATTTTCACATGAGGTTTTTAGAATAATGGTATTGGAGCAGTTATATAGAGCTAGTTGTGTGATCAATAATCACCCCTATCAACAAATTGAAGAGTAAAAGTTTATCAATCCTATCAAAAAGAATTCGTTTTCTTTTAATAATTTTTATAATCTGCTTGATAGTGCTATCTGCTCGCTTTTTTTCACTACAAATCATAGATGGCAGAGTTTTAAAGGACCAACGTGAGAAGAATATCAATACCTTTGAATATATTTATCCAAAAAGAGGACGTATTATCTCTTCTGATAATAAAGTTTTAGTTGAAGATGAAAAAATTTTCTCTGTTGTTATAAATCTTGAACAAAAACCATCTTTAGAATCAATAAAATTACTTGCAAGTATTTTTTACGACCAATTAGAACTTGATGAAATAGAACAGACAGTAAAAAAATCAATCTCATCTGGCAACCAGGAGGTTGTTCTTGATAAGCTTTCTCAAGAAGATCTTTCCAAGTTCCTTGTAAGAAACAGTGAATTGAATGGTTTCTCAATTCTGGAAACCTACAGGAGAGTCTATGATCCTCACCCTTCAATATTTCATGTATTAGGTCACTTGGGCTATATCAACGACTCTGACAAAAGGTACTTTAGTGAAAGGATAGATGAATATGATCCAAAGCTGTGGCAAAAAGTTGGAAAATCAGGTTTAGAGAGGGTATATGAGAAAGAACTTACTGGAACCCACGGAAAAAGATATTTTCAACGGAATGCTAGAGGAACAAAAAAGATTTTAACAAAAGAAGATGAATTTATAGAAGGAGATGATTTATATGTTTCGATTAACTATGAGGCTCAGAAATTTGCATATGACATTCTTGATGGCCGTCAGGGTGCCATTGTAGTTATTGACTTGAATGATTTCAGTATCCCAGTAGCAGTCAGCGCCCCATCAATAAGTGCTAACGACTTGAGCGGAATTTCTTCGAGTCGCTATGCTGAACTTTTAAAAGATCAGTCAAGACCACTATTTAATCGAGCTTTCATGGGCTTATATCCCCCAGGCTCCACAATTAAACCATTATTGTCTATTTACTCATTGGATCAAAAATTCACAAATTGGGAAGAGACAATCTTCGATGATGGTTTTTTTCGGATTGATGAACAAAGAGTATTCAATGCTTGGAAAGAGGGTGGGCATGGTATAACAGATTTAGATAAGGCATTGGTTGAAAGCTCTAACCCATTTTTTATGAATCTTGCTACGAGATTTGAAAAGCAAAGTTTGGAGAGTTTTTTCTCCTCCGCCTCATTTGGCACAAAGCTATGCACTGACTGTTATCCACACCAGTTTAGTCCGTTAATTAATGATGCATGGAAGCAAAAGAATTTTGGAAGAAACCTATTTAAAGGTGATCTTATTAATCTTGGAATTGGCCAAGGTTATTTACAAATTACACCTTTGCATTTATCTCTAATCTCAGCAATGGTAGCTAAAAAAGGTGAATATAAAACCCCATTTTTATCTGATTCATCAAGTCAAGAGAATTTCACTTTAAGCCAAAACCTAGAATCTTCAGACTGGGAAAGAATCAATAAATCTTTAGTTGATGTTATTTACTCTCCAAGCGGGACTGCATATAGGGTAAATGCAGGTGAATTGAAAATGGCAGGGAAGAGTGGCACCAGTCAAGTTGTCGACATCAAATCAAGAGAGGAGTACGAGTCAATAAGAGAGAATCCATTGTTAAGAGATCATGCAGTTTTTATTGGATATGCGCCATATGATGAACCCAGATTTGCAATAAGTGTTGTAATTGAAAATGGAGAGGGTGGAGGAAGCGTTGCAGGTCCAGTTGCTAGAGAAGTCTTAGAGGTGTTATTGAAATGAGTTGGGACATAAGAAGCTTCTTCATTTTCTGCTCTTTAACAGCGATACTTATTCTTGGAAGTCTTACTATTTTTTCTGTAACTTCGATAGATATTAGTTATTTCCTAAGGTTCCTTCTTATCTCAATTTTCTCAATATTGATTGTTACTGGAGTTTTCTACACTGTAAATTTAAATCGCATTCTTTCCTTTGGATGGGTAGTCCTTGTATTAAATATATTGCTTATATTGAGTGTGGAGTTATTTGGAAAAGAAATTAATGGATCAAAAAGGTGGCTAGATTTTGGATTTCTAAGTTTACAGCCCTCAGAATTTATGAAAATTTCATTTGCGCTTTTTGCAATACAGTACCTCAGGTATTTTAATTTTAAATTTAACTTTCAAAGATCTATATTTCTTCTTGCAATCCTTTTTATTACCTCAGTACCAATTATCATTCAACCCGACCTAGGCACTGGTTTGATTTACATAATTTTTGGAATAATGCTTCTATTTATATGCGGCATGGATAGAAAGTATTTTCTCGCACTTATTGGTTCCGGGGTGGTCCTATCACCGGTAATATATAGTTTTGGATTTACTGATTACCAAAAAGGAAGGATACAAAGCTGGTTCTCATCAGAGGGAAATATTTCAGAGAGATGGAACATTCTTCAATCAGAAATAAGTATTGGTTCTGGCGAATTATTTGGAGAGGGATTCCTTAAAAGCAAACAGAATCAGTTTAATTTTCTTCCAGAAGCAGATACGGATTTTATATTTTCAATTTATGCTGAGCAGTTTGGGTTTGTAGGTGTTTTATTGATATTTATATTAATTGCGATATTTATTATTTTAAGCATTATAGTTTTACTTCAGGAACAAAGCCTATCTGAAGATCTGTCAACATATTACTTAGGAGCTTATTTTATATTTGTAATTGGATTTAGTTTTCTCATAAATATACTAATGGTTAGTGGCATGATCCCAGTTGTGGGTTTGCCATTACCATTTTTTACAAAGGGCGGCTCATCTTTGCTATGCTTTTCTATAATGTTAGGGTTTATTTTTTCTTCCAGAGGCTTTCTACGGTCATGAGATTTTTTCTTCTGCTTCTGATATCACAATTCTCTATGGCTGATTTTTTAGAGAGAAAAGATGTCCAGACATTTATTTCTGAGACAGTAAAGAGCACCTCACTTACAAAACAAGAAGTTGAAAGCTATCTTTCTAGGGCTGAAATAATTCAGAGAGTAATAAGGAGCAGAGATAATCAACCCGAGGTTAAATTTTCATGGAACAGGTATAGGAATATTTTTTTAAAACAATCAAGGATTCGTGACGGGGCAGAATTCCTAGATACCCATTCTGAGCTTTTTAGAAAGATTGAAGATGATTTTGGAGTATCTAAATTTTATATTGCTTCAATAATTGGGGCTGAAACTAATTTCGGAAAAAACATGGGAACCCTAAATCCACTTGATGCAATAGCAACCCTTACCTTTGAATCCAATAGTAAATTTTGGAGAAAAGAGCTTGTTCAGCTTTTGCTTTTAGCAAAGGAATATAACTTGAATCCTAAGGAAATGAAAAGTTCATGGGCTGGAGCGCTCGGATTGGGGCAATTTATTCCATCCAGTTATCTAGCCTATGGGGTAGATTATGATTTGGATGGCAAAGTGGATATGACAAATTCAATTAATGATGGAATTGCAAGTGTTGCAAATTATTTAAAAGTTCATGGCTGGCAAAAAGATAAACCAGCTATATTGCAATTCAAAATTAATGATAAGTTCAAGGATTACAATGAGGATCAAATAGAAGCATATAACTTTCCGCATAAGATTAATAACTTCAGAACTCGAATTAGTTCAGAGCAAATGAAAGCAATGGACTTAACAAGTCTAAGTTTTGAAGGGAAGGCAACACCTTTATTTGTTGTCGAAGGAAATGAAAGCAAACTATATTTGGGATTTGACAATTTTATCGTAATAACTAAATATAACCGTAGTAGTTACTACGCATTAGTTATACATCAATTAGCATTGGCAATATCGAATGAATTCAACAAGAATAATTAAATTTTTAACCCTAACTCTAATTTCTGGAGCTTTACTGGCGATTCCAAGACCTCCAGATCTTGGAATAGGAAGCTATATTCTTTATGAACCAAGCACAAAAAAGATTATTGTCAGTTTTAATGAAAACGAAAGTGTTGAGCCCGCAAGTCTTACAAAATTAATGACAAGTTATGTTGTCGCTGACTATTTAAAAGATGAGTTTATAAGTCTTGAAGACAACCCAAGAGTATCAGTTAAAGCGTGGCAGACACCTGGTTCAAAGATGTTTATACGTGAAGGTACAAACGTTAAAGTATCAGACCTCATTAAAGGAATGATTATCCAGTCAGGCAATGATGCAAGTGTCGCTTTGGCAGAACATATTGCAGGCAGTGAAGAAAATTTTGTTTATTTAATGAATGAGTACGCAGTTGAACTTGGTATGAAAAATTCAAACTTCAATAATGCAACTGGTCTTCCTGATCCTGAAAATGTTACATCAGCACTTGACCTTGCAATACTTACCTCTGCAATAATTGAGGACTTTCCTGATCACTATAAGATTTATTCAGAGAAAACCTTTACCTATGGAGGAATTACTCAGGGATCACGTAATAGACTCCTTTGGCGCGATGACATTTTTGATGGTGGAAAAACTGGATATACAAAAAATGCTGGATATTGTCTTGTAGGCGCTGCAAAAAGAGATGATATGCGATTGATAGCAGTTGTCCTTGGCAGTGAGAATGATAAACGATTTAATGATGTCACATTGTTGATGAATTATGGTTTTAAGTACTTCAGTAAGGAAAAACGAATAGTTAAAGACGAGCCTTTGAGCTCTATAAAAGTTATTGCAGGTGTAGAAGATGAGGTCTTTGTAGGAGCAAATGATGATGTAATTTTAACTTTACCCAAAGACATTGAATTGGAGTATTCGCTTATACTTCCAGATCAAGTTCTAGCTCCAGTTATTGCAGGAGATATTGTTGGAAGTGTCAAAGCAGTTGATGCTGAAGGCAATATTTTAGCTGAGGAAGATCTAATTTATTTAAGCTCAATTGATGAGCTTGGTTTTTTCGAAAGATTATTTGAAATAATTTGGAACTGGATAGTGTCTTTATTTTCTTAACTTCTTTTTGATAATTTCATAACAATCTCCTCTGCTATAATCCAAGGATCATTATTATTTACACCCTTAATGCTTTTATCCATAGAGTCTAAAAGCATGACAATTTTGCTAATGCTTTGGTGAGAGAGGTTTTTTGCAACTTCTTGATAATAAATAATTTGATTGTCCCATATACGAAGCGGTTTTAAATTACTATTTCCATTCTTTAGTTCAATTAAAGCTCTGCAGTCTCGAGCAAGTATCCATAAAACCAGAGCTACAGAGTTTTTATCATTCCTTTTCATTGATCTAAGCAGGCTTAGTACTCCAGTTAAGTCATCTTTGCCGATCAATTCAAAAAGTTTAAAATTATTTTGAATTGAGTTATCAAAAAATAAATCTTCTAAACTATCAAGATCATCTTCAATCAATAAAGTATGTTCAATATCATTTTGGAGGCTTTGGAAGTTTCCTTCATAAAGTCCAATAAGAAAATCAATATTTTTAGAGGAATTAAACTTTTGTGGTAGACAATTTGTTAGATAATTTTTGATGTCATTTTTTGTATTAACTGCACAGTGAATTATTTGTGATTTTTCTGATAAGACAGGAGAAAAATCTTTCTTAAAAGTTTTTTCTGTTAAATTTGGAACCTCAATAATTATCAGGTTTTCAGAAGAATTCTCATTGATTAGATTTAGTCTAGATAGTATTTCTTTTGACGTTCTGTTTTTATTAAATGCTATTTCAATAATTTTCTGTTCGCTAAATAAGCTATTTGAAAGGTTTGCAGCTTGAAAATCACTTTCAAAATCTGAATTTTCAAGATCAAGCTTAATTTTCTCAAAGTCACCACTTATCTTGCTTTTGATATTTTTTTTGATTTTAAAAATTAAGGAAGGCTCGTCTCCAAACAAAACAATTTGCTTGGCTTTCAGCTCTCCTTGATTAAGAAATTCAAAAGGATTAGTCATGGCTATATTTACGATTAATATGATCGCAAAGTTTATACATCATAACTTGTTCAATTTCACTGCTCTGATTTGACGCCATATTGCTTGAAAGGAAATTTGTTTCTGAAACTTCCTCAACTTTGAATTCGAATATTTCTTCAGCATCTAAGGTTTCAAAGTTGGTTGTGAGAATTGATTTTGAGTCAAATTCTAGCCCCAAGTTATTTATATTTTCTGTAGTTGTCTTAATGCTTAAATTACTTAAATAAAGTTCCTGCTTAAGTCCACTTAGGCAAGTGCTCAAAATAAATCTATGTTCGGCTGTAAAAGAGTTATCAAAAGATACTCTTCCAAAGCTTTTTTCATCGATAGATGAACATCCAATAATGAGAAGTGGAATTATGAATCTAATTATGAACAAAATTTAATATCTTATTTTTTATAAAAATTACCTTAATTATATTCTTGTTCTCTAAATGTCTGGAAACATTTTCATGTTCTTTTGCTAATTTTTCGATTTCATCTTGTTTCATAGAAACCGGAACAGTCAAATTTGCTCTGACCTTCCCATTTACTTGTACGACAATGTTTACTTCCTGGGAGCTATCTATAAAAAAGCTATCCTCAGGCCATCTTATGGTGTTGATATCACCTTTAAAGTTAATTGAATAAATTTTTTCACAGATGTGAGGTGCAATTGGAAATAATGATATGAGCAAGAATTGAAAGCATTCATCAAAATCTTTTTTCTCACAGCTAATTGTTTCATTTGAGATTCTTGAAGAAATATTATTCAAAATTTCCATACATGATGAAACGATGGTATTTAGGTTAAGCCTTTTTTTATAGTCGTCGTTTATCTTGGAAAATATTTTTATATTCTCTAATTTCAGACTCTCAGAATTTTTGTCGAATTTAGATTCATCAAAACTTTTAACTTTATTTGATAGGTTCCAGAGTCTTTTCAAAAACTTATGACATCCTTCCAAACCACTATCTGACCACTCTAAAGACTGTTCAGGTGGGCTTGCAAAAATCATAAATGTTCTAATTGAATCAGCCCCATATTTTTCAATGTATGGTTCAGGATCCACTGTATTACCTTTTGATTTTGACATTTTAGCTCCATCCTTTAGAACCATCCCCTGTGTTAACAATTTTTTAAATGGCTCATCACTTTTGACATATCCAAGATCTCTTAATACTTTATGAAAGAATCTGGCATACAGTAAATGTAAAATAGCATGCTCGATCCCACCGATATAAATATCTACAGGCAGCCAATAGTTGCTCCTATCATCAAGCGCTTGCTGATTGTTATCAGACGAAGGATATCTTGCGTAATACCATGAGGATTCCATAAAAGTATCAAATGTATCGGTTTCTCTTTTAAATCCATCCAACTCATCTATAAAGTCGTTATTTTGTGCAAGAGGAGTAGATGTATCTTCATTGATAGGCAGAAGCACAGGTAAATCTTTAATATTTGCAGTTTGAGGTTTGCCGTCTTTATAAATTATGGGAATGGGGCAACCCCAATATCTTTGTCTACTAATTCCCCAGTCATTCAAACGCCACTCAACAACTTTCATCCCCTTTCCTGCGTCTTGAAGCTTTGTAGTAATTTTTTTAATAGCAGCTTCTGACTCTTGGCCATTAAATTCATTCGAATTAATTAAAACCCCTTTTGCTATTAACGGTAATTCGTCTGTTTCAGCATTCTTGATTACCTGTTTAATTGGAATGTTATATTTAGTTGCAAATTCAAAGTCCCTCTCATCATGTGCGGGCACACCCATAATTGCTCCTGAACCGTAATCAATAAGAACATAGTTAATGATCCAAATTGGCACTTTTTCTCCAGTTAGGGGATGTATTGCTTTTAACTTTGTTTCAAGTCCCTTTTTATCTGCAGTCAAAAGTTCTGCTTCAGCAGCTTTATTTTTTGAGCAACTGTCCAGAAAAGACGCTACTTGTTTATCATCTTTTGCAAGTGATTTTGAAATTGCGTGATGTGGCGATATTCCAAGAAAAGAAACACCGAAAATTGTATCTGGACGAGTAGTGAATACCTTTAAATCTTGCTTTACCTCTTCAATTTGAAAACTAACTTCAGCTCCTATTGATTTCCCAAGCCAATTTTTTTGCATTATTTTAACCTTTTCTGGCCAGTCTAAATTCTCCAGTTCAGCATTTAGTTCTTCAGCATATTTAGTGATTTTAATAAACCATTGATCAATTTCTTTTAATTCCACTTCAGCCCCTGATCGCCAGCCCCTTCCGTCAATCACCTGTTCATTTGCAAGAACTGTTTGATCAACTGGATCCCAATTGACAAGTGATTTCTTGCGGTATACCAGACCTTTTTCATACATCTCAATGAAAATTTTTTGTTCAAATTTATAGTAACTTGAATCACAAGTTTTGATCTCTCGCGACCAGTCATAGCTGTAGCCTAAACGTTGAAGTTGATTTTTCATTGAGGCAATATTTTTATCTGTCCATTTCAGAGGATGGGTTTTATTTTGAATCGCAGCATTTTCTGCAGGAAGACCAAAGGAGTCCCAACCCATCGGCTGCAGCACATTAAATCCCTCAAGACGTTTAAACCTTGATATGACATCACCAATTGTATAATTTCGAACATGCCCCATGTGTAGTTTTCCAGATGGATATGGAAACATTGATAGGCAGTAATACTTTGGACCATCCTCAACCGTAGAGAAGAGATCTCTTTTTTCCCATTCGCTTTGCGCAGCTAACTCAATTTCTTTATGACTATATTCATTCATCATCATTCACCATTTTTTCTTCAAGAAATTTTATGTAATGTCGGTATTCTCTAAAGTCATCATTGGTTACCAATCTTCTATGAAGATCGACATTTGTTTTTATACCCTCTATTACCGTTTCATCTAGCGCCATTTTCATTTTATTGAGAACTCTATCTCTATTTAAATCTTTAACGATAATCTCTGCAATCAGAGAGTCATAATAAGCCGGAACATCGTAGCCAGAATATATTTGAGATTCAAATCTAACGTGATATCCACCCGGTCTATGTATTTGCATAATTCTCCCAGGAGATGGAACAAAACTATTTGGATCCTCGGCATTGATCCTGCATTGCATTGCATGGCCATTAATTTTTATTTTGCTCTGATCAAAGTTATAAACATCATTCATTGCTAACTCAAGCTGTGCTTGTACTAAATCAACTCCAGTTATCATTTCTGTTACTGTATGCTCTACCTGTATTCTGGTATTCATTTCAATGAAGAAAAACTCTCCGTTTTCATAGAGAAATTCCAGTGTTCCTGCTCCCTCATAATTTAATTCACAACAAGCATTTACCGAAATCTGATAGATTTCATTAATTTTTTCATCAGGTATGTTTATAGCTGGCGCCTCCTCAATTACCTTTTGATACTTCCTTTGTAATGAGCAGTCTCTAGAAAATAGATGGACAGCATTTCCTCTTCCATCTCCGAATACTTGTATTTCTACATGTCTGGGTTTCTCTAAATATCGTTCAATAAAAACTAGATCACTGCCAAATGCCGCATTTGCTTCAGACTTAGCATCCTCTATAGCATCCCAAAGTTCTGATAGTTCCCTTACAATTCTCATGCCTCGGCCACCTCCACCAGCAGCAGCTTTAATAATTACCGGCAGGCCAACTTTTTTAACCTCATCCTCTATTTGTTCTTTGCTCTCAACTGGACCTTCATACCCTGGAACAACTGGTACTCCTAATTGTCTCATGAGATTTTTTGCCTGTATCTTATCGCCCATCAAAGAAATAATTTCATGACTTGGACCTATAAATTTAAAACCACTATTCTTACATTTCTCAGCAAATTCAGCATTTTCAGAAAGAAAGCCATATCCAGGATAAATTCCGTCAACATTAGCTAATTCAGCTGCAGAAATAATTGCTGCTTCATTAAGATAGCTGTCTTTGGAGTCTGGTGGACCTATGCATATTGCTTCGTCAGAAAGCTTCAAATGCTTCAAGTTTTTATCTGCTGTCGAGTATACAGAAGCAACTTGATATCCAAGTTCTTTTGCAGCACGTAAAGCTCTAATGGCAATGACGCCCCTATTTGCTATAAGAATCTTCTTTGTGTTATTCAATGGAAATTAAAATTTGATCAAATTCTACTGGCTGTCCATCTTGAATATGTATCTCTTTAATAATGCCTTCATGTTCGGATTTGACTTGATTCATCATTTTCATGGCTTCAACAATGCAGACTGTGTCTCCAACACTTATTTTTTGCCCCACCTCTACAAAAGGGGATTTGTCAGGTGCAGGCTTTCTATAAAATGTCCCAACCATTGGTGATTTTATATTCTTGAGGCTATCATCTTCAATTTTCTCTTCAACATGAGCTTTTTTTGACTTCTTTTCTGGTTGAGATGCTTGCGATTTAGCAGATTGATGGACAATATGTTGAACCTCTTTTTCCCTATTAATCCTTACACTTTCTTCACCCTCCCTAACTTCAATTTCGTTGAGATCAGACTCTTGAAGCATCTCAATTAATTTTTTGATTTTTCTAAGATCCATTATTCCTCCTTTAAAATTTTTCGAATTGCATATTCATAACCATCTAAACCTAGGCCTACAATACAGCCCTCTGCAATATCACTGAAAAATGATACATGCCTAAATTCCTCTCTGGCAAAGACATTTGAAATATGTACTTCATAGAACTTAAACTTTACAGACAAAATAGCATCTCTTATAGCTATATTTGTGTGAGTATGTGCGCCAAAATTAAACACACCAAAATCGTATTTATCCTGCTTCTGAGCATGAATTTTTTCAATTATTTCTTCTTCCGAATTGCTTTGAAAAAAATCGATATCTGCATCAAAATTTATAGATTTGATATTGTTCTCTAGATCGGAAAGTGAGAGATCTCCATACATATCAGTCTCTCGTTGGCCGAGCATGTTGAGATTGACCCCATTTATGACTAAAATTTTCATTTAAGCGATTTTAAACGAAATTAAATACTTTTTCAAAGCATTTAGATGTATTTTATAAATTAAAAATAAATATTATTTATGAATTTTAAAGATTTTTTTGTTATTTTCTTTCAAAAATCATAACTTCTTTTGACTTCAAGAATACTGTATTTGATTATAACTTCTCTAAGTATATAATTATCACCCTTTATGAAAAGACTATCAAGAAAATTTCCAAGCACTAGATCAAGAAGACTTAGAAAAAATCATGTCATTAGGGACTTGGTTTCAGATGTAACAATTAACAAATCAAAATTAATCCAACCATTATTTGTGTCCGATGAAAATTCTAAAAACATTGATTTAGTTTCTATGCCTGGACAAAAATTGTTTTCAAGACAGGGATTGATAAAGGAAATCGATATGCTCCTATCGCTAGGCATAAAAACAGTTGCCATTTTTCCAAATTTATCTTCGGTTAAAAAAGATATTACAGGCAGTGAAGCAATAAATCCTGACAATTTTATTTGTGAGACGATAAAAACTATTAAAGATAAGTTTCCTGAACTTATAGTTATTTCTGATGTAGCACTCGACCCATACACCTCCACAGGCCATGATGGAATTGTTATCAATAATTATGTGGACAATGATGAGACACTAAAAATGCTTCAGAAAATGTCTATTAATCTTGCAGCTAGTGGCTCAGATATTCTGGCTCCATCAGATATGATGGATGGGCGAATTGGTGCAATTAGATCTGATCTTGAAGCTGCTGGCCATAAAGATACCATTCTCTTAAGCTACTCTTCAAAGTTCTCCTCTAATTTCTATGGTCCATTTCGTGAAGCAGTTGGCTCCAAAAGAAAGCAAGGAATATCTAAAAAAACTTACCAGATGGATTATAGAAATAGTAAAGAGGCACTTATGAAGGCAGAAATGGATATTAATGAGGGTGCAGATATATTAATGGTCAAACCAGCCATGCCAAACTCAGATATAATCCACTCTCTTTCAGAGAATTACTCAATTCCAATATTTGCATATCAAGTTAGTGGAGAGTATTCAATGATTCAGTTAGGTATTGACAAAAAAATATTTGACAATAATGTAATCGATGAAAGTTTAATCACCCTATTTAGAGCAGGTGCTAAATCAGTACTTACTTACTACGCTAAATGGATGGCAAAAAAATATGACTAAAATAACCACAAAAGAAACTTTTTCAACAGATGTTTTATCTGAGACTAAATTAGTTCTTGTTGATTTTTGGGCTGAATGGTGCGGACCATGTAAACAAATTGCACCAAGACTTGAAGAACTTGCAGAGAAATATTCTGAAAACCTATCTGTATGCAAGGTTGACGTTGACTCAAATAGAGAACTAGCACTTGAGTACAATGTAAGAAGCATCCCATCATTAATACTTTTTAATGGCGGTGAACAAGTTGACACATTAATAGGAGCTGTAAGCTTTGAAGAACTGGAGGACTTGATAACAAGAAATCTCTAGCACTTTACAAAATATTTTAAAGTGGTATCTTAATTCATTCACCAGTCTACATTTCTCAAATTTTTATGAACGCATTAGAACTAAAGCAGAAGGGGCCAAAAGAACTCATTGAAATAGCAGAGCAACATGGTCTAAAAAATGTTTCCAGGCTTAAAAAAGCCGATATTATTTTTCATATTCTTAAAAGCATTTCTTCTGATAAAAAGGAACTACTAGGTGGAGGTATTCTCGAGACCCTTCCTGATGGTTTCGGATTTTTAAGATCGCCATGGGGATCGTTCCAAGCAGGACCAGATGACGTTTATGTATCACCAAGTCAAATACGTAAATTCAATCTGAGAACTGGTGATTTTGTTGTCGGTAACATTAGACCTCCACGCGAGCAGGAAAGATATTTTGCACTGGTTCAAGTTGAAAGCATTAATGACAATGAGCCATCAAAAACACAAGAGAAGATAGCATTTGAGAATCTAACTCCATTATTTCCAGATTCTAGACTTAAACTTGAAACAGGATCAGGCAGCTCAGAAGACCTATCTCCACGAATAATCGATTTAGTTGCGCCGATAGGAAGAGGGCAACGTGGACTTATTGTTTCTCCACCAAAAGCTGGAAAAACTTTGCTGCTGCAGAATATGGCACAGTCCATCATTAAAAATAATCCTGAGGTTCATGTGATTGTATTATTAATTGATGAAAGGCCTGAAGAAGTTACTGATATGCAGAGATCAGTTAATGCAGAAGTCATAGCAAGTACTTTTGATGAGTCTCCCCAAAGACATGTTCAAGTTGCAGATCTAGTTATTGAAAAAGCTAAACGATTGGTCGAGCATAAAAAAGACGTTGTCATATTGCTTGATTCAATAACAAGATTAGGTAGAGCATATAATGCTGTTCAGCCAGCTAGCGGAAAAATACTTTCAGGTGGTGTAGACTCGCAAGCTTTGGAGCGTCCTAAAAGATTTTATGGTGCTGCAAGAAATATCGAAGAAGGAGGAAGCCTTACTATCATAGCTACTGCCTTGGTTGATACTGGGTCAAAAATGGACGAAGTTATTTACGAAGAATTTAAGGGAACTGGAAATATGGAAGTTCACCTTGAGAGAAAAATTGCTGAAAGAAGAGTCTTCCCTGCAATCAATATTCTTCGTTCTGGTACAAGAAGAGAAGATTTGCTTACCGACAAGGATGAACTTACCAGGATGCATCTTTTAAGAAAGGTTTTAAGTGAGATGGAAGAGGTTGCGGCAACTGAATTTCTAATTTCAAAATTGAAAAACTCAAAAACTAATGAGGAGTTTTTTGCCTCAATGACTAAGACAAAAGCTAAATAGATCGAACTATTTCTTCTTTGAGACCTTCAGAAAAATAATCAATTTCAATAATTTGTAAACCGATATCTTTTGCATAATCGCAGATTCTTTTAGATATCCCAAAAAGCTTTGCCTTTGAATCAGAAGCGTGTAATTCTTCCAGATAGATCTGGACTGAAAAGCAGCTGGTAAATACAATTGCATCAGCTGCCGCATAATCTAATTTAAGTTTAGTGTATGAAGATAGCTTTTCTCTTTCATAGCATTCCGCTTCAAAAACTTTGTGCCCCATCCTCTCAAGCTCATCTCGTACAATATTCAGACCATGTTTGCCTTTAACAATTAAGGTATTTGCATCATAGTTGTTTAATTTTAAACACTCTAGCAGGCCAGCAGATCCGGGTTTATTTGGGACAATTGAGCTCACACCCATTTCCTTTAGTGAGCGGCTCGTTCCCTCTCCCATGGCAAATACTCTTTTACCCTGCAAGCAATCAAAGTCCTCAAAGAAATTTACAGAATTCCTGCTTTGAAAAACTACATTTTCAATTTCTGTTTTCTGAATCTGATACTTTACAGGCTTAACTTCAAACAAAGGCAGATTTATTAAACCAGAATCGTTTTGAGCAAATGATTTATTAAGACTGCTGGAATCAATTATGTTCATTTAAATATATTTCCCCATTCGATTTATGAAACATCTGAACAGCTTCTTCAACACAATTTTGTCCAAAGGTTGAAAATTTTAATTTCTCTTTTTGGCCGTATATTTCTACATCTAATTTAAAGTTTTGTGATGTACCATCTTCAGTAATCTTTAATGCAAGAGCAGAATTGCAATCTGCGTTAATATGTTTGAGAAATTCTTTTTGGAGATTAATCAGTTGCTCATTTATTATTGATTTTGAGCTCTTAAAATCTAATTTATTAAAGTCATTCCTTGTTTGAATACAAATTATGCCTTGTCCTGGAGAGGTTAAATGATCTAATTCAATGGAATTTAAGTTATATCCTAAGCGTTCGCACCCTGCTTTTGCTAAAACTATACAATCGTACTCCCCAGAGTTTAATTTATTTATTCGTGTATCAATGTTTCCGTTTAAGTTATGAATTCTTTCTGCCCCTAAGTAAAATTTAGCTTGCATCTTTCTTCTTAGGCTTGATGTACCCAGTTTTAAATCCTTTGAAAATATTTTTTTCACCCCATTTTTAAAAATAAGCAAATCCTTGTTCCAATTGTCAGCTGTAGCTGAGTTCACCATTTCATTCAAATAGGAATTTTTGAGTTTTGGATTATCTTTGGCAGGCATATCTTTTGCAGAGTGAACGGCAATATCTATATCACCAGCAATTAGTTTGTTTTCAATTGCCTCTACAAAATTTAACTTATCAAACTGGGTTTTACCTTCTTCGCTTCTTCTGTCTCCTTCGGTCTTTATTACCACAACTTCATAGTCAATAATGCCTAATTCCTCAATCACAATATCAACTTGCTTGAGAGCAAGTTTTGAGCCTCTTGTTCCAATTTTAGTTGCCATTATCTTACTTGATAGATTGTACCCTTTGCATTGCCAGTATCAGAAGATTTTAATATTTGAAGTTTTTCGTTTTCGATGACCTTTTCATGGGATGATTGTTCAATATAAATAATTGATCCTTTTTTTGATGCAGACTGTATCGTCTTTTCAAGAAAATCTGAGTAATAGTCTCTAGAGTAAGGAGGGTCAAAAAAAATCAGAGAAAATCTCTCGCTTTTTAATCTGCGAATAAAAGTTTCAGCATTAGTTCTTATTAAAATTGATTTGTCGCTAATATTCAGATTAGAAATATTGTCCTTCAGTGTTTGAAATAATTGGGGGTTTTGCTCAACAAAGGTGCAGCTTTTTGCACCATTAGATATGGCTTCTATACCCAGAGAGCCAGAACCAGAAAAAAGATCAAGGCAGTTGGCCTCCTTCACTTCTTGAGCAAGCCAAGCAAATAGAATTTCTCGAAGTTTTTCTGGAGTTGGCTTTAGATTAGTATTTGTAAGAGTTTTAATTCTTCGACTTCCTAAAGATCCCGATATAATCCTTAAAGATTTACTCATTTGAGCATTTATCTAAACATTGAAAGGAATCATTAACTTTTTTCAATTCTTTTACGGGTTTAAAAACACCACAATTCTGACACTCTTTTACCTCAGCAACATTGCTTTTTCTATTCAGATTCAAAATAAAATTTTGCACCAGAGATTTAATTACTAATCTCAATAGAAAATAGGCTAAGGGAGCTATTACTCCGACAACGATGAAATTCATTAATTTATAATCTGTAGCTCTTCAACTTTGCCTGCATATTCAGGATAGCCAAGTTGCTCATATGCTTCCTTCATTATTCTCAGAGCTCTATCTTTTTCAGTAGAATTAGGAATATTTTTAAGAACATAATTTGCTCGATTGAGTGCTGCAACAAATGCGCCTCTTTTGAGATAGTATTCAGCTCCATCTAGCTCACTGCTGGCAATCAAGTTTCTGAGAAAGATTAATCGTTCTCTTGCGGGATCAATATATTCGCTTTCTGGATATCTGATAATAAATTCTGTTAAATCTGCGTAGGATTGCATTGCGCCTGAGACATCTCTCTTTGCAAGCTCTAAAGAAAACACATTTCCAATAATCCCATCGTCCTGATAATAACCTGTCATCCCCCTCATAAAGTATGCATAATCAATATTTGTATTTCTTGGATAAAGCCTAATGAATTTTTCTGATGATGCGTAGGCTGCATCAAAATCTCCTGTCATGTAGTGGGCATATATTAGATCTGCTCTAGCTTGCTCAGCATAGACACCAAAGGGATAGAATCTCTCAATCCTGGAAAGAGAGTCAACAGCACCAACATAGTTTTTTGCATTTATTCTATCTTGGGCCAAGTTATATAATTGCACTTCCGCTGGTTCTCGCTCCTCATCATCTTTCGAAGCGCAGCTCGTAAGAAGTAAGATAAATATTGATGTAATTAAAATTTTGTTTTTCATTATAAAGTTCATTGTTCAGCGTTAAACTTAGTGATTATGATATCAAAAAGTTTCGAAATAAACGAAGACAATATCAATAAACGTCTAGATATATTTCTTACTGAAAATTTAGATGGACTCTCAAGAGGAATAGTTCAAAAATACATATCGCTCAAACAAATAACAGTCAATAAAGAAAGCTCACATAAGGATTACAGATTAAAGCTTGATGATTTTATAGAGGTAAAAATTCAGGCACATGAGAACAATGAAGATGAAGCTCAAGAAATTGATCTTGAGACTGTATTTGAAAATGAAGATTTTATCGTTATAGATAAGCCGCCTGGTCTCACGGTCCATCCCGGAGCAGGGCAAAGAGACCAGACACTTATAAATGGCTTAATTTTTAAATATCCAAAATTGAGATCTGTAGAGCGTTACGGTTTAGTTCATAGATTAGATAAGGATACGAGTGGTTTGATATTGATTGCAAGAAATCAAAGAGCACATTCGATGATTACAGAAATGATACAAAATAGAACAATATCTCGCTCTTACAAAGCTTTAGTCCATGGTGTTCCAATTTCTGGAGAAACAATTGATAAACCTATTGGCAGACATCCAACAAACAGGTTGATTTTTTGTGTAAAAGAAGGTGGCAGAGAATCAGTTACACATTTTCGGGTGTTAAAAAAATTCAAAAATTTCTCACTGCTCGATATATCTCTGGAGACAGGAAGGACTCATCAGATTCGAGTTCATCTAAAGCACAAAGGTTACCCAATTGCTGGGGACAAAGCATATTGTAAAATTAGCACTTGGAAGGACTCGAATAAAAATGAACTTGCTGCAATCAATGGATTAAAGCGTCAGGCTCTTCATGCATACAGCCTTACATTTAACTTTGATAATGAAGATTTTGAATTTTATTCAGAGCTGCCCCAAGACATTGAGGAATGCATTTCTAATATTCAGGAATAGTATGAAGTTTCTAAACATTGAGAAGTATCGATTTTTAGAAATTTCTCAAAACCCTTCTATATTAATTTCACTTAAATCTGACCAATGCTTCTCTGCACTTACTCTTGACCAAAGAGCACAATTTTTAAAAAATAATTTCGGAATTGAAACTTATCAGGAATTTAACCAAGTACACGAAACTGATATTTTCCAAAGAAATTTAGATCCGAACAAAAACTATGATGGCTTTATTGAAGCAAAACAAAAGAGAGCGTATGGACTTAAAACTGCAGATTGTATTCCCTTGATTTTGTGGAACGAGCAGCTTAATACATTGATGGGATTACACTGTGGTTGGAGAGGCCTTGCAAAAGGCATAATCCAGAAAGCTTTTGGCATAAAAAATGCTCTTGAATTTAATCAAGCTTTTATTGGTCCTCACATCACAAAGAAGCATTTTGAGGTGAAGCAGGATTTGATTGATTTCTTCGAACAACAAAACATTGATATTGAGCCATTTCTAGATGAGCAGGATAATGTTAAAACCCTGGACATAAAAGGTTTTTGCATTCATCAAATCAAGGAATTAAATCCTCAAATTATTGTAAAAAATGGCTTTTGTAGTTACGAAAATAATGATCTTTTTTACTCATGGAGGAAAAGCAAAGAACCTGCTCGAAGAAACATCACAATTTCATGGCTATAAAACCTTAAAATATATTGTAAAAATGCTTTCTTTTTAGTGCTTTCTAATTATAATGTGAGGTTTCCCCACAGAGATGGGGCGGATCTGATTGAGAACAATTTAGTCACTCGTGAGGGTGCCCAAAAAAAAATCGCTACCTTTTTTAGGTAGCAAAACAGTTTATTTGAAGAGTTTGATCATGGCTCAGATTGAACGCTGGCGGCAGGCCTTATACATGCAAGTCGAACGAGAAAGTATCTTCGGATACGAGTAAAGTGGCGGACGGGTGAGTAATACATAGGAATCTACCCAATGGAGGGGGATAGCTCGAGGAAACTCGAATTAATACCGCATAATCTCTACGGAGTAAAGGGGGCTTCGGCTCTCGCCATCGGATGAGCCTATGCAGGATTAGCTTGTTGGTGAGGTAATGGCTCACCAAGGCGACGATCCTTAGCTGGTTTGAGAGGATGACCAGCCACATCGGGACTGAGACACGGCCCGGACTTCTACGGAAGGCAGCAGTAGGGAATATTGGACAATGAGCGAAAGCTTGATCCAGCCATGCCGCGTGTGCGATGACGGCCTTAGGGTTGTAAAGCACTTTAGGTAACGAGGAAAAGTTAGGTGTTAATACCATCTAACCTTGACGTTAATTACAGAATAAGCACCGGCTAAATCCGTGCCAGCAGCCGCGGTAATACGGATGGTGCAAGCGTTAATCGGAATTACTGGGCGTAAAGCGCGCGTAGGTGGCATACCAAGTTAGATGTGAAATCCCAGGGCTTAACCCTGGAACTGCATCTAAAACTGGTAAGCTTGAGTACTAGAGAGGAAAGTAGAATTCTTAGTGTAGCGGTGGAATGCGTAGATATTAAGAGGAATACCAATGGCGAAGGCAACTTTCTGGATAGATACTGACACTGAGGTGCGAAAGCGTGGGGAGCAAACAGGATTAGATACCCTGGTAGTCCACGCCGTAAACGATGATAACTAGCCGTTGGATTTATTCCAGTGGCGCAGCTAACGCATTAAGTTATCCGCCTGGGGAGTACGGCCGCAAGGCTAAAACTCAAATGAATTGACGGGGACCCGCACAAGCGGTGGAGCATGTGGTTTAATTCGATGCAACGCGAAAAACCTTACCTACACTTGACATACTTCGAATCTTTTAGAGATAAAAGAGTGCCTTCGGGAATGAAGATACAGGTGCTGCATGGCTGTCGTCAGCTCGTGTCGTGAGATGTTGGGTTAAGTCCTATAACGAGCGCAACCCTTACCCTTATTTGCCAGCGGTTCGGCCGGGAACTATAAGGGAACTGCCGGTAATAAGCCGGAGGAAGGTGGGGACGACGTCAAGTCATCATGGCCCTTACGTGTAGGGCTACACACGTGCTACAATGGGAGATACAAACGGTCGCTAAAGCGCGAGCTGGAGCTAATCCGATAAAGTCTCTCGTAGTCCGAATTGCAGTCTGGAACTCGACTGCATGAAGCCGGAATCGCTAGTAATCGCGGATCAGCATGCCGCGGTGAATACGTTCTCGGGTCTTGTACACACCGCCCGTCACACCATGGGAGTGCATTGCACCAGAAGTAGATAGCTTAACCTTCGGGATGGCGTTTACCACGGTGTGGTCCATGACTGGGGTGAAGTCGTAACAAGGTAGCACTAGGGGAACCTGGGGCTGGATCACCTCCTTACGGAAGGCACCTTAACGAGTGACTAAATCTTTTCAGAAGATCCAAAGATCTATTAAAGAACAATTTGCGAAACTGCAATAATTTATTTCAAAGAACAAAGAGTTAACTTTGAGGTTACTTATTCAAGTAATTAAGTGCTAAAGGCGGATGCCTTGGCATCTAGAGGCGATGAAGGACGTTGTAACTTGCGATAAGCCCCGGGGAGCCAGTACACAGGCTATGATCCGAGGATTTCCGAATGGGGAAACCCGACATTTATGTCACCACTTTTGTGGAGCAAACCCGGAGAACTGAAACATCTTAGTACCCGGAGGAAAAGAAATCAATTGAGATTCCGTTAGTAGTGGCGAGCGAAAGCGGAACAGCCCTTAAGCTTAATTTTGTTTAGTAGAATGTTATGGAAAGAACAGCCATAGTAGGTGATAGCCCTGTATACGAAAAACATTATTAAGTGAAATCGAGTAGGTCGAAACACGTGAAATTTTGACTGAATATGGGAGGACCATCTTCCAAGGCTAAATACTCCTAGATGACCGATAGTGAACAAGTACCGTGAGGGAAAGGTGAAAAGTCCCCCTGTTAGGGGAGTGAAATAGTACCTGAAATCTTTAGCATACAATCAGTCAGAGCCCTTCGGGGTGATGGCGTACCTTTTGTATAATGGGTCAGCGACTTAATTTCAGTAGCAAGCTTAACGCAAGGTAGGCGTAGGGAAACCGAGTCTTAAATGGGCGATTAGTTGCTGGAATTAGACCCGAAACCAAGCGATCTATCCATGGTCAGGTTGAAGTGTGAGTAACATCACATGGAGGACCGAACCCACTTATGTTGAAAAATGAGGGGATGAACTGTGGATAGGGGTGAAAGGCCAATCAAGCTTGGAGATAGCTGGTTCTCTCCGAAAACTATTTAGGTAGTGCCTCTTGTATTACCAATGGGGGTAGAGCACTGTTTCGGCTAGGGGGTCATCCCGACTTACCAAACCGATGCAAACTCCGAATACCATTGAGTATTAGCAAGGGAGACAGACTACGGGTGATAACGTCCGTGGTCGAAAGGGAAACAACCCAGACCAACAGCTAAGGTCCCAAATTATGATTAAGTGGAAAACGATGTGAATAGACTTATACAGCTAGGAGGTTGGCTTAGAAGCAGCCATCCTTTAAAGAAAGCGTAATAGCTCACTAGTCTAGTTTGTCTGCGCGGAAGATTTACCGGGGCTAAATCATAAACCGAAGCTTTGGATCATCTTCGGATGATGGTAGGAGAGCGTTCTGTAAGCCTGTGAAGGTGAACCGAGAGGTTTGCTGGAGGTATCAGAAGTGCGAATGCTGACATGAGTAACGAATAAAGAGGTGAAAAACCTCTTCGCCGGAAGACTAAGGATTCCTGTCCAACGCTTTTCGTGGCAGGGTTAGTCGGCCCCTAAGGCGTACCCGAAAGGGGAAGTCGATGGGAAACAGGTTAATATTCCTGTACCAGTTGGAAGTGACGGATCTAGTAAATTGTATGCGCTTATTGGATTGTGCATGCAGTGAATAGGTTCCAAGAAATAGCTCCAACATAGACCGTACCACAAACCGACACAGGTGGTCAGGTAGAGAATACCGAGGCGGATGAGATAACTCTGGTGAAGGAACTAGGCAAAATGTAACCGTAACTTCGGGAGAAGGTTAGCCAATTAGAAGGCAACTTTTAATTGGTCGAAGATACCAGGTGGCTGCGACTGTTTACTAAAAACACAGCACTCTGCTAACACGAAAGTGGACGTATAGGGTGTGACGCCTGCCCGGTGCCGGAAGGTTAAATGATGGGGTTAGCTTCGGCGAAGCTCTTGATTGAAGCCCCGGTAAACGGCGGCCGTAACTATAACGGTCCTAAGGTAGCGAAATTCCTTGTCGGGTAAGTTCCGACCTGCACGAATGGCGTAACGATGGCCACACTGTCTCCACCAGAGGCTCAGTGAAATTGAAATAGCTGTTAAGATGCAGTTTACCCGCAGCTAGACGGAAAGACCCCGTGCACCTTTACTACAGGTTCGCACTGAACTTTGGTTTTATTTGTGTAGGATAGGTGGGAGACTTTGAAGCTTTGACGCCAGTCATTGTGGAGTCGTCCTTGAAATACCACCCTTGTAAGATTGAAGTTCTAACCTAGATTTTTTGTCAGGGACAGTGTGTGCTGGGTAGTTTGACTGGGGCGGTCTCCTCCTAAAGAGTAACGGAGGAGCACGAAGGTATCCTCAACACGGTCGGACATCGTGTGTAGAGTGCAAAAGCAAAAGGATGCTTGACTGCGAGATCGACGGATCGAGCAGGTAGGAAACTAGGTTTTAGTGATCCGGTGGTTCTGAATGGAAGGGCCATCGCTCAACGGATAAAAGGTACGCCGGGGATAACAGGCTGATAGCGCCCAAGAGTTCATATCGACGGCGCTGTTTGGCACCTCGATGTCGGCTCATCTCATCCTGGGGCTGGAGCAGGTCCCAAGGGTATGGCTGTTCGCCATTTAAAGAGGTACGCGAGCTGGGTTTAGAACGTCGTGAGACAGTTCGGTCCCTATCTGCTGTGGGCGTTGGAGATTTGAAGGAAGCTTCTTCTAGTACGAGAGGACCGAAGTGGACGAACCTCTGGTGGTCCGGTTGTTGCGCCAGCAGCATTGCCGGGTAGCTATGTTCGGAAGGGATAACCGCTGAAAGCATATAAGCGGGAAGCCCCTCCTAAGATGAGATCTCCCTGAGAGCCGTTGAAGACGACAACGTTGATAGGCTAGATGTGTAAGCCCTGTAAGGGGTTCAGCTTACTAGTACTAATTGCTCGATCGGCTTGAATAAACCTCAAAGTAAATTCTTTATTATAGTTTCGCAAACATGGTTGCCCGATAACAATAGTCCACTGGAACCACCTAATTCCATCTCGAACTTAGAAGTGAAACGGTGAGACGCCGATGGTAGTGCGCAAGTGCGAGAGTAGGTATTGTCGGGCTTTTTTTTTGTTCTTTAATTTTATTTCTTGATTAATCTTTATAAATACTCTTAAATCAAAACTTAACTTTCTAAGGGAACTTATGAGATATTTATTAATTTTATTACTTTTAAATTCATTTGCTTTGCTATCACATGCTAAAGATAGTTCGCATGCTAGTGCACAATGGCAAATTGAAGCGTATGGTACAGCTGCTCCTGATTTTATTGGGAACTACGCTACTATCATTGGTGGAAATGGTGAAGTCCTGCACGAAGGATCCAATGGTTGGATTTGTCAGCCTGGCAATACTAGACCTTTTCCAAAAATGGGCTGGTCAAGTGCTCACGAAGCCATGCCATTATGCATGGATGAAAATGCTTTCAAATTCATGAATGGTAAACAAGATGAAATGACAGCTGATGGCTGGGCATGGATGTTGCACGGCGACGTTGGTGAAGATAACTCCAAACCTGGTGTACTTAATGAGAAAGACAGTGCACCTGGACAGTGGATTGAATCAGGACCTCATATGATGCTAATGCCTATGGATTCAGATTCAATAAAAAATATGTCTTCTGATTTCACCACTGGGGCACCCTATGTCATGATGCCAAATACACCTATTGCGCATCTAATGATTCCGCTTCCTGGTTATTATATATATCAACCGGAATCGAATCCAAAAAATTAATTACTACTCTTGAGCCCGATAAATTTATCGGGCTTTTTTACTTTAATTCCTAAAAAAAATCATTTAAGTTTAAAGTGTGCTCTTTAGGAAATTTGTCAGTGCCTTTGCGGTAATAGTGCTTACCGCTTGTGGTGGCGGTGGCGGTGGCGGTGATGCCTCTACTCCTGCAGCTCCACCAATCCCTACACCTCCTCCAGCACCTCAAGACTACAATGTGAATTTTTATTACGGAGATAGAATAGATTATTTTAAAGCTTGTATTGATTTGAATTTAAATGATCGTTGTGATGAAGGCGAAATAAGTACTGACACTTTTGAGAATCCAGAATATAACAATCATTCCTTCAAGCTCACCACATCAGATGTAAATCTTCAAAATTTTTTAGAGCAACACAAAAGGCCATATTTAATAGAAGTTGGCGAATATGAATATGATGTAGTTAAAAACAGACATCCAGGACATCTTTATCTCCGGGAATTGGGAATTTCTGAAGAGGTAAATATGAACACATTTACTACTGCTATAACTCCAACTATTTCATGGATACAAACTCCTTGGTGGTTCTTTGGAGGTAATGATAATGGGTTAACCGAACTATTAGAACATGAAATGTACTCATTATTGTCATCTAGGCTTGAAACAGTGAACAGTTTAGAAGGTATCACTAATGAACAATTTTTTGCTGGTGTTTGTGATGTTGGGGAGGAGTCTTGCAGCGGGTATCAAACAATATATTCAGATACAAGAGATAATAAGTTGGCATATTACTTTAATACTTTAGGAGGCTTTAAACAGACAATAAAAAATGATTACCTTTCTATACTTGCGCAAGAGGGTATGACCTATTTTGGAATAGCAATCGATAGCCTTATACCAAATCTGATTGAGGTAAGATTGAATCATGAAGCAAGAGCTTTGCGAACATTCCTTTCCGACAGTTATCCTAATGACACAACTGGCAAATATACGAGACTAAGTCAATATGATCCTTTTACCGTTCCAGGGCTACTGCAAGTTAGGATTTCTTATGAGAATTTGGCTGGAGCGTGGGATGGAAACTACACCGCAAAAGTAAATACGAGAGTAATACAAGGGCCACCAAATGGATTGCAGCCCATATCAGCATCAATCCCAGGAAATGGAGTGGAACCGGCAGCGCCCTATGGGTGTGACGTTATCATGCCAGAATCAGGATTCATTGACAGTATATGTGATCATGAAGCAAGTGTTTATGGACTTTTTAATTCGGCTGGTATAGCAAGAGAAATTTACAGAATGGATTTTCATCAAGGGAATATTGTTGATTCTTACATTGATAACTATTTTTATCGTAATAGTTGGATGGATGAGTTTGGGGATTACGATTACTACTCATACTGCAATAACTATGAGGCAGCTCAAAGGACAAATCTTGATGCTCAAAATATTGATATAGGATATAGAAGAATTGAAAGAGCATTCTATGGCAATTGGCAGGATGGCATATGCTATTTCGATCTTTCATATTCAAGTTACTATCAATACGGGCTGGCCTCTATTGCAGGCCAGGGAGATTTGTTCATTATATTTAACAGCGACTACGCTGGAGATGAGCCATCCTCAGTAGATGGAGATTATTTTGCAGGCCTTGCAACCATAGAGTCTGTAATAGAAGAATTAGGAAATTCAGATGGGCTTGATGCCTCGAGTGAAGGCTTTATTGAGGATATAGAAATTGATTTAGATTTTGTTGAGACTCTAATAGATAGAGTTTTTCAAGATTCTTATCCAAATGGCAAAGGAGGAGCATATTTTGAGGTTTTATTCTTCCCTGAAGGTAGTTCTTCATACAATAAATTCTTATTTAATTATGGGGGTGGCAATGATCTTTATTGCAAAAGGGATTATGACAACAAGCATGACCAAGCCTTATTTTTAGATTCAGATACGTCTGGTGTCATATCTCGCGAAAGGGTTCAAGAAGTTTTTGATCTTTGTATTCCTTATTTAGAATTTGGCTTTACTTTTGATAATCCAGATAACTCCTCACCTCTTTCACCATTTATGGGAGGCGGAGCTTATACAAATAGCACATCAAACAATAGTCAAGGAATAAGTCTGAAGGGTTTGAGTGCAGAAGAAAAAATTTCTGTTATTAGAAATATGATTTACCTTGAGAAGAGGCAAAAATTTACGAAAAACACTGAAGATACAATTGAATTCAAAAAAAAAGAAATAGGTAATTTTTTTAGACATTCCCACAAAGATTGACCTACAAAAGCAATCTAATTTATGAGTAAATGATTTATAATTCTCAATATGAACATAAATCAGATTCTTTCTATTCTTGCCATTTTTTTTCTAATCTCATGTACCAATGAGAATTTATTTGACAAGTACATAAAGCATGTTGAAATCATGTCCTCAGACGATTTTGAGGGTCGAGCACCAGGCACACCTGGTGGGGAAAAAACCAAAAAATATATAGCTGATCATTATGCCTCTTTGGGACTTTCCAGTTTTGGTGATTCGTATTTGCTTCCTGTAAATTTAACTGGGCTGACATTGGACGAATCGACCTCCTTTATGGACCTCAAGGTTGGTGGCGAGTCCCTGGATTTAGTTTACAGACGCGACATGGTCTATTGGACTAAAAGACAAGTAACTAATGCCGTTGTCAAAGACAGTGAGCTTGTATTTGTGGGCTATGGCGTTAATGCTCCAGAGTATGGATGGAACGATTACAAAGTTGATGTCACAGGCAAAACTGTAGTTATACTCATTAATGATCCTGGCTTTGAACTTCAAGGCGAAGATTTTAATGGTAAGGCAATGACTTACTATGGCCGCTGGACGTATAAATTTGAAGAGGCTGCTCGACAAGGAGCCGTTGGTGCCATCATTATTCACGAAACCGCACCTGCTGCTTATGGCTGGAATGTGGTTGAAACCAGTTGGTCTGGCGAGCAAGTTGATCTTTCTTATGCAAATAAAAATATCAGTCGAGCGCCGCTTGAAGCTTGGGTCACACTGGAGGTGGGAGAAGCCCTTTTTGCAAGTATTGGGATGAGTTATGACGAAATGAAACAGCAAGCACTTTCAAAAGACTTCATGCCCGTGCCAATTACAAATGCATTCCTCAGTTCTAACATTGATAATGCCCTGAATTTTTCAGAATCCCATAACGTGGTTGGCTACGTGGAAGGAAGTGAGTCACCCGATGAGTACATTATGATTATGGCGCACTGGGATCATCTTGGGATTGACCCAAATCTCGAAGGGGATCAAATTTATAATGGCGCGCTGGACAATGCCACCGGCACAGCAGCTGTCATGCATATGGCAGAGGTTTTTTCAGAACGAACTCCAAAAAGATCAATTGTATTTATTGGTCTGACTGCAGAGGAATCGGGATTATTGGGTTCAGCCTACATGGCGGAAAATATGCCATTTAAACCTAGTCAAACGATTGCTGGCCTCAACATGGATGCCTTGAGTTATGCCGGCAAGGCAAGAGATATTATAATTATTGGATATGGAGCTTCAGAGCTTGAGCCAATAATGGAGAAGTATGCGGCTGAAGAGGGCAAATATTTAGCTCCTGATAAAGCACCTGAAAAAGGGTTTTTCTATAGATCGGATCATATAAGCTTTGCGAAAAAAGGGATTCCTGTCCTTTATGCAGATCCAGGCATTGATTTGCTTGAAGGTGGTATTGAAAGAGGCATGGAGTTCGCAAACTACTATACTGCTAATGATTATCATCAAGTTTCAGATGAGATTACGGACAAGTGGGATTACTCAGGCATCGAGCAAGACTTAGGCATCTTTACAAACTTTATTGATGATTTAGCAAATTCAGGTGAATATCCAAATTGGTATGAAAGCAATGAGTTTAGAGCAATTAGAGATAAATCTTTGAGCAATAAATAGATCTGATGAGCGTAATAGATAAGTCAGTAAGTATTCAAGCAAAATGGCGCGTATTGCCGGCGCCTGTTCGAGGTGAGTTGATCCGCCAATTTGGTGAAGCTTTACGTTCACGTAAAGATGAAGTTGCTAAGCAGGTAACACTGGAAGCAAAAAAAATAATTTCAGAGGGCGAAGGCGAAGTCCAAGAAATCATAGACATGTGCGACTTTGCAACCGGTTTATCCCGACAGCTCTATGGTCTTACCATGCCAAGCGAACGACCAGATCACAGGTTGCAAGAAATTTGGCAACCGCTCGGAGTGGTCGGATGTGTTACGGCCTTCAATTTTCCGGTGGCAGTATTTGGTTGGAACTTTTGTTTAGCAGCAGTTTGTGGAAACAGTATTATTTGGAAACCAAGCCCACACACTGAAGGTTGCGCCAAACTCATGAAAGAGATTTGGGACAGTGTTGCACCTGAGTTTTCTGACTTAGTGCTCATAGAATATGGCGGTAATGATGCTGCCGTAAGTCTAGCTAAAAACGAGAAAATCGCTCTGTTCTCTGCGACTGGGAGTTGTGAAATGGGTAAGGCATTAGCCCCCATTGTTGCACAGCGTCTAGGTCGGAATCTGCTGGAGCTGGGTGGTAATAATGCAGGCATCATTTGCCCATCAGCAGATATGAAATTAGCAGTTAAAGGGGTAACGTTCTCAGCGGCAGGCACGACTGGCCAAAGGTGTACATCTTTAAGACGATTATTTGTTCATGAAGATATTTACGATAATTTTTTAACTGACCTTAAATCTTCTTTTGACAGTTTAGTGATTGGTGATCCATTCGATAGAAAAACTCAAGTGGGACCCCTAATCTCGGAGAATAGTTTTGAGCAAATGCAGGCAAAATTAGAAGCATGTAAACAAAAATCTTTAAGTGTTTATGGTGGTGAGCGAATTGATAGAGAGGGTGTTTTTGTAAAACCAGCAATCGTTGAAACAAATGATCACATTGAAGAAATGAACGAAGAAACCTTTGCTCCTATTTTATACGTCATGAAGTACACAAACCTCAAAGATGCTATCGCTTTACAAAACTCAGTTAAACAAGGACTCAGCAGCTGCATTTTTACAAATGACTTTAGAGAATCTGAATTATTTTTGAGCTCTGAGGGTTCAGACTGCGGCATTGCTAATGTAAATATTGGTACAAGTGGAGCCGAGATTGGAGGAGCATTTGGTGGTGAAAAAGATACAGGAGGCGGCAGAGAATCTGGCAGCGATTCATGGAAAGCTTATATGAGAAGAGTGACGGCAACGGTGAACTTTGGGAGTGAACTACCTCTAGCGCAAGGAGTTGAGTTTGATGAAAAATAAGATTGGTATTATTGGCAGTGGCAATATTGGTTGGGCAATCAAGAAGCTGTTAAAAGACACTTATGATTTAAAGATTGGCGACCTTAAAGATGGGTTGGATGCAACCTCTGAAGAGCAAGTCAAAAAATTTCTTGAAGGGTCTGAAGCAGTGATATCTGCTGGCCCCTATGCTGTGAACAAAACTATTGCAAAGGTTGCGGCCGATACTGGTATTGGCTACTTTGATTTAACAGAAGATGTAGCCACCACCGAATATGTAAAAACTCTAAAATCCACTTCTGCATTGATTCCACAATGCGGGTTGGCCCCAGGGGCGATCAATATATGCGCAGCACACCTTATGAAAGAATTTGATGAAGTAGATGAAGTGCTTATGAGAGTAGGAGCGCTTCCAAAATATACAACTAACGAGATGAGTTATTACTTGAGTTGGTCAACCAATGGGCTTATCAACGAATACTGCAATCCTGCTGATGTCATCTATGAAGGTGAGAAAGCAAAAGTTATGCCTTTAGAGGGAATGAAAAAATTAATTATTGAGGGCAAGAGTTATGAGGCATTTAACACTTCAGGAGGATGCGCCACTATGTGCGACACTTATGCAGGCAAAGTGCAAAATCTCACCTATAAAACGATTCGTTATCCTGGTCATCAGGCTCATATGAAGTTTCTATTCAATGATTTACATCTTAAGAAAAATCGAGAAGTTTTAGAAAATCTGTTCG
>CACLXU010000006.1 GCA_902610995.1 uncultured SAR86 cluster bacterium
ACCTAGAGCCACATGAAACAATACTTGATGCATGTTTGCGAAATGGCATCAGACTGGAACATGCTTGTGAAAAAGCATGTGCATGTACAACTTGTCATGTGATTGTTAAAGAAGGCTTTCAAAACCTTGAAGATGCTTCCGATGAAGAAGAAGACCTTCTTGATAAAGCATGGGGGTTGCAGCCAAACTCTAGATTAAGCTGCCAGGCTTATCCTGTCGACGAGGTAACTGTAATAGAGATTCCTAAATATACAATAAATCAAGTTTCTGAGTTAACATAACATGCTTAAGTGGATTGATACCCTGGATATAGCTATCGAACTATACGAAAAGCATCCTGAGATTGATCCGCAGTGGGTAAATTTTATGGATTTAAGGCAGCTGGTAATTGACTTGGAAGACTTTTCTGATGATCCAGGAAAGAGCAATGAAAAAATCCTTGAGTCAATTCAGCTTAATTGGATCAAAGAAAAGGAGTAAAAAGTGCAAACAACATTATCAATTATAAAACCAGATGCGGTATCTAAAAATGTAATAGGGAAGGTCATTGAACGGTTTGAAGATGCAGGATTAAAAATAGTTGCTTCTAAAATGATTAAGCTTGATAAAGAAATAGCCTCTGGCTTCTACGCTGAACACGAGGGCAAACCATTTTTTGAGAAACTAGTTAACTATATGATATCCGGCCCAGTCATTGTTCAAGTTATTTGTGGTGAGAATGCGATTTTAAAGAATAGGGAGCTTATGGGGAATACAGATCCATCGAAAGCAGATCCAGGAACAATTCGAGCAGATTTTGCTGATTCAATCGATGCTAATGCAGTTCATGGCTCAGATTCTGAGGAAAGTGCAAAGCGGGAAATCTCATATTTTTTCAAAGATGACGAGCTGTTTTTAAGGTAAAGCTTAATTTGAATACTTCTAAAATTAACAGAAAAAAAACTAAAAAGATTTGGGTTGGAGATATACCTGTTGGAGGCGATGCTCCAATATCCGTTCAATCGATGACAAACACAAATACTGAAGATATCGAATCTACAGTTAATCAGATAAATGGGATAAGTGAGGCTGGCGGAGACATTGTAAGAGTATCTATCCCAACCTTTGAGGCCGCTAATTCTCTTATTGAGATAAAAAAGCAAACAAAAATTCCAATCGTCGCAGATATTCATTTTGATTATAAGATAGCACTGGAATCTCTCAGAAATGGAGTCGATTGTGTTCGAATTAATCCTGGAAATATTGGGTCTGAAAAAAAAATTAGAGAAGTAATATTGGCTGCGGAAGATAGAGGAGTTCCAATAAGAGTTGGAATAAATGCTGGCTCTCTCGAAAAAGAACTTCAAACTAAGTATGGCGAACCAAATGCTGATGCATTAGTGGAGTCGGCAATGAAACACGTTGAAATTCTGAATAAAAATAACTTTGACAATTTTAAGTTAAGCATAAAATCATCCGATATTTATATGGCTATAGAAAGTTATGAAAAAATATCTGAACTAATTGATCAGCCCCTTCATCTTGGAATTACTGAGTCAGGGTCATTAAAGTCTGGCACAGTCAGATCATCAATAGGCTTAGGGCATCTTCTCATGAAAGGTATTGGAGACACAATAAGAGTATCATTAGCATCAGATCCTGTTAACGAAGTTGCAGTAGCTTGGGAGATGCTTAAATCACTCAATATAAGATCAAGAGGTGTAAAAATAATAGCTTGCCCCAGTTGCTCAAGGCAGAACTTCCAAGTTATAAAAACAGTGAATAGTCTTGAGGAAAAACTCTCTTCAATTAAGCAAGAGGTTACTCTCGCAGTAATTGGGTGCTATGTAAATGGGCCCGGTGAGTCCAAAGTTGCAGATGTAGGTGTAACAGGAGCAACCCCAAAACATTTAATTTATGTTAACGGGAAACCTGCATATAAAGTAGCTACCGAACTTCTTGAGGAAGCACTTATCAAAGAAGTTTTAAGCATTGCAGAGCAAAAAAGTAATACAATATTAACGCAATGAAAGAGCTTAAAACTATTAGGGGTATGCCGGACTTATTTGGATCGCAGATCCAAGGCATTTCTTTTGTTGAAAAAACATGTGAGAAAATCTTCAAAAGTTTTAATTTTCAGGAGTTCAGGACGCCTATTCTGGAAAATAAAAGCCTTTTTAAAAGGTCTGTAGGTGACACCTCAGAGATGGTTCAGAAAGAGATGTATGAACTTAAAGACCGAAAGGGTGAAGAACTTTGTCTTAGGCCAGAAGGAACTGCAGGTTTAGTAAGGGCATTGATTACAAACAATCTTGACGGGACTGATATTAAAAAGTTTTTCTATATTGGACCTATGTTTCGCTATGAGAGGCCCCAAAAGGGAAGGAAGAGACAATTCTGTCAAGCTGGCATAGAGCTTATTGGAGATTCTTCTATAAATGCAGATATCGAGGTTATTCAAATTGCTACATTAATTCTAAAAGAATTAGATATTGAAGCTGAACTTCAAATAAATTTTATTGGCGACCTTGAAAGCTTGGATGGCTATAGGAAGTACCTAAGAGATTATCTTAAAGAATATAAATCATCGACGGATGAAAAGCTTTATTCAAGATTAATCAGAAACCCTTTGCGAGCTATGGATTCAAAAGATGCAAATATAAAAGAGGTAATGAAAAATGCAAAAAAAATATCTGAATTTCTCTCAGCAGATCAATTAAAAAAGTATGACGAGATTAAAAGTTTATTAACTGGAATGGAAATTAAGTTTGTAGAAAACCCCGATCTAGTAAGAGGGATGGATTATTACACAGGAACAGTCTTTGAGTTTACAAATGATCAATTAGGAGCACAAAATTCTATTTTGGGGGGCGGTAGGTACGATAACCTTATTTCAGATCTTGGTGGAAACAGGTTACCAGCCACTGGCTTTGCTCTTGGGGTTGATAGATTAGCAGAGATTGTAAAAATGAAAGAGCAACAAAAAGATTTATTTCTTGGAAGTTTAGACAGTGCAGGAAAAGCTTTTGCACAAAAGCTTTCATTCAAAATTCGATCTCGAAACCCTAATCTTGTTATTGAAACTTACCTTGGACAAGCAAATATCGGAAAACAACTAAAAAAAGCTGATTCATTAGGATTTAAATCTGTTATTATTATCGGCCAAGAGGAGCTAAACTCTGGATTATTGAAAGTAAAGTATTTTGATAATAATTTGCCAGACCTTGAGCTTACCGAAGATCAACTTTTGGAGAAATTAGGTTGCTAGATCAATTAGAAAAGTTTTTAAAAAATAAATACACAATTTTTTCTCTAGTAGGAGTTGTGATTTTAATAATTGCTTTAAATGTCTTTTCATATTTTAAAACTGAAAAAAATGAAGCAGAGTTTTTAAGATTTGTTGAAATAAACGATGCCTTTGCTTCTGACATAGAGTCTGCAAAGCTTTCAAATGAACTCAATTTAGATTTTGAAAATTTCGGTTATGAGCTTATCTCAAAAAGTGTTCTCGCTAAGAAGGCTCTGGAAGAAGAAAACTTTGAGCTTGCCTTATCGTTTTATGGTGAACTCTACTCAAGTCTAAAAGATAGTGGAATTGATTCTGGAACTAAACAAGTTCTCCAAGAGCAGTTCCTAGAAAATATTTTAAGATTAACTATGCAACTAGAGTTGTATGAAAGTGGTATAGAGTATATTGAGGAATCTAACTTAAATTCTGTTCGGTTCTTTGAACTAGCTGGTGATTTTTACAAATATTATGAAAACTATGAAATAGCAAATAAATGGTACGGCAAAGCTATAGATTCCGATATTACAGATGCTCAGAAGAACTTAATTAGGCTAAAGTTGTCTAACTAATATTATGAAAATTTTTGCTATTATTCTTATATTCCTGTCTGGTTGCCAGACTTTGGGAACACTTGGTTTTATAGAGGAAGATCCTCGTGCACCAAAAAAAGTTGATAGATCTTTCCCAGCCTTTGCAAGTGAGAGATGGAGCAAAATTGAATATCCTCCGTTAATAAATTTCCAATCCGAGCAAGATAAGTATATTGGTAATCATTTACTGAAAATTGTTAATAATCAGGTCTTTAGGTTGAAAGATAATTCTTTGATTATTAATAACATCTCCAATGGAAGGGAGTTATCTGAGTTTACTCTAGAAAGCAATACGATTGTATCCGGGGTTTCTGTCGGCTATCAAACATTTGTTTACTCAAACTCAGAAGGGGACATTTATGCACACGAGCTTTCAGATGGAAGTATACGCTGGAAAAAAAGTCTTCAAGATCTGGTAATTTCTGAAGTTTTGATCACTTCAAGAAGTGTCTTTGTCCAAACATCGTCAGATGTTTTGTATTCAATTAACTTAAGAGACGGAGAGATAGAATGGACAAAATCAGCACAATCACCTCTTCTTTCAATAAGGGGGACTGCCTCCCCTTATTTTTATGAGGGCTTAATCTTCTCTAGCTTTTCAAATGGAAGGCTCGCAGCAATAAGGTCAACAGATGGAATTCAACTTTGGGAAAAGCCTATTTCAATTCTAAAAGGTTCAACTGAGCTTGAGAAACTAATGGATTCTGATACTACTCCTATAGCTTTTGACGAGAGTGTTTATGTTGCAAATTTTAATGGATCGCTAACACGATTTGATATTAGATCAGGTGAAAAGGTTTTTTCAGTTGACTTTTCGACCTCTGAAGACCTAATTATTTATAGAGATTTAATTATAGGACAATCAAATGATGACGAAATAATTGCTTTTGATGCCATTAATGGCACTAAAAGATGGTCTAATGAAAACTTTATGTTTAGAAATTTGTCATCAATTAATCTTTTAAATGGAAAGTTATATTTTGGTGATCTAGACGGTTATCTTCACGAGGTAGATGCAAGTACTGGTGAAATTTTAGGAATTACTAGAACGAGCCTTGGTGCAATAAATCAAGTTGTTTTAAATGACGAATTTATAGCAGCAAGTGACTTTTCAGGCAAAATCAAAATTTTCGAGATTTTCTAATGAAAAAGATTGTTTCCTTAGTCGGCAGAACTAATGTCGGAAAATCATCCATTTTCAATATGTTAACTAAGTCAACAAAAGCGATTGTATCTGATTTAGAGGGCTTAACAAGAGATAGAAAGATTTCACAGCTTAAAGATGGATCTAGCGAAGTTGATTTGATTGATACTGGTGGTTTTTTTTCTTCCAAGAAAGATGAGTTTGAAGAACAAATAATCCTCCAAGCTTATGAGGCAATTTTCAATTCAGATCTAGTGATATTTGTTGTCGATAATAAAGCAGGGATAACTCCATATGATAAAGAAATAGCAAAAATTTTAAGAAAATCTAATAAGAATATTCTTTTAGCCATTAATAAAATTGATGTTAAATCAGCTGAAGGTCCTGATGTTTTTCAAAGTCTTGGGTTCAAAGAACAAATTTTAGTGAGTGCATCGCATAATCAAAATATCTCGGAGATTAAGAAAAGAATCTTTGAGCACTTTCCCAAGAATCTCAAAACAGAAAGAGATATTTTTACAAAAATCTGTATTGTTGGGAAACCAAACGTTGGTAAATCGTCAACAATCAACAGCTTTTTAGAGGAAGAGAGGTTAATTGTATCGGATATACCAGGCACAACGGTTGATTCAATAGATACAGAGGTTAGCTATAAAGGAAAGAATTACTTATTCGTCGATACTGCGGGTGTAAGAAAAAAAAGCAAAGTTATCCAGAAAGAGGAAAAGTTTTCTGTCATAAAATCATTTGATTCATTGCAAAAATCGGATTTATGCTTATTTTTGCTAGATGCAAAAAATTTCTTGAAAGATCAAGATCTTACCATATTCAACAAAGTTCTAAGTATAGGAAGGGGCACAATAATAGTTGTAAATAAGTCTGATCTTTTATCTAGGGAAGAGATTAAATCTCTAAGCGAACAAATTAAAAACCAGCCTGAACTAAAAAATTTTCCAGTGGTCTTCTATTCAGCAAAAGAAAAAACAGGGATAAGAGACCTTTTTAATCAAATCTATAGAGTTTTTGAAAATACAAAAACAAGGCTTTCTACTAATAAATTGAACTCGATTCTTAAAAAAGCCCTTGACCGAAAAACAATTCCATTCAAAGGAAAATTTAAACCTAAAATAAGATATGTGCACAAAGGAAGCTCAAACCCTCACACTTTTATTTTTCATGGAAATTCTTTAGAAAAAATTGAGGGAAGTTATGAAAGGTTTCTCAAAAACTTTTATCTTAAAAATCTAAGACTTGATGGTGTTCATTTAAATTTAAAATTCATAAGTTCCAAAAACCCATTTAAATAGCATAAATTAAGGATAAATTTATTTATCTTATTTATAATAACGTCAAATAATGAGAAGGCGTCCAACATTTATAAATTTGCTTTTAATTAAGCTTCCAATTCCAGCAATATCCTCTATTTCTCATAGAGCAACTGGAATCATTAATTTTTTTATTACGATACCAACCTTTGTGTTTTTATTTCTCACAGGATTCTTGCTAGATGAAAGTAATTCTTGGGATGCTAATAAGTTTAATTTAGAGATAAAGGTTTTGATATCTGTATCTCTGATATCAATTACCTACCATATTTTTTCTGGCCTTCGGCACCTGATAATTGATTTTAGTAATTATGGGCATGAAATTGAACAAGCAAGGGCTTCAGCAATTGTTGTTTTCTTATTTACGTTTCTTCTATCATTCTTCTTAATAACGGAGGTTTGGTAATGGGAACTACTATGTGGTACCTGCAGAGAGCAACATCTGTATTTATACTTTCATATATTATGTATATTTTTTTTGGCTATTTAATCTACCCTTATTCTGAAAATGGCTCACTATGGTTCAATGATATAAGAACCATTCAAATGAAAATTTTTACAATTTTATTTGTCATATCTTTGTTTATCCACAGTGTTCAAGGGTTGAAAGCTGTGGAAGATGATTATCTTTCAGAAAGAACTTTGGGCTTTGTTTCAACGGATTTGGCAAATTTTTCTAAAGTTTTTCGTTTCATTTATAGATTCTTTATTGCTTTAGTGATTTTCGTTCTTACCTATGTATTAATATTTAATTATTTGATGAGTTAACTGTGGAAATTAAAGGACAACAAGTTTCGGAAAAATCTTTTGACGTTCTAATTGTCGGCGGAGGCGGCTCTGGACTCAGAGCTGCATTGGAAATATCAAAATCGGGATTAGAAGTTGCTGTAATATCAAAGGTATTTCCAACTCGATCGCATACTGTAGCAGCTCAGGGCGGCATAACTTGTGCAATAGCAAGTGCTGATCCTGATGATGATTGGAGATGGCATATGTTTGATACCATAAAAGGGTCAGACTACATTGGTGATCAAGATGCCATTGAATATATGTGTTCTGAGGGACCTGAAGCAGTTTTTGAGCTTGAACATATGGGGCTACCATTTTCTCGTTTTGAAAACGGCAGAATCTACCAAAGACCGTTTGGAGGACAATCAAAAGAATTTGGAGAGGGAGGTCAGGCAGCAAGAACTTGTGCAGCTGCAGATAGAACAGGTCACGCATTATTACACACCCTTTATCAAGCAAATTTGAAAGCAGGAACAAAATTTTTAAATGAGTGGTTTGCTGTTGATCTGATTGAAGATAGTGAAGGAGCAATTGGTGGAATCAGTTGCTTTGACATGGAAACTGGCGAAATCTCAATTGTACGATCTAGTGCAGTCGTTCTTGCAACCGGAGGAGCAGGCCAAGTATACGAACAAAATACAACTTCATTAATTTGTACTGGAGATGGATTAGGTATGGTTCTAAGAAATGGATTACCTCTGCAAGATATGGAAATGTGGCAGTTTCACCCTACAGGGTTGTATGGCAATGGATCACTCATGACAGAAGGATGCCGTGGTGAAGGAGGTTATTTAATCAATTCTGAAGGCGAGAGATTTATGCCTAATTATGCACCCAAAGCGAAAGATCTTGCATCAAGAGATGTTGTTTCAAGATGTATAGTTCAAGAATTAATTGCTGGACGTGGTTGTGGAGAAAAGAAGGATCATGTTCTCTTAAAAATTGATCACCTTGGGGAAGAAGCAATCAAAAGCAAGCTTCCAGAGATAAGAGAAATATCTATGACTTTTGCAGGAGTAGACCCGATAAAAGATCCTATTCCTGTTGTTCCTACTTGCCATTATATGATGGGCGGGATACCAACTAATGTGAATGGGCAGGTACTAACAACTGACGTGAAAGGAAAAGATCAAATTGTTCAAGGATTGTATTCTATAGGAGAAGCAGCAAATGTGTCAGTGCATGGCGCAAACAGACTGGGAGGGAACTCACTCTTAGACCTTGTTGTTTTTGGAAGGGCGGCTGGAAGGCATATCAAGCAGGATATTAAGTCAGGCCATAGATCAGAACTTTCAAAAGGGAATATTGAAAAATCCATAGATGTACTTCGTAGATTAGACAGCAGTAAGAGTGGTGAAAGTGTCTTTGATCTTAAATCGGATATGCAAAAAACAATGCAAGACTATTTTGGGGTGTATCGTAATGAGAAATTGATGAGTCAGGGAATTGAGAAGTTAAAAGAGATTGAAGAAAGAACAAAATCTCTTCATTTGAGAGACAAATCAAATCAATTTAACTCTGAAAGAGTTGAAGCGCTCGAATACATAAATATGCTTGGAATTGCAAAAGCAACTGCTTATGCAGCATATGAAAGAAAAGAAAGTAGAGGGGCACATGCCAGAGAAGATTTTCCTGAAAGAGATGATGAAAAGTGGTTATCTCATTCTTTGTATTTTTTGAAAGATAACTCTGTAGCAAAAAGGGCGGTAAATTTTTCACCAAAGACAATCGATGCCTTTAAACCAAAAGCAAGAGTTTACTAGTGAAAATATTAAAACTTAGCCTATACAGATTCGATCCAGAAAAAGACGATCGACCTTACATGTCAGACCACTCAATCAAAATGGAAGGTCACGGAAATATGATGGTAATCGACGCAATTAGAAAAGCTCAAGAAAAAGATCCCACAATCACCTTTAGAAGGTCTTGTGCCCAAGGAGTTTGTGGTTCCGATGGAGTAAATATGAATGGTCAAAATGGCCTAGCTTGCATTACTTCTGTTTCCTCAGTTGCAGTAGCAAACAGACTAGAGGTTAGACCATTGCCAGGTTTACCAGTTATCAAAGATTTGATAGTTGATATGAAACCATTTTATGACCAATATGAGAAGATAAAGCCTTTTTTAGATAATGATGAAGAAATTAATACTGGTCATGAAAGGTTGCAAAGTCCAGACGAAAGAAAAAAGCTAGATGGTCTATATGAATGTATTTTATGTGCTTGTTGTTCAACAAGTTGCCCATCATTTTGGTGGAACCCCGAAAAATTTGTAGGACCAGCCGCACTTCTTCAGGCATACAGGTTCATTGCTGACACTAGGGATAAGCAAAAGCTAAAAAGACTAAAAAAACTAAACGATGCTTTTAGTGTGTATAGATGTCATGGGATAATGAATTGTACTTCTGTTTGTCCAAAAGGGTTAAATCCATCAAAGGCAATCAACGAAATTAAAAAGGAGTTAAGAAAAATAGGATAGTGTCTAAGTCAATTGAGGAGAGGATAAAAGAAAGCTTTAAATATGGTACTAACTTCAGTTACTTAGAAAACCTTTATAATAAATATCTTACAAATCCTGATACGGTTGAATCTGAGTGGAAGCAGTACTTTGATTCCATTCAGAACGGAACAGGAGAAATTAATCATCAACATATTCTTCAGGAGTTTAAAAATAAAAAATTCTACTCCAATGACTCTACCAGCTCAGTAAAAAATTCTACTTCAAATAAAAGTTCAGATGTTCAAAACCTTGTTAATGCTTACAGAAGAAGAGGACATCAAATAGCCACTATCGATCCATTGAATCTTAGGGTAAAAAAAGAAATTCCAGAATTAGGGCTTTCCTTCCATAACCTAACTCCAAACGATCTTACGGAAAAATTTGCGCTTTCAAATTTTCTTAATTCAAAAGAAATGCAGCTGAAGGATATCCTGGAATCAGTCAAAAGTACTTATACCTCAAATATTGGATACGAGTTTATGCACATAGGTAATAGCAAGATTCGTAAATGGTTCTTGGAGAGGATTGAAGGCAAGAAAACTCCTTATAACTTCTCTCTGGATGAAAAATCACATATTTTAAAAAGAGTTGTTGATTCTGAGGGTTTAGAGAAATTCCTTGCTTCAAAATACCCTGGCGCCAAAAGATTTGGGCTTGAAGGTGGTGAATCACTTATTCCACTAGTAGATACATTAATTGAAGATTTTGGTGCAAAGGGTGCAAAAGAAATTTGTTTAGGGATGTCCCATCGTGGAAGATTGAATGTTTTAATTAACGTAATGGGCAAAAAACCCAGTGAATTATTTTCAGAATTTGCTGAAGATTTAGAAATCCATGATGCTAGAACTGGAGATGTTAAATATCACCTAGGATTTTCCTCTAATATCTTAACAAGTGGAGGGGAAGTTCATTTGTCGCTTGGTTCAAATCCTTCTCATTTAGAAATTGTTAATCCTGTAGTTCTTGGGTCTGTACGAGCAAGACAGGATAGAAGGCTTGATGAGAATAAAAATAAAGTTATTCCGATCTTGATGCACGGAGACGCATCTTTTGCGGGACAAGGTGTAGTTATGGAAATATTGCAACTTTCCCAAACTAGAGCATTTGGGGTTGGCGGAACAATACATATTGTTGTCAATAATCAAATTGGATTTACTACAAGCCTTCAAGAGGATGCAAGATCAACAGAGTATTGTACTGATGTTGGCAAAATGATTGAAACACCAATCATTCATGTTAATGGTGATGATCCTGAAGCATGTGTTATGGCTGCGAAGATCGCAGTGGAATATAGAGATAGCTTTAAGAAAGATATAATCATTGATTTTGTTTGCTACAGAAGAAGAGGACACAATGAAAGCGACGAGCCTTTTGCAACCCAACCTCTTATGTATTCAAAGATACATTCTAAAAACACTGTAATTGAGCTCTATTCAAAAAAGCTCATTGAAAGCAAGGCAATAAGTGAAGAGGTTTTTGAAGCTTATAAAAAAGATTACAGAGACCACATGGAAAAAGGAGAAATGGTTGCAGAATCATTATCATCTGATCCAGATAAATCAATATATTTCGATTGGACACCTTATCTACAGCCTGATTTAAAGAAGAGTTATCCAACGCTTGTCAGTAGAGCAAATCTTGAAATAGCAGTCAAACACTGTTTATCTTTTCCAGAGGACTTGCAGATGCAGAAACAGGTTCAAAAAATGTATTCCGATAGAGAAAAAATGCTCAAGGGGGAATTGAAACTAAATTGGGGATTTGCAGAGATGGCAGCTTATGCTACTTTACTTCAAGAGGGATATCCGGTAAGAATCACTGGTCAAGACACTAGAAGAGGCACATTCTCGCATAGACATCTTGTTGTTAAGGATCAAAAAAGTGGAGAGGGTACAGTCCCACTTGCAACTCTAAATAAAGGGAATAAAAAATTTGAAATCTTTGACTCACTTTTATCAGAAGAAGCAGTGCTTGGATTTGAATATGGTTACTCATCAACATGGCCTGAAGGTTTAGTAATTTGGGAAGCTCAGTTTGGGGATTTCGCAAATGTTGCACAAGTTGTTATTGACCAGTTTATTGTAAGTGCAGAAACAAAGTGGGGAAGACTATCGGGGTTAACTATGTTTCTTCCTCACGGATATGAAGGACAAGGACCTGAGCATAGTAGCTCAAGGCTAGAGAGGTTTTTACAACAATGTGCATACGACAATATTCAGATATGTATTCCTACTCTTCCATCACAAATCTTTCATTTATTACGAAGACAAACTATAAGACCAATAAGACGGCCTCTTGTAGTGCTATCACCGAAAAGTCTACTAAGAAATCCTGAAGCATCTTCATCTATTGAAGAACTTTGTTCAGGAAGCTTTAAAAATATAATCATTGATGAAAAAAAGGGATTAACTAAATCTGTAATCTTCTGCTCAGGCAAAATATACTTTGACCTTAAAAAGGAAATTGAAACAAAAAAATTGAAAGGAATTCAGCTTGTGAGATTAGAGCAATTATATCCATTTCCTGAAAGCGAGCTTACATCATTCACAAATTCAATTAAATGTAAGAATTTCCTTTGGGTTCAGGAGGAACCAGAAAATATGGGAGCATGGCTTATGATAAGACATAGGCTTGAAAAGTTATTAAACAAAACAAAAAAAGGGTATAAATTAGGCGTTGTTGCAAGGAATCCATCTGCTGCTCCTGCAGGCGGATATCAAAAATATCATCAAAAACGTCAAAAAGAGATAGTTAGAAGAGCATTAGAGTACTAAAATATACAGCATGGCTGAAGACATAAAATCCCCAGTATTCCCTGAATCAGTTTTTGAAGGAACTTTGTCAAATTGGCTTAAAAAGGAGGGGGAAAGTTTCAAACAGGATGAAATCTTAGCAGAAATAGAAACCGATAAAGTAGTTATCGAAGTAACTGCTCCAAAGGATGGGACTATTGAAAAGATTATCATTCCAGAGGGAACAACAATAAAAAGCTCTGAGGTAATAGGTAATTTTAATGTTGGTGAAAACATTAAGAAATCAAAATCCATCAGCACAAAAGAAAAAGCAAACCAAGTAACATCACCTGAAAAAACTAAAAATAAAAGTGAATCTAAAGAGCTTAATCCACAAAATAAAGGATTTAGGATGGGGCCTGCCGCAAAAAAACTTTTAAATGAGAAGGATATAACTATTGAAGATATTCAGACCACATCCAAAAAGGGCGTGATTACAAAGAGTGACATTGTTAGAAACCTAAATCAAGATTCAAATCCATCAGAGTCTGTAAGCGAAGATGATTCATCAATTTCGAACAGTGAATCGTCCAAGAGGGTTCCAATGACTAGGTTAAGAGCGGTAGTGGCAGATAGGCTTTTAGAATCTCAAGCCCAAACTGCTTCATTAACAACCTTCAATGAGGTTGACCTATTTGAGGTAAAAAAATTAAGAGAAAAATATAAAGAGGACTTCGAAAAAAAATATGGAGTAAAGCTAGGTTTTATGGGCTTATTTTTAAAAGCTTCCTCAATCGCTTTACAGGAAATGCCTATTGTAAACGCTTCTATTGAAGGTACTGACATCATATATCATGGCTTTCAGGATATTGGGGTAGCTGTTTCTACTGAAAGAGGCCTTGTTGTTCCAGTAATAAGAAATGTTAGCAATATGTCAATTGCTGAAATCGAAAGTTCCATAAAAGATTATTCAATAAAAGCTAGAGATGGCAAGCTTTCAATTGACGATATGATGGGTGGAACTTTTACTGTTTCAAATGGAGGAGTTTTTGGATCTTTGCTCTCAACACCTATTTTAAATCCACCTCAATCAGCAATCCTTGGGATGCATAAGATACAAGATAGACCAATGGTAGTTGATGGAAATATCGAGATTAGACCAATGATGTATCTTGCACTTACTTATGATCATAGGTTGCTTGATGGCAAGGATGCAGTATCATTTCTTGTGAAAATAAAGGAATCTCTGGAATCACCAGAGTCAATGATGTTAGGAATATAAATGGATTTTGATGTAGTAGTCATAGGAGGAGGCCCTGGTGGATATGTAGCAGCAATTAAAAGCGCTCAATTAGGGCAAAAAGTTGCTTGTATTGAATTTGATAGCAATGAAGATAAAAAAATAAAACTTGGAGGTACATGTTTAAATGTTGGGTGCATACCTTCAAAATCACTTCTAGATTCATCTTATAAATTCCACCAAATCACTCATGGCTTAGAAGAACATGGAATTACTTTAAGTAAGCCAAAACTTGAACTTAGTAAAATGATGGAAAGAAAAAATTCTATTGTAAAAAAACTAACTTCAGGAGTATCCCAATTATTTGCTCATAATAAAGTTACTTCAATTCACGGAAGAGGAAAATTAATTGACCAAAATACAGTTGAAGTTACAGATGATAAGGGGAAAAAGAAAAAAGTAACTGCAAAAAATATTATTTTAGCCACAGGCTCCAGACCTATTAACATCCCATCAGTTCCATGGAATGGCACAACCATTATAGGAAGTTCCGGAGCTTTAGAGTTAACAGAGGTGCCTAAGAATTTAGCAATAATTGGTGCCGGGGTAATTGGCCTAGAACTTGGGAGTGTATGGTCAAGATTAGGATCAAAAGTTGAAATTTTTGAGGCAGAAAAGGAATTTTTACCCATGCTTGATAAAGATGTTTCAAGAGTCATTGAAAGAGAGTTTAGAAATCAAAACCTCAATATCAATCTTGGCTGTTCTGTAGAAGGATCAAAAAAATCAAGAAAAGGTGTTACTTTAGATATAAATATTGATGGAAAAGTAGACAACAAAAATTTCGATAAAGTAGTTGTTGCTGTTGGAAGAAGGCCATTTACTGAAAATTTACTTTCTCCAAACTGTGGGTTAGAGCTTGATGAGAGAGGATTTATTAAAGTCGATGATTATTGCAAAACAGAGTTAGATAATATTTATGCAATTGGCGATATCGTTAGAGGGCCTATGCTAGCCCATAAAGCAATGGAAGAAGGTATCATGGCTGCAGAGAGAATTGCAGGGAAAAAAATGGAAGTAAATTATGACTTGGTTCCCTCCGTCATCTACACCCATCCTGAAATTGCGTGGGTAGGTAAAACTGAAAAGCAACTCACAAAAGAAAATATTGAGTATAAGAAAGGTAACTTTCCTTTTGCAGCAAGTGGAAGAGCTCTCGCATCTGGTGAGTCGGTCGGCCTGGTAAAGGTTTTGGCAAGTAAAGAAACAGATGAAGTAGTAGGTGTTCAAATTTTTGGTAATGGAGCTGCAGAAATACTGCAACAAGGGCTTATTGGTATGGAATTTGCAGCTAGTTCAGAAGATTTTGGATTAACTATGTTTAGCCATCCCACAGTTTCTGAAGCGCTGCATGAAGCTGCATTGGCAGTAAATAAGCAAGCTATTCATATAGGTAATTGATGAATCTTCACGAGTATCAAGCCAAGGAGCTTTTTGAAGAATATGATTTACCTGTATCTAGAAGAGGCATCATTTCAGAAAAAGATCAAATACAGGAAGCACTAGAATCAATTAATTTTAGCAATGGATGTGTTGCAAAAGTTCAAGCTCATACCGGAGGAAGAGGCAAAGTTGGTGGTGTAAAGCTTTGTAAGACGATTGAGGATGTTCAGCAATTTGTTGATCAATGGCTTGGTAAACGCATAAAAACAATCCAAACAGATGAAAACGGATTACCTGTTAATGTAATTTCAGTTGAGGAGTTAACAGATGTTGATAAGGAATTGTATCTCAGTTTAGTTATAGATAGAGGGGCAAAATGTGTTTCAATTATACTGTCTGAAGCAGGTGGTATGAATATCGAAGAAGTTGCCGAAAAGACACCAGAAAAGATTCTAAAAGCTGAATTAAATAGTAATTTTAAAATCTCATCTGATCAGATATCCCTCTTCGCAAGAAATCTTTCATTTAATAAAACACAGGAAAGCGAATTCAAACACATTGTAGAAAATTGCTGCAAAATTTTTAAAGACAAAGATCTAAGTCTTTTAGAAATTAACCCCCTCGTTATTACCAGAGCGGGCGCTTTGCATTGTTTGGATGCTAAGTTAAATATAGACGAGAATGCTTTATTCAGGCAGGAGAAAATTGCAGAAAAAAGAGATGCATCTCAAGAGGATTCTAGAGAATTTGAAGCAAAACAGAATGATTTAAGTTATGTAGCTCTGGATGGAAACATAGGTTGCATGGTTAATGGTGCTGGCCTTGCAATGGGTACAATGGACACAATTAAATTATATGATGGTGAGCCAGCAAATTTTCTTGACGTGGGCGGAACAGCTACCAAAGAAAGAGTATCTTCTGCATTTAAACTTATACTTTCAGATAAAAATGTTAAGGGGATTTTAGTGAATATTTTTGGAGGAATTGTGCGATGTGATCTTATCGCTGAAGGAATAATTGAAGCAATTAAAGAAATTAATGTTGAAATTCCAATTGTTGTTAGATTGCAAGGTAATCAATCTAACCTAGGAAAGAGAATTCTTAATGAATCAGGTTTAAATGTAATTGGAGAAGATTCATTACAATTAGCAGCAAAAAAAATAGTGGATCTTGTTAAATGAGTGTACTTATAGATAAAAATACAAAAGCTATCTTTCAGGGTTTTACAGGGTCTCAAGCAACCATGCATGCTGAACAATGTATTAATTACGGAACAAATATTGTGGGTGGAGTAACACCTGGAAAAGGTGGAATAGAACATCTCAATAGGCCTGTTTTCAATTCAGTGAAAGATGCCTGCTCTGAAACAAATGCCAACGTCAGTGTTATATTTGTGCCAGCAAGATTCACCAAAGCAGCAATAATTGAGGCTGCAGAATCAGGAATAAAGTTAATTATATGTATTACTGAGGGTGTCCCGGTGATCGATATGATCGAGGTAATAAATGAGCTAAAAAATTATCCCGAAGCAAGATTAGTTGGCCCCAATTGCCCAGGAGTAATTACTCCTGGAGAGGCAAAGTTAGGAATAATGCCAGCTGACATTCATATGAAAGGTTCTGTAGGGATAGTTTCTCGGTCTGGAACTCTAACATATGAAGCAGTTAAACAGACTACAGATGCTGGGATAGGCCAAAGCAGTTGCATTGGTATAGGTGGAGACCCTGTGAATGGAACATCATTTATTGACTGTTTAGAAATGTTTGAGAAAGATCATCAAACAGAATCAATAGTTATGGTTGGTGAGATAGGCGGTACTGCAGAGGAAGAAGCTGCAGAATTTATCAAAACAAGTATTTCTAAGCCAGTTGTCTCTTATATTGCTGGAGTAACAGCGCCTAAAGGAAAAAGAATGGGGCATGCTGGAGCAATTATCTCTGGAGGCAAAGGAACTGCACAAGATAAATTTAAAGCTTTAGAATTAGCAGGAGTCTCAGTTGTAACTGATTTAAATTTGATTGGCGCTCGGCTTAAAGAGCTCCTTTAGTTTTCTTTTTTTATTTTTTAACCTCTTCAAGTTCAAGAAAGCACTAATCATTATTCCAATTATCATTCCAAACCACATACCTTCTGGGCCATTTGGGATATAGTCCCCACTTTCAAAAGCAAAATAAATGCCTAGAGGCAATGCACAAACCCAATAAGAAATAATAAAATTTATCATGGGACCAAAGGTATCTTTATGCCCTCTTAGTGAACCAATAGCAGAGAAACCAATTGCATCTGGTATCTGAAAAATTAAAGAATAATAAAGCAAGATGATTGCAATTTTTGATACAGAAATATCTGATGTATAAAATGAAATTAATTGAGATCCTAGAAAGAAAATAATTAAAATATTAATAACTGCTATAAAAATTGAAGACCTTAAAGAAAAATTAGATGCGTAATTTGCTTGAGAATAGTTCTGTTCTCCAACTAAATTCCCTACTCTAATTGCTGATGCTAGACCAAGAGATAATGGCAACATAAATAGCAATCCAACAATATTGATTGCAATAGTATGTGCAGCAAGTGCTGTTGAGCCAAAAAATGAAATGATTAGTGCTGCACCACTGAACATACTTAGTTCAACAAAAACCCCAAAGCTAATTGGTCCTCCGATCCTAAAGAGTTCTAAAGTACTTAAAAAATCTGGATTTATAAACTCCCCATATATGCTTGTTTTTTTATATTTTTCTGAAAGCAAAGTTACTAACCAAAAGATAACTAAACCAATTATTACAAGAATAGTTGTTGCATACCCACAACCCACGCCTCCATAATCAAAGTAGAATATAAACAAATAATTAAATGGGATATTTAAAATAAAGATCCCAAAACTGATCAAAAAAACAATCCGTGTTTGTGTAATTCCCTCACTATATCCTCTAAGTGCTTGATATATCGTCATAGGGATAGCTCCGTAAGAAATAATTTTTAGATATTCAATTGAAATATTTTTAATATCTGCCTCAGTATCTATAAAATTGAATATCAAATAAGAGTTCCTTAATACAAGAAAAAAAACAAACCCAATCAAAAGCGCTGCCCATAAAAACCTTCTGGTTTTCAGTCTTATTTGTACAAAATCTTTTTTTCCATAAAGTTGCGCAATAATTGGATTTATTCCAAACATGACCCCCGCAGTTAGAAAATAGATGGGATTAAATATTGAAGCAGCTAGTCCAAGGCCTGCGAGGTCATCTGAACTGTAATAACCTGCCATAATGTAATCCGTTGTTGTCAGTCCATACATTACAAGCTGAGTTCCTAGTATTGGCAACCCTAAGGATATGAACTTTTTAGCTTCTTGTTTAAAATTAGATATATTTAGGCTAATCATGATAGTGGTATTCTAGCTTATAATTAATTAAGGAGTAGATCATAAACAAAGAACACAGACCGTATTGGTTAAAGCATCTTTTTAATTCATTTAGTGCTTTTTACATACATCATTTTTTAAAACCAAAATTTTCTGGTTTTGGAAAGAATGTCATGATTCTTAAACCCCAGTATCTCAGGCTTTTTGGGACCAATATAAGTATTGGAAACTTTGTTACAATTATTTGTGCTTCTGATAGGAAAGTAGATATATCCACCTGGCAAACTGATAAGTTAAATGGGGAAATACTTATTGATGACTATGTCTTAATGTCACCAGGAACAAACTTAAGATGTGCAAAGAAAATAAGTATTGGAAAATCATCTATGATTGCAAGTGACGTCACTATTACTGATTCTGATTGGCATGGAATATACGACAGAACCGACTATGTTGCATTGCCAAAAGAAGTAGAAATTGAAGAAAACGTATGGATCGGAGAGAGATCAATAGTTCTTAAAGGGAGTAAAATTGGTAAAAACTCGATAATAGGGGCAGGCTCAGTGGTTGCAGGTGATATTCCGGAAAATTGTATATTTGCAGGTAATCCAGCAAAATTTGTAAAGAAACTTGATAAAAATGATTTTAAAACAAGAGAAAGCTTATTTGAGGAATCATCGACCTACCTGGAAGATCTTATTGAAATTGAAAAAAGAACTACCAGTCAAAATACTTTATATAGCTGGATAAGATCAGTTTTTTGGCCAAAAAATGAAGATTAAAATCGACAATAAAATACCATATATAAACTATTTTACCGAGGGTCTAAATATTGATATTGACCTTTTTGATGATCAGTCATTTAAATTAGACTCTTTATCAGAAGATTCTATCGTAGTCATAAGATCCACCTATAAAACTCATGGCCTAGAGGCTCCGGAATTTCTTAAACTTTTATGTTCTGTTTCAGCAGGAGAGGATCATGTAGACAAGGATCATTTAGATAAAAAATCTATTGATTATAGTTTTTCTTCAGGAGCCAACTCTTGTGCAGTTGCTGAGTATTTCTTTTCATGTCTGGCCTTATTATCAAAAAAAAGAGCATTTAAATTTCAAAAAGATAGAGTGCTTGTTGTGGGCAATGGCAATATAGGTAGTAGAATTTATAAAACGCTCAAAGAATTCAGTTTCAATGTAGACACATATGACCCCTTCAAGGAGTCAACTATAAAAAACCTTAATCATATCGATGATTATGGTGTTATAACATTCCACATTCCTCTTACAAATAACACTGCATACCCAACAAAGGGTTTAGTCAATAAGTTATTTTTAGAAAAAATGAGAAAAAATTCATGGATTATCAATACATCAAGAGGTGGAATTGTGAACGAAGAAGACTTCATGTCACAAAATAAAGTTTCTATGATTTCGGATGTCTTTAATAACGAGCCAAATATAAATAAAGATTTCCAAAAATCATGCTATTTAAGTACACCTCACATTGCAGGTCATACCCAATTTTCACGCTATCAAATGACCAAGATGGCATTCGAGAAAATTTTTGCATTTCTTAAACTGCGAGCTCCAACTTTTAAAGGTCTAGAGTGTCCTGACCCAGAACCATTAAATATAAGACAGCTTGAATTAGATTTTAGCGATTATGGATTTCCTGTAGACCTGATCTTAAATACGTATGATCCGACTTTAGATAAATTTAAATATGCAGAATTTAAAAAATTCAGAGATAATTACCATAATAGATTGGGATTTGCACAAAAAGGAATTATTTTTAATGATCATCGATATAAAACTCTCATTAAAAAAATAGGTTTTTGTATAAATCCGTGATCTAAGGTTGAATGATAAAAAAGTAAAATAATATGACAGAATGAAAAAAATTAATAAAAACTTAACCCCTGAAGAAGAGTACGTTTTAAGGGACAAAGGAACTGAATATCCATTTTCTGGAAAATTTGATAGTTTTTATGAAGATGGTATTTATAAGTGTAAGAACTGCGGTGCGAAATTATTTAAGTCAGACTCAAAATACAATGCAGGATGTGGTTGGCCAAGTTTCTTTGAAGCAGTAAACGAGACTGCAATAAAATATGAAAAAGATAATTCAATTTTTGGAAGACCTAGGACTGAAATTTTATGTGCAAACTGTGATGGTCATCTTGGACACGTTTTTGAGGATGGGCCCAAAGAAAAAACTGGTTTAAGGTATTGCGTTAATTCAATATCATTAGATTTTGAAGAAGAGAAAAATTAATTGAACATATCTAGATTTTGGAAATCATCTTTTGGGTTTTCCTTTTTTACATTTATTTCAAGAATATTTGGCTATCTTCGTGATCTTGTTTTATCGTCAAGCTTGGGAGCTAGCAATATTCATGACATTTTTGTTGTAGTTTTTCGTATACCAAATGTATTTAGGAGTTTTTTTGGGGAGGGTGCAATGTCTCAATCTCTTGTACCAAGTATTCTCGAGGCAAAGAAAAACCAAAGAAAATTCTTAAACCAAGTCTTTACTTTACTTTTCACAGTACTATCGCTTTTTGTAATAATTGTTTTATGCTTCCCTAGTTTGTTCATTGCCTTATTTGCCCCAGGCTTTTTGTCAGATGGAAATAAATTTGACAATTCAAGTTATTTCTTAAGATTAGTGTTCCCATATATTCTTTTAATTTCAGTTGTAGCATTTTTGGGTGCAATTCAAAATTCAAATAAACAATTTCAAGCTGTTGCAGCTACGCCAATAATTTTCAATATCACGTTAATTATTTTTGCTCTTTCAGTATCTGAGCTGAGTTTAACAGTAATTGGGATTTCCATACTAGTTGCAGGCTTAATGCAACTAATTCTAAATCTGTGGATTACTTTTAAATTAAACTATTTTCCAAGTCTAGATTTTAATTTTGATTTCACCCTTTTAAGCTCATTTTTTAATAGATTGCTCCCAGCAATTTTTGCTGCAGGAATTTATCAGATAAATATCCTTGTCGATACTATCTTTGCTTCTTTCCTTACGGCTGGCAGCCCAACTTGGCTATATCTTTCAGAAAGAATAATCCAGTTGCCTTTAGGCATGTTTGGAGTAGCAGTTGCGGTTGTTTCCTTGCCCAATATTTCTGAATTTTTTCAGAAAAAAAATTATGACGCATTAAGAGCTAATATATTTCAGGGATTTTCTGCGGTCATTTTAGTTGGCTTTGCTTCATTAGTAGGGCTCTTTCTTCTTTCTGAATTAATTGTTTTTCTTTTATTTGAACGGGGGCAATTTACTAGCTTTGATACAATTCAAACATCAAAAAGTTTGCTTGCTTACGCATTTGGATTGCCGTTTTTAATGTCGAATAAATTCTTCAATACTATTTATTTTGCTATGTCAAAGACATCTATGGTCTTGAAATTAGGCCTAGTTTCATTGTTTATAAACATATTGCTAAACTATTTTTTTGTTTATGTTTTAGAATTAAATCATGTAGGAATTGCACTAGCCACAAGTTTTAGTGCTATTGCAATATATCTAATATCATTATTTTGGCTAAATAAAAATGACCTTTTTAATGGAAGAGGAAAAATTCTGTCATATATTTTTGCACTTTTAGGCTTACTAATAATGATTTTTACAATAAATATATAAATGAATAAATATGTAACAACAATTGGGAATTTTGATGGTGTACATTTAGGACATCAAGCAATACTTAGGCTTATCAAAGAAAAAGCAAAAAAATATAAATGCCATTCAAAATTAATAACATTTAATCCATATCCATTTGAATATTTTGATAGCACCAAGCTCAGAATTAGCTCAGATTACGATAAAGATAATATTCTAGACAGTATGGGTATTGATTCGAGGGTATATTGCGAATTCAATGAGCATTTCAAAGATCTAAGCGCAGAGGAGTTTTTTAATGGTTACTTAAGAACAGATAGTATATGCATAGTGGTTGGTAAGGATTTTCGTTTCGGAAAAGATAGGCAGTCAGGCATTAGCGATCTTAGGAAATTTTGTGACAAAAGTTCAATTGAATTTTATGTTTTCGAAGATTTTCTAGTTGAATCAGAAAGAGTAAGCAGCTCACAAATAAGACTTCTTCTTAAAAATAGTGAATTTAAAAAAGTAAAAGCACTTTTAGGAAGGTCATATAAGATTTCAGGAAAGGTAAATACTGGCATGAAAGTAGGAAGAACAATCCAGACACCTACTGCTAATGTGCAAATTGATGACCAACAGTTTTGTTTTTCAGGAGTTTTTTTATGTAAGGCAGCTTTAAAAAATAAAACGTATTATGGAATTGCAAATTTTGGCCCAAAGCCTTCATTTGACGATTATAAACACTCTTTAGAAGTTAATCTTTTTAATTTTAATGATAATATTTATGGAGAAATACTTACTGTTGAATTTTTGCATAAAATCAGAGAACAAATAAAATTTTCATCTATTGATGATTTAAAATCGCAAATCAAAAACGATCAAGAACTAGCAAAAGATTTAATTAAAAACTATGAGTGAGAAAAAAGACTTAAAGCTAAATTTGCCGCACACTAAGATTCCAATGAAAGCGGCACTAAATCAAAGAGAACCAGAATTCATGCAAATTTGGAAAGATAGAAAGCTATACCAAAAAATTAGGCAACATAAGAAAAGCAAAGAAAAATTTCACTTGCACGATGGACCTCCTTATGCAAATGGTCAAATTCACTTGGGTCATGCTGTAAATAAAGTTCTTAAAGATATTGTAATGAAGTCAAAATCATTATCTGGATACGATGCACCCTATATTCCAGGATGGGATTGCCATGGACTTCCTATTGAGCACCAAGTAGAAAAAAAACTTGGTAAAAAAAGAAGGGAAATTTCTCAAAAAGATTTTCGAAGCCTGTGTAGAAGTTATGCAGAAAAACAAATTGAAATTCAGAAAAATGATTTTATCAGACTTGGCGTTTTTGGTGATTGGGAAAAAAGATATGCAAGCCTTGATAAAACTTTTGAGGGTAATGCAATAAATGGTTTTGCAAGAATTTTTCATAATGGCCATGTAGAAAAAGGTTTTAAACCTGTGCATTGGTGTCCAGAATGTGGATCGTCTTTGGCAGAAGCCGAAGTTGAATATTTAGACAAAGATTCAATAGCAATTGATGTTAAATTCGAATTTGATAAGAAGAGTAAAGAAAAGTTAATAAACAGATTTAATTTAGAAAAAAATAAGAACATCTCATTAATCATTTGGACAACAACACCTTGGACCATACCTGGAAATCAGGCAGTATGCTGTAACCCTGAAATAGAGTATTTGATTCTTAGCTATGAAAATGAGTACATCTTAATTGCTTCAGAACTTAAAGAAGACTGTCTAAAGAGGTGGGCTGGCAATGCTTATGAATCTACAAGCCAAACTCTGAAAGGATCTGACTTAGAAAATTTGAAATTATTGCATCCCTTGTATGGCAGAGAAACTCCTATACTTTTTGGAGCTCATGTTACGACCGAGTCAGGTACTGGTTTTGTTCATACAGCTCCAGCTCACGGTGTTGATGATTTTAATGTCTGCACAAATGAAAATATTGAAGTTGTAAACCCAATATCTATGAACAATTGTTTTAAGGAAGATGTTGGAATATTTTCAGGCACGCATGTGAGAAAAGTTGATCCTCTTGTTTTAGAGGAACTTGAAAAGAAAAACTGTCTAATCCACTCAGAAAATTACCACCATAGCTATCCCCACTGCTGGAGGCATAAGACGCCACTAATTTTTATGGCAACTCCTCAATGGTTTATTTCAATGACAAAATCTGGACTTATAGATGGAGCAAACAGAGCCATTCAAGATGTTAAATTTATCCCTGAATGGGGGAAGGAAAGAATGGAAATTATGTTAAAGGATAGGCCTGATTGGTGCATCTCTAGACAGAGAGATTGGGGAATACCAATACCATTATTCTTTGAGAGCGAGTCTGGAGAACTGCACCCAGAGCAAAATGAAATTTTTAATAAAGCATCAGAAGCAATAAAGAAAACAGGAATTGATTCTTGGAAAAATTTAGAGCTAGGTGTTGACGACAAGGGTTTTGAAAAGTCTAAAGATATCTTTGATGTATGGTTTGATTCTGGTATTACACATTATTGTGTTATGGACGAGCGTTTTGGGTCTAATACTCAAGCTGATTTATATCTTGAAGGAAGTGACCAGCACAGAGGATGGTTTCAGTCATCTTTGCTTACATCAATAGCCATGAAAGGAACCTCTCCATTTAAATCTGTCTTAACACATGGTTTTGTTGTTGACGATTCAGGAAGAAAAATGTCTAAGTCCATAGGAAATGTCGTAGATCCAAAAGATATTATTCAAAACTCTGGAGCAGATATCCTAAGGTTTTGGATTGCTTCTACAGATTTTCGTGGGGAAATGGCTTTCTCAAAAGACATTTTTGATCGATCAATAGACGGTTTTAGAAGAATAAGAAATACTATGAGGTTTATGGTCTCAAATCTATATGATTTTGACCATAAGTTTGAAGAAAAAAATCTACTTTACCTTGACAGAATACTTCTAAATAAAACAAAGGAACTTCAAGAGGAAATTCAAAAATGTTACGAGGAATATAATTTTCACTTAATAATTTCGAAAATCTTAAATTTCTGTGTAAATGACTTGGGTGGACTTTATCTGGATGTGATTAAAGACAGATTATATACAATGAAGCCGAACTCTTTGGGACGAAAGTCTGCTCAATATACACTAGATAAAATTTTGAATACCTTGCTCAAAGCCATTAGTCCAATCTTATCTTTTACTGCATTTGAGTTTTATGAAGACATGTTCCCTGGAAAAGGGCATGAAATTTTCCTTGCTGAGTGGGACAACTATTCTACCAATGTAACAATAGAAGAAACTGACATATTTGAGGAGTTAGAGAGCTTGAGAGACAGAGTTTATCAAGAGGTTGAAAGAAAAAGAGAGATTGGTGAGATTAAAAATGCATTAGACTCTTCAATAGAAATTACTCTGACAAGTGATATTTTTGAAAAGATTAAGCCTTTTGCAGATGAGTTTAATAAGTTTCTTATTTGCTCGAATTGCGAAATTAACCTTGGAAAGAAAGAAAATATAGAGGTCGTGAAGTCTAATCTTGAAAAATGTTCTAGGTGCTGGCACAAAGTAGAGGAACTAAATGATAGTGATATTTGTCCAAGATGTGAGTCAAATATAAGTGGTGCTGGAGAGGATAGGAGTTCATTCTAGTTGAAGTATATCGTCCTTTTTTTATTTTTATTATTTCTTGATCTATTCTCGAAATATTATGTTTTGAATTTCATCTCTGACTCCATGACTCTTATACCATTTATTGACCTTTTGGTTACTAGCAATACAGGCATTGCATTTAGCCTATTTAGTTCATCTGATCAGACAATTAAAATTATCTTAATATTAGTAACATCTTTGGCACTCCTTTTCCTAGGTAATGAATTTAGGAATGCTCAGTCATCGACCTATAAATACGCGCTTACTTTGATAATTTCTGGAGGCTTTGGAAACCTTTTTGAAAGAATCCTGAGAGGGGAAGTGACTGACTTCTTGCACCTAAGAATTGAAAAGTTTTCTTTTTTTGTATTTAATTTAGCTGACCTTTTTATAACCCTGGGCGCTATTGTAATATTTATTCAATGGATAAGACTTCGAAAAATAAAATAAAAAAAGAAATCCTTCTAGCTAACCCTAGAGGATTCTGTGCAGGGGTGGAGAGAGCAATAGAAATTGTTGAGAAATCACTTGAAAAATATGATTGTCCTGTTTTTGTAAGACATCATGTAGTCCATAATAAAAAGGTTGTGGAAAACCTTGAGTCAAAAGGTGTAACCTTCGTAAAAGAGGTTGACGAGATTCCTGATGAGTCAATTGCAATATTCAGCGCACATGGAGTGCCTGAAGATGTTGAAATTAGTGCAAATTCAAGAAACTTTAAGTATTTTGATGCTACCTGTCCACTTGTAACAAAAGTGCATCTAGAAGTAAAAAAACACGCTAAACTGGGAAGAGATATAATCTTGATTGGACATAAAGGGCACCCCGAAGTTGTGGGAACATTGGGAAGACATCCTAAACACAGCAATACAAAAATTATATTAGTCGAGACTGAAAATGATGTTAAGAGTTTAAATGTAAATGGTGAAAAATTAGCGTTTGTCACTCAAACGACTCTCTCAGTAGATGAAACAAAGGAAATAATATCTGCTCTAAAAAAGAAATTTCCAAAAATTGTTGGCCCAAATGCAGACGACATCTGTTATGCAACACAAAATCGGCAGGATGCTGTGAAACAACTTTCTTTAGAGTCAGATTTAGTAATTGTAATTGGATCAAAAAGCAGCTCAAACTCGAATAGGTTAAAAGAGCTTGCAGAAAAGTGTGGTACAGCCTCGTGTCTTATCGATGGATATGAGGATTTCAATACTAATCTGCTTGAAGATAAAAAAGTAGTAGGAATTACTGCAGGAGCCTCTGCCCCAGAATACATTGTCGATGAATTAATTGCATTCCTCTCAAAATTTGATTTTAAAGATGTAAGAAATCTATCGAAAAATAATGAAAATGTTAATTTTAAACTACCAAGGGAACTTCAATAATGGAAAAGATCGCTGTTATTGGGGCAGGAATACTTGGGGTTAATACAGCATATTTTTTATCGAAAGCTGGATATGAAGTCACTGTATTTGATTCGGAAAGATATGCTGGCATGGAAACTAGCTTTTCTAATGCCGGTCAAATCAGTGCTTGTAATGCTGAAACCTGGACTACATGGAAAAATATCTCCTCCGGAATAAAGTGGATGTTTAGGGATGATGCGCCGCTTAAATTTAATCCATTGCCAAATATTCTTGATCCATATGAAACATATCTGAGGTATAAATGGTGTTCACACTTTTTTTTAACTTCTTTAAATGGTAGTCAAAAAATAAATTCAGAAAAAGGTTTTGAGATTTCCTTAAGATCAAGAGAACTTTATTTAAAAATTGTTGAGGAGGAGGGATTAGATTTTGATTTTCTTCAGAGAGGTATATTGCAAATTGTGGAATCAGAATCTCAACTTGATGAACTTTATGCTAAAAAAAATTGGATCGAGAATATGGGAATAGAATGGGACTGCCTTGATAAAGAGGGAGTTTACAAAGTTGAACCAGCTCTTAAAGGAAATGAATCAATTGTTGGGGGAGTCTTTACAAAATCCGATGCCTCTGGGGATATACACAAATTCTGTGTTGCACTCTCGAAGAATCTCAGAAAAAAATATGGAGTAACTTTTAAATTTTCAGAAAAAGTTAAAGATATTAGTGGAAATAGTAATCCTTATGTTGTCACGGAAATTGATCAATACCCATTTGATAAAGTTGTGATTTGCGCAGGTGTGCAGTCACAGTTTTTTAGCAATAAGTTTAAAGATGGCTTAATTATTTATCCTGTAAAAGGATATTCGATAACGATTGATTTAGCAGATAGCAAGTCAATAAGTTCTGCTCCCGTAGTGTCTGTAAAAGACGATACAAAAAAAATAGCATGTTCAAGAATTGGAAATCGGTTACGAGTTGCTGGAACTGCCGAATTGGGTGGCTTTAATAAAGATATAAGACATGCAAGAATTCAGCCACTAGTTGAGTGGACAAAAAAAAGATTTCCCTCTGTAGAAACAGAAAACTTTCTTCCCTGGGCTGGTTTAAGGCCAATGACATCAACAATGATGCCAGTTATTGGGCGATCAAAAAAGGAAAATATTTTCTATAATACAGGCCATGGACACTTGGGTTGGACTATGGGAGCTTATTCAGGAAAACTAATAACTGATATCATCAGAAGTTAATTCGTATCTCAAAGTCAGACAGTTTAAAATCTTTAAATGGAAATAGTTAACCACTTATTATCAAATGCAATATTTGTAAAATCACCTAATTTCTCTGACAGAACGATGCCAGCTGAAATAATCATCCTTCATTGTATTAGCTTACCTGAGGGCGACTATGGAAATAATAATGTCAGAGATCTATTTCTTAATAGACTCAATCTGAATTCTCATGAAACATTTATGAGTTTAAAAAATGTTTCAGTATCTTCACATTTATTTATTAAGAGAACTGGAGAAATAATTCAGTTTGTACCCTTTGATAAAGTAGCATGGCATGCTGGTGTATCAGATTACCGTGGCAGAAATGACTGCAACGAATTTTCAATTGGAATTGAATTGGAGGGAACAATAAAAGATTATTTCGAAGATATACAATATGAAAAGTTAAATGAAATAATTTGTTGTCTAAGGAAAGAGTATAGACAAATGGAAGTTGTAGGTCATAAAGACGTTGCACCATCAAGAAAGCTTGATCCTGGAGAAAAGTTTGATTGGGAGAGGTTAAATGTTGTTAAGTAGAAAAATCCCATTTAATTTTATTCTTTTAGGAGTATCTGCTTCACTTCCATATTTTGTGACTGGAGCTGCTTTAACAAGATGGCTAAGAGTAGAGGGGATAGATCTATCAGACATAGGTTTACTTTCTTTGGGGGGATTAATCGTTGCAGCAAATTTTCTTTGGTCACCTCTAATCAACAGTTTAAAAATTCCTTTACTAGGAACATACATAGGATTAAGAAGATCATGGCTAGCAGCATCACAAATAACACTAGCAATCTTATTTTTTTCATTATCGATGATAAGTCCCTCAGCTTCATTCATAAGTTTATTCATAATCGTTTTATTAATATTCTTTGTCGCCTCAGTACAAGATATCTCTATGGATGCGTACAGAGTTGAGTATGATGAATTTTTTGCAACTGAGAATTTAGCTAGTTCATATGTTGTTGGATGGAGGATTGGAACATATTTATTTGGAAGCGTAATTTTTTCTGCTGAATCTTCTCTATCGTGGCCTTTAATCTTAAAGATTCTATCTGTTGTAATGCTCTTGATGGTTATTGTTACACTTGCTTCCAAAAAAGTTAAAGAAGCTCAAATAAGTAAATTTGGTTTCAATGACTTTTTTCCAGCTCTAAAGCAATTTATTCAAAATAAAAACTTTATAGTCATATTGCTGCTAATTGCATTTTTTAGACTGTCCGATACTGTTCTAGGTTATATGGCATACCCTTTTTATACAGATGTTGGCTTTACCGGGAATGATTTAGCAGTCAAGAATTTATATAATTTTGTTGCTACTTTTGTTGGAGCTTTTTCTGCCGCTTTATTTATGCAAAAAACGTCTCTTCTAAGGGGCCTTTTTGTAGCATCACTTACTATTTTATTCACTAATCTCTCATTTTCATATTTAGCCCTATACCCCACACTAAGCAATCTTATTTGGATAAACTTTATTGATACTTTTGCACAAGCATTTGCAACAGCTTGTTTTTTAGCATTTCTTGTCAGCCTAATTAACCGAAAATTCACAGCAATACAGCATGCAGTTTTTACCTCTCTTATGTTAGTCCCAGGATATGTGATGCGTGGATACTCAGGCTTTTTTGTTGAAAGCCTTGATTACTATAATTTCTTTTTACTTTGTGGTTTTTTTGGATTGCCGTCAGTACTTTTAACTTATTACCTATTAAGGTCTACAGTCTTCTCTACAGAAAACATTCTTAAGTTATTTTCAATTCTTCTTATTATTTCAATTCTAATTGTTTCAATGGTAAATTTTGGTAATTATTCGAATCAATTTAATGATAATTTGATCCATTTTAGTATGTATTTTTTCCTTACACTTGTTGTATTTGCTGCTAGCAAAAAAACTCATTACGTTGTCTTATTATTGCTGCTAATTATTATGGGGATATCTATTGAAATAGCACAATATTTTACAGGTTTGAGGTATTTTGAGTATATGGATATAATAGCCAATTCAATTGGAGTTTTTGGGGGATACCTAATATATAAAATTTCAAGTTATAACTTGAAAAATTAACCTTAAAACCCAAATTAAAATGTAATTGGAGGACAACTAAAAATGAAACTAAGACCTTTACAAGACAGAGTTGTTGTAAAAAGAAAAGATGAAGAAACAACTTCAGCAGGTGGGATTGTGTTACCTGGTTCTGCAACTGAAAAACCTCAACAAGGAGAAGTCGTTGCAGTCGGGCCTGGGAAGAAAACTAATGATGGAAATATAGTGCCAGTTGATTTAAAAGTTGGAGACCACGTAGTATTTGGACAATACGGCGGGAATACAGTAAAAATAGATGGCGATGAGTACCTTATATTAAATGAAAATGAAATATTTGGTGTTGTGGAATAGGAGGAAAGATGGCAGCTAAAGATGTAAAATTCGGTGAAAATGCAAGAGTTAAATTACTCTCTGGTGTAAATGTTCTTGCAGATGCAGTTAAAGTAACTTTAGGACCTAAAGGTAGAAACGTAATTCTTGATAAATCATTTGGAGCACCAACAGTTACAAAAGATGGTGTATCTGTGGCTAAAGAAATTGAACTCGAAGATAAGTTTGAAAATATGGGAGCCCAGATGGTTAAAGAAGTAGCTTCACAAACAAGCGATCAAGCTGGTGATGGTACAACAACAGCAACAGTTTTGGCTCAGGCAATTGTAAATGAAGGACTTAAGTCAGTTGCAGCAGGAATGAATCCTATGGATTTAAAAAGAGGCATCGATAAAGCAATTCAAGCAGCAGTCGGAGAAGTACAAAAACTCTCATCTCCATGCAAAGATAGTTCAGCTATTGCTCAGGTTGGTTCAATTTCAGCTAATGGTGATACAGATGTTGGTGAGATCATTGCAGAGGCAATGGAGAAGGTTGGAAAAGAGGGTGTCATTACAGTTGAAGAGGGTTCGGGAATAGAAAACGAACTTGATGTTGTTGAAGGAATGCAGTTTGATAGAGGTTATCTTTCACCATACTTCATAAACAATCAAGATAAGATGAATGTTGTTTTGGAAGACCCTTACATTCTTCTATTCGATAAAAAGATTTCAAATATAAAAGACCTAATTCCTTTGCTTGAGTCTGTCGCTAAAGCGGGTAAGTCACTGTTAATAATTGCCGAAGACGTAGAAGGCGAAGCTCTTGCAACTTTAGTTGTGAATAATATGAGAGGAATTGTAAAGGTAGCTGCATGCAAAGCCCCTGGCTTTGGTGATAGAAGAAAAGCAATGCTTGAAGATATTGCAGTTCTAGCGGGAGGCAAGGTTATATCAGAAGAAGTTGGAATGGCACTTGAAACCTCTACAATTGAAGATTTAGGTTCCGCAAAGAAAGTTGTGTTGGATAAAGAAAATACTACTATCGTTGATGGAGCAGGATCACAGGCTATGATTTCAGGAAGAGTAACACAGATTAGGACTCAAATTGAAGAAACAACCTCAGATTATGACAGGGAAAAATTACAAGAGCGAGTTGCAAAACTTGCAGGTGGAGTGGCTGTTATAAAGGTTGGTGCAGGATCAGAAGTCGAAATGAAAGAGAAAAAAGCTCGTGTAGAAGATGCATTGCACTCAACAAGAGCAGCGGTTGAAGAGGGTGTAGTTCCTGGAGGCGGAGTTGCACTAATGAGATCACTTCAGAAAATTGGCTCCCTTAAAGGAGATAATGAAGATCAACAAGCTGGGATAAATATTGCTCTAAGAGCTTTTGAATATCCTCTAAAAACTATTGCCTCAAATGCTGGAGAAGAAGCATCAGTAGTTGCTGAAAATGTAAAGAATTCCAAGGGAAATGAAGGCTTTAATGCAGCAACTGGAGAATATGGAGATATGTTAAAAATGGGAATTTTAGATCCAGCTAAAGTGACTAGAACTGCACTTCAAGCTGCAGGATCAGTTGGTGGAATGATGATAACAACAGAATGTATGGTTTCTGAGTTACCTGCCAAAGAATCTCCTGCACCTGCAGGCATGCCTCCTGGTGGAATGCCAGATATGGGCGGGATGATGTAAATTGTAAAAATGCAATAAAAAAGGGAGCGAACTGCTCCCTTTTTTTTTAAGTTGAATTAGAATAAAAGCTGGAGGAGATAAAATGTACGAGTACTTATCACAGCTAGATCGATTTCTACACGTTCTATTTGGAATAGTTTGGATTGGGTTATTATATTATTTCAACTTTGTTGGAGCAGGCTATCTTAAAGAAGCCACACCTGAAGGAAAAAAAGACGTACTACAAAAATTAGTACCAAAAGCCTTATGGTATTTCAGGTGGGCAGCATTACTTACGTTTCTAACTGGCCTTTACCTCCTTTATTATGTTTCTGAAATTCCTGGTGCATACAATGTTGGTATCTCTCTAGGGGCAACAATGGCAACAATTATGTTTTTGAATGTTTGGTTAATTATTTGGCCAAACCAAAAAAAAGTTATTGCGGGCGCACAAGACGCAGCTGAAGCTGGTGCAAAAGCAGCTCTTGCCTCAAGAACAAATACCTTGCTTTCCTTTCCTATGCTTTACTTCATGATTTATTCTGCTCATATTAATTTTGGAAATGATCCGCTATTGCTTGGTGGGGAATTAGGACCAGGATGGAGCTCATATTCGTTGTGGGTAGGAATACTTTTAATTATAGCTATTGAGTGGAACGCAATATTTGGAAAAATGAGAAAATGGCTAGAATCAGTTAAAGCAGTTATTCATTCTGGTCTAATATTAACTGTCTTCTATGGAGCTCTTGTTCACTTTTTTTAAATTAATTTGTCAGCAGATTTTTTAAATTCTGCTGACTTTAACTTCGTCAATAAAATTTTCGCTCACTTTAGTAGTTTCTATTTGATACCCCTCAATTGTTATACATATATTTCCCTTAGGAAAGTGATCAATATGGTCAATTACAAAGCCACTTAAAGTCTTTGCACCATCTTCTGGAATTTTCCAAGACATATGTTTATTTAATTCTCTAATACTAGTTGATCCATCAGCTGTTATTGAAAGATCCTCGTTGAGTAGTATTCCAAGTTCTTCTTCATCTTGATTCAATCTACCAATAATTTGTTCTATCAAATCTTCTAAAGTAACAAGACCTGTAAAATTTCCATATTCATCTACAACCATTCCAACTTCATTGCCCTGTTTTTGAAATTGTTTTAGTTGCGAAAAAAGCGATGTTGATTCTGGTACGTAGTAAGGATCAATAAGAAAGTCATCTATATCTGTTTTTAAATTACGAAACTGCTCTACCTCTTTCGAGTGGATAAAGCCAAGTATTTCGTTCTCATCATCATTAAATACTGGATAAAAAATATTTTTTTCTATATTTACTGGTAGCTTATCATCACTTTTCTTAATGGAGATTACTTCATTTATTGGTATAAGAATGTCTTCTACTGTGAGATCTTTCAGCTCAAGCAGGGATTTAAGTGCGTCCATTTCTTCCTGATCAACTTGGTCAGTTTGGCTCTCTAAAACTGATTTAAGCTCTTCTCTGTTTAATGATTTAGAAAAATAGTTCTCTTGATTTTCAGATCTAATGAGGTTGTTGCCAATCGATGTTAAAATTTTTGATAACCAGCCAAGATATTTTGTGAAAAACTCTAAGGGTTTGCTTGCGGGATATGCAATAGATTCAGGATTTCTTGCTGCAAAGTTTTTTGGTGCAATTTCGGCAAATATTATGATGAATAAAGTAAGCAGCAATGTTCCTATCCAAACATATTCATCTCCGAATTGTTTGATAATAAAATAAGTTAATAGTGCAGAAGCTGTTATATTGACAAGATTGTTCCCAATCAAAATTACTCCCAGGACTTCATTAATTCGTTTTCTTAAATTATTTGTTCGTTTAGCATTTTTATCTCCCTTTTTTTCTGCACTATCAAGTTTAATTTGGTTAATAGCCATAAGAGAAGTTTCAGAACTAGAAAAAAAGGCAGAAAGTATTATTAAAACTACCAACGAAAAAATTACGAATAAAATAAACCCGTCAAACATACAAATACATTAAATTAGTTAAGAAAATAGGGAAATATTTGTGAATCTTCCATAGAAAAGGTGTAAAATGCCATTTTCAAATATTATACATTAAAAAATGGTAGTAATAAGACTTTCAAGAGCAGGGGCAAAAAAACGCCCGTTTTATCACATATGTGTGTCTGATAGACGTAACAAACGTGACGGAAGATTTATTGAAAAAATTGGGTTCTTTAATCCTATAGCCAACAGCGGTGAAGAGAAAATTAAGGTTGATATTGAAAGATTTGAATATTGGACATCAGTAGGTGCAAAACCAAGTGAAACTGTAGAAATGTTGATAGAGAGGTCAAAACTATCCGATAAAGAAATAGAAAAAATAGAGAAAAAGAAATCTGACCTTGTCCAAAAGAGAAAACAAAAAGCAGCTTTAGAAGCAAAGCAAAAAGCAGAAGAAGCTCCTGCTGAAGAAGCTCCAAAAGAAGAGGCTGCTGCTGAAGAAGCTCCTGCTGAAGAAGCTCCAAAAGAAGAGGCTCCAGCAGACGAGAATTTAGAATCAAAAGATCTTGATAAAAAGGAATCCTAAAGAAGATCTAATTCCAATAGCAAAATTTGGAAAAACTCATGGCCTTATTGGACAGATAACGATCATTTCTTTTTGTAACCCACCTGAAAACCTTTTGGAATATAAAAACCTTTTCCATGAAAATGGAGAGAAAATTTGTGCTCAACTAAATCAAAACAATAAAAAAATATTAGCGACCTTAAAGGGATTAACATCTATTGATGATGTAGCTTATCTCGTTAATAAAATGATTTATATTTCAAAAAATGAACTCCCAACTTTGAATGACGGAGAATTTTATTGGGAAGATTTAATTGGAATGAATGTAATCAATCATTTTGGAACTAAACTTGGAGCTATAGAAAAAATTGAGAATCATGGAGCTACTGATCTAATTTTTATAAAAACTACAAAAGACGATCTTATAATTCCATTTATAAAAGATTTTATACAAGATGTTGATCTCGAAAAAAAACAATTAGTTTTGAATTGGTTTGAAGAATGAAAATAAATATTATTTCACTTTTTCCTGAAATTTTTGAATCACTTCAATACGGAGTTGTTGGGAAAGCTATATCAAAAAAAATTATTTCTCTAAATTTAGTTGATTTGAAGGAGTTCTCAACAAACAAATATGGAAGTGTTGACGACACACCATATGGTGGTGGTGAGGGGATGGTTATATCTCCTGAACCCTTACATTCTGCTCTTAAACAAACAAAAGGAAAATCACATGTAATTTACCTTACCCCACAAGGGGAACTTTTCGACCAAAAGAAATCGAAAAAACTTTCCAAAATTGACGAAATCACGTTGATTTGTGGTAGGTATGAAGGAATTGATCAGAGAATTATAGATAATTTTGTTGATGAGGAAATTTCTATAGGTGACTATGTGCTTAGCGGTGGCGAGATTGCAGGATGTGTTCTTATAGACTCTATTTCCAGGAATATCCAAGAAGTTTTGGGAAATAAAGAATCTTTGGAAAATGACAGCCTTTCGGATGGAAAATTAAAGGGCCATAGCTATACAAGACCAGAGAATTTTCTCGGAGCCAAAGTGCCAGATGTGTTACTTTCAGGTAATCATGCTCAGATCGCTGAGTGGAGAATTGCTAACAGTTTATGGACTACCAAACAAAAACGACCAGATTTGTTTAAAGATTTACAACTTTCTGAAAAAGAAATGATATTATTACGTGAATACGAAGCCAGAATCGTAAAATCAGGGGAATAAAAATGACTAAAGATGTAATCAAAAAAGTTGAAGATAGCCAAATTCAAGAAAGGCCCAATTTTAAGTCTGGTGATACTGTTGAGGTTCAAGTTAAAGTTACAGAAGGAAAAAGAACACGGTTACAAGCATTTGAGGGTTTAGTAATAAGTGTCAAGAAAAGAGGACTTAACTCTTCCTTCGTAGTAAGAAAAATATCAAATGGTGTTGGGGTAGAAAGAACTTTCCAAACTCATAGCCCTTTAATCGATTCAATTAAAGTAAAAAGAAGAGGGCTTGTAAGGCAATCAAAGCTTTACTACATAAGAGAGAGATCAGGAAAATCTGCTAGAATTAAAGAAAAAATTAATTAGTGCAATTTGAATCAAAATTATTAGTTGAAAGCTTCCTTGATAATTCATGGCTTGAGAAGAATCTTTCTGAAAATACTCTTTCTTCTTATAAGAATGACCTTTCAAAATTTTATAAATTTACCGAAAAAAATAACAAAAATGTCATATTAGCTGATCATTTTCTAATAATTTCATATCTAAGTATTTTGATTGATCAGGGCTTGTCTTCAAAAACCATATCAAGAAATATTTCGGCTTTAAAGAGCTTTTACTCATACCTACAAAATTTTGGTCATATAAAAACTAATCCCACTGAAAATATTGAGCCACCAAAATCAGGTCTCTTTCTCCCAACTACGCTTACAGTAGAGGAGACCGAGAAATTATTAAATTCTCCAATAAAAGAAAACTATATAGAACTTCGTGACAAAGCAATGCTCTTTACGTTGTACGCATCCGGCATGAGGATTTCAGAGCTCATTAACTTAACTTTAAACCATTTAGACCTCAATAGAGGATCTGTACAAGTTCTTGGAAAAGGAAAAAAAGAGAGATTAATACCGATAACAGAGCAAGCCATAAAGATGATTAAAATCTATCTCTTGGAGTCACGAGAAAAATTAGCAAAAAATAAAGATCATCTCTATGTTTTTCTATCAACACATGGAAAAAGAATGACAAGACAGAGTTTTTGGCACAGGATCAAAATATATATGCGAAGAGAGAGAATTGAAAAAGCAATTCATCCGCATACGTTAAGACATGCATTTGCTACCCACATGTTAAATAATGGGGCTGACTTAAGGTCTGTTCAATTGCTCCTTGGTCATGCAGATCTCGCAACAACGCAAATTTACACTCATGTAGCACAATCAGAAATTAAACAATTACATAAAAAACATCATCCTAGGGGCTAAAGTGACAAGATTAATTTATTTTTTAGTTATCTGTTTAATCAGTGATACAAATGCAAATTCGGTAGAGGAAAGAATCCAAGAACTTCTTCCACCAGGCATAGAATTAAATTCATATCAGGATTCTGAGCTTGGTGATTTTTATGCGGTTAATGTTGCCAATAATCAGGTACTATATATTTCGAAAGACTTTAAATATGTTTTTGCAGGCGAATTAATAAAATTTGAGAACGTAGCTCCGAAAAGTTTGAATGATATTTATAAGCAAAAATATGTAGTAGAGGCTTTGAGTCGTATTAATGATAACGAGGCTATAAAATTTATATCAAATTCTGAATCTGAAATAATTAGAGTATTTACAGATGTAAAATGTGCTTACTGTAGAATTTTTCATTCAGAAATTGATAGCTATTTGAGCCAGGGTATATCGATTTATTACTATGCTTTTCCTAGAGATGGAACACAAAGTGACAGTTTTGATGATATGACAAGCGCTTGGTGCAATTCTAATAGAAAGAGCGCAATTACAAAGCTAAAATTAGGAGAGGACATCACCAAATTAAATTGTGATAATCCTGTCCAACAACATTTCAATGCTGGGAGATTGATGGGTGTTTCAGGCACTCCAACGATAATTTTAGAAGACGGCAGAATGCTAACTGGCTATATTCCTTCTGAAGATTTAATTAAAATAATTAAAAATGGATAGCGCAGAGATAAACTTAAGGCTTAATAGAGTATCTGATCAAATTGATGATCTGAGGGGGTTACTTTGACCCTGAGCAATTAAATCAAAAGTTGTCCCAGATAAATGAGAATTTACAGAATCCAGAAATTTGGAAAGATCACTCGAAACTTAATTCTCTAAATAAAGAAAAATCCAACATTGAGAATAAAATTAATGAAATCAGCACTATTAGCAGTAAATTTAAAAATATTTCAGAGCTAATAAATATTTCCATTGAATTAAATGATTCATCTGAACTAGAGAACCAAATTAAAGATTTAGAAATCCTAATTAATGACATTGAAAGCCTAGAAACAAAGAGATATTTTTCAAAAAAAGATGATCTAAATAATGCCTTTCTTGATATTCAATCTGGTTCAGGAGGAACAGAGGCTCAAGATTGGGCAGAAATGCTCTTAAGAATGTATACAAGATGGTCAGAGGAGAATGGGTTTAAAGCAAAAGTAGAGGAACATTCACCAGGCGATGTTGCAGGCATTAAAAGTGCAAGTTTATATATAACAGGCGATTATGCCTATGGATGGCTCAGAACAGAATCTGGTATTCATAGGCTTGTTCGAAAATCCCCATTTGATTCAGGCAACAGAAGACACACTTCTTTTGCAGCAGTTTTTGTATCCCCAGAAATAGATGATGATATTGAAATAAATCTTGATATGTCACAGGTAAGAATTGATACATACAGAGCCTCAGGTGCAGGAGGGCAACATGTAAACAAAACTGATTCTGCAGTTAGGCTGACACACAATCCAACTGGTTTGGTTGTGCAATGTCAATCACAAAGATCACAACATCAGAATAAAGACAGAGCAATTAAACAATTAAAGTCTAAGCTTTATGAGCTTGAATTAAATAAAAAAGAAATGGAAGTACAGAAATTAGAGGATTCAAAAACAGATATTGGATGGGGCAACCAGATTCGTTCATATGTTCTTGATCAATCAAGAATCAAAGATATTAGAACAAAGTACGAAGAAACAAATACTCAGGCAGTTTTAGATGGTAAAATCAACAATTTTATAAAAGCTACACTTAAAGATGGATACTAAAGAGTTAAATAAGATTCAAAAAGATAGAGAAGAAAAACTAAAAAAATTGAGAGATCAAGGTTTTAACTTCCCAAATGATTTTGATAAGACCCATAACTTAGGAGAAATTGCTGAAAAATTTTCCGATTCATCAAAATTAGACCTAGAAAAAAACTCGAATCGAGTACAATCTGCAGGAAGAATAGTCTTGAAAAGAGTTATGGGAAAAGTCTCCTTTATGACACTCGAGGATACATCTGGACGTCTTCAGGCATATTTTTCTTTCAATAATTTGGGAGATAGCCTAGAGGAAATTAAAGATTGGGATTTGGGAGATATTGTTGGCATAAAAGGAAATCTATTTAAGACAAAAACTGATGAACTCACAGTTGAGGTTGAGGAAGCTTTACTACTTACAAAATCCTTGAATCCTATGCCGGAGAAGCACAAAGGAATCTCTAATATAGAGACGATATATAGACAGAGATATATCGACCTAATGAGCAGCCAAGAATCTAGGGAACTTTTTGTTAAAAGGAACAAAATCATACAATCGTTACGTAAGAATCTTGAATCTGCAGGATTTTTAGAGGTTGAGACACCGATGATGCATCCAATTCCAGGAGGCGCTAATGCAAGACCATTTGAAACACATCATAATGCTTTAGATAAAAAACTTTACCTAAGAATCGCTCCCGAATTATATCTAAAACGACTATTAGTCGGAGGGTTTGAAAGGGTTTTTGAAATAAATAGAAACTTTAGAAATGAAGGCATATCAACAATTCATAATCCAGAATTTACAATGTTAGAGTTCTATGAGGCATATGGAAATCTTGAAAAAACAACAAACTTTATTCAAAAATTAGTGCAAGATAGTGTACTTGAAGTAAATAACAGTCTGAAAATTCAATATGATGGAAAGCCACTTGATTTATCCAAAAATTTTAAAGTTATTTCTGTAAAGGAATTACTTAAACAAAAACTTGGGATTGAAAAGTTAGAGAGTTCAAAGGAAATTTTTGATGCCGCCAAGAAACACAACTTAAAAATAAATAAGAGTTGGGGATGGGGTAAAGTTCTGCTAGAGCTTTTTGAAAAATATGTGGAGAAAGATTTATGGGAGCCAACATTCGTTAAAGATTATCCATATGAAGTATCGCCGCTTTCAAGAAGAAAGGATGGTGATAAAGATTACACAGACAGAGTTGAATTGTTTATTGCTGGAAGAGAGTTCGCAAACTTTTTTTGTGAATTAAATGATCCCATAGATCAAGAAGAACGCTTTGATGACCAGCTAAAACAAAAGGATTTAGGAGATATCGAAGCAATGTTTTTTGACGAAGATTACATTAATGCTCTAAAGCATGGAATGCCTCCCGCAGTTGGTGTTGGAATTGGTATTGATAGATTGATTATGCTGGCTACTGACAGCCAATCAATCAGAGATGTGGTGCTTTTCCCAACCCTAAAGTAGATCTTTTACGAGTTCTCTTTCTTCTAGTAACTCATTTGAAGTTTTTCTAATCTTAGATTGTGCGAACTCACTCAAATTAAAATCTCTTACAATTTTAATGTTTCCTTCTCCATCTGATATTAAAGGAAAGCCAGAAAATACTCCCTCAGCAATATCATATGATCCGTCACTCAAAACTGCTGCATTAAAAACATCACCAGATCTAGTTTTATGTTCTACATTTTTGACAGTATCGCATGCTGCCCTTGCTGCAGATGATGCTGAAGAAGCTCCACGAGCGTCAATAATTTCTGCACCTCTTTGTTGAATTTTCGGTAAAAAATTATTTTCTACCCATTCATGATCTCCAATTTGCTCATATGTGTTCTTGCCGCTAACATTTGAATTCTCTAAATCTGGAAACATGGTGGGACTATGATTGCCAAATATAGCTAAACGATAAATGTCATCGACATGGCAGCCCAACTTTTTTGCAACCTGAGCTTTTGCTCTCAATGCATCCAACATTGTCATTGCCATCCATAATTGATTTGGATTTTTGGCGTTTTTATAGCCTATTAGAGCATTAGTATTGGCAGGATTGCCTACAACTAGAACTTTGCAATTATTTTTTGCTTTTGAGCCAATAGCTTTTCCTTGCTCAGTAAAAATGCTCCCATTTATTTGGAGCAAATCAGCTCTTTCTTTAATTTCTTTTCCATTCAAGACTATTCCTCTTGGAATTGAACCCACCAGAAGGCACCAATCTGCATCTAAAACAGCATCATTGATATTGTCGTACGTGTTAATTGAGTTAACACTAGAATAGGCTGAATCTTCAAGCTCTTTAACGAATCCATCAAGTTTTTTCATTGCAGGAGGAATCTCGACAAGCGATAAATCAAGCTTTTCTTTACTTGCAAAAATTCCTCTCTCACATAGAAAAGGAACTAATGAATAAGATATTTGTCCAGCGGCACCAGTAATTAAAATTTTCATACAATAAATTTATATCTATTCTATGTTTACTTGTTTTTTAATTCCATTAGAATCAACAATCTAAACACATTATTTAAAGGAGTTTAAGCATGTCACTAGATTTTAATGGAAAAGTAGCGATTGTCACTGGTTCAGGTGGTGGTATTGGAAAAGGGTACGCTCTTGAGTTAGCAAAACGCGGGGCAAAGATAGTTGTAAATGATTTAGGTGGAGCTGTTGACGGAACAGGAGGATCTGTAAGTGCAGCAGAGGCAGTTGTTCAAGAAATAGAATCAAATGGTGGTGAAGCAATGGCTAACGGTGCAAACGTAAGTGTGCAATCGGAAGTTAAATCAATGGTCGAAGATGCAGTGAAAAAGTGGGGCAAAGTTGATATTTTAATTAACAACGCTGGAATACTCAGAGATAAATCATTTGGAAAAATGGAGTGGTCAGATTTTGAAGCAGTAATTAACGTCCATTTAATTGGTTCGGCACTGTGTGCTCATAGTGTATTTCCTGTTATGAAGGAGCAGGGATATGGAAGAATAATTATGACTTCATCCTCATCAGGGTTATTTGGAAATTTTGGACAAACCAATTATGCAGCTGCAAAAATGGGGGTTATTGGTTTGATGAATACGCTGAAACTTGAGGGAGCCAAATATAATGTTCATACTAATTCTATTGCTCCAACTGCAACTACAAGAATGACTGAGCATCTATTTCCCGCAGAATTTGGTGAAAAGCTTGACCCTAAATATATTATCCCGGCAGTTATATATCTTGCTAGTGAAAAAGCTCCTAATGGAGAAATTCTTGAAGCTGGAGGAGGCGTTGTTGCAAATACCTACATAATGGAAACTATGGGAAAATACTTTGGTACTGGTGACGATTTTACAGCTGAATCAGTGGCAGAAAGCTGGGAAGCTATTTCAGATACCACAGATGCAAAAAGACCATTTCAAGGTGGCGATGTTGCTATGAAACATTTTGAAACAATTCAAAAATCTGAGAGTTAAAGCTTACATTTAATTTAATAATTAAGTATGGGTATATTTATTCTGGGCGGATTAGTTTTCATTGTTTCTTTTTGTTTATTCAAATGTTCTGCATTTAGAAAAACATCGAAAGATCAATCTTGGTTAAAACTTTCGATTGTGGGAGTTGTTGACTATCTGATATTAGTTATTGGAACACTCGGTACAGGTATACTTTTTATGACGTTATATACAAATAGCCATGGATAAAATTTTTTTTATACTGATTTTATACTTCTTTTCTTTTGGATTATTTGCACAAGACAAAGATACAAAAATTTCAGAAATTACTGTTGATGAGCTTACTGAAGTAGTAAGAACTATTGTGCAGGAAACTTTGGAAAAATGTTCAGTCACTGGTGAAATGAACGGAAGAGCTAAAATTAACCTTGAGGTTGAGGGTGAAGTTATCGCACGTATAATCTGTGAATTTGAGGCTGAAGACGAAGCGAAGGAATAGAGTCTTTTGAGGAGAGCACTGCCATAGCTGCAGATCTACGGCAATGCAAACTTTATTTAGTCAAATTGTAGTGAACCACCAACCTGGTATTCAATTACTCTTGTCTCAAAGAAATTCTTTTCTTTTCTTAGATCCATAATCTCTGACATCCATGGAAAAGGGTTCTTTGCTCCAGGATATTCCTCTTCAAGCCCAATTTGAACAAGCCGTCTATTACAAATGAATTTCAAATACTCTTCCATCATTTTTGCATTCATCCCAAGCACACCTCTTGGCATTGAGTCTCTGGCATAATCAATTTCATATTGAGTTCCCTCCAAGATCATATTTCTAGCTCTAGCAATCATATCTTGATCCCAGATCTCAGGATTTTCATTTTTTATACTATTAATGACATCAATCCCGAAGTTTACATGCATTGATTCATCCCTAAGGATATACTGGAATTGTTCAGATACGCCTGTCATTTTATTAAGCCTACCCATAGATAGAACTTGGGTAAAACCACAATAAAAAAACATTCCCTCAAGAACACAGTAATAAGCAATTAAATTTGCTAAAAACGCCTTGTCATTTTCAGGCGTACCTGTTCTAAAGTTGGGATCTGATAGCTCCTTAGTATATTTAAGTCCCCAAGCTGCCTTTCTTTCTACAGACGGGACTTCTCTGTACATATTAAATATCTCACCCTCATCCATACCTAATGATTCAACACAGTATTGATATGCATGCGTATGTATTGCTTCCTCAAATGCCTGCCTCAAAAGATACTGTCTACATTCTGGATTTGTTATGTTTCTATACACAGCTAAAACTAAGTTATTTGCAACAAGAGAATCTGCTGTAGAAAAGAATCCTAAACTTCTTTTAACTATTCTTCTTTCATCGTCTGAAAGACCATCATTACTTCTCCATAATGCAATGTCTTGTGTCATATTAATTTCTTGTGGCATCCAATGGTTTGCACATCCATCCAAATACTTCTTCCAAGCCCATTCGTATTTAAATGGCACTAATTGATTAAGGTCTGCCCTTGAATTGATCATTGCCTTTTGATCAACTTGAACTCTTCCCTCAAGAGTATCGAGATCCTCTTTAGCAAGCTTTAGATCTTCATCTGTGAGGGTAGATCCTACCTCTTCTGTCGAAGAGTTTTGTTCAGCCACTATGACATCTGATTGAGGTTCATTAACTTCCTCTACTTTCTGCAATTTAGGATCAGGCAAGACTTGTTTTTCGTCCTTCTGAACCTCGTCTTTCTTTACCGGCGCGTCTTCGTTGTAGTAATCATCCCAATTCAACATATTTCCTCCTATTGGCATGCCTCGCAATCAGGATCTAGTATGCTGCAAGCTTGCGGGGCTTGCGCTGCTACTTGTTCTCCCTTTTCGCTATCTACGGCGTTTAAATTGCTCCTCTCCACAGTTGATTTTTCAGTTGAGGTTGCTCCCATTGACCTCAAGTAATATGTAGTTTTAAGACCCTTATACCAAGCCATCCTGTATGTTATATCAAGTTTTTTTCCATCTACATTAGCAATATACAAGTTTAATGACTGTGCTTGGTCAATCCATTTTTGCCTCCTGCTAGCTGCCTCCACAATAAATTTTGGCTCAACTTCAAAGGCAGTTTTAAATTTTTCTTTTATCTCTTCAGGGATCCTATTTATTTGCGATAGCGATCCTTCATAATATTTGAGATCACTTAACATCACATCATCCCAAAGTTCCTTGTTTTTAAGCTCCTCGATTAAATATGGATTTACAACTGTAAATTCTCCTGATAAGTTTGATTTCACAAAAAGGTTTTGATAGGTGGGTTCTATTGATTGAGATACTCCTGTAATATTTGCAATTGTTGCTGTTGGTGCAATTGCCATAACATTAGAATTTCTCATCCCAGATTTTTTTACCTTTTCTCTCAGAGAATCCCAATCTAGAGTTGTTTCAATATTCTGATCTAAGTAATTTTCTCCTCGTTGCTCCTTTAAAAGGTTAATGGAATCAATTGGAAAAATTCCACGATCCCAAAGAGAACCTTCATATGTCTGATATGTTCCTCTTTCAGCAGCAAGCTCTGAGGATGCTTCAATAGCAAAATAGCTTATCAGCTCCATTGATTTATCAGCAAATTTAACGGCTTCTTCCGAGTTATATGATATTCCGAGCTTATAAAGAGCATCTTGGAAGCCCATTAACCCAAGCCCAACTGGCCTGTGTTTTTTATTTGAGTTTTCTGCTTGTGGAACTGGGTAATAATTGATGTCAATAACATTATCTAGCATCCTAACTGCAGTTCTAACAGTATTTTTTAATTGATCTATATCTATCTTCCCTTCTTGTATATGTTGCGGTAAATTTATACTACCAAGGTTGCATACTGCTATTTCTTCCTCGTTTGTATTAAGCGTTATTTCTGTACAAAGATTTGATGAGTGAACAGTACCAACATGTCCTTGGGGTGATCTTATGTTACATGGGTCTTTGAAAGTTACCCAAGGATGCCCAGTTTCAAAGAGCATTGATAACATTTTCCTCCAAAGAGTTTTTGCTGGTATCTTTTTATATAGACTTAACTCATCTTTTTCGGCCAAGGCTTCGTACTCCTCGTATTTTTTTTCGAATTCCTGTCCATACAAGTCAT
>CACLXU010000007.1 GCA_902610995.1 uncultured SAR86 cluster bacterium
GCTTTCTGATATTTATCATCGCTAGATTGCTCTATAAATCCTACTGAATCATTTTCAGCCTCAACAGCTCCAGTATTGGATGTCATAACTATCAAAGTGTTTTTGAAGTTAATTTTTCTACCATTGCTATCAGAAAGGTTCCCATAATCCAAGATTTGGAGAAGTATATTAAAAATGTCTGGGTGTGCTTTTTCAATTTCGTCTAACAGCAAAACACAATGTTGTTTTTTATTAATTTCTTCTGTGAGAAGACCTCCTTGCTCATATCCAACGTAACCTGGAGGAGAGCCAATTAACTTTGAAACAGTATGCTTTTCCATATACTCAGACATATCTATCCTTGTGAATTCTATGCCTAAAAATAAAGCTAGCTGTTTTGTAAGTTCTGTCTTTCCTACACCTGTAGGTCCTGTAAACAGGAATGAGCATATAGGTTTATCCTCATTTCCAATACCTGCTTTTGCTGTTTTGATAGCAGATACCACAGATTCAATCGCGTGATCTTGCCCGAATATAACTGATTTTAAGTTTCCTTCAAGGTTCTTTAAATTTTCCTTATTTGAGGCTGTTAGCTGAACTGTTGGGATGTTTGTTATGCTCGATATTAGAGTCTCAATGTCTGACTTTCTTATTACCTTTCCGGTTTTTTTGTTTAATTTTTTTCTTGATCCAGCTTCATCTATTAAGTCAATAGCTTTATCGGGAAGTTTTGAATCTTGCAGATATTTATTTGATAGTTCTACTGCTGATTTTAGAGCTTCTTTTGAATAGGTTACTTCATGGTAGTCTTCAAATTTATGTTTGAGTCCTTCCAGGATTTTTAATGCTTGGTCGATTGTAGGCTCATCAATATCAATTTTTTGAAATCTTCTTGAAAGAGAATTATTTTTTTCGAATATCTGTCGGTACTCTTTATAGGTTGTTGCTCCAATACACCTAATATCACCTCTTGCCAGTGCTGGTTTTAGTAGGTTAGACGCATCAAGAGCTCCTCCTGACGCAGAACCAGCTCCAATTATGGTATGAATTTCATCCACAAAAAGAATTATTTTTTCATTTTTTTTCAAATATTCTGTAAGGGCTTTCATCTTTTTTTCGAAATCCCCTCTGTATTTTGTTCCGGAAACTAAGCTTCCAACATCAAGGGACATAACTTCATAATCTTCAAATATCTTTGGGCACCTATTCTCAGAAATTGCCTTAGCTAAGCCCTCTGCAATTGCTGTTTTTCCTACGCCGGATTCTCCAACTAGAACAGGATTATTTTTCCTCCTCCTTCCAAGAATCTGGAACAGTCTTTCGGTTGTATCTTCTCTTCCAATCAGAGGATCAATTTTTCCCTCAAGAGCCAAAGCATTTAGATTTGTAAGGAAATCTGGATAACTCTCAGTTGTTTTTTGAGGCTCCTCAGCAATCTCTTCTGTCTCTACAGAGGTAGTTTTTCCATGGGAAATGTAATCTACAACATCAAGTCTACTTATATTCCTACGGTTTAATATGTAGACAGCGTAGCTTTCTTTTTCTGAAAACAAGGCAGCAAGAAGATTCTCTCCGTGAACTTCAGTTTTTCCACTGGATTGGACATGAAAAATAGCTCTTTGAAGAACTCTTTGGAAAGCCAACGTGGGTTGAATTTCTTTTTTTTCATTTACCTTTGGAACATTTTTCTTGATATGGTCTTTAATCTCTTTTTGCAAGCTCGTAATATCAACTGACAAAGATTCAAAAACTTTTCTAGATGATTCTTCCTGTGTTAAGACCAATAACAGATGCTCAATTGTCACGAACTCTTCATGATTTTCCGAGCAATCTTTAAATAATTGATTTAATGAATTTTCTAAATCTTTTGAAAGCATATACTTACTATATCTAATCTTTTGTTAATTCTTCAATATCTGTTTTCAAAGGATGGCCATTTTCTTTCGAAAATCTGTTTATTTGTTGAGATTTTGTTTCAGCTATTTCTTGAGAAAATGCGCCACAATGGCCCCTACCTTGATTATGGATTTGTAGCATAACTTCTGTAGCTTTTGCATGATCATAATTGAAGAATTGCTGAATAACGTAAACAACAAACTCCATTGGCGTGAAATCGTCATTAAAAAAAACTACTGAAAATAAAGGAGGCTTTTCAACTTCAACTTGCGCGTCTTCAAGCTGAACATCTCCAGATGTATATTCTTCGATTGACATGAAATATCTAAAACTTCTTGATTAATAATTTACCAAATTCAGAGCAGCTTACCTCTTGAGCGTCATCAATAAGTCTTGCAAAATCGTAGGTTACTTTTTTCTTTTGAATTGTTTTCTCCATTGCTGCAATGATAAGGTCAGCCGCCTCTACCCAGCCTAGATGTCTTAGCATCATTTCAGCTGAAAGTATTAAAGAGCCAGGATTAACTTTATCTAGGCCAGCATATTTAGGGGCAGTACCATGAGTTGCCTCAAAAATTGCTATTGAATCACCCAAGTTAGCGCCAGGTGCAATTCCAATACCCCCCACCTGAGCAGCCAGTGCATCTGAGATGTAGTCACCATTAAGATTAGGTGAGGCAATTACGTCGTACTCTGCAGGTCTATGCAAGATTTGTTGTAGGAAGGCATCGCATATAACATCTTTAACAATTATTGGCTTGTTATTGTTTGGGTTAAGAAATGTATGCCATGGGCCACCATCAAAAGGCTCTGCGCCAAATTCTTCTTTTGCCAATTCATATCCCCAGTCTCTAAAAGCTCCCTCGGTAAATTTCTGTATATTTCCTTTGTGAATCAAAGTGACTGAATCACGATTATTTTGTATAGCATATTCAAATGATTTTCTAATTAATCGTTTGCTGCCCTCTTCCGATATAGGCTTTATTCCAATTCCACAATTTTCTGTAAATCTAATTTTTTTAACATCAAATTGGGACTGAAGAATGTCTATTATTTTATTAGATTCATCACTACCAGACTCAAATTCAACGCCTGCATAAATATCTTCAGAGTTTTCTCTAAATATAACCATATCAACAAGGTCTGGTCTTTTGACTGGGCTTGGAGTTCCATCAAAATACTTTACTGGTCTCAAGCAAACATAAAGATCTAAAACTTGCCTTAAAGCAACATTTAATGATCTTATTCCACCTCCAACAGGAGTTGTTAATGGACCTTTAATCGAAACTACATAATCCCTGCAGGCTTGCAATGTTTCTTCAGGCAACCATTCATCTGCACCATAAACATTAACTGATTTTTCACCGCAATATACTTCCATCCAGCTAATTTTTCTTTTACCTCCGTAAGCACTTGCTATAGCGGCATCCACCACATCTATCATTACTGGGGTTATATCTACTCCAATTCCATCTCCCTCTATAAAGGGAATAATAGGATTTTCTGGCACAGAAAGTTTTCCATTTTTGTATGAAATTTTTTCACCCTTTGAAGGAATTTTTATTTTTGATCCAGACATAGCTTAAAATGTGGCTTGATTATACTTAGATTTGCATTAAATATTAAGCCTTAAATTGTAAATGTTATGAAAAATAATAAAAAAGTAATTGTTGGTATTTCAGGAGGAGTTGATTCTTCCGTTTGTGCATTACTCTTAAAACAAGCTGGTTTTGATGTTAAAGGGATCTTTATGAAAAATTGGACCAATACCGCACCAAACATTAAATGCACGTCAGAAGAGGACTTCAAAGATGCTGAAGAGGTTTGTGATCAACTTGGTATAAACCTTCATCAGGCAAACTTTTCTGGTGAGTATTGGGAAAAAGTTTTCAAGAGCTTTTTATCCGACCATAACGAGGGATTAACTCCTAACCCTGATATTCTTTGCAACAAGGAAATAAAATTTAGAGCATTTTTAGATTACTGTGTTGACTCTGGAGCTGATTATATTGCTACTGGACATTACGTTAGAGTGAAGAACAATGGTAACAGCTCTAAGCTTTTAAGAGGTATTGATGATAAGAAAGACCAATCCTATTTCCTTCATCAGGTAACAGGGCAAGATCTTAACAGAGCCATTTTCCCTCTTGGAGATCTTTCTAAATCTGAGGTAAGAAAAATTGCAGCAGACAACAATTTAGTTACTTCAACAAAAAAAGATTCAGTTGGCATTTGCTTTATTGGAAAAAATAAATACAACGATTTCATATCAAATTTCTTAGGAAAAAATCCAGGGAAGATTGTCGATGAAAATGGAACTATTTTGGGAGATCATGAGGGTCTTATGTATTTTACTCTTGGGCAAAGACAGGGAATTGGTTTAGGAGGAATTAAGGGTAAAGAACAGGATTCATGGTATGTTGCTCATAAGGATTTAGCCAGCAATGAGCTCACTGTTGTTCAGGGAAATGAAAATAAACTTTTACTAAGTGAGGGTTGTTTCGTTGATGATATTCATTGGATAAACGAAAGGCCAGAGTCTGAGTTTGAGTGCGATGTCCAAATTAGATATAAGTCACTCCCAGTAAGATCGAGAGTGAAGAAGCTTACAACTGGTTACAAAATTTCATTCACAAAACCACAACTTGCAGTGACTCCAGGTCAATCAGCTGTCATTTACGATAGAGATGAGTGTTTAGGCGGTTCAGTTATTAGAGAGAGAATTTCGCAAGACTTTTACAATTGGGCTACAAATAGAGGGTATAATTACAAAGTCTATGGATGAGAGTCAGCTGAGGAACTTGTCCCCTCTTGATGGAAGATATCGCGATAAAACAAATGTAACTCGTGAGATTTTTTCTGAGCATGCTTTAATTATTGCTCGGATAAAATCTGAAGCGTCATGGCTTGAATTTTTTTTAGAGAATTTTAGAAAAGATTTGCTAACAAAGGATGTAAAGGAGAAGTTAAATCAGCTTTCGAAATCACCTTCTTCAAGTATTGCTATTAGAACAAAAGAAATTGAACAAACAACAAATCATGATGTAAAAGCTGTTGAGCTTGCTTTAGCTGAAGAATTCGATGGAAATGAGGAGCTGCAAAGTTTAATACACATATTTCTGACTTCAGAGGATGTAAATAGCTTAAGTTATGCAATGATGCTTCAGAGTGCATTGGGATCATTTCAGAAGTTGCTAATTTCATTAACTAAAAATATTCAAAATAAATCTGATAAATTTTCTGATTTAGCAATGTTGGCCAGAACACACGGCCAACCTGCAACCCCTACAACTCTTGGAAAAGAGTTGAACGTCTTTAATCAACGTTTAAGGAATGAGCTTAAAAAACTTAAAAAACAAAAAGTTTATGCCAAATGGGGTGGCGCAACAGCGAACTATAATCCACACCTTTTGGCGTTTCCTGAAATGGATTGGCTTGATCTGTCAAAGTCCTTCCTTGCTAAACAAGAAATAGCCCTTACAAGTGTATCTACACAAATCGAACCACATGATTATATGGCTGATATTTTTCAAAATTTTGTGAGGATTAATAATATTTTAATTGATTTTTCGCATGATATTTGGACGTACATATCGCAAGATTACTTCAAACTAAAACTGGTTGAAAACGAAGTCGGCTCATCAACAATGCCGCACAAAGTTAATCCAATAGATTTTGAAAATGCAGAGGGGAATCTTGGACTATCAACAGCAATATTTAATCATCTTGCAGATAAGCTCACAAAATCAAGACTTCAAAGAGATTTGTCTGATTCAACAGTTTTAAGAAATATAGGTTCTGCCTTTGGATACCTCGAAATAGCTATAACCTCTCTCGAAAAAGGAATCCAAAAACTTGATGCTAATGTCGATAAGATTGCTTCAGACCTTTCTGAAAGATATGAACTTCTTGCTGAACCTTTACAAAGTTTTCTTAGGCTTGAAGGCAAGAAAGATGCGTACGATCTTGTTAAAAAAATTACAAGAGGCAAAACACTTACTCGTAAGAGTTATATTGAAGTAGTTGAAAAACTTATTGATAACAAAAAATATAAAAAAACACTTTTGCAATTAAAGCCAGAAAGTTATCTAGGGCTCGCAAAAAACTTAGCTAAAAAAGGAGATATATGAGCGTTGAATTTAATTTTAAAATACCTGCTGAAACCGAAGTAATTTTTGATGAGGGAGCACTAAAGTTTCTAGAAAATTTACATAACAAGTTTGATGGAAAAATAAAAGAAGTTTTAGACCAAAGAATACATAGACAAAAAAATTTTAACGATGGTGAGTTTCCAAAATTTTTATCTGAAACTAAAGAGGTTAGAGAATCAGATTGGAAGGTAAGAGACATCCCTGAGGATATTCTGGACAGACGCGTAGAAATTACTGGGCCTGTTGACAGAAAAATGATCATCAATGCTCTTAATTCAGATGTAAAGGTCTTTATGGCTGACTTTGAGGATTCCCTGAGTCCAACATGGGAAAATGTGGCAAGAGGACAACTAAACCTTTATGACGCAGTGAGAAAGACAATTACCTTTGAAAATCCAGATAACGGTAAAAAATATAAACTCAATGACGATACTGCTGTTTTAATGTGTCGAGTCAGAGGACTTCATCTCATTGAGAAAGGGCTAAAAGTAAATGAGCAAAATCCATACGGATGCTTATGTGATTTCGGTCTTTATTTGTTTCACAACGCAAAGGAGCTTATAAATAACGGGACTGGACCATACTTCTATATTCCAAAACTCCAATCACATTATGAGGCTAGGCTTTGGAATGAGATTATTAATTATTCTGAGGACTATTTGAACCTTCCAAGAGGGACAGTCAGAGTTACATGCTTGATTGAAACCCTTCCAGCAGTTTTTGAAATGGATGAAATACTGTTTGAGCTAAAAGATCACATTGTTGGCCTTAATTGTGGAAGATGGGATTATATTTTCAGTTACATCAAAACCTTTCAAAACTTTCCAGATAAGTTGCTACCTGATCGTTACCAAGTTGGAATGTCACAACCATTTCTTAATGCCTACTCTAGATTACTGATTAAAACTTGCCATAAAAGAGGAGCCTTTGCTATGGGCGGTATGGCTGCTTTTATTCCCTCAAAAGATCCTGAGGAGAATCAAGTTGTATCAGAGAAAGTTATGGCAGACAAACTGCTTGAAACAGATAATGGGCATGATGGAACATGGATTGCTCACCCAGGACTATCTGACATTGCTAATAATGTATTTTCCAACGCCTTTGAAGCAGGAAATACTAACCAATTACATGTTTTACGTGAAGATGACGAAATTACAGAAGAGGATTTAATTTCTCCTTGTGAAGGTGACTTTACAGAGGCTTGTTTCCGTTCAAATATCAGAGTCTCACTAAGATATATTGAATCTTGGCTTAGAGGAGTTGGCTGTGTTCCAATTTATGGACTTATGGAAGATGCTGCAACTGCTGAAATATCACGTAGTTCATTATGGCAATGGGTAAAGCATAAAGTTGAAATGGATACTGGTGTCGAGGCTAACCCAAAGACATTTGAAAAAATTCTGGATGAGGAATACAATGTTGTCCAAGAAGAGGTTGGGCAAGCCACTTTAGATTCAGGTAAGTTCGTCGAGGCTAGATCTATTTTGAAAGATTTAGTACTTAGCGATGAATTAACTGATTTCCTCACATTGCCAGCATATAGGAGAATATAAATGAATTTAACTGACCAAGTTACCGCGCTTAGAAAAGATTGGGCTGAAAACCCACGTTGGAAGCATGTTGAGAGACCCTACTCCGCTGAGGAGGTTGTAAAATTAAGGGGTTCTTTACAACCCGAGTGCACATTAGCAAGAAAAGGAGCTGAAAAGCTTTGGAACTATCTTTTTACTGAGGACTACATCAACTGTCTTGGCGCACTTACAGGGGGTCAAGCAGTTCAACAGGTAAAAGCAGGCGTTAAGGCTATATACCTTTCCGGGTGGCAAGTTGCTGCTGACAATAATTCTGCTGGAACAATGTACCCAGATCAATCTCTGTACCCAGTAGATTCAGTCCCTAAAGTTATTACCAGAATAAATAATGCTTTTAGAAGGGCAGATCAGATTGAATGGATGAATACAAACGGAGATCCAAAAACAGATTTTTTTGCACCTATTATTGCGGATGCAGAAGCTGGTTTTGGGGGAAACCTAAATGCTTTTGAATTGATGAAAAGAATGATCACCGCAGGAGCTGCAGGGGTTCACTTTGAAGACCAATTGGCAAGTGTTAAAAAATGCGGTCACCTTGGAGGGAAAGTCTTGGTGCCTACTCAAGAAGCAGTTCAAAAACTTATTGCTGCTCGATTAGCTTCTGATGTTTCCAATACTCCAACGATCCTAATTGCCCGTACTGATGCAGATGCTGCTGACTTAGTTACTTCTGATGTTGATGAAAATGATAAACCATTTTTAACTGGCGAAAGGACCTCTGAGGGGTTTTACAGAAGTAAAGCTGGCCTTGATCAAGCTATTGCAAGGGGACTTGCATATGCACCCTACTCTGATCTGGTCTGGTGCGAAACCTCTAAACCAGACCTAGAACAAGCAAAAACTTTTGCTGAGGCAATTAAAAAGGATCATCCCGAAATCATGCTTGCCTATAATTGTTCTCCTTCATTTAATTGGAAGAAAAATCTTGACGATGCTACCATCGCAAAATTCCAAAAAGAACTTGGCGCTATGGGCTACAAATTTCAATTTATAACTCTTGCGGGCATTCACTCAATGTGGCATGGAATGTTTAATCTTTCTAAGGAATATGTTGCAGATGGCATGACAGCATACGTCAAGCTTCAAGAGAAAGAATTTGAAGATGCAAAGAAAGGCTACACTTTCGTTTCTCATCAGCAAGAAGTTGGTACAGGTTATTTTGATGCAGTCAACAATTGCATACAAGGTGAAGAGAGTTCCACATCAGCCCTTAAAGGATCAACAGAGGAGGATCAATTTAATTAAACTATGATTACTTCTTCAGCAATTGTTTTTTTGGGAATGGCAGTCATGACTATGATTGCCTTTAACCTCGGTAACTCTTTAAGAGCAGCAATAAATAGAGGCGAAACTGTTCGAAATGTGGCAAAAGGTTTTTGTTCAGGATTTTGTATTTTAGTTGCGATTTTATTCTTGATTGCTCACCTTGATCTAAGTTATGGTGCTCCACAAGCTTTGATATTCTTTTTTCATGCTTTTATAGTTGCCTTTCAAATGGCAATGATCTGGTTTCCTCCACCCAAGTAATCAACAGATAAATTCTAAATTAAACCAAAGAAAAATGGTGCTATAAGTGGTCCCATCAATACAAGTGAGTAAATTAAAATAGCCCCTTTTTTTGAGATTTTAGGTCCGAAAAACTTTCTAATTCTTAAAGCAAGAAATCCAAAAATAAACCAACACCCGACGATAAATAGTGTCAAATATAAGGCTTCAAGGTTAGTCATATAACTATGCTACAATTTTTAGATGTTTAGGACTATTGTAATTATTCTAAGCGCATTATCACTTGCCTCATGTGGTGGTGGAGGTGGTAGTTCTGAACCAACCCCAGCCCCAGCACCGGTTCCAGCCCCTGCGCCTACTTCACTCAGTTTTTCTACAGATGTTGAGGAAATCTATATACATAATATTGCCACACTCACATGGACATCAGCTAATGCTTCATCTTGTGAGGCTTCAGGAGATTGGGAGGGGTCAAAAGAACTAAATGGCTCAGAGCAGTTGACTTTGAGAGATGCTAGAGAATTTACCTTCAATTTAAAATGTTCATCAAGCAATTCAAACGTGGAGCAGGCTTTAAGCGTAACAGTTAATTCTCCTTATCTCTATCCAGATCATTGGGATGAAACTCAGACTTATTTTAATAATGTTCAAGAGCAATTTAAAAATCCTGTAGGGTTTCATCTCGAAGAAATATGGTTCAAGAGTTTAACTATACCCAAGTCAAGGTTCTCATCAGCCTTAAGTGATTTATTTTTAGAGGATCCGGAATTTAGATCAAATGTGGGATATGACACATGGATAAATTATAAAGGATCAACATATCATTTAAGTTGCAATTGGGTCCCTCAAAAATATGGTGAGGGCGTAGCAAAAATCGTTGAGCAAGAACAAGGTAATTTTAAAAATTTTTATTCTTATGAGAACGAAGGTTGTAACCACCCTCTTCCATTAAAGAACTCAGATGGAAGTTATCAGGTAGTATTTCCGGGCCACGACGAGGGAAAGTTGGCATTCGCTGAAGCACCATTTGCACCCTCTTTTGTGTTCAACCTTGATACGAAGGAATTTGTTGATATGAAATTACCACTTGGCTCGCATGGGCAAGCAATATTTGATTATGATCTTGATGGTGATGATGATTTTATTACCAACGGATTTAATCATACTGATCCGGAAAGAGGCAATACAGAGTTGTGGAACTGTGGATGGGGTATTTTTCAAAATAATGGATTTAACGACTTTGAATTAATACCTCTTAACATACCCGATGATGTGTTGAATCCTAATAGGCAAAATGGATTTGTTGAGAATGAAGGTTGTGGGGGTGCGATGTCTGCAGATGCTTATGTTGAAGATGGATTGCTATACGTAGCCTATGGCGATTTTAATCAAAACAGAAACAATGCAGATGCAAAATGGTTAATAGAAAGAGAGAGGAATGCGTTGGTGATTTATAATGCAAATGATTTATCCATAAATGAAGTGATTCAGCTTCCAGCTCCTTATGTGGAGGAAAACTTTGTTGATCTCGAATATTATGAGGAAGCCTGGATAGGTAATAACGGCAAATCACATGATACTCACGTTCAATTTATGGATATTGATTATGACGGCGATAAAGACATATTAATTAGTAATCAGTCTTATTGGTATGAAAAAACATCAGTTTTACAGATTATCATGAATAACGAAGGGGTTTATGTCGATGAAACAAGTGAAAGGCTTTTTAATTGGAATATAAAATCAGGAGGTTTACATCAATGGAACTTTTCAGATGTTAATAACGATGGTTACTTAGATATTTCCACTACAGATGGATGTGGAGGCTTAGGAGCTGCTTCTGTAGAGGGCATACCAAGGCCCTGGGGTTGTCAAAAAAAAGTAGCTGTTAATGACGGCACCGGACATTTCTTGCAAATAATTGGACCAATGGAAATCTATCAAGAAGTTGACAATACAGGGACAGACTATACCAATGAAGAGCTTACAGGATCAGGGCTTGGTGCTGTATTTAGTTTAGACGAAGATAAAAGAGCAAGATGGGCATGGATTTCACCCAAAGACTGTAATGATGGTTGCTACGCTGATGGTAATTGGGTCCTTTATATAACTTCCATAGACTTTAATTTAAGCACAGGACCCAACGGAATTGACCCGGCTTTAGTAGGGGAACCAGGTTTCAATGAATTTTATTATCTTTTACATAATGAGTCAGCACAAAAAGCAGTTATTGCTGGTGAATACGAGAATGGTCTAGAACATTATATCGCTATAGGTAAGGCTGAAGGTTTATTACCAAATGCAAAATCTATTAGCGTAATTGTTGTGGATAATTACGATTCAAACCCTCAACACTCGATTAATTAGTCTTTGACTTTACCACAAACATCACAAGATTCACCTTTGGATAGATAGACTCCGCCACAGCTTGGGCTCAAAGGTTTTTTTTTAAGGATCAGTCCTATACCCATTCCAGCAATAGAAAGTGCCACTATGATAAAAGCCAGTATGGTGTTGATCATGGGAATATACTACCCCAATTAGTCGATTGTATCGAGTTACCATCACTTAAAATAAAAAACACAGCTAGATCGTATGTTTCAGCTATTATGATGCCCTCATCTAAGCCTAGGACATACATTGCTGTTGCCCACGCGTCTGCTCTAGCGGCATCATTAGCGGCAACACTTACAGAGAGTATATCTCGAGGGCCACCACCCCAAATATGTCCTGGATTTCGATACTCACCGGAAGTTGCAATGGAAATACCTTCCTGAGGAATGTAAAACGACTTATAAGGCCTTGGATTTTCACTAAATGGATCTTCTATAGCCCAGCGCCAATTCCCAAGATGTGCAGCTCTACCTTGAGCTCTAATTTCTCCGCCAATTTCAATGAAGTAGTTATCTATTTGATTTTCTGTTAGCAAATCTGCCACCCTGTCGACAGCATATCCTTTTGCAATTGCTGAGAAATCAAGTGTATTTTCTTTTAGCGGATTAAATGAGTTATTAGATTTTTTTGAAATTATTAATGAAAGATTGTAAATATATTTTAAGTCCTGCGACCAATTTTCTATTTCTTCAAGTGAGGTATTTAAAACTTCGGAATTTTGCTTGTATGTTGAGAAAATTAAATCAATACGATTGAGTTCTTCAAGTATCTGTTGATTAATTAACTCATTGGATGGTTTGTCTGCTGGATGATTAAAAATATATTTGTAGGTCGTACCATAAATCTCGCCAGTAACCTTGGTTTCCGTATTTGATTGCCAGTTACAACTGCTTAAAAAGAAAGTTAATATGAGTGCGTATCTAGCCACCAAAATCATCCAGCATTATGTTCTCTTCTTCAACACCTAAATCTGTCAGCATTTTTATACAAGAAGAATTCATAATTGGTGGTCCGCACAAGTAATACTCACAATCTTCTGGGGCCTCATGCTTTGATAAATATTCATCCTGGGTTACCTGATGTATAAAACCTTTAAGCCCTTTCCAATTGTCTTCAGGTAGCGCATCAGATAAAGCAATGTGAAAAGAGAAGTTCTCGTGCTCTTTTGCAAGTTTTTCAAAATCTTCTTTGTAAAAAATTTCTTTCATGCTTCTTGCCCCATACCAGTAAGAAATCTTTCTATTGGAATTAAGTCTAATTAATTGATCAAAAATATGAGATCTCATAGGAGCCATCCCTGCGCCACCCCCAATGAACACCATTTCATTTTCAGTTTCACGAGCAAAAAACTCTCCAAAGGGCCCAAAGACTTTTACCTTGTCACCAGGTTTCAGACTGAATACATAAGAAGACATTACCCCAGGTGGGAAATCTGTACCTGGAGGTGGTGAAGCAACACGAATGTTGAATTTTAGAACGCCCTCCTCAAGAGGAAAGTTTGCCATTGAATAGGCTCTTATGATTGGCTCAGGATTAGTAGCTACATTGTCCCAAATTTTAAATCTATCCCAATCCTCATGATATTCTTCAGCAATATCAAAATCCTTATAGTTTATTGCTTTAAATGCCGGCGCTTCGAGTTGTACGTAACCACCAGCCCTGAATTTTACATTCTCACCCTCAGGAAGCTTTAAAACTAATTCCTTAATGAAGGTTGCGACGTTATCATTTGAAACTACTTCACATTCCCACTCTTTCACACCAAATACTTCCTCTGGAATGCTGATTTTCATATCGGATTTAACTGGAACTTGGCATGAAAGACGCCAATTATCTCCCTGCTGCTTATAGTTAAAATGGGATTGTTCAGTGGGTAGTATTGACCCGCCTCCTTCATCAACTTGACACTTACACTCAGCACAGGTGCCACCACCGCCACATGCAGAGGCCAAGTAAATATTTTTTGAAGCAAGTGTACTTAAAAGTTTGCCACCAGTTGGAACTGTAATTTTCTTGTCTGGATCCCCATTTATTTCGATAGTAACATCGCCTGTCGATACAAGCTGTGACCTCGCAAACATAACAAAAGCCACTAGCACTGCTACAATTAAAGTAAATGAAATAATGCCTAAGTATAAATCCATTAGAGCAGAATCCCTCCAAATGACATAAAACCAAAACTCATTAAACCCACAATTACAAAAGTAATACCCAGACCGTTCAAACCCTCGGGGATGTCACTATATTTTAATTTTTCTCTTATTCCTGCTAGCAAAACTATTGCAAGTGCCCAACCAAAACCTGCACCGAAGCCATAGACCACACTTTGTGAGAAATTGTAGTTTTTTTCTATCATAAAAAGTGATGCACCAAGAATTGCACAATTCACTGTAATAAGCGGCAAGAAAATTCCCAAAGCATTGTAAAGTGCTGGGATGTATTTATCTAAAAACATTTCTAAAACTTGCACAGCTGCTGCTATTACTCCTATGTACGTGATTAGACCGACGAACTCTAGATTAGTCTCTTCCAAGCCTGCCCACGATAAAGCGCCTTCCTTTAAGACATAGTTATAAATTAAATTATTTAAAGGGACGGTTAGGGTTAAAACCACTATAACTGCAATTCCAAGACCAAAAGCTGCCTTTACTTGCTTTGAGATCGCGAAGAACGTACACATTCCAAGAAAGAGTGATAGCGCTATGTTTTCAATAAAAACTGTCTTTACAAAGAGATTTAAGAGCTCAGCCATCAACTCCCTCCTTTTTTACTACCAGAGGTTTAAAAGTATGTGCTTTAAGAGGATTCTCATTTTCCTCTACTTGCCCCTTGCTAAACGTTCTGATTACCCAAATCATGATCCCAATTATTATGAAAGAACTTGGGGGCAACAGTAAGAAATTATTCACAGGATAACTCTCAGGCATCACTTGAAGTCCAAAAAATGTTCCTGCACCAAAAACCTCCCTTATTGTCGCTACTACTATTAGAACAAAGCTATAACCCAACCCATTACCAAATCCATCTATAGCACTTTTGATTGGAGGATTTTTCATTGCAAACGCTTCTGCTCTTCCCATAACAATACAGTTTGTAATTATTAGCCCTACAAATACGCTCAACTGCTTGCTTGCTTCGTAAGCATAGGCTTTTAACAACTCATCAACGATAATTACAAGCGATGAGATGATGGTCATTTGAACAATAATTCTAATGTTGTCAGGAATATAAGTTCTTATGATGGAAATAAAGAAGTTTGAAAGTGTAATTACAGAAGTCAGCGCAATACACATGATTAAAGTCACATCCATCTTTACCGTAACGGCTAGTGCAGAGCATATTCCTAAAATTTGTAGTGCAATAGGATTGTTCTCAACTAAAGGAGTAAATAAAAGCTTCCTTGTCTCTTTCAAAGATATTGCCCTCATTTTTCTATTCTATTACCTCATTTAATTTTTTTATAATTGGACCATAGCCTTGGTCGCCGAGCCAAAAGTTGATCATGTTTGTTACGCCATTACTTGTTATGGTTGCGCCTGACATGCCATCTATCTCATAGTCATCCTTTGAAACTCCCTTTACAACTTTAAGAGAAACTGAGCCTTCGGAATTATAGATTTTTTTACCCTGCCAACCTGATTTCCAATTTGGATTATCAACCTCACCTCCCAAACCAGGTGTTTCCTTGTGTTCATAGTACTCAATACCCATTACAGAATTTAAATCTGGTCCCAATGAGAGATATCCATAAAGCGTTCCCCAAAGCCCATAACCCCTGATCGGCAATACTATCTTTTCAATGTTACTCGTCTCGTCTAGCCAAACATATACAGGCGCTATTTTTTCTTGTCTTTTGATAATAGCAATATCTAACTTTGAGGGAACAATATTAGATAATGCAGCATTTGAAGCAGCTTTAATGTGATCGTATCCACTTTCAACAGATACTAATTCTCCTGTCTCAAAACTAAAAAAAAGAGTTTTGATTTTAGAAAATTCCTCATCAATGTTGCCAGTTTTTATACCTGCTGCAGCAAGAATCTTTTCCTTTTTTTCATTTTCCTGATTTAGCTTCTGTTCATACCTTACAGATACTGCGGTGAATGAAACAATGACTGCACATGCAATGCACGCCAGCAGAGGCACAATTAGGTTTTTCATGAGTTGTATCTCTCCATTCTTTTGCTCGTATTATATGAGGTCACACAAAAATCAATTGCTGGTGCTAACAAGTTAGCAAACAGAATTGCTAACATCATACCCTCTGGAAAAGCTGGATTTATAACTCTAATTAAAATAACCATTACACCAATAGCTAAACCGTAAATCCATCTTCCTATGTTTGTATTTGCAGCAGAAACAGGCTCAGTTGCCATAAAGACCAGACCAAAAGCAAAACTACCAATCGATAGATGCCACCACCATGGAACGCTAAACATTGGGTTAGTCTCTGATCCAACGATATTTAATAAAGAAGAGATTGTAATCATTCCAATTAGAGTGCCAAATATAATTCTCCAAGAAGCAATTTTTGTATAGACCATATAAGCACCCGCTAATAAAATTAAGAATGTAGAGGTTTCACCAATTGACCCTGGAATTTGCCCAAAGAAAGTCTCCCCCCAAGTGAAATTTGCTTGCATACCTGCCAATCCATCTTGTGCACCAATTCCTAATGCTGTGGCTCCTGAGTAGCCATCTACAGCTCCGTTATCAGCTAAGGATGCTACCCAAACCATATCTCCTGAAAGTTCACTAGGGTAAGCAAAGTAAATAAATGCTCTTCCGGTTAATGCAGGATTGAGAAAGTTCTTTCCTGTGCCCCCAAAAAACTCCTTCCCTACTACAATACCAAATGCAATTCCAGTTGCTGCCTGCCATAGAGGAATGTCTGGAGGACAACTTAACGAAAAAAGAACTGTGGAAACAAAAGCACCTTCATTAATTTCATGCCTTCTGATTGTTGCAAAAATAGCCTCACAAGCTATACCCACAATAAAAACTGTTAGATAAATTGGCACAAAATAAACTATTCCAAACCACAATCTATGAAAGTGATTATTTACGTCAGTACCTATGAGTTGTACCAACCAATTATGCCAATCTCCTGTGGAACTAAAACCGCCCTTTGCCATGTAATCGAGGCCAAAATAGCCCATGTTATACATTCCCCAGAACATGGCTGGAAAAGTTGCTAGCCAGACCACAACCATTACCCTTTGGATATCAAGCCTATCGCGAATATGCGTTTTTCCAGTTGTGGCTATTTTTGTTGAAAAAAAGAAATTCTGAATAACTTCATAGAGGTAGAAAAAACCTTTGTCTTTTGATGGTCTATTTTTATCAAAAAAATCTTCTAAGAATTTCATGAAGTTTCCTCTTTCCAGATCATTTCCATACAATCATTAAATAGTGCCACATAGTCATATTTACTAGGGCAAACATAAGAAAAAATACCCATATCTTCCTCAGCGAGATCAAATAGACCTAATTCTCTGAGAGCAACTAGATCTCCAATTGCTAATGATTTTAAGAAGATTGTTGGATCGATTTCGAAAGGATTTACCTCGTCAAAGGCTCCAATTGGCACAATTGCTCTATACCCTCCATTAATATTAGTATCAAATTTAAAATTTTCGGGTTCCAGTATGCTTGATAAGAAGACATTTGAATTACTATGATCCTTTTCTCCTAATTTCAACCAGTTAAAAAAAGTTGCTTCTCTTTCATCGGAAACTATAGATATTTGATTGGCATATCTTGTAAGAAAGTCTGAGTAACTATCACCACTTCTTCCATACATTAAGCTTCCTGAAACTTTGCGTGCAGTGCCTAAAATATTTCCTGCAGTTAATTCATCTAGATTTGCACCATGAAGAGTTTTTATAACTTTAGGTTCGTTGCATGCTGGCCCTGCAATTGAAACATATTTATCAAAACAAAATCTTCCCGAAACATTTGCTTTTCCTATTCGGATTACATCTTGCCAGTTTATTGTCCAAGTCCTTTTTGATTTACGAATTGGTTGGATGTTTTGAATATGAAGAGAGCTATTACCTGAGGGATAGTTGCCTTCAAAAATAACTTGCTCTACTGGAAGCTCTTTAGTATCGACAGCTTTGTTACTACATAGGTAAACCCTTTCATCAGCAAGTTCAATGAGACTTTGAAGTCCTTTTAAGAAATTTTCAGATTCCAATTCAATTATTAAGTTAGGATCCAAATCAAGCTTATCTGTTTTGCATGCATTTACAAAAATAAAGTCAGGTTTTGAATTTAGGCTGGGAACTCTGTTAAAAGGTCTCTCTCTAAAACTATCCCATAATCCTGAGTTATTTAGCTCTTCGTTCAGATTTTTGGATCTTTTAAACTCAAGATTATCCTCAGTTTGTCGTTTAATAATAATTGAAACTAAGGCTCTTTTTTCGCCTCTATTTATCGAATTAATCTCTCCTGATACAGGAGATCTTAGATAGAAGCCCTCATTTGTTTTATCCTCTAATATAGGTTGTCCCTGAAGCACTTTTTCACCTTCTTTGATTAAGATTTTTGGCTTTAAACCAAAATAATCTTCTGGCAAAACACTCAAGAATTTTGGGGATATTTGATCTATGTTTTCTATATTTTCTACAGAACCGTGAAGGGGAATTTCCAGACCCCTTTTTACTTTAATTTTCCTCATTTATTGTTTTGGGTATCTTGTTAACTCAGCACCTATGACTTTTTTCAAAAGCCTTACAACTTGCTTGGTGTAACCATACTCGTTATCGTACCAACAGTAAATAGTTACATTGCTAAAATTACTAATTGTTGCTTGGGAATCGTACACCACAGCAAACTCATTGCTATAAAAATCAGAAGAAACTGCATCAATAGAATTTGTATAGTCGATAGTTTCTCTTAGTTTTGATCGAAATGCTGCTTTCCTAAAGCAGTCATTTATTTCATCGACACCAACTCCTCTTTTGAGTGTTAAGTTCAGTATAGCTAGACTCACATTCGGGGTTGGAACTCTAATTGCATTTGCTGTCAGTTTTCCTTTGAGTTCTGGAAGAACCTCAGATACAGCTTTTGCAGCACCTGTATCAGTTATAACCAGATTCAAAGCCGCACTTCTTCCCCTTCGATCAGAGGGGTGATAATTGTCGATTAAGTTTTGATCATTTGTATAAGCATGAACTGTTTCAATATGGCCACTAATGATCTTGAAGTTATCATCTACTAACTTTAAAACTGGTGCGATTGCATTTGTAGTACAAGATGCCGCGGCCAAGATTTTATCGTCAGTCTTTACCTTTTCGTCATTAATGCCAAAGACAATGTTTTTAACCTTACCTTTGCCTGGAGCTGTCAAAATTACTTGCTCAACCGATGGATTCCTTGTGTGTTGTTTAAGCCCCTCCTCATCTCTCCAAACACCAGTATTATCGACTACAGTTGCTTTTTTAATTCCATATTTTTTGTAATCTATCTTGCTTGGATTATCTGACTCAATTACGAAAACTTCATTACCATTAATTATTAAAGAACTATTTTCTTTATTCACTCTTATGGTTCCTCCAAATTCTCCGTGAACAGAATCATGTCTTAGCAAGCTTGCTCTTTTGATTAAATCATCAGGATTACCTGTTCCCCTAACCACAATGGCCCTTAGACGCCATTTGGCTCCTCCACCAGTATCGGCTATCAGAAGTCTTGTTAGAATTCTTCCTATTCTTCCAAAACCAAATAATACAATGTCCTTAGGTCTAAGAGGATATGATCTCTTTGTTCGTAAATTCTCTGAAAGGAGCTTTTCAACATATTTATCTGGATCTAAATTTTCATTTTCAAGAAGATGCGAAACAATCTCTCCAAGATCAATCTCACAAGGAAGAAGCTTCATTTTTGCAATAGATTCTAGAACAGGAAAAGTCTCAATTTCACTTAGCTCATTGCCTTCAACTTCTCTTACAAATCTGTGAAGTTTCATTATTTCAACTGCAGAACAGTTTAAGAGTGGTCTTCCATACATTAAAATGCTTACGCCATTTCTGTAAAGTTTGCCCACTAAGGGAACCATGGTTTCGGCAAGTGCTTCACGCCATTTCCAGTCGCCAAAGTAATCGTCAACTTTGGGTCGTCTTCTTTTGTCAGGATTAAATCTCTTAACCAAATTAACTATCTATGTATTTATCTAAAAAGTAATCAGAACTTCCAAATAGATGAGATATGACCATGAGTCTTTTTAGATAGTGTCCTACAGACATTTCTTGGGTTACACCCATACCGCCATGAAGTTGAACAGCCTCTTCACCAACTTTTTTTCCTGCTTTAGCCACTTGGTTTTTAAGCCCATATATCAGTTTTGTCCTTTCACTTGCATCTTCTGTAGCTAAAACTTTCAATAGAAACGATTTGGTAAATTCCGTTTCCATAAACATATCAACCATCCTATGCTGAAGAGCTTGGAATTTTGAAAGAGATTGTCCAAATTGTTCTCTTTGTTGGGTGTATTCAATGGTTAATTTATAACATTTTTCCATTGCTCCTATAGCTTCAGAACAGATACAAACAATTGCTTCTTGTATTGTTTCATCTAATATTTCCAAAGCGTTTGTAGAACTAAAAACTGCTTCAGCTTTACATTTATTGAGTTTAAGATCTCCCGAAACAAAGCCATCATATGTTTTATACCCAACAATTTCCAAGCCAGGAGCGTCTTTAGGTATTAATGCAAACGCGTATCCAGAGCCTTGCCTCCCAAATACTAAGAAGAAATCTGCGTTAGGCGCATTTAACACAGTATTTTTTGTGCCATTAACAACCCCATCCGAACCGATCTCACAATCAACATTATCAAGGTTATATCCTTTATTTGGCTCATAGTTTGCCAGAGATATCTGTTTTGTTCCTGAGATGAGCTCCTCTAGGATTTGAGTTTTATTTTCAAGATCTCCCCTCTTAAGTACTCCCCCGGCTAAAACAACATTAGCCAAATATGGTTCCACAATAATTGATTTACCGAACTCTTCAAAAACAAGACTCAAGTCAACATTATCTCCATCAAGTCCGCCAAGTTCTTCTGAAAATGGAATAGCTAGCCAACCTAATTCTGCAAAAAGTTTCCAGTGCTCAGGATTGTGTCCACTTTCAGAGTCAACACTCTTCATTCTGGTTTCAAAGTCATAGTCAGAACTACAGAACTTAGAAACACTATCTCGAAGAAGGTTTTGCTCGTCGGTGTAACTTAAATTCATTTTTTATATTCCTAAAACAGCTTTCGCAATAATATTTTTTTGAATTTCATTAGTACCACCGTAAATAGTGACTTTTCTAAAGTTAAGGTATTTTGGTGCAGAAAGTTGTGCATCTTTTGTTGCTGCAACCTCTACATCTGAGAATCCATAAGGCCCACCATATGGCATAGCGTCATGACCTGAGACTTCAACAGCAAGAGTAGAAATCCTCTGTTGTAACTCTGTGCCCTTAATTTTAAGAAGTGAGGATTCTGCACCTGGGCTTTTACCTTCTCTCATTGCAGCCAAACCTCGAAGCTCTGTCATCTCAAGAGCATCTAAGTCAAGTTCAAACTGCGCAACCTTTGATAGAAAATTTTTATCTTCACACAGTGGCTCTGATCCATGATAAACATTTTTAGCCTTATTCTTTAACCTGTTGATTGCTCTTCTCATTTGAGGAGCTCCAGCAATAGAACTTCTCTCATGGAAAAGTAAGAATTTCGCATAGGTCCATCCCTGTCCTTCTTCTCCAACTACGTTTTCGGCAGGTACTCTTACATTATCAAACCAAACCTCATTCACTTCATGATCACCGTCAATTGTAATTATAGGTTTAACTTCTACGCCTGGGGTTTTCATATCAACAAGAATGAATGTTATACCCTCTTGTTTTTTGCCTGAGTCATCTGTTCTAACTAGCACAAAGATCCAGTCGGCATGCTGCCCAAGTGTAGTCCACGTCTTCTGTCCATTAATTACATATTCGTCGCCTTCTCTAACAGCTTTACATTTTAAAGATGCTAAATCTGAACCTGATCCAGGTTCTGAGTATCCTTGGCACCACCAATCATCAAAGTTTAATATGCGTGGAAGGAACTTCTTTTTTTGCTCATCTGACCCAAATGTCCAAATAACAGGAGCTACCATCTGTAAACCGAAGGGAACAAAAGTAGGACATCCTGCTAAAGCAAGTTCTCTAAGGTAAATATAAACCTTAGTGGCATCCCATCCAGTTCCGCCATGTTCTACAGGCCATGAGTGGCCCATCCAGCCTTTTTTAGCAACACATTTATGCCATTCAACGATTTCCTCTCTAGAAAGCTCATCGCCGTTTTCCATCTTTTGCTTGATATGCTTGGGATATTCTTTATCGAGAAATTCCTTAACTTCATCCCTAAAAGCTAAGTCTTCTTTTGAAAAATTTAGATCCATTTTGTACCCTCTTCCACTCCTTTAAGATATTTAATGTTAGATATCATATTTAATAGTGATATATTGAATATATACAATCTGTATTAAAAACTTTATGCATAGCTTTTTCAAGGTAATAACTGTATTTTTTGTGCTTTCTTCTTTAGTTGTTGCTGATAATGATAGTCAGGTGGTGAGGGTAGAAATAGCCACTATTTTATGGGATGACACCTCTACTGATGAAAAATTCCCTTTTAAAAAGACATATAGTCTTATTGAAGAAGCTGTTAAATTGAATAAAAATGAGGATTTTTCTCCTGAAACCGATTTTTTTACTGTACTTCCAAGATCCTACCATAAGCTTTCAGATGCATTGGATATTGATAAAATAAACGAGGCTGAATTCCTGGAGCATGTTTCATGGATGCAAAAATTAACTTCTTTTGATGATTCAAAATATGTCTTGGTTTCTGAAAATCAAAGTCAATGTGTAGTAAGGGTTTTTCAATTACGTCATCCAAGGGTTAATACTAAATGTTCAAGGGGACCAAAGTCATTGGAGGATACTGAATTTATAATTTTCTCAGACGGTGTGTTTAGAAAGCTAGAATCTAAGAATTTAAGTTTGTCCAAAAGAGCTGATGTAGTAAGAGAGCATTTCCTCTTAGAGGAAGAAAAAAGGGTTAAATTAAACGAATTTTATTACTTTGACCATCCTAAGATTGGCATCATAATAGGAATTTTCTCGATTTGAGCTACTTATTTATAGTAGGCATTCTCATTATTGGAGTGGTCAGTAATATCCCTTACCCCTTTTAATTCAGGAATTTTTTCAACAAGAGTTTTTTCAATTCCTTCCTTCAAAGTTACATCAACCATTCCACACCCTTGACAACCACCACCGAATTGAAGAACTACATAATTGTCTTCAGTTACTTCATTCAGGTGCACCTCTCCTCCGTGAGAGGCAAGCTGAGGATTAATTTCACTGTAAATAATGTAATTTACCCTATCTTCAATGGTCGCATCCTCTCCAACCTTTGGTATTCTTGAGCTTGGAGCTTTAATGGTTAATTGGCCACCGAAGTTGTCTGCATCATAATTTATTTCTGCATCCTCTAAGTAAGGTGAACTTTTTTCTTCAACAAAAAGTGTAAAACTTTCCAGACACAACCTTTCATCAGTTGGTTCAGTTTCTTCAGGTTTGCAAAAAGCAAGACAGGTCTCAGCTCTGGGAGTCCCAGGATCTGATACAAAAATTCTGACGTCACAATCAAAGTCTTTTTTTTCAATTAGCTTTGAAAGATAATCTTCTGCACTTGCTGTAACATTTATCATATAAAGTAATATGTAATCATTAAATGAAATTTATAAATGATATTCTCGCATTTTTAAGTGGTGTTGGCGAAAAATCGAGTTTTGAAAATCTATTCAAGGAAACAAAAATACCAAATATCTTGCTTTATCTTGTTATAGTTTTGGTTGGTTTTGTGACAACATTGCTTTTAGTTATTTATCTGGTCTTAAATTTTTGATTCTAATTCAGGCAGTACTTCAAATAGATCACCAACTAATCCATAATCCGCAACCTTAAAAATTGGGGCTTCTTCATCTTTGTTAATCGCCACAATAGTCTTTGAATCTTTCATCCCAGCAAGATGCTGAATTGCTCCAGAAATTCCCACAGCTATATATAAATTTGGTGCAACAGACTTTCCTGTTTGCCCAACCTGATAGTCATTCGGGGCAAAACCAGAGTCAACAGCTGCTCTTGAAGCACCAACTGCTGCATTCAATTTATTTGCTACACTATCTAAGAGTGCAAAATTATTTCCATCCTGCATGCCTCTTCCACCAGAAATGACTATGTCTGCTGATGTTAATTCAGGTCTATCTGACACTGTGAGTTCATTTCCAACGAAAACTGATTTCCTTGATTCAACTTCTGGTATGTCAATGTTTTCAATTTGTCCTGATCCACCTTCAGGTACTGCTTTCTCAAAGGCTGTAGTTCTTACTGTAATGATATTTTTTTCTTGTTGGCTCTCAACTGTTGCAATACAAGCACCTGCATAAATTGGTTTTTTAAAGGTGTTATTACTTACTATTTCTATGACTTCAGATATTTGTTGAATATCTAGTAGTGCTGAAATTCTCGGCATTAAATTTTTACCAGTCGTGCTAGAACTGGCAACAAAGAAATTGTAATCCTTTGAAACTGCAAGAATGCAAGCTGTTAAGTCCTCTGCAATCTCGTTTTTAAAGTTATCTCCGACAAAATTTAGCACCTTTGAAATTCCCATAATTTGCTGTGCTTTTTCTGCAATGTGATTAGCGCTGCTCGCAACTAAAAGATCAACGTCTTGCCCAAGTTTTTGTGCAGCACTAACTGCGCACAATGTAGAGGAAGAAATATTTTCATTATCATGTTCAACTATTACTAGAGTTCTCATTCTATTACCTTTGCTTCATTTCTTAATTTATCTAAAAGAGCATCAACTGAATCAACTTTTATGCCCTCTTCCCTTTCTGAAGGAGATTCAACTTTTACAGTTTTTACCTTCTGTTCAATGCTTAGTCCCAATTCTTCCAGGTTTATTTCATCAATTGGCTTCCTTTTTGCTTTCATAATGTTTGGCAATGAAGCATATCTTGGTTCGTTAAGTCTTAAATCTGTAGTAACTATTGCAGGAAGCTCTACGGATAAGGTTTCAAGGCCGCCATCTATTTCTCTAGTTACATTTACTGAATCAGCGTTTATTTCAACTTTCGAAGCAAATGTTGCTTGTGGAATACTCAGCATTGCGCCAAGCATTTGTCCTGTTTGGTTATGATCACCATCAATGCCTTGTTTTCCCATTAAAACAAGCTTCGGGTTTTCTTTCTCAAAAATTTTAACAAGGATTTTTGCAACATCTAATGGCTGAACCTCCACCTCAGTCTTAATCAAAATTGCTCTGTCAGCTCCTAAAGCAAGTGCTGTACGAAGTTGCTCTTGATTCTTTTCAGACCCAACACTTACAGCTACCACCTCCTCTGCGTTACCAGCTTCTTTAATTCTGATCGCCTCCTCTAAAGCTATTTCACAAAATGGATTTACCGCCATTTTTACGTTGGTCAAATCAACATCTGTGTTACTTTGATTGGGTCTTACCTTGACGTTGTAGTCATTTACTCTTTTAATTGGGACTAAAATCTTCATTGTTTTGTGACTTGTTAACAATATATAGTAAAAAGATAAAATTTAAATAGTAAAGGGCAATATTATGGAAAGAGAATCAATGGACTATGACGTTGTGATTGTTGGTGGTGGTCCCTCAGGTTTATCAGCAGCAATAAAACTTGCTCAACTGTTTAAAGAGAGCAAACAAGAAAAATCCATTTGTGTCCTGGAAAAAAGCGCAGAAATTGGAGGACATATCCTTTCTGGTAACGTATTCCAAACAACGGCGCTGGACGAATTAATTCCTGATTGGAAAGAAAAAGGAGCGCCACTTAATGTCTCGGTCAAACGAGATGTGCTTAAGTTTTTAATAAACGATAAGCTATCTGTAAATTTTCCATCTTTTATAATGCCAACAATGCAAAATCATGGAAACTATATCATTAGTCTTGCTAATTTATGTAGGTGGCTTGCGGAACAAGCTGAAACAATGGGTATTGACGTTTTTCCAGGCTTTCCCGCTTCTGAGCTAATATTCGATGGAGAGGAGGTTAAGGGTGTAATCACAAGCGATATGGGTGTCTCAGAAAATGGTGATAAAAAGGATTCGTTCCAGCCAGGGATGGAAATACTTGCGAATGATTATGTCATTCTCTCGGAGGGTTGCAGAGGACACTTAGGCAAGCAAGTCATAAAGAAGTTTAAACTTGATGAGGGTAAGGACCCTCAGCATTACGGTATAGGGTTCAAAGAAATTTGGGAAGTTGATAATGATTTATTTGAAGAAGGTTTGGTGGCTCATACAAATGGTTGGCCATTACCCAACGACACTCCTGGTGGCTCCTACATGTATCACGCTGAAAACAAGCAAATCCTCTTAGGTCTCATCGTGCCTCTGGATTATTCGAATCCACACCTGAGCCCATATGATGAATTTCAAAAATGGAAATCCCATCCTGATATCAAAAAATATTTGAAAAATGGAAAGAGACTTAGTTATGGTGCGAGGGCCTTAATTAAAGGTGGGTTGCAAAGCATGCCTAGCATGGAATTCCCTGGAGGATATCTAATTGGTGACAACGCAGGGACTTTAAACTTTTCAAAGATTAAAGGGTCTCACACAGCAATGAAATCTGGGATTGAAGCAGCAAAAGTCATTAACTCAAATCTTAATGGTGAACAAAAGAATTTTGATGAGCATTTAAAAACAACTTGGTTATATAAGGAGTTATATCAATCAAGAAACTTTGGTCCATTCTTCCATAAATTTGGAGGTTTCCTTGGCGCAGCTTTTAATGCAATTGATCAATTTATTTTCAGAGGAAATTTACCATTTACATTAAACCACCCCACCCCTGACCATGCGTGCTTAAAAAAAGCAAGTGAATGCAAAAAAATTGACTATCCAAAATATGATAATGAAATTACTTTTGATAAATTAAGCTCAGTTTATCTGTCCAATACATATCATGAAGAAGACCAACCTTGTCATCTAGTTCTATCAGATCCCAATTTACCGATATCACATAATTTAGAATTATACGATGAGCCTGCACAAAGATATTGTCCAGCTGGGGTTTATGAAATTGTTGAGGAGGATGGCAAGAAGCGCTTCCAAATAAATTCTCAAAACTGTATCCACTGTAAAACATGCGATATTAAGGAGCCTTCCCAAAATATAAACTGGGTTGCCCCAGAAGGCGGAGGTGGACCAAACTATCCAAATATGTAGTAAGCTTTACATATGAAACTAAGCCATTTAATCAGCATCATTCTAATATCTGCTCTAGTTGGAATTGCCTCAAATTTAAGCTACTCATTTCTCACAACAGAAAGGCCTTCTCAGGATCAAATTGACTTCAAGAATCTTCTTGATGAGGATTGGGAACACACGCTTCAAGAGAATCCCTATTTTGCAAGTCTGCTTGGTGACCTAAGATTTAATAATAAAGTCTCATCAAACTCTTCAGAGAAATTCAAATCAGACGCAAATTATGAGAGAGCATTTCTTGATAAATTGGACAAAATCAAGTTATCAAATCTAAATGATTCAGATCAATTAAACTATCGACTTATAAAAACAAGCATGGAAGTTAGTCTTGAAGGAAGGAACTTTCCAAGATATTACATGGCACTTAATCAGCGAGGTGGTGTGCAGGACTACTACAGTTATGGTGACAGGCTAAATTTTTCAAATAAAACAGATTATGAAGATTGGTTCGAAAGAATTAAAGGTTTTAATGAAAATGTAAAAAATTCACTCAAAAACAACAAAGAAGGCCTTGAGATGGGATATACCCAACCAAAGCTTGTAACAAGAGCCGTAGTTTCACAAATTGAAAGCCTTTTAGCTTCTAGTATGGAAGACCACCCCTATTACAAAATATTTTTATCTGCAAATGAGATCATAGGTGACGAGGAAGCCAGTGAAATACAGTCACGTGTAAAGGATTTCATAAAGAATGAATTGAATCCATCTTACAGGAAATTGATGACATTCCTCAAAAACGTATACCTTCCAAATTCTAGAAATTCTGTTGGGATTAGTGATGTTCCAGACGGCAAAGCTTGGTATGAGTATCTTGTGAAATATCATACAACCACCGATTTAACTCCAGATGAAATCCATGAAATTGGGCTAAAAGAAGTTGCCAGAATTAGATCTGAAATGGAAGACATTATTGCTTTGGTAGAGTGGGAGGGAGATTTCAATTCATTTTTGAGATTTCTTAGAACAGATCCTCAATTTTATTATGAAACTGGCGAGGAATTACTTGATGCATATAGAGCAATGTCAAAAAAAATTGATGCTTTTATGCCGTCACTCTTTAACAAGTTACCAAGAGCACCATACGGTGTAATACCAATACCAATGGAGTCTGCTCCTTACACCACGACGGCATACTACAATGCTCCTAGCAAAGGACGACCGGGCTATTACTATGCAAATTTGTATAAACCAGAAACAAGACCAAAATATGAGATTCCAGTATTATCAGTCCACGAAGCTGTACCTGGTCATCATCACCAGATCGCTCTGGCACAGGAACTCGAGAATGTTCCTAAATTTAGGAACCACTTAAGCTTCACATCATTTGTTGAAGGATGGGGCTTGTATAGTGAGCAGCTTGGAGAAAATATGGGACTCTATGACGACCCTTACGATAAGTTTGGTCAACTGACGTACGACATGTGGAGAGCAATAAGACTTGTGGTTGATACTGGCATGCATTATAAAGGCTGGTCCAGAGAAGAAGCGGTAGAACTTTTTCTACAAAATACTGCAAAAACACCACAGGACATTAATAATGAGGTTGACAGATACATTGCATGGCCAGGACAAGCCTTAGCCTATAAGATTGGACAACTTAAGATTATGGAACTCAGGGATAAGGCAAAAGAGGAGCTTGGAGAAAAGTTTGATTTGAAAGACTACCATGATTTCATTTTGAGCTTTGGCTCAATACCAATGAATATTCTGGAAGAAAAGGTTAATGAATTTATTGAAAACAAAAAATAAATTTCTGTTATTTTTTATTTTCGTTTCTTTAAACATAACGTCTGAAGACTTAACGATTATGTCATTTAATGTTGAGAATTTATTTGACAGCATAGATAATCCTAAGAAAACAGATGATACCTACCTCCCCCTTTCTGAAAAAAATAACAGTACACACTTCAATAAATGTCAAAAGATCAACGTAAAAAAATGGCGTGATGACTGTTTGTTCCTTGATTGGAATGAAAAGGTAATAGAGAAAAAGATTCACAATATATTACAGGTCTTAAATTCAAAAAATGTTGATGTCATAAGTTTTCAAGAAGTTGAGAATATCGAGGTACTTAAGACTCTTCAAAAAGGCTTAAATGATAAAGAACTAAAGCATATTGCTTTAATTGACGGGCAGGATGATAGAGGCATTAATTTAGGAATAATTTCTAAGCTTCCAATTATAAAATCAAAACTTCACCCAATAAATTTTGAGGGTGTTTCGAAAGAGGTACAGGATGACACTCGTGGAATTCTGGAAACAGAAATAATGCTAGGGAAGAGAGTAATTAATATTTACTCAGTACATTTCCCAGCTGGTTATCATCCAACATCCATGAGATTAGATGCATTCAATAATTTAGAAAAATTAATCAATCAACACTCAAACATTTCAATCGCTCTTGGGGATTTCAATGTGAATATTACCGAAGATACAAATCAAAATATATATAAAAACCTTAGCAATAACTGGGAAATCGCTCATTTATCTGGTTGTGAAGCCTGTGATGGGACTCAATACTACTTCAGAAATGGTACCTGGTCATTTCTGGATAATTTAATGATTTTCAAGGGGCGTGGAGCAAGATTTGAAAATGACAGTATTGAAGTGGTGAAACATCCACTTCAAACAGATAGCAATGGTATTCAGATTCGTTTTAATTCATTGAGTGGCATTGGTGTTTCTGATCATTTTCCTATAATGGGAACAGTATCTATTTCGGAGAATGCAAAAAACTAAAATATGAGAGTACTAATAATTTTTGGGCTTCTTTTTGGAACATCTTTTTTTGCAAATGCATGGTGGGATGACGGCCATCGCAAGGTTTGTGAGCTTGCTTTGGAAAATATTTCTTCAAAAAAGAAAGAAGAGATTGAAAATCTGATAGGAAGAGATTCTGATTGGTGTGTCTGGGCAGACACTATCAAAAGGAAACGTCCTGAGACAAGGCCTTGGCATTATATTAATCTTGCTAGAGATGATTTCACTTACTCCACAACGGATTGCCCTGAGCAAGGTTGTATTGTAAGTGCGCTAGAGGAGCAAATAAAGATATACAAAGATAAAAATAATCAAAAGTGGCGACGAGCAGAAGCCTTGAAATTTATTGGTCATTTGGTTGGTGATATACATCAACCCCTTCACGTCGGCGACGTAGGGCACTATGGTGGAAACAGACAGTTCATAACCCTCCACGATGGAACTAAAACGAATATTCATGAACTTTGGGATGGTATTATTCCCGCCTACGCATTACAGCTGGATTTTAAGACAATAAATATTGACCTTTATTCTCCACAAGAGAGTCAGCTCACTCATGAAGAGCGAATAAGATTCTGGATTCAAGAATCACGAAAAAAACTTTATGATCCCTCATTTGGCTATCGAAATGAAGATATGGTATTTGATCAAGATTACATGATTGAAAATATCAGTGTTGTCTATCTACAGATAATACTTGCATCAGCAAGACTGCAAAGATTGCTAGAAGAAATTTAGTTCAAGAAGAAGTTTTTCTTATCTGATACTAAGTAGAGTTTATTTCCACTTTGATTTGCTTCAGAAATTAAAAGGTAGAAAATATTTCTTGTTAATAGTCCCCAAATTCCATCTCTAAGCAAAATTTTTGGATATGGGTGATTATTCACCATATCAACCTTGATGTAGTTTGTAGAGGTTAATTTCACCCATTCATCAGTATTTGTTTTGAAGAAATAATTTTCATCTTCTTTTTTATAATCGATGATGGAAAAAATCTCCCCCTTTGCCTTCAAACATATTTTTTCCGACGGCGTAACAACAAAATAGTTATCACCCTCACGTTTAACAAGTTTTGAAAAAAGCTTAATCATTGCTTTTCTTTTAATTTCTGAACCGTTATAAAACCATTTAGAGTCTTCATCAAGGGTAAATTCGACCCCCTCACATAATGGTGGATTCCATTCATCAAGTGGATAGTTATCAAGCTCTATAAGTTCTTTCTCAATTTTATTTATGTCCATACGTAAACTCCGAGAGCAACACCAATAATCATTAAACTCAAAGATGAGAATTGTTTAATTATTTTTTGGAATTTCTCTGAAATAAAAAACTTTTTTCCGTAAGCCAAACTTATTGAGAGAATTATAAACCAAAGTGCCGTAGCAAGAAAAAAATATAGAGACGTTGCCACCATATCAGATAAAGTCATCACATTTATAATCCCCCCAAAAAGCGAGACGAAAAACACAATCGCCTTAACATTCAGGAGATTTACAAATAACCCCCCAAAAAAACTTTTTAAAATATCTAACCTTTTATTTATTGAATCTTTAATAGTTATACTTTCATGAGAATTATTTCTTAACCCAACTAAACCAATATAAAAAAGATAACCGGCACCAACTGTTCCAATTAGCAAATAAATTTGAGGTATTTCATCATAAAGGTAAGTTAGAGCAAATAGGCAGAAAATGCACTGAAGTAACACCCCCGTCCCAATACCTACTGCGCTGATTAGTGTATTTTTCAAACCATTTTCAAAAGAGCTTCTGAGAATGTAAAAAAAATCAGGCCCAGGGGATATAACAGCAACTAAATGTGCAAAGGCAAGGTAGAAAAAAAAAGAAAAACTCATAAATAAAATGGCTCGGTTTCAAGATTAATCTGATACTCATTAAAAACTATCTCTTTTACTGTTTTCTCTACCCTTCTAATATCATTAGCGTTACAAAACCCTGTACAAACTAAAACTAAGGCATGTTGAGCCGACATACCACAACCGTTAATGCGCATTCCTTTTAAACCTAAAGATTCAATTATTTCACCGGCTGAAAGTTTTACTTTATCAGGACTGGCAGATAATGATGTAAGTTTGCTTAGTTTCGGATTTTTGTTAAAACTTTTCTTACCGATTATGGGGTTTTTAAAAAAGCTACCAAGATTTGGGTATGATATACGATCTGGGATTTTTTTTAACCTTATCTTCCTAATATAATTTATTAAAGCCTGGGCAGATGAGAATGATTTATTCTGCAGATCCCTATAGCTTAAATTTGCATTAAATATTGAGGATAAAGAAAAAAATACTGAAGTTATTATTAAGTGCTTATTTTTTTTGAAGAAACTGTCTCTATAACTAAATTTACACTCTTCATTGTCTATATACTTTATAGCCTTCTGTTTAATGTCAAATACTTCAATTTTAGAAATATTTTCAGAGACTTCTTTGCCATATGCACCTATATTTTGAACTGGCGCAGCTCCTACAGTACCAGGTATGCCAGCAAGGTTTTCAAGTCCATAAAAATTTTTTTCACAACAAAAATCAATCAAGTCGTCCCATTCCAATCCTGCAGAAACTTCAATAAGAATATTTTCATGGCTATTAATGATTTTTATATCTTTCCCCATGGCTTTCAGCACAATATTCTTAAATGATATTGGAAAGATTGAGTTTGTGCCTTCACCAATTACACAAAAGTTGCCCTGTTCCAGGCCATAATTCTTAGAAATTTCAACAAGTTCATCCGTATTAGAAAACTCTAAATATGTCTCTGCTGTAGATTGAAGTTTTAAACTATTTTGATGGCTTAAATCATACATATCTAACTAGAGATAAACTCTTTAAATTTAAGTAAATCTTCTTCAGTATCTATGCCAAATGTGTCGAATGTATCAATTTTAAACATATCAATTTTTATGCCGTTATCAATTGCTCTAAGTTGTTCAAGTTTTTCTTTAATTTCATTCTTTGTTTGTGGTAGAGATGAAAATCTATTGAGAGTTAATTTATTGAAGCCATAGACACCAATGTGATGCAAATTTTTTGACGTTTCGTTATCTATAATAGTTCTTGAAAATGAAATAGCTTCATTATTTTCATTTAATGTTACCTTAACCTTATTGATATCATCTTGATTCTCTCTAGATGAAAACGGCTTGCATATGGATGCATAATTTGAATTTTTTTCAATCATAAACTCTGCAAATCTATTCACAATCTCAATGTCAATTATGGGCTCGTCTCCTTGAAGATTAATAATTATGTCCTCATCATTAAATCCTTCACTAATGACAAATTCATTGATTCTATCTGTACCACTTGAATGTTCTCTTTTTGATAAAAAAACATTACCCCCCAGAGATGAAATAATATCTACAATCTCTTTAGAATCAGTCACAACTATCACTTTTTTAGCATTTGATTTTATACTGTTTTCCCAGGTCCACTGTATTAATGGTTTACCTTTTACTTGTCTTAAGAGTTTCTGTTCGAGTCTTGTCGATTTAAGTCTTGCTGGAATAACAATACAAAATTCATTACCCATCAATCTTTTCCCTAATCATTTTTGATAAATTTATATTTAACTTCACTTTCATCTTTAAATACCACATAGAGTCAGTAATTTGTGAGCTTGCTACTCTGGCCGCATCTTTTTCAGTCATTACCAGGGGTCTAGGAAAGTCAAACTCCAAGTCATTATTTGAGAAAAAATGGTGATCTGGATATAGCTTAAAATCGTAATTAATTTTTATACCATTCAAGGTTTCAAGAAATCTTATAGGATTAGCAATACCTGTCACAACATTTACATTTTTGCCAAAGGGAAAGTCATCAATCTGATAACTATTGCCGTTAGATAAATTCACCCAACAATCAGGCTCCAATTCAAAAAAATTATCTGAGTTTTTGGTCCTTCCACTGTGCAAGAAAACATCAACACTATTTCTTCTTGAGAGGCTATCTCTTAGTGGGCCCGCAGGCAGGAACATTCTGTTTCCAAAGTTTCTAGCTGAATCCTCCACCATTATTTCAAAGTCTCTTCTAAGATTGAAGTGCTGAAGGCCATCATCAGAAATAGCGATATCACAATTTGTATTTCTTTCAAGAAAAGACAAAGCTCTAGCTCTATCTCTGTCTACAACAACATCGAATCCTCGATTAAAGTGAAATATGGCCTCATCACCAACTTGTTTTGCAGTTGTATCAGAGTCAACTTGTTTCGTTCCAGTAAAAGTCCCCTTGTACCCCCTAAGGATTATTCCTGGGCTATACCCCATGTTTTTGAGGTCAAGAGCAACTTGATTTACTAGGGGAGTTTTTCCGTTGCCACCTATAGTTATATTTCCCACCACTACAACCGGTATTTGGCTATCTTTAGACTTTTTAGATTTAAACAAAAGGTTTTTTAATGAGCTTCCAAACCAATAAATCAAACTTATCGGTGATAGAAGCACATTCAAGAGACCTACCCTATTCCAATAATTTTGTTTTTCAGGTATTTTGGTTGGAATAAATGAATCAGCTTCAACAACATCCACCTCTTCTTTAACAATCTCAGGACTACCTTGTAATATGTTATATAAGCCCTCTTGCTTTATAAGCTCTTTATGTGTTCCTGACTGGGTTATCTCACCGTCTTCAATCACATAAATTTTATCGGCTTTCTCGACGGTACTGAGACGATGAGCAATCAAAAATGTTGTTTTATTTTTTGAGGCTTTCTCAATTGCCTCTTGAATTTCTTTTTCAGATTCATTATCAAGTGCAGAGGTTGCTTCATCAAAAATAAGAATTGAAGATTGCTTCAGAAGGGCTCTAGCAATTGCAATTCTTTGTTTCTCACCACCTGAAATTAATACCCCATTATCACCAATCCTCGTATCAAAACCTTCAGGTAAGTTTGAAATAAATTCATAAGCATTTGCCTCCCTAGCAGCCTGGAAAATTGCATTTTCACTTACATTCTTTAAACCATAAGCTATATTATTTCTAACAGTATCGTTAAATAAAGTGGGATCCTGAGATACATATGAAATGGATGACCTTAAGTCTTTTAGCTTTACTTTCTTTATATCATATCCATCAATTGTGATAGAACCTCTATAACCATCATAAAATCTATTTAAGAGGTTTACTATTGTAGATTTTCCACTTCCTGACCTCCCGACTAATGCAATAGTCTCTCCTTTCTTGGCACTTATATTTATCGACTTAAGAACTGGTTCGTCGTCATTAAAATAGCTAAAGGTAACATTCTTTATGTTTATATCTCCCTGAAGTTTTTTTGATAACTCCATGCCCTCAGAATAGTTTTCCGGAGACCCATCAATTGAGTTGAAAATATCCTCTGCAGCAGCTAAGCCCTTTTGAATCACCGCATTTAGACTCGACAGTTGTCTTATTGGTCTTGCCATGAGTCCTGCAGCAGTAAAGAAAGCTACGAAAGATTCAGATGGTAGATTTAGATCGTCCAGATTATTGAGTGCCAAGAAACTCATTCCTGCAAGTGCACCTGCAACAAAAATTTGTATTAAAGGAGTTGCTAAGTTAGTAGTGCTTTCCATTTTAAGATTCTGTTTTAGGTTCTCATCATTAGCTTTTTTAAAACGAATTTCCTCATTCTCCTCATTACCAAATGATTTTATTTCTTTTGCACCAGACGCAATCTCATTGCTCACTTGAGTGACAATCCCCATTACATCTTGAATTTTCTTTGCTACTCTACGCAATCTTTTGCCAGCTAGGCTTACGACAATACCTATCAATGGAGCAATAAGAAGAATTACAACCGTCAACTTCCAACTTAAATAAACAAGGTAGATAAATAAACCAATTAAAAGGAATCCTTCTTTTGCAAGAATCTTTAGTGCATTGGTGGCTGCACCAGTAATTTGATTTGTAGTGAAAATCACCCTATTTACAATCTCCCCCTTTGAAGCCTGGTCAAAAAAACTCATAGGTTGAAGAAGAAGGCTGCCTATTAGGTCTTGCCTGAGGTTATGCACCACTTTTAGGCCAACATTGGCCATAAAGAAATTTCCTATATAAAACCCCACTCCCCTTATCGTTGATATAAATAAAAGCAAAAGTGCGAGATTTAGAGGGTTAAGAATACTTTCTTCTTCACTATTAATAAAACCAATGACCCTTTTTAGCCACTCAACTGCAGAGATATCAGCTAAAGCAAATAGAAAAAAACCAAGAATGCTTAAAGAAAATAGACCTTTATATCTAAATGTATATTTAAGGAGTCTGGTGTAAAGGTTTTTTTTCACTACTTATTCCTTATATTTCTGTTGGAAATTTCTAAAACGCATTTAGCTTTATTTGCAAAGTTATTATCATGCGTAACATAAATCAGGAGACATCTTGTTTTTCCTGCAAAATCAAGAATAAAATCCTGGACAATATTACTATTTTTTTCGTCTAAATTTCCCGTAGGCTCATCAAGTAATAAAATTCTAGGTTGTTTGCAAAGTGCCCTTGCAATCGATGAGCGCTGCTTTTCTCCACCTGATAGGGTTGAGGGGTATTTGTTTGCACATCCTGAGATATGTAAATTTTTAAGTATTTTTTTAATGGCATCCTTATCTGGATTTGCCATTGATACCATGCAATTATCAAAAATGTTGAGATTTTCAAGAAGGTGATGATATTGGTAAGCAAAACCAAAAAAGTTTCTTCTTAAACGGGAAAGCTGTTCTTGGTTAAGAGATGAGATTTCTTTACCAAATATTTTTAGAGAACCTTTGTTAAATTTATCCAACCCTGAGATAAGGTTTAGAAGAGTAGTTTTTCCTGAACCTGAAGGCCCGACAACGCTGTATATTCCTGTTTCTTCAAATTTAAATGATAGATCACGAAATACATCTTGGTGAGTCTTTCCAGACTCATATCTTTTTGACACCTTGCTTAGCTCAATCATTTTCTATTTAAGATCTCAATAGGATTCGTCTTTGCAGCTTTTAAAGCCGGTATTAGGCCGAGCAATACAATTAAAACAAATGAACATCCATTAATTAGCAAAATATCACCAAACATTACAATAGATGGAAAATAATCTACATAGTAGGTACTCATTACATTGATATTAAACACTTTGGCAAGAAAATTAAAAAGTTCGGTAATGTTATTTGACACTACAACCCCAATTAAATTTCCAAACAAAATACCTAAAGTTCCTAAGAAAATTATAATTTGAAGAAAGATTCTTAAAATTTCAGTTTGTGAATATCCTATTGTTCGTAACATAGCTATCTCATTTTCCTTATCTTTTACAAAGTTATTTATTGATATGATCATGCTGAATACGGCAATGAGTAAAATTAGAGACATTAAAAGAGTGACCATTAATCTTTCAAGCTGAGTTGCTCGAAATAAGCTTCCATATTTTTCTCCCCAAGTGCTTACTTGCACTGACGGACCAATATTTAAATCTCTTCTTATGTCACTGACAGTATTTTGTACATCTAAAACATCATCAAGCCTAATTTCTAACATTGAATCTGCACTAAGTGAAAAAGCTTTTTGAAATGACTCTTTCCCTATGAGAGCATAGTTCTGATCAACCTCTGACCCAACAGAAAACAATCCAACTACCAGGAAGCTAATAGTTCGAGGAATACTAAGTATATTATCGGGATTAGATGCAATAATTAGTGTTATTTTTTCTCCAGGTAGAGCACCTATTTCATATGCAAGCGCATCACCAAGAATAATATTTGAGCCTTGATTTAGAGTTTCTAAATCTCCCTCAATCATATTTTCAGGAATAATTGAAATCTCGTTTTCATCAGTACCCTTAAGCATGACTCCTCGGGTAATAGAATTTGTACTTATTATTGACTGATTTATATAAAATGTTTGAGCATCAATTACATTTGGATGTTCTTTGATAGACTCAATTAGCTTATCAGCATCTTGAAAGCCCTCTTGATTTTGAAAAGTGACTTGAGGGACAGCGCCTAAGATTCTTTCTTTCAATTCATTTTGGAAACCATTCATTACTGACATAACAATAATTACGACAGCAGTCCCAATTGCAATTCCAGCTGAAGTTAAAATAGATAGTGAAGAAAGTCGGTTAGTGCCTGCTTTAAAAAGGTACCTAATGGATATCTTATTTAATAAATTCTTCAAGAAAGTTTCTTCATTATTTTTGAGAGGATCTCAAAACTTTTCTTTCTAGGTGGTCTTAAAATACCAAATATGGTATCGACTTTTGTTTGATAATAAATTGATCTTAGATTTGAGAAATTAAGAAAACCTTCATAGCCATGGTAGTGGCCATTTCCAGACGGCCCCACTCCTCCAAATGGAAGCTCTGACTGCATGAGGTGAAACATTACGTCATTGATTGTAACTCCTCCTGATCTTGTATTATTAATTACATAATCTTGTTCTTTTCTGCTTGAGCCAAAGAAATATAAACCCAAAGGATGATCGTGATTGTTAATATAATTTACAACCTCTGATAATTCATCGTAAACCTTAAGGGGCAATAAAGGACCAAATATTTCCTCCTTCATAACGAGCATATCATCATTCACATTCAGTAGAATTTTTGTTGACATGATATTTTTATTTGAGTCATCAATTGGTGATAAATCGATAACTTCCGCGCCCTTGTCCTTTGCATCTTGAATGTAGGTGTCCATTCTTTCAAAATGATGATCATTTACCATTGAAGTGTAATCATCTAGGTTTTTTTCTGTGAAAAATTCATTAAAGGTCTCCTTTAAGGCATTGATTAAATCCTTTTCAAGCCCCCTTTTTACATATATGTAATCAGGTGAGAGGCAAATTTGACCAGCATTTAGTGTTTTTACAAACATAATTCGTTTTGCAATAAGGTTTAGATTAACTCCCTCAGAAACAATTGTCGGACTTTTCCCACCCAGTTCCAGAGTGGTTGGCACTAAATTATCTGCTGCAGCAGAGAGTATTTTTTTTCCAATTCTTCCACTTCCTGTATAAAGTAAATGGTCGAAAGGTAAAGAAGAAAACTCTGCCCCAACTTCAGGCCCTCCAAGCACAACACTAAATTCTGAAACATCAAAATATTTTTCAACTGCCTCTTTAATTACATCGGCAGTGCTAGGAGTTAATTCAGAGGGTTTAGCCATGATTCGGTTTCCTGCTGCAAAGATCGATGCTGCTGGATAAAAAATCATACCAACCGGGAAATTCCATGGAGCAATAACACCTACAGTGCCAAGTGGTGATGGTTTTAATATGCTTTTTGAGCCAAGCATATTTGCCATGAATGATGAGGGTCTCGATTGAGGTCTCATCCATTTTTTTAGTCTTTTAATTGTGAAGTTAAGGTTTCTTACAGATTGAGAAATTTCAGAGGTAAGTATTTCTCCTTTTGATCTATTTTTGAAGTCTTCATTTAGAGCATTTATGATTTTTTCATCATGGGTCTCAATTAACGCAATGCATCTTTCTAATCTATCTTTTCTTTGATTAAAGGTTGGCTCCCCATCTTGAATGAACGCTTTTTTTTGTATTTCTAAAATTTCTTTCATCTAAATCTTTTTAATTATGTTTACTATACATCTAACCCAGCTATCATTCGAATTTAATGATGGTACATAGTCTAAAGTTTGACCACCATTTTCAAGAAATAGTTCCTTATACTCATCCCCAATTTCTATTATCGTCTCTAGACAGTCTCCTGTGAAGGATGGAGAAATAACCAGAATATTTTTTACACCATTTTTAGCAAAGTCTTTTAATACTTGATCGCTAAAGGGTTTCACCCACTTCGAGTCAAGCCTAGATTGAAAAGCAGTGATAGTTTTTTTTGAGTCCAAACCAGTTTTATTAACCAGCAGTTTCGTAGTCTCATAACATGTTGCTTTATAGCAGTGGTGGTTATCTCCATGAACACCCTCTTCGCAGTCTCGATCCTCGCATCTGCCGTCAGGATAAACATCATCTAGCTGGCTCATTGGCAATCCGTGATAACTAAAAATAATCTTTTCATACTTTGTTAAATCAAATTGTTCTATATTTTCCTTAAACGCATTTAGAAAATCTTCATTATCATAAAACTGATCAACGGTTTTTATGGTGGGTATGACATTCCACTTTGAAATCAACTTTAGCGAATAATCAAGGAATGAACCATTTGCTGCTGATGAATATTGTGGGAATACAGGAAATAATACTACTTCGTCATAACCTCTTTTGTTAATTTCATCTAGTTTTGATTTTAAAGATGGGTTTTTATAACGCATTGCATAATAAATATCATGAGAATTCTTTAATGCGTTTCCTACTTTTTTTGTTAAATCCTCCATATGATACTTGAGGGGAGAGCCTCTTTCTGTCCATAATTCCTTGTAGCTTTTGGATGATGAAAATGACCTTAAGGGCACAATTATAAGATTTACAAGAATGAACCTTAAAAAAGATGGGATATTTATTATTCTTCCATCTGTTAAGAATTGGCTTAAATAAGTGGCAACATCAAACCATCTAGGACTGTCTGGAGTCCCCAGGCTAATCATAAGAACGGCTTTCTTATTTGTACGCATTTGATCTAAGTATATACGGATGAACTGCAGTAAATGCAATTGAAATTAAACAAATTATCGCTGAAAAGATATATACATATGAAAAATTTATTAAATATAGACCGACAAACAAAGGTGCAATCATGTGGCCAATGGGCAGCGTGCTACCCATAATTCCTGCAGCTGAACTCTGAAATTCTTTTTTCTGACTTA
>CACLXU010000008.1 GCA_902610995.1 uncultured SAR86 cluster bacterium
AGAATTTTCTTGGGGGACATATGAAAGGCCAAGTTTTGATCTTTCTTCGATATTTTTATTTGTTAAGTCGTCTGAAAACAAAGTAATCTCACCTTGATCAACTTTTGAAAGCCCAGCAATTGCTCTGAAGAGACTTGTTTTACCTGCTCCATTTGCCCCTAATAAACCAGTGATTTTTTTGTTATTTAATTTAGTATTTATATTTTTAAATAATGTCTTTCCGTTAAGAGATTTTGAGAGATTATTAATCTTTATCATTTTCGAGGTTTATTTTTATTGTTTCCGAAATTATCTTTGTATCTGATCTTGTCAGTTCAGCATCTCCATATAATTCAATTGTTCCTGATATCATCTTAAGTTTTTTAGATATTCCAAAAATAGTTTCTCCACCCTCAACATAAGAAAGTTCAACAGGATTTCCTTCAGCAAGAAACTCCTCCGATTCTTGCATAATAACTAATTTTTCAGCTTGGAAGCTTATGTTTTCTGAAGTGAAGTTTACCTTCCCAGAATATATAAGCTTATTTTCTTCGGTATCTATCTCCACTAAATCTGACTTAATCTCATATTCCTGAGAAAATACAAAAAAAGGTGTTAATAAAAAAAATAATGCCTTATATAACATTTGCTTCCAAAATCTCATGCATTGTAATGAAGCCAACAATTTTATTTGATTCCTTAACAATAAGACTATAAATTTTATGCTTGCTCATAATTTCAGCAGCATTTAACGCAAGATTATTTTTATCAACCGTTTTATATTTTTTTGTCATCACCATACCAACAGCAATTTTATCGATATCCTCACTTTTTTGTAATTGTCTTCTTAGATCTCCATCTGAAAAAATTCCCACAATTTTATTAGTTTTATTTTTTATCAATGCAAATCCTTGTTTTCTCTTAGAAATTTCGATGATCACATCTCGCAAACTAGAGGTCTCGCTAACAAGTGCAGATTTCTTAATATCGATCATCAAATCAGCTACTTGTAAAGTGAGTCTTTTTCCAAGCTTTCCTCCAGGGTGAGATTTCGCAAAGTCACTTGCCGTGAAGCCCCTTGCCTTAAGCAATGAAACTGCGATAGCATCCCCAAGTGCCAGCATTACAGTTGTGCTAGAGGTAGGCGCTAACCCATTTGGACAGGCTTCTTTATTTACCTTCACCTCTAAATGTTCAATCGATGAGGCTGCAATTGTGGAAGATGAATTCTCTGTAATAGACAAGATTTTTATTTTATTTTGTTTGAGAGCTGGCAGAAGATCAATTATTTCCTTACTCTCTCCTGATTTTGATAAAGCAACTACAAGGTCAGATTTTTCGATCATTCCCAGATCCCCATGAAGCGCTTCAGCAGGGTGAATAAAAAAAGATGGAGTCCCTGTGCTTGATAATGTTGCAGAAATTTTATTTGCTATATGCCCAGATTTCCCGACTCCAGTAAGAAAAACCTTTCCCTTACATTCGAATATAATCTGACAGAATTTATTTACATCAAAGGATTTTGACTTAGAAAAAGCTAAAAGCTCTTCAATCTCAACAGAAAAAGCCTTTTTTGCTTCTTTTTGGAAATTAATTTTTCTCATTTCAATCTATAATTTACACATGTTACGATTTTTTTGTTGGAAAATAACCATTCTATTGCTTTTATCTTTACAACTTCATTCAGATAAAAATTCTGAAATTTATTCCTTCATAGATGATAATGCTCAATATTTTTTGACTGTAATAAAAGAGGAAGGTTCAAATTTTGAAGATAATCCAGATGAATTTAAAGAAAAATTAAAAAATATTTGGGAGCCTATGGTGGATGTGCAGTTGGTTTCTAGATTAATTTTGAACAAAGCATATAAATCTGCATCTCAGGAACAAATATATCGATTCCAAGAAAGAACAAAAAAACTTCTCCTTGATACTTATGTGTCAACCTTGCTGGAGTTTAAAGATTATGAGATTTTTACAAATGCTAAAATTAAGACTAATAAGAATAAAACCTTTGAGATTGAAATAAAATTTGACTCATCTTCATCTTACTCATTTATTACGAAGTTTACAGTTTATAGAAATAAAGGAGGAGAATTAAAAATAATTAACATAATTATTGATGGCATCAACCTGGGGCTTACTTTTAGAAATCAATTTCAAGGTGTACTTAAAAAAGAAGGCAATAACTTGGATAAAGCTATTGAATCTTGGCAGCCTCTATCAAGTGAGGATTTATTCTCAAACTAAGATATAAATGGAGAAATTAATCATCAAAGGTGGGAACCAGCTCCATGGAGAAATAAATTGTTCTGGAGCAAAAAATGCAGGTTTGCCAATCCTTGCCTCAAGCATTTTATTTTCGGATTCAATTCAAGTTGGAAACCTTCCACATCTAAAAGATATCTCAACAATGCTTGAGCTGCTAAATTCTATGGGTTCAGATATCTGTCTTGAAGAGAATGGCATGCTTACAATTGATTCATCAAACCTTACCAACCCAGAAGCAAGATATGAATTAGTGAAAACGATGAGAGCTTCCATTCTGGTGATGGGTCCCCTTTTAGCTAAGTATGGTAGAGCAAAAATTTCACAGCCTGGTGGTTGCAATATTGGAACCAGACCAATAGATTTCCACTTGTCCGGCCTCGAACAAATGGGAGCTGAAATTAAAATTGACTCAAAGTTTATTTATCTAGAAGCAAAAAAACTTAGACCAATCGACTTTTCTTTTCCTAAAATTTCTGTCACTGGAACAGAGAACTTAATAATGGCTGCTATTTTTACACCTGGAGTTACAAATTTAAAAAATTGTGCAAAGGAACCTGAAGTTGTCGATTTAATAAATTTTTTAAATTCCTGTGGAGCAAAAATTGAAGGTGCAGGAACTTCAAATATTTCTATCACAGGTGTAGAAGACCTAGTCGGGGGCGATTGGAATATTTTACCAGACAGAATTGAAGCAGGCACTTACCTTGTAGCAGGCGCAATTACAAATGGACATGTGAGAATTAATAATATTTCAGATAATCTAATTCTTCCAATAATAACGACTCTTGAGAGGATGGGTGTGACAATAAAAAAAGGCAAAGATTGGGTTGAAGTGGATGCTACAACATCAGATTTAAAATCAGTAGATATTGAAACTGGTCCTTTTCCAGGATTTCCTACAGATATGCAAGCACAATTCATGACACTTAATTGCATATCAGATGGCTCAAGCCTTACTACAGAAACAGTTTTTGAGAATAGGTTTCAGCATGTTACAGAATTAAAAAAAATGGGAGCAAAAATATCATTGAATAATAATCAGGCAAAAATTGAAGGTGTTTCTAATCTAGTAGGCTCAAATGTTTCTGCTTCCGATTTAAGAGCTTCAGCAAGTCTAGTCTTGGCAGGACTTGTTGGAAAAAATAGGACACAAATTGATGACATTTATCACATTGATAGAGGTTATGAGTGTATAGAGGAAAAATTAAATAAGCTTGGTGCAGAGATTATAAGAGAACCAACTATTTAGCCTAAAATTTAAATTAAATTCTTTCTGGTCTCTCAACAGTTTTAAGATCTAAGCTTACCCTTTCGTTATTTCTTATTACAATTAATTCAAGTATATCGCCAGGTGATAAGCTATTAATTGAAGCTCGTAAAGTGCTCCATAGTGGCTCAGAGCCTTTTATAGATATGATAATGTCTTCATCTCTTAAGCCATTTTCAATGCTAAGATCATCGCCAATTACTTGAAGAGCTCTTAGCTGTTGTCCTGTCTTATCTCTGTAAACTATATTTCTAAAACTAAAGTTTCCTAGCCAAGCTTTTTTAACCTTGCCATGTTTTATAATCTCTTCAACAATTGCTATTACTTTTTCTGATGGAAGGGCAAATCCTACTCCATCAGACCCCCCAGAAAGAGAGGCAATTGAAATATTCAGTCCTAAGAATTTGCCTCTTTCATCCACAAGCGCTCCTCCAGAATTGCCTTTGTTTATTGAAGCATCAGTTTGAATAATTTCTAAATATGGATTTCCAAAGTGTCTATCAGTAGCACTAATTATCCCAGATGAAAGCGATATACCGACATTATAAGGATTTCCTATAGCAAAAACTTTTGCACCAATCTCAATATTTTGTGGCTGAGATAAATCGATTGGTCTTAAATTGTCATTTTCAATTTTTACTACTGCAATATCTGAAAATTGATCAAACCCTATAACTTGAGCTGCGATTAAATTTCCATTTAACTTTACTGAAACACTTTGCCCATTCAATAGTAGGTGATATGCGGTGATAATGTAACCATCTTCTGAAACTATTACTCCAGAGCCAAACGTTTTTGCTCCACGAAAATCTGTAGCCTCTATCTGTACAACTGAGGATATAATTTCCTCATAATTTATATTTATTTCTTCTTGATTATTGCTTTTTAAAAGTGCAATTTGTATGCCAACAAAAATGCCCAAAAATAATAATAGTAAAAACAAGTTTTTCATGGTTTCAAATCCCCTCCCTTTATATTAATATATAGCACGTCAACATTGAGCATTACATGAAAACAACAGCACTTAGATCGCAAGATATTGAACAAAAATGGTACTTAATAGATTGTTCCAACCAAACGCTTGGGCGTCTTTCTGTGCGAGTGGCAAATATTCTACGAGGCAAAACAAAACCAGAGTATACACCAAATGCAGATGTAGGTGATTTCGTAGTGCTTATAAACGCAAAAAACATTAAAGTGACCGGCTCTAAAAATGAAAACAAAATATATTACTCACATTCAGGATATCCCGGAGGCATTAAAAAAATAAATTTTAAAGATCTGCTTGAGAAGGATCCTGAAAAAGTTTTGAGAAACTCAGTAAAAGGAATGTTACCAAAAAATAAATTGAATAGACAAATAATAAAAAAACTTAAAATTTATTCAGATGAGGTGCATCCACATGAGGCACAAAATCCCGAGGTACTAAGCTAATGACAACTATTTCAGGAAGACGAAAAGAAGCTACAGCAGTTGTTCGCATGAAAAAAGGAAAGGGAAATATGGTTGTGAACAACAAACCTTTAGATGAATACTTTGGAAGAGATGTTGCAAAAATGATTGTAAAGCAGCCATTAGCCCTTACAAAGACAATAGAGCAATTTGATTTTGATATAAAAGTTAAGGGAGGGGGGTCTTTTGGTCAAGCCGGAGCAATAAGACTAGCAATATCAAAAGCACTTGTTGAAAATAATCCAGACTTTAGGTCAGACCTAAAAAAAGCTGGACTTTTAACGAGAGACTCAAGAGTTAAAGAAAGAAAGAAAGTTGGGTTGAAAAAAGCTAGAAAAAGCCCTCAGTTTTCAAAAAGATAAATTATTAGATTTAATGTCAAAAAAAATTGACCATAACAGAAGAAGAGCTCTGCATATTACATCAGGCATAATGGGTGCTGTTACAGTGGGCGCGTTTGCAGTGCCTTTCCTTAGTGCATGGAATCCAAGTGAAAAAGCAAAAGCTCTTGGAGCTGCGGTAAAGTTCGATTTATCTAAATTGCTTCCGGGATCTATGGCAGTTATTGAGTGGAGAAGAACACCAATTTTTGTAGTTCATCAAACTGATGAAGCAATTAAAAATTTACCCAAACTAAATGATAGAGTTACTAATCCTGCACTAAGCGAGGGTATTTCAAGGACAAGTAATCAGAAATATACAATTTTGAAAGGGGTCTGTACCCACCTTTCTTGCGCACCAAAATACCATCCAGAAATTGAACCAAAAGCTTGGGATCAAGAATGGCTTGGAGGATTTTTCTGTCCATGTCATGGATCAAAATTTGATCTTGCTGGAAGGGTATATAAAGGAGTACCTGCTCCAACAAACTTAGAGGTACCACCACATAGTTTTGATGGAGATAACTTAATTATAGGAGAAGAAGTATAAATGGAGAAAGCAAAGAAAAACTCTTTCATGAGCTGGCTAGATAAACGTTTACCTGTCACAGAAAACTTGGAGAGGCATTTGACAAAGCACCCTGTGCCCAAGAAGGTAAATTTCTTCTATATTTTTGGTGCTCTTCTCATGGTTATATTTATGGTGCAGGTCATTACTGGGATCTGGTTAATGATGTTTTATACAAATACAGAAGAGGGTGCATTCGCCTCTATTGAGTACATCATGAGGGATGTAGAATATGGATGGTTAATGAGATATATGCATAGCACCGGAGCAAGTGCGTTCTTCTTTTTGATGTATTTTCATATGTTCAGAGGCCTTCTTTATGGATCTTATCAAAAGCCCAAGGAGCTAGTTTGGTTATTTGGTTGTTTTCTTTTATTCCTTTTGATGGCAGAGGGATTTCTTGGTTATGTGCTTCCATGGGGCCAAATGTCTTATTGGGCAGCGAATGTAATTTTATCGTTATTTGGCGCCATACCTTTCATTGGTCCAGATCTTCAAGTCTGGATACAAGGCGATTATGTGTTATCGGGAGCAACCCTTTCAAGATTTTTTGCACTACATGTTGTTGTTGTTCCTTTGTTGATGATAGCACTAGTTGTCTTCCACATATTCGCACTACATGAGGTGGGTGCCGGAAATCCTGAGGGAGTTGATATAGAAAAACATAGAGATAAAAATGGTATGCCATTAGATGGAGCGCCATTCCATCCATACAAAACATTAAGTGCCTTGCCTGCAATTGGGATATTTTTTGTAATCTTTTTTGCCATTGTATTTTTTGCTCCTGAAGGTGGAGGATATTTCCTTGAAAAACCAAATTTTGAAGAGGCAGATTTCTTAAAGACCCCTGAACATATTGCACCAGTTTGGTACTATGCCCCCTTTTATTCAATTCTTAGAGCAATTACATTTGGAATACCTTTTTTAGGAATTACTAGTAAATTCTTGGGCTTCATTATTTTTGCTGGAAGTATCGCAATTCTATTTATTGTACCTTGGTTAGACAGATCCAATGTTCAGAGCATTAGGTATAAGGGAATCTATAGCAAAGTTGCAATGATTCTCTTTGCTGCTTCGTTCTTGACTCTTGGCTACTTAGGAACCAAACCAGTGAATGAATTAAGAACTTTAATTGCACAAATATGCACTTTATTCTATTTCCTCCCGCTTATTTTAATGCCAATTTATACAAAATATGAAAAAACGCTCGAGGTTCCAGATAGGCTATGATAAAAGTTAAAGCTCTATTGATTTTTCTTTTTTTTGTGGCACTTCCGGTTTGGTCTGCGGCTGAAACAGAATGCGGAACACTAGAAAAGTGCGATAGCTTTGAATCTAATGTTCATGATAGAAATTCACTTCAAAGAGGGCTAGGACTATATAAAAACTACTGCTCTAGTTGTCATACGCTTAGATACCTGAGGTGGAATAGACTGGAAAGAGATCTTGATATTCCAGAAAATATCCTAGTGGAGGATTTAATTAATAACCCGCAAGTTAAGACCTCTGATTTCATAACATTTGGCTTACCTGAAGTTTCTGCAATAGGTGCTCCTGACTTAACATTAAGAACAAGAGTAAGAGGAGAAGAATGGATTTATACCTACCTTAGAACTTTTTATGAAGATTCAGAACAAATAACTGGCTCTAACAATCTGGTATATCCTGGCACAGCTATGTTACATGTTTTAGGTGGTCTTCAAGGAAGACAGGTACTTGATCAAAATGGGAACCTGGAAAAAGTTGGAGATGGAACAATGACCACAGAGGAATATGATGCGGCTATTGGGGATTTAGTAACATTTCTAGCTTATGCATCCGAGCCAGCTAGAATTACTAGGGAAAAAAATGGTATTTTTGTGATACTATTCTTCATTGCCTTCACAGCAGTGATGTGGTTGCTAAACAGAGAATATACTAAGGACATTAAATGATTTTTTATTCAGAAGATAAAGGGCATTATAGCCACATGGTAAGACTTGTGCTTGCTGAAAAAGATATTTCTTGTGAAATAAAAGAGTTTGACCCTTTTGGAAAGTTGCCCGAAGATTTAGCAACAATCAACCCATACAACAAACTTCCTGTATTAATGGATAGAGAAGTAACAATCTACGAACCAAGAATAATTCTTGAATATTTAGATGAAAGGTTTCCTCACCCACCCTTACTTCCAATTTACCCTAACGAAAAGGCAGAATGTAGGTTATTAATACATAGGATAGAGAAAGATTGGCTTCCATTGATTGATAAAATGATGAGTCCAAAAATTTCTCAAAAAGAATTTGATACAAACAAAAAACTTCTAGTGTCACTGGTTTCAGGAATAGTTTTAGTTTTAAAAGAAAAACCGTTTTTTATGAATGATGAATTTACCCTTGTGGACTGCTATATGACTGCCATTCTTTACAGACTACCTTACTTGGGTGTGTCAGTTCCAAATTCGAAATCATTTTCTAGTCTTAAATCTTACCAAGAAAAACTATTTAAAAGACCAAGCTTTGAATTATCTCTTACTGATTCAGAGAGAGACTTAAAGTATTCGTTTTAATTTATATAGGACCTAGCAAAGAGATCATCCTCATCTAGAAAATATATTCCATTTAAACCTCTTATTTCACCGTAAATTTTATTTTTGATTGCGAAAGACAACAGCATAGCATCATAACCTAATGAAAAGCTTCTATTTTTATTTAAATCAAAACCAAAAGGAGCTGAGTAGCTAACATCGACTGACTTTACATTGTGTATCTGTAACTCACTTTTACTTAGAGTGTTACTGAGGTTATATGAAAGAGATAATATGTTAAATTCAAGCCCAAAATTAAATCTTATGAGCGAGGCAAGCTCATAGAGCTCTTCTTCATTTTGAGGAATTACTAAAATATTTTTAATATCCTTTCTTGCTCTGGGGAAGTGGTTAAGAATTTTTGAATCTTTGTTATTCAATAATTGGAATCTATTATTGCTTTCATTAATTTTAAGAATTCTAGGTATATCATTTTCAGGAGCTAAAATTGAATAAAAATTTAAATTTGTTCTGCTTAGTTGGTATGGAAAATTTGAATATGATTTAAATTCTTCAATTTGATTTTTACTTGCAATTACATCAAATTTATATCCCTCTGAAAGATTGAAAAAGTATTCAATCAGATTTATTTGCATCATTTTATTTGTAGGGATGAATTTACCAACTTCAGAATAATTCATGAATAAAAAATTATCTTTATCTTGGTCTAAACTATAATCTTGAACCATAGAACTTTTAAATGGTCCTACAAAGAATGCTTTTTCAAAAAGGTCTATATTAATTTTCATTTCCTCTACAAATTCAATCTTATTTTCAATCTTTAAACTTTCATAAGCGCGCATCACACCAAGTTGATAAAAAATATTAAATGTTTGATTGCTCCTTACTTCAGGTATTAAAAAGACGTATTTACCTTGATAGATATTATCAATTCCTGATTTATTTAGATCTGTGATTGTAGTAAATCGAGGTGTCCCCTCTTGTTTAAGAAAACTCTGTTTTTGTACTGGCTCATACACAGATGAACAACCAATTATTAAAAGTATGTAAAATATAAAAAATAAATACTTTTTGTTCATGAACTTCTATATTATACCCACGCCAATAGGAAATCTTGAGGATTTAACCTTAAGATCAAAAAATATTTTAAGCTCTCTAGATTTTCTAGTTGTTGAAAATAAAAATGTCTCTATAAAACTTCTAAATAAGCATTCAATTAACATTAAAAAAATTCTTATTTATAACGACAACTCATCTGAAAAAGATAGAAAACAAATACTGTCACTACTGAAAACTTCAATTTATGGAGGAGTAATCTCAGATGCTGGCACACCACTTATTTCTGATCCTGGTTTCAAATTGGTTAGATACTTATTAGAAAATAATGTAAATATAATTAGTTTGCCTGGAGCCAATTCAATTACAACTGCTTTAGTTGGAAGTGGTCTCCCAACCAATAAGTTTCAGTTTCTTGGTTTTGCTCCCAAACAAAAAGATGCCATAAAAAACTTATTTAAAAAAATTATTAGCTTTGATGGTACGAGCATTTTCTTTGAATCACCATTAAGGGTGCATAAGACTTTGATAATTTTGAAAGCTCTAGATAAAAAATTGAAATTAGAAGTTTGTCTTGCAAAAGAGTTAACTAAAATCAATGAAAAATTTATAAGAGGTAACCTTTCTTATGTTGTTGAGGCAATTCAATCTGACCCCACTCTTCAAAAAGGAGAATTTGTGTTACTTATTTCTGCACAAAATTTTGAAGATGAAGAAACTGAAGTTGAGGAACTGTATGAAAAACTACGAAAACACTTATCTGTAAAAGATCTTTCTTTAGTTATATCTACTTTAACAGGAATCAATAAAAATCAGCTTTATAAAAAATTTTTGCAACTATCAAAAAAATCTACATAATATACCAAGAGTTGGTCGAGCTATCGCTTAGCTTTGCTAAGAGGAAAGTCCGGACTTCACAGAGTAAGGTGCCAGTTAACTGCTGGGGAACGTGAGTTTACGGAGAGTGCAACAGAAAATAGACCGCCAAATTGGTAAGGGTGAAAAGGTAAGGTAAGAGCTTACCGCTCAAAGTAACATTTGAGGCATTGAAAACCCCACCTGAAGCAATGCCAAGTAGAGATTATATTGTGTTACTCGCACATAATCAGGGTAGGCAGCTTGAGTACTTTGGTGACAAAGTACCTAGATAAATGATAGCTAAAACAGAATCCGGCTTATAGACCAACTCTATTCTCTAATCTAAACTCTATATATGACTTGGCAAATTCTTGATACAAATTATGAGCAGGCAAAAATAGCAATTATTGGTGTTGGCGGCGGCGGCGGCAATACCGTTCAACATATTATCAATTCTGGGGTCGAGGGCGTTGAGTACATATGTGCAAATACCGATGCTCAAGCACTAAGTATGGTTCAAAATGCCAAGACTCTTAAATTAGGAAAAGATATAACAAAAGGATTAGGTGCCGGAAATAATCCTGAAGCTGGGAGGGTTGCAACTGAGGTTTGTAGAGAAGAAATATCAGATTTATTAAAAAACACCCAAATGCTTTTTGTTACAGCTGGCATGGGAGGAGGCACAGGAACTGGTGGTGCTCCAGTAATTGCAAAAATTGCAAAAGAGCTAGGTATTTTGGTTGTTGGAGTGGTCACTACACCTTTTAAAACAGAGGGCGAAAAGAGACATAATCAAGCAAAATCAGGAATCTCTAAACTCATGGAGCACGTAGATTCGCTCATTGAAATTGATAATGAGAAAATATTTGAAGTTTTCCCACCAGACACTCCCATTGAGAAAGCATTCACAGCAGTAAATGATGTTTTAGTTAACGCGGTCAGAGGTGTTGCAAACATAGTTCTAAAACCTTCAAAGATTAATGTGGATTTTGCAGACGTCTCTGCAGTAATGTCACAAAAAGGCATGGCTTTAATGGGCTATGGTTCAGCTTCTGGGGAAAATAGGTCGTCAGAAGCAATCTTTAAAGCACTAAATAATCCTTTTTTTGATAGTAATGAAGTAAGAAATGCTAAAGGGTTACTTGTGAACGTTTGCGCTTCATCAAGCATTACTCAAGTTGAATTAAAAGAAATTCTTCAAGAAGCTCAAAAAGTTAGTCAAGATGGCGTTGATGCGATCCCAGGCTTAACAATTGATGAATCATTTGAGGATAAGCTCAGTGTAATAATTATAGCTACAGGATTAAGACGTTACGATATTAATGATATTCAGAACCCCCGCATAATCTCAACAAATAACCTAATTGAAAATGTTGAGAACCCTTATGTTGATATTGAGTTAATCAATAAAATCAACATTCAAGATGCTTTAAGGAGGTTTCCAAATTAAGCATATCCCAGTTCTGCTAGATGAAGCAGTTGGTTATCTAATTAATTACCCAAAAGGCACCTTTATAGATTGTACATTTGGACAAGGTGGCCACTCAAAAGAAATACTTAAACGCATAGACAAATCCAGTAAATTAATTGCATTTGACTTAGATTCTGAAGCTAGAAAGGCATCAAGAAAAGTCTCGAACTCAAACTTTAAATTTATACAGGATAATTTTAAAAATATTGGCAACTATTTCAAAGATAACTCTGTAGATGGAATTCTTATTGATTGCGGAGTTTCATCTCCTCAGCTAGATAACTTATCAAGAGGGTTTAGTTTTCATGGAAATGCTAATCTAGATATGAGGTTTGGACAGTCTATAGAAAGATCCTGTAAAGAAATAGTAAATACTTATTCAGAGAAAGATCTTAAAAGAATATTCAAGGATTATGGTGATGAAAAGTATTCTTCAAAAATTGCAAAAAAAATAATTATTGAGAGAGATAAAACAGAAATCATCACAACAAACCAGCTTGTAGAGATCATAGCTTCCGTCAAAAAAATAAGAAAAAAAATTCATCCTGCAACTCAAGTATTCCAAGCATTGAGAATGGAAGTAAATGACGAAATTAGGAACTTACAATCTTGTATTGAGGCATCAAAAAAAATTCTTAAACAAGGAGGTCGATTAGTTGTGATTTCATTTCATTCACTGGAAGATAAAATAGTAAAAAGTGCTTTCAAATATCTAGACAAAGCGCATGAGAAAGATATCCCTTTAAGGGAGGATCAGGTTGATACGCCAGAATATAAAATGAGCAAAATATTTACCCCAAAACAAGAAGAAATACACTTCAATCCAAGATCAAGAAGCTCTAAACTCAGGGTGATAGAAAAGTTATGAAATTTAGGGATATATCAATAATTCTTTTAGCCTTTATAGTTGCAATGATTGCATCCATGAAAGTTTTTTTGGTTTTCGATTATAAAAGAGACTTTGTATACCTATCAGAAATACAAAAGTCCATTGATTTATTAAAAAATGAAAATTCAAAGTTAAGAATTGAATATATTTTGCTTTCAAATTCTTTATCAATAGATCAGCCTGCAAAAGAGGGAATATCAAATGAGAAAGATTGATGTAATTTTTTTCATTTTTATTATTTGTCTTGCAGTTCCATTCATTAAATTTTTTGATCTTAATCAAGATAGAGACAGATTTGTTTTGGCAGGAAAATTTAGAGCTGAAGCAGTCGATCTTAATACCTTTCCAAGAAAAGGAATAATTGATAGGAATGGTAATGAATTAGCAGTTGATATTCTAAGGTCAACTTTAATTTTTGAAAATTCCATTGATAAAGACAATGCCTTGGCTTTTGCTTCTATTGAGGGTGAGCCAGTCTTCTTAACAAACCCAAGGAGAATTTATTTTGAAAAACAACTTTCAAAAAATTTTATTTCTAGACTTGAAAAGTTTTGTCAATGTGAAGCTATTTATGAAAGCCTATTTAGAAGGTATTATCCATATGGAGGGATTATAAGTCCATTGATTGGCTTTTCAGGCTTAGATGGTGGTCTTGAGGGCCTAGAAAAATCTTACGAAAATTATCTAAAATCTGATTTCACCAAGCGGAACCTGACTAAAGACAGAAAGGGAAGAAGAACAAATGGAGACCTTGCTCAATTTTTATCAGAATCTAATTCCCCCCCATTGAAATTAACCATTGATATTAATCTTCAACTGAAACTTTTTGAAGAATTACGAAATTCAATTGCAACAGCAAAAGCTAAGGGTGGGTTTGGAATAATTATGGATATAAAAAAAGGAGATATTCTTGCAAGCGCTAGCTATCCAACATATAACCCAAATGATTCAGATCGCGTAGCTCAAAGAAACAGGGTAATTGAAGAATTTATTGAACCAGGCTCTCTTATAAAGCCACTTACTGTTGCAGGGGCTTTAGAGCAAAAAATTGTAAATCATGAAACGTTGATTGACACAAACCCAGGATATATAAACCTTTCTTCTTATAGAAAAGGAGAGGCAGGAGGGAAAAACTTCGGAGTGATATCTTTGTCAGAAGTCATATCAAAATCATCACAGGTAGGAATTGCAAAAATTGCAATACAGTTCGAGACAGAGCAGTTAAGAAGCAATCTAATGTCATTTGGTATTAGTAAAGATCTGAACTTAAATTGGCCATCAATAAATTTTGGACATATTCTAGATAGGCAAAAGTTTTATGATATAGACAAAGCATCTATTGGTTATGGTTACCTTGTAAATACAAATCTTGTTCAGATTGCCCGAGCTTATTCAGTTTTTGGAAACAATGGGCTTATGGTAGAACCAAGATTGATGATGAGTGAAGCTATACAATCTGTGCGAGTAGTCAATGAAGAGAATGCAAATTTTATTTTAGATGCATTAAGAGAAACTGTTTTGAATGGAACTGCTGAAAACCTTAGGAATGCAAAAGTTTCAATTGCTGGAAAAACAGGAACTGCTGAAAAATTTGTCATTAACGAAGGCTATGTTGAAGGGAAGTATGTATCAAGTTTTGCAGGAATTTTCCCTTATGAGGATCCACAATATGTAATGGTAATTTCCATTGATGAGCCTGATCCAAATAATTATTATGGAGGTCAAGTTTCTGCCCCAATAGTTGGCAACTTATCTGAATTTATGCTTTCTAATGATTATGAAGGTGGAAAGAATTAAAAAGTTTATCAATCCCTCAAGACATTTTGTTGATCACTCACAAGATGTATCAAAAGGAGATACTTTCATTTCAATTAATGGGGGCTGTTCTTACTTATCAAAAAAGCAATCGGATGACTTGAATTACGTTTTAATTCTCGATTCTACAGAAAAGATAGAAACTAAATATATTGATATATCAGATCAGAAAAATAATTATCTTAGCCAGATAGAAGAAGTTTATGGCTATAGAGAAACAGACTTTAACAAATTTTTTGTTACTGGCACTAATGGAAAAACAACAACTGTTCATTTTCTCAGTCAAATGCTTAGTTACTCAGGCAGCTTAAACGCTTCTTCAGGAACCCTTGGTATTTTTATAAATAATAAATTTCAGAAAGGTCAAAGGCTCACAACAGAAACTCCTATATTTATAAGAAATTTCCTTCAAGATTGCACTAAAAATAAAATAAAAAATATCTTATTTGAGGCGTCATCTATTGGTCTTGAAGAAAGAAGGCTTGCTGGTCTAACGGTTGACCATGCCGCTCTAAGTAACATTTCCAGGGACCACCTTGACTACCATGGCACATTTGCAAATTACGTTTCTTCAAAACTCAAGCTCGCCAGCTTGTGCAAAGGCACATTTTCTTACGTAAAAGAAGAAAATATTTCCCATTTGGTAAAAAAACATTTCCGTGGAGATAGACTATTCAGTGCAGCAATAAACAATTCGAGTGCAGATATAAATATACAAGTTAAAAAAGTTTATGAGGATGGAATAATTGATTTCTTTGCTGAAACACCATGGGGCTCAAGTCGGAATTCCGTAAAATTATTTGCGGATTACAACTTGCTAAACATTTTTCTAGGCCTACCATTCTTTATGTCCTGCAGTGAAAGCATACATCTCTTTTTTGAAAAAATACCAAAATTAAAACTTCCTACTGGCAGGTTGCAGTTATTTGAAAAAAATAATAAAAAAGTTTTTATTGATTTTGCCCATACACCAGAAGCAATAGAAAAGACCTTGGCGAGTATTAAAAAAATGAAACCAAAAAGGATAATTCTTGTTTTTGGTGCTGGAGGTGAAAGAGATCAAGGGAAAAGAGTGCAAATGGGAGAAGTCGCAGAAAAATATGCTGATCAATCAATTATCACATCTGACAACCCTAGAAATGAAAATCCAAACAAAATATCCGAAATGATAACTAAAACAATGTCTAGAAATTATAATTATGAAGTTGAAAATGATCGAAAAGAAGCAATTGTAAAAGCTTTCGACTGTCTTAAAGATCACGAGATTTTATTAATTGCAGGCAAAGGGCATGAAAATTATCAGATTATTGAAGGTAGTAAACAAAAATATTCAGACATAGAAGAGGTAAAAAGATGTTTAAAGTTGCTGGACTAGAAACTAATAGAGATTTTGCCCTTTTCTTGAGCGGTGAAACCAGTGAAGCAATTTGCAAAATCAAAGGAATTTCATTTGATTCAAGAACAATAACCAAAGATCAACTATTTGTTCCTCTTTGTGGTAAAAAATTTGATGGAAATGATTACATTAAAGACGCACTAGATAAAGGGGGATTTGCACTTACAGATCATGGCAATCCTGCAACTGACCGACTTATTGTTGTTCATGATGTGTACTCTTCATTATTAAAACTTTGTCAAAAGCATATTTCAGAATTAGATGTAAAAACTGTATTTATAACAGGTAGTTATGGAAAAACTACCATGAAAGAGATGCTAAGCATCACTTTGGGTGATAATTGTCATGCAAGTTTAGAAAATCAAAATAATGAGTTTGGAATTCCTTATACAATCTTGGGATGCTCTTCTGAAAAAAAATATTTAATTGTTGAGTGCGGGGCAAGAAAAAATGGAGACTTCAGCCTTTTAGCTAAGTATTTAAAATGTGACTTATTCATACTTACAGGAATAGCACATAATCATATTGAAACAATGGGAAGTATAGAGAATATAGAAAAAACAAAACTTGAACTTTTAAAATGTCTGAAAAATAAGAAGTTTTTCATTGATGGCAGAGAAATTTTTAAAGATACCTATATTGAAAAAAATACTGAAATTCTGAGACAAGCATTATCCTATTTGGGAGAAAAAGATCTAGACCCTAAATTTAAATTTGAATTACCACCTGGAAGGGGAAAAATTATTAAGCACCTTGGGGGCGAAATTATCGATCATTCCTATAATTCAAGCCCCTACACATTGACAGAAACTACTAAGAATCTTGATCCAAAGGAGCATATTTTAATTCTTGGTGATATGGCTGAGCTGGGTAAAAAAGAGAAAAAACTTCATGAAGATGTAATAAAAAAGTTGTCTGGATTTCAACTCATCTTAACAGGGACAATTTTTGGAGAAATTCAAAGAAAAATGAATTTAGAAAATATTCTGCACTTTTCAAGTCTTGAGTCGTTTCCTCGTGAATATTTGATTAAACAATTAAAGAAAAGTAAAAAACTTTACTTTAAAGGTTCCCGCTCAAGTAGAATGGAAATTTACATTGATGCATTAATAAATGGTTGAATATATTTTAAATCTAATTTCCGAAAAGTCTGGGGCATTAAATGTTTTAACCTACTTGTCATCAAGAACAATCAGCTCAACTCTTACAGGATTATTAATAGTCTTGCTGTTCGGAGATAAGTTCATCCAAATAATTAAGAAGTTTCAGTTTAATCAAAATTTTGATGGCCGTGCTCCAGAATCCCATAAAAAAAAGGATGGAACTCCCACAATGGGAGGAATTCTTATTATTGGAAGTGTAGTTCTTTCTGGATTAATTTGGGGCGATCTTTCTAATAAGTATTTATTATTGGGCTTAGCTTGTTTGGTGGGCTTTGCAATTATAGGTTTTATTGATGACTATAAAAAAATATTCTCATTAGATTCTACAGGCCTATCTTCAACCACAAAAATATTCTATCAGGCCATGGTCGCTCTTGTAGTTTCAGTAATACTTTTCGCCTCCTCTACATCTCCTCAAGAACTTGAATACATTGTTCCATTCTTCAAAAATATATCTATAGAGCTAGGAGTTGGCTTTGTATTTTTGTCAGTCTTTATACTAGTGGGCAGCTCTAATGCAGTTAATCTTACTGATGGATTAGATGGCCTTGCAATATTGCCCGTTATTATAATAACTGCCGCACTGGGAATTATTGCATGGGCAGCTGGAAATGTTATCGCAGCCGAATACCTTTATATCCCGTATTTAGCAACCACGGGGGAATTATTAGTCCTTTGTGGTGCATTAATTGGTGCAGGTATCGGTTTCCTTTGGTTCAATGCATACCCTGCACAAATTTTTATGGGAGATATTGGTTCACTTTCAATGGGAGCGTTTATTGCATTTGTAGCAATCGTTGTAAGACATGAAATTGTTTTTGCAGTAATGTCAGCAGTATTTATCATGGAAGCATTAAGTGTAATTCTTCAAGTTGGCTCATTCAAAATAAGAAAAAAAAGAGTCTTTAAAATGGCCCCAATTCATCATCATTTTGAATTAAGTGGCTGGAAGGAACCGAAAATCATTGTTAGGTTCTGGATAATAACTTTTATCTTTGTATTAATTGGTTTGTCATTGCTTAAAATAAGATAATGCAAAAAAATTTAATTTTAGGTTATGGTCAGACTGGAAAATCCTTTGAAATTTTCTTGAATCAAAAAAGGTTATCTTCGACATATTTGATGAAAACTGCAAGCCCGGGCACAAATCGAGAAAAAGTAATGCAGCTTTTATTTCCAAGAATGAAATCATAAATTATGAAAAGTTTTTTGTGTCCCCAGGGTTTATAATAGACTCACTACCATTAGATGATAAGCTGCACTCATCTGAATTTGTCTCAGATATTGATCTTTTTTTTGTTGAAGACAAATCATATAAAATTGGTATTACTGGAACAAATGGTAAAAGCTCCTTTACAAATTATCTAAATCAAGCTTTAAATTCTGTTTCATCTTCTATTGCTCTTGGAAACTTTGGAAATCCTTTGCCTGAAAATATAAATCATGGAAAAAAATATAGTGTTATTGAGTTATCCAGCTTTCAGCTCGATAAGATGTTAGTCAACAAACTAGATATGGCAATATTGCTGGATATCACAATTGACCATCTTGATTACCATGAAACTGAGGACAATTATCGGCTGTCCAAGCTTAAGATCCTACCCCCTCAAAAAGATACGTTTATATACCATCAAAATCAAAGTCTGAGAGAATTTGCTTTATCTACCTCAAAAATACTTGAGCCATCAATTATTGAAAATAATATTTTATTTGAAGAGTTACCACATAGGTTAGAGGAAATTAGTGAAGGAATCTTCAATGATTCAAAATCAACAAACATTTCCTCTTTAAAATACGCATTAAGAACTCTAAAATTTGATGGAGATCTTTTAATGTGTGGAGATCCAAGTAAAGAAATGTGGTCTGATTTAGAGATACCGAATGTAAATCAAATCATTATTTTTGGCAAACATGCTGAGGAAATCAGTGCATTGATTAAAAGTAAAAATAAAGTTTGTGTTGAATCTATGAGACAAGCTATAGGTCTACTATCTTTCAAGAATAAAATTTTATTCTCCCCTGGCAATCCAAGTGGAAAGGACTATGCCAACTTTGAAGAACGTGGGAAGGAATTCTGTGAGATAATCAGAAGGGTAAAGATGTGAAGAAAGTAAAGCCATTATTTGACCCCTTTATACTTATTCCATTTTTTTTTCTAACTTTGGTAAGCCTTGTATTTATATTTTCATCCTCAAGTGTTGTTGCATATGATAAATTCTCTGACCCTTTTTTTTATTTGAATAGACAATTAGTTGCTATTTCTATTTCAATTATCGTTGCATCGATATTTTTATTTGTTCCAATGTCCTTCCATAAAGAGAACGGTGCATTCTTGGTTCTTACATCCCTATTTTTATTATTCCTTGTAGTTTTGCCTTTTATTGGAACCGAAGTTAATGGTAGCAGAAGATGGTTAAATTTATTTGGGGCTTTTAACATTCAGCCCTCTGAAATTGCCAAGGTATTCATACCTATTTATCTTTGTGGTTACTGCCTTAGAAGAAAAGAACAGCTTGAGAACTCTTGGTATGGATTCTTAAAACCCCTTATTCTCACTGGGATCTGTTGCATTTTATTACTTCTTGAACCTGATGTAGGAGCTACTGCCGTATTATTCGCCATTGGAATTCTCATCTTATTTGCTGGCGGAGCAAAATATTCTCAACTCGGAGCGCTTGCATTTTTATTCGTTCTATTAATTTCAATATTTGTCTATTTTGATGAAAATCGGCTTACTAGGGTTTTAAGCTTTTCTGATCCGTTTGATGATCCTACTCGAACAGACTATCAGCTCTTAAATGCACTCATTGCCTCAGTCCAAGGAGGAATTTCCGGACTTGGAATTGGGGAAAGCACACAGAAATATTTTTTTCTTCCAGAAGCACATACTGATTTTATCTTTTCAATTTATATGGAGGAAACTGGTTTAATTGGATTAATGTTTTTAATTGCGATTTATTCAATAATCCTATGGAGACTCTTCTTTCTTACAAAATCAGCAATGGATGCAAATTTCTATTTCAATGGGTTAATTATTCTTACATTTGCATTAATATTCTTTATCCAAACAATTTTAAATATTTTCGTAAATATAGGCGTAGTACCCACTAAAGGCCTTGCACTCCCTTTCGTAAGTTATGGTCGTTCTAGTGTTATTATGAATTTTATTGCATTAGCAATAATGTTGAGAGCTAGCTGGGAATTTAGAAATAATATTAGATGAAAATAGCAATCTTTGCAGCAGGAACAGGAGGTCATATCTTTCCTGCATTATCAATTGCAAATGAGTTTTCTAAAGAAGATATTCTTTTTTTTGCCTCAAATAGAGATGTTGAAAAAAAAATTTTCAATCAAAGTGGATTCAATGTAAAACATCTGAATCTTTCTGGATTTAGAGGAAAGAATTTAATTTCAAAGATATTTTGGGTATTAAAATTTCCATTTATATTTTTATTGTCACTTATTTACTTTCACCAATTTAAGCCAGATAAAATTATTCTTATGGGAGGATATATTTCATTGATAGGATATTTAATATCCTACACTTCAAAAGCAAACCTATATATACACGAACAAAACTCTGTGCTTGGTACAGCCAATAAGACCGCTTCCACTAAAGCAAGGAAAGTATTTTCTGGATTTCCACTTGGCCTAGATAATGAAATACATGTCGGAAATCCCGTGAGAAATGAATTCAAAAATTTCTCTTATTCTGAGATTGAAAATAAAAAACATATTTTAGTTTTAGGAGGAAGCCAGGGTTCTAGCTTTATGATTGATAAGCTACCAGAAGCAATCAAATTGCTTGCGAAAGAATATAAAATAATTTTTCAAACTGGAAAAAATCTCCATCCTAACTTAAAAAACGTTGAGTTCAGAGAATTTATTGATGACCTTCCAAAGGTAATGAAAGAAGCTAGATTTGTTATTTGTAGAGCAGGAGCATTAACTGTTTCAGAAATACAGACTCTAGGGATACCTGCAATTTTTATACCATTAGCAAGCTCTGTTGATAATCACCAATTTCTTAATGCAAAGTCTGCTTGTATAGGTGGTGGAGGTTTAATCATGGAAGAGGTTGAATTTGTTGAGAAAAATGCAGCACAAAAAATCTTATCTTTTTCTAAAAAAAATATGAATCAACTGAGTAAAAATATGAAGAAAGATTTACACTTGGATGCTGCACAAAGGATTTTTAATGAAATTAAGCAAAATTAAAAATATTCATTTTATAGGTATTGGTGGTGTTGGCATGGTTGGTATTGCTGAAATGCTAATAAACCAAGGTTATAAGGTAAGTGGCAGTGACCTTGTAAGCAATAATAATGTAAAGCGACTTAAAAGCTTAGGCGCACATATTTCTATTGGTCATCATGCAACAAATATTAAAAATTGTGATGTGGTGGTTTTTTCATCAGCTGTAGGCTTAAACAACTCTGAAATGAGGGAGGCAAGAAAACAATCAAAAATAATTATTCCTCGAGCAGAGATGCTTTCGGGTTTAATGACTGGCTATCAAAGTATTGCTGTAGCAGGCTCACATGGGAAAACAACTACAACAAGTCTAATTTCCTATATTTTTACTGAGGCTAAATTAGATCCAACATATATAATCGGAGGAAGAATTTTAGGAAAAGAGGAAAAAAGTATTCTCGGAAAAAGTAATTTCATTATTGTTGAAGCAGATGAAAGTGATGGTTCCTTCTTACACCTTAATCCTGAAATTAGTGTTCTGACAAATATAGACAATGATCATTTGGACTTTTATGACAACAAGCCACACAAACTTGAAAAAACTTTTTTTAATTTTATGGAAAAGCTGCCATTTTTTGGAACTGCAATTATATGCGTTGACTGCAAGAAGTCAGATAGGGTATTCAAAAAGCTATCAAGACCAAAAATTTCTTATGGATTCAGCAAGCATGCTGATTTTAGAATAATCAATCAAATCCAAAAACCGAACTATCAACAGTTTGAAGTTTATGAAAAAGCTACCAAAAAAACGCAAAAACTTCGATTGCGAATACCCGGAAAGCACAATGCTTTGAATGCAGTTGCATCTTTAATTGTTAGTAAAAGGGCAGGGATTAAAATATCTGTGATAAAGAAATCATTTGATGAGTTCGGAGGGGTATCAAGAAGAATTGAAAATAAAGGCGATAGGACTATTGGGAAAGCAAAGATTACCTTAATTGATGATTATGGACACCATCCAACTGAAATAAATGAGACAGTTGCAGCCGTTAGAAGTTCTTTTAAAAATAGGAAGATCACCATGATCTTTCAACCACATAGGTTTTCAAGGTCTGTACTATTATTTGAGGATTTTATCAAAGTTCTTTCTAAAGTAGATAGGCTTATTGTTATGGATATTTACTCTGCAAATGAAGAAAATCCAAATGGAATTTCATCATATGACTTTGTTTCAAAGTTAGTCTCAAAAGGGGTTGAAACATATCATGGGAAAAACTTATCTTCCATTAAAAAGATCCTTGAAGAAAAGTTAGATTCAAATGACATCTTGCTTACCCAAGGTGCAGGTAATGTTTCAGATATCTCAACATCCTTAAGCACAATGTATGATGAATAAAGTTCTTGTTGTATTTGGAGGAGATTCAGATGAAAAAGAAATTTCTGCACTTTCAGCAACATCAATTTTAAAAAATATTTCTAATGACTTCTCTGCGAGAAAGATAAATCTTAATGATTTAGACCTTAATTTACTTGATGATGAAATTATTTTTATAGCGGTACATGGGAAAGGCGGTGAAGACGGACATTTGCAAAAGGCTCTTGAAACAAAAAACATTAGATTTACCGGATCTGGATCCGATGCTACAAAAAAATGTTGGGATAAACATTTATCAAAGAACATTCTTATGAAAAATGGGATTAATACCCCCTTCTCTTATTATTTTGAAAAGTCTAAGACTGATATTAGAGAAATTTCTTTGGCGCCAACTAAAAAATATTTTGTTAAACCAATAAGCAATGGATCAAGTCTTGGAATAAGCAAAATTTCAAATTTCAATCAACTTGAGGATGCAGTCTTATTGGCCCAAAAATTTTCAAACAATATAATCATTGAGGAAGCTTACGAAGATGCAGAATATACTGTTGCAATACTTGATAATAAACCACTAGCACCTCTTGAAATAAAGGTTAACGTTCCAAGTGGATATTATGATTACGAGGCAAAATATATCTCTTCAAAAACTAAGAAGACAGTTGTTTCAGATTCAAGACTAATTAAACAGCTTAAAGCCATTGCCTTAGATGCTTATTTGTCTCATGGTTGTAGCGGTTGGGGAAGGGTGGATATTGTTAGTAGGGGTGAGGAGCATGCAGTTATTGAGATAAATACAGTTCCGGGATTCACAGAAAAAAGCTTATTTCCTTTTGCTGCAAAACATGATGGAATATCATACCAAGATTTAATATCTACAATTATTCGAGGCATATAGAACCAAAAACTAAATCCAATTATTATAGGTGAGGTAAACCTTATAAAATGATTTGTAATATTGATTTTGGAACATCAAAAATAACAACCACGTTAGCCTCGAGTGATACTAGTGATTTAGAAATCCATGATTTTTCAAGTGTTTCTACCTCTGGTCTTAAAAAGGGATCAATTATAAATATTTCAGATACAGCTAAAGCTGTAGAAAAATCCATCAATAATTTGCAGACAAACACAAATTTTAAGATAAAAAATGTTTTTGTTTCCTTTTCTGGGGAATCCATATCTAGCACAAATTCAATGGGTGTTGCTGAAATTAAAGACAAACAAGTCTCATATAAAGACATGGAATCTGCATGGAAAACGTCAATATCAATGAGTGTGCCTAAAGATAAAGAATTAATTGATGTAATTACTTCCCAATTTATAATTGATGGTCAATCTGGAATTAAAGATCCTAGAGGAATGTATGGAGGGAGACTAGAAGTGAGCACCCATCTAGTTTATTGCTCAAAAAATGCAGTCAATAATCTTAAAAAGTGCGTTGAAAAAATCAATGGACTCAAAATCAAAAGGTTTTTCTACAACCAACTTGGTACAGCTGAATCTGTTCTTTCAAATGATCAGAAAGAATTAGGAGTATGCTTAATAGACATAGGTGCAGGAACAACAGATATTACCGTCTACAAAAAAGGTGCAATTTTATTTTCAAAAGTTTTGCCGTACGCAGGAGACCTTATAACTGAATCTATTGCAATGTCACTAAAAATACCTTCTTTTCAAGCTGAGCAGATCAAGGTTAAGTATGGTTCAGCTATTTCCGACGACATTTCAGACGAAATTTTAAAAATTAGAGGTCTTGAAAATAATAAGGAACTAGAAATTTCTAAAAAAGCATTATGTGAAATAATAGAGCAAAACCTGTCTACTATTTTGAGGAATTGCGTTAGCACAATTGAACAGAATGGATTGCAAGACAGTATTGGAACAGGATTAGTTTTAACTGGGGGCACAGCTAATTTAGAGAACATTACAAAGCTTGGAAAAATTATTACTCAAAAAGACTGTTTAATAGGGTCTCCAGAGAATTTAAATCTTAAAAACTTTGAAAAACTTAACAAACCTCAATTTGGAGCATCTTTGGGGATGATGAAATATTGTGCTGAAGTAGACAATAAAGAGTTTACCTTTAATCGAAGCAAGGGTATCATAGGCCGGATGCTTGAATGGTTAAGGTCAGAAATGTAATGCAAAACTACGAGTTAATGTTACTAATTAATCCAAATATTGGTGATGAAATGGATTCACTCTTAGGCTCTATTCAAAAAGTAATATCAGACAATAAAGGTGAATTAACTGATACAAAAATACTAGGAAAAAGACAGTTAGCTTACCCAATCAACAACATGAATTTTGCAAATTACGTGCACCTTGACTTAAAAATTGACAAAAAAACTTTACAGGCCCTTGAAGAAAAATTTAAGTTTGATCAAGACGTTTATAGGCACTTAACGGTAAAAATTGGAAAATAATATGTCAGAAGACAAGAAGATACATTTCGATTATAAAGATGCTGATTCTTTGAGACCTTTTATTTCAGAAAACGGCAAAATCCTCTCAACAAGATATACAAGACTTAATGCAAAACAACAAAGACAGCTTACAAAAGCAGTAAAAAGAGCAAGAATATTAGGAATTATTCCTTTTACAGATAAGCATAAAATTGAATCAAATCAATGAAAGTTGTATTAGTAACAAAAATTAAAAATTTAGGCGAAATTGGTGACATTGTTGATGTTAAGTCAGGTTTCGCTAGAAATTTTTTACTTCCTTATCACAAGGCACTTCCTGCAACAGAAGATTACATAAAAAGTTTTGAAGAAAAAAAGGAAGAATATCTTAAGAAAGCAAAAGATGAACTATCTTTGGCGGAGGCCAATGCATTAAAGCTAGAAAAAATTTCTATTTCAATTAAAGCAAATGCCCAAGAAAGTGGGTCATTATTTGGGTCTGTAGGAAATTTAGATATTTTGGAGGCTTTGCATGCTGAGGGAGCAGAATTTGTTACAAAATCTTCAATAATCTTACCTGATGGACCAATAAAAGAAGTAGGAGAATTTGCTGTAAATGTTGAACTTCATCCTGAAATAGTTAAATCTATTAATGTAGAAGTTTTACCAGCATAATGCCAAATAGTAACGTAGAAGCTGAGCAAGCAGTTTTAGGATCCTTGCTCTTATCAAGAGAAAAATACCCAGAAGTGGATGCAGTTCTTAGTTCAAGTGACTTTGAATCAGAGGTTCATAAAGAAATTTATGAGTGCATAAAAAGTATCGCCGATAAAGGGAAACCAATAGATCATATTACTGTTTCAAAACAACTGGATAGAAATAATGCTCTTCAAAGAATTGGAGGGTTAGATTATTTAAAAGAGCTTCAAGAAATACCTGTATCTGCATTGGCAGCAGATAGTTATGCAAACCTTGTAAAAGATCAATCCATTGACAGAAATCTTAGAAGAGTTTTACAGCAACTAATTGATCTCTCAGAGAATCCTAAAGGAAAGTCTAGTGATGAAATCTTGCAAGAGGCTGAGGCTAAAATATTTGAACTCTCTGAAAATAAGACAAAAGAGGATTCACTGAAACAAGTAAAAACATTTGTAAAAGGTGTTCGTGAGAAATTAGAGATGCTTTCAACTTTAGAAGGAGACCTCATTGGAATATCCTCAGGATTCAAAGTAATTGACGATATAACAAAAGGTTTAAAAGAGGAAGAGCTTATTGTGATTGCAGGTAGGCCAAGTATGGGAAAGACTTCCCTTGCTATGAATATTGCTGAGAATGTAGCAAAAAATGAAGATGGTTGTGTTGCAGTTTTTAGTCTTGAGATGTCATCAGAATCTATAACATCTAGAATGTTAGGGTCAATGGCAAGCATTAACCAACAACAATTCATGGTAGGAAAAAATTTAACTTCGAGAAATTGGGAAAAAATTTATGATGTAAGTAAAAAGCTTAGTGAACTAAATATATTCATAGATGATTCTGCAAATATCAATCCAATGGAAATTAGAGCTAAGTGCAGAAGGCTTGCAAAACAATTTAGAAACAATGGTGGAGTAAAACTTGTAGTAATCGACTATATACAGCTAATGCAAATGCCTGGAAAAAATGAGAATAGAGTGAATGAGCTTTCTGACATTTCACGTGCCTTAAAGCAGTTAGCGAAAGAGATCAAAGCACCAGTAATAATACTTTCACAATTAAATAGAATGGTAGAGCAAAGACCAAATAAGCGACCTCAAATGTCTGATCTTAGAGACTCTGGTGCCATAGAGCAGGACGCAGATATAATATTTATGCTTTATAGAGACTATGTTTATAAAAAAGCTGAAGAGTGGAAGGCAGTAGCAGAGCTGAGATTGGTGAAACATAGAAACGGCCCTACAAAAAATTTATTGTTAGCTTTTAAAGAAGAACTGACTAAGTTTACAGACCTAGACCCACAAACTTACAAAGAGTATCAAGACGATCATGAGACAAACAGAACTTCTGATTAGCCTCAAAAATCTTAAGAAAAATCTTCAAATTATTAAGACCAATACAAGCTCTGATATACAAGCAGTAATAAAAGCCAACGCATATGGACTAGGCTATAATGAAGTTGTTGAATGTATTGAAAATGATGTAGAGTCTTTCGCCGTCATTACACTTAATGAGGCCATTTCTTTGAGAAAGTATACAAATAAACCAATAACATTACTTCAAGGAGTCCACGAAATTTCAGACTATGATTACATTGAAAAATACAATTTAGATTTTGTAGTTCATACACATTGGCAAGTGGAAAATCTATCTAAATTCAATCTAAATCAGTCAAGAATATGGTTTAAATTAAATACTGGAATGAATCGTCTGGGATTTGATCAAAAGGATTTTGGGGATGTCTATGAAAAACTTAAATCACTCAAGGCTAAAGACTTGATTATCATGTCACATCTTGCTGCATCAAGTGAGCCTGAAAATAAACTTAATAATGCTCAAATTAAATTATTTAATGAAATTACTGCTGGAGCAACAAATAAAAAAAGTTTAGCCAATTCGGGGGCAATATTTAATTTTCCTAATGCTCATTTTGATATTGTAAGATCAGGGATAGCCATCTATGGTGGCAAATATCTTGAGAATGGCTTAAAGCCTGTTTCGAAACTTAGGTCAAAGATTATATCTATAAGGAAAGTAAAAAAAGGGGAATGTATAGGCTATGATGGGGCCTGGATTGCAGATAAGGATTGCAGAATCTGTTATGCACCAATTGGTTATGCAGACGGCATACCTTACTTTTCCTCATGCAGAAAAATCAATATAGATGGGAAGCAATTTTTAACTGTAGGTAAAGTTAATATGGATCTTATTGCAATAAACCTGGAGAATGATAACAGCATCAAAGTAGGCGATTGGGTTGAATTCTGGGGCTTTGAGGATGATCTAACAAAATTTTCTAAAAATTTTGATACAATTTCTTATCAATTAATGACAAATTTATCAGGAAGAGTTGAAAAAAATTATTTAGAATAGCTCTTTAATTTAAATTATTTGTTTTGCTAAAAGATACACGATTTATTTTCGTTACCGGTGGAGTTGTTTCTTCTCTAGGGAAAGGTATCGCCTCAGCTTCTATTGGAGCTATTTTAGAGTCCAAGGGTTATTCGGTTACAGTTATTAAAATGGATCCATATTTTAATGTTGATCCTGGAACCATGAGCCCTTTTCAGCATGGAGAAGTTTTCGTAACTGAAGATGGCACCGAAACTGACCTTGATTTAGGGCACTATGAAAGATTTATAAATCATAAGTGCACAAGAAAAAATAATTTCACTGCAGGCAAAATATATTACTCTGTTCTCAAGAAAGAAAGGAAGGGAGAGTATTTAGGGAAAACTGTTCAAGTAATTCCGCACATTACTGATCAAATTAAGAAAAAAATTATATCAGCCTCAAGAGGTTTTGATATTGCTATTGTAGAGATTGGAGGGACAGTAGGAGACATTGAAAGCCAACCATTCATTGAATCAATTAGACAGCTGGGGCTTGAGCTAAAGTCATACCAAACGTTATTTTTACACCTCACACTAGTTCCCTACTTAAAAAATGCAGGAGAATTAAAGACTAAACCTACCCAACATTCTGTAAAAGAATTCAGATCACTTGGCTTGCAACCCGATATCTTGATTTGTAGGTCAGATTTTGAAATACCTCCAGAGAGTAAGGAGAAAATTGCATTGTTTTGCTCAATGCCAAATAACGGAGTTTTTTCATTACCTAATCTTGATACAATCTACGAAGTTCCAGTGTTTCTAGATAATCAAGGTATTGACAAAATTCTTACCAAGAAAATGCATCTAGAAAAAAATAAGCCAAACCTCAACCCGTGGAAAAAGGTTGTTAAAAGAAAACTTTTCCCAAAAAAGCAAGTAAATGTTTCATTTGTCGGGAAATACGTTGACCTTAAGGACGCTTATTTTTCATTAACTGAAGCTCTAGATCATGCGGGAATAATCAATGATACAAGGGTAAACATAAATCTAATAAATTCAGAAGACATTAACTTAAGAAACTATAAGAAACTACTAAAAAAATCCGACGCAGTCTTAGTTCCAGGTGGATTTGGGGATAGAGGAATTGAGGGAATGATTCTGGCTGCAAAATACTCAAGAGAATCAAAAACACCTTATTTTGGAATATGCTTAGGTTTGCAAATTGCAATTATTGATATTGCAAGAAGTTTATGTGGGCTTAAGGACGCAAATAGCACTGAATTTAAGCCACGCTGCAAAGATAAAGTTATCTCTTTAATTACAGAATGGCAAAATAACGATGGGTCTAAAGAAGTTAGAACCAAAAATTCTGATTTAGGAGGGACAATGAGATTAGGCTCACAAAAAGCCCATCTACTGAAGGGTACAAAAGCATCAAGGCTGTACAAATCAAAAAATATATTTGAAAGACATAGGCATAGGTACGAGGTTAATCCTGATTACATTGATTCACTTGAACGAAATGGACTTGTGATTTCTGCAAGATCTGACATCCATAACCTTGTAGAGATGATTGAAATTAAAAATCATCCTTGGTTTATAGGTTGTCAATTTCATCCAGAATTCACATCAAAACCTAAGACTGGACACCCACTTTTTAACGATTTTATTAAGAAGGCAGTAGAATTAAGTAATAAAAAATGAAATTTGATAAAGAGAACATATCCAATACAAAAAGAATCACTGTTTTTGGTGGTGTCAATGTCATTGAATCAGATGAGATTTTGTTTCAAGTAGCTGAAGAATTTTCAAAGTTATCAGAAAAATTAAATTTCAATTATGTATTCAAAGCCTCTTTTGACAAAGCTAATAGATCTTCTCTTGATTCATATCGTGGTCCTGGAATTGAGAAAGGCCTAGAAAGTCTGGAGAAAGTAAAACAAAGATTTGATTTGCCTATAATCACAGACATACATGAGCCCAAACAAGCAGAAATAGTTGCAGAAGTTTGTGAAATACTTCAAATCCCAGCATTTCTATGCAGACAGACTGATCTAGTTGTTTCAGCGGCTAAAACAAAAAGTATTATAAACGTTAAGAAGCCTCAATTTTCATCAGCTGATGAAATGTCACATGTAATTACAAAGTGTAAGTCCGTGGGAAATGAAAATATAATTCTTTGTGAAAGGGGAAACTCGTTTGGTTACAATAATTTGGTAGTAGACACCTTAAATTTTCAAATTTTAAAAGAATTAGGAAAACCTGTTTTCTTTGATGTTACTCATTCACTTCAACAGCCTGGAGCATTAAAGAAAAGTACTGGTGGTAGGGGTAAATATGTTTTTGACCTTGCAAAAGCAGGTATATCTCAGGCGATAGCAGGATTATTTATTGAAACTCATCCTAATCCTGATGAGGCCAAGTGTGACGGACCTTGTGCTTTACATCTCCATGAATTGCCTGATTTTCTAAAGAAAATTATCTCTTTAGATGATTTGATTAAAACACTTTAGCTTCATGAAGATAAAATCTTTAAGATCACTCGAAGTTCTTGATTCCAGAGGGAAGCCTACCATTATGACATCTGTCTACCTTGAAGACGGGTCAAAGGGAACTGCTATGGTTCCCAGTGGAGCATCAACTGGAAGTTTAGAGGCGTACGAATTAAATGATAATGAGCCTGATAGATATCTTGGCTCAGGAAAACTCAAAGCAGTTGAAAATTCAAATAAAAAAATTTTTGAGGGTTTGGCTGGTCTTGATGCATCAGATCAAAAACTCATTGATGAGACAATGATAGAGATTGATGCCACAGAGAATAAAAATAACTTAGGTGCAAACAGTATTTTAGCGGCCTCAATAGCTACTGCTAGAGCTTCAGCATCATCTGCAAATATACCGCTATATGAATATCTAAATATTACTTTTAACAAAATGTTTTCTACAAAAGTCCAAATGTCTATGCCCCGTCCTATGCTCAATATTTTTAATGGTGGCAGTCATGCTAACAACACGATAGATATTCAAGAATTTATGATATTGCCCTCCAAAAATATTCCGTTTAAAAAAGGACTCAGAATGTCTACTGAGGTGTACATGAATTTAAAGATTCTTCTTTCTCAAAAAGGCCTAAGTACAACAGTTGGGGATGAAGGCGGTTTTGCTCCGAATCTAAAGACCAATGACGAGGTGATTAATTTTATTATTGAAGCAGTTGATAAATCAGGATATAAATTCTGCGAAGATATTTTCTTGGGATTAGATTGTGCCTCAACAGAATTTTTTCATGAAGGAAACTACTCTCTTGAGGGAGAAGGAAAATCCTTGAAACCTGACGAAATGATCGATTATCTAAAAAATTTAGTTACTAAATATCAAATTGTTTCGCTTGAAGATCCACTTGAGGAAAATGATTGGGCTGGATGGGCTAAATTAACAAAAGAATGTGGGGGGCTGCAAATTGTGGGAGATGATATTTTTGTTACCCAAAGAAAACTTTTACAAAAGGGCATTGATGAAAGAGCAGGCAATGCAATTCTCATTAAACTTAATCAAATTGGAACACTTACAGAAACTCTTTCGTGCATTGAGCTAGCAAAACAACATAATTTTGGAACTATTATTTCACATCGATCTGGCGAAACAGAAGATACCTTTATCTCTGATCTTGCAGTAGCTACAGATACAAAGCAGATAAAAACTGGCGCACCAGCAAGATCAGATAGGACTGCGAAATATAATAGATTACTTGTGATTAACGATGAACTTTATCCATGAAGAAAAAAAACAACATTGTTTTCATATTTTTAATCATAACCATTTGCGTTTCTGGGTTACTAATTCTTCTTGATATTTTTTATCAAGACTATAGCCTCACAAAAAATAAAGAATTAAAAAATTTGATTATTACAAAAGAGAAGGAATTAATTCTACTTAGTGAGCAGAATGAAAACCTAAAAAACAATATTCGTTTACTTAAAGAGAATTTGGATAATGAAAATGCTGACATATTGAATGAAGAAGAAATTATTTTGAATGAATTAGAAACAAATGAAGAACCAAACTAAAAAAATATCAGCAATAATTCCCTCTGCAGGGGTTGGAGCCCGAATGTCCTCTGTAAAAGCTAAACAATATCTAAAAATAGATAATCTTTCTATTTTAGAGAAAACGGTTTCACACTTTGTTGAAGCAGATATATTCGAAAAAATTATTATCCCTGTAGCAAAAGGGGATAAAGATATAAAGTTAATGAACTTCTACAACTATAAAAATATTTATATTGTTGAGGGTGGTAAAACAAGATCTCATTCTGTTCTAAATTCCCTGGGAGAAACTGAACCTGATTCTCTGGTGATGGTGCATGATGCTGTCCGACCATTTATTACAAAAAAGGAGATCCTTGAATTATGCGACCGTTTCTCTGAAAACTCTTCAGATATATTAATCTATGGCATTCCAGTTTATGAGTCACTAAAAATGATTGATAAACAGTCACTTAAAGTTTCTAAAAGTGTTGATAGAAATAATTTTTATTTAGCTCAGACTCCTCAAATATGTAATTCAGAAACACTAAGGCTTGCTCTGGAATCATGTATAAGAGATGAATATTTTCCAAGTGATGAATCTGAGGCAATAGAGAGGTCTGGAGGAGAGGTTTCTTTCATTCCAGGAAATAGGAAGAATATCAAAATTACTGTAAAAGACGATCTAAATTTTCATAACACTTTAATTATTGGAAATGGTTTTGATAGTCATCGATTTAAGGATGGTGATGGGTTGATGCTGGGTGGGATAAAGGTGCCATACCAAAAATCATTTCAAGCACATTCCGATGGTGACATAGTTATTCATGCTTTGATTGATTCAATGTTGAGTGCTTTGGGTCTTGGGGATATTGGTACCAATTTTCCAGAAACAGATGAATGGAAAGATTGCTCTGGTGAGAAAATGTTTAAGTTAGCATATGATAAGGTATTGTCTGCTGGCTATAAACTAATTCAGTTTGACGTGGTGGTAATTACAGAGGAACCGAAACTAAGCTCTTTCAGAGAGAAGATAGTCAAAAATCTTTCGAAGATAACAGGGCTAGAAAAAGATATGATAGGGTTCAAGGCAAAAACCTCGGAAAAAATGGGTTTCATAGGTAACGGAGAAGGAGCAGCTGCTTTAGTGAATTCAAGATTAAATAAATGAAGATTTTAATAACAAACGATGATGGAATTGATTCAGAGATAACTCAATCACTCTTTCATTCCCTCAGAGAAGAACATGATGCATTCCTAATAGCTCCCTCAAAGGATAAAAGTGGCCAAGGCGCAGCAATAACTTTGAGATCTTCAGTTGATATTGTGAAGCTGGAAGATAATGTTTATTCTGTTGATGGTACTCCTGCAGATTGTGTTTTTATGGGCATAATGGCAATTATGAAAGATGTACCAGACATAGTTATATCTGGTATAAATAAAGGTGCTAACATGGGAGATGATGTGATTCATTCAGGAACACTTGGCGCAGCATTTACAGCAAGAAAATTAAAATACCCACCTATTGCACTTTCAATTGCAGGAAAATCATTTGAACATTCAAGTGCAGCAATAAATATAACGAAATCAATCTTAAATTATGTACGTGATAATTATTCTGATGAGCAGCATGAAGGAATTGTATTTAATGTAAACATTCCAAATCTTCCGTTAAATGATATCAAAGGTATATCTCTTACTCGATTGGGAAATAGAGGAATCCCCCTGGCACCAGAATTTATGGGATCAGAATCAAAGATAAGTTACAAAATTGGTAAAAGTGGTGACCCTGATGGCGATTTAACAGGTACTGATTTTGAAGCCATTCGATCTGCAAAAGTTTCAGTAACTCCTTTATTTTGGGACATGACAAATCACTCAAAGTTAAAGGGAGAATTGCCTGATGTCTAACGTTTTATATAAATTTGTAGCAGGCTTTTTCATGGGTGTCGCAGAAATTACTCCTGGCATTTCAGGGGCCACAATCGCTGGTTTATTTAATGTATATAAAGATTTTTTAAGTTCTTTGACAGCATTTAGCCAGAATCCAAAAGACATAACTTTTGAAAAGTTTATCAGGAATCTGAACATAAATTTTTTATTTCCACTTTTAACTGGGATGGGGATCGCTATTTATCTCGCTTCATTCCTAATTGACTTTTTGATCACAAATTACCTTTTTTTCTTTAAGATTTTTTTATCAATTGTAATGATAATTGCGGTTGTTAAGAATACTTTTATTGATCATAAGTGGAATGAAACAATGAAATACTCGATCAGCTTTACTATTGGGATTGTTGTAGCAAGTATAATTTCAATGACACTATTAAGTTTAAATTTTGAAAATTATTTCATGCTTGGTTTAGCAGGTTTTTTTGCATTCTCTGCATTCTTGCTACCTGGTATTTCAGGATCATTAGTATTGGTAATGTTAGGAGTCTATCCTCTTGTAATAGAGTCTATTAAATCTTTAGATTTTATTGCGATTGCTCCTCTATTATTTGGATTTTTATTGTCATTTCTTTTCTTACCTAAGCAGATTGTGAGAGGATTTATTGATAATGAAGAAAAAGTTAAGATGCTATTTTCTGGGCTAATAACTGGTTCAGTTCCAGCTGTTTGGCTTCATATAAATTAGTCTTTCTTCAGTAAATCAAACTTGTTTTTTATAGAACTATATTTTTCTGCTTCGGGCAATGATTCCTTTTTTTGAGTAATATTTGGCCATACTTTAGATAAGTCATCGTTTAACTCAATAAATTGTATTTGATCAGGAGGAAGCTCATCCTCTGAGAAAATGGCATCAACCGGACATTCAGGCTCACAAAGACCACAATCAATGCATTCATTTGGATTGATAACAAGAAAGTTTGGCCCTTCATAGAAGCAATCGACAGGGCATACTTCAACACAATCAGTATGTTTACATTGGATGCAAGATTCTGTAACTATAAATGCCATGCCGGTATTTTACTTGAATATATTCATTTAGAAATAATTAAAGAAAAAAAACAATTTTTCTTGATTATTCCTTTAAACAATATTACTGTATATTTATACACTATTAAATTAAATTATGGCTGATAATAAAAAACAATCCCTCGAGGGAGCTTTAAAGCAAATTGAAAATCAATTTGGCAAGGGTACTATTATGAAGTTAGGAACTAGGGAGACTGTTGAAGTTCCTTCAATCCCAACTGGATCCTTTGGACTAGATAATGCCTTGGGCATTGGAGGTCTACCAAAAGGAAGAGTTGTTGAAATTTATGGACCTGAGTCATCAGGCAAAACAACACTTACACTGCAAATAATTGCTGAGTGTCAAAAAGCTGGAGGTAGTGCAGCATTTATAGATGCAGAGCATGCTCTTGATCCAGAATATGCAAAGGCACTGGGAGTTGATATAGATGAATTATTGCTCTCACAACCTGATACTGGTGAGCAAGCTCTTGAAGTAACTGACATGCTAGTGAAAAGTGGTAGTTTGGATGTAATTGTTGTCGATAGCGTTGCTGCGTTGGTGCCAAGAGCAGAATTAGAGGGAGATATGGGTGACTCGCACGTAGGTTTACAGGCGAGATTAATGTCACAGGCTCTAAGAAAGATCACAGGAAGCATTCAAAAATCTAATACGTTAGTTATCTTTATCAATCAAATTAGAATGAAAATTGGAGTTATGTTTGGAAGTCCTGAGACAACAACAGGTGGGAATGCATTGAAATTTTATTCAAGTGTTCGATTAGATATAAGAAGAATTGGAGCAATAAAAGAGGGCGATGAAATTATAGGCAATGAAACCAGAGTAAAGGTGGTTAAAAATAAGGTTGCCCCTCCTTTTAAGGTTGTGGAATTTCAAATTTTATATGGAAAAGGCATTAACAGGATGGCTGAAATTATAGAATTCGCAGTGAAAAAAGGAATTGTTGAAAAAGCAGGTTCCTGGTATAGCTATAAAGGCGACAAGATTGGTCAAGGGATCAATAATGCATCAACTTTCCTAGCAGAGAATAAGAAAATTCTTGAAGAGATTGAAGGTACGCTTACAGAGTCTTAGAATTTTTTGGAAGATATATAATTATCGATTATTTCCTCTAACACTGTTAGAGGAACTGATCCATTCATTAAAACCTCTCTGTGAAAATCTTTAATATTGAAGCTATTGCCTAGTTCTTTTTTTGCAGTCTCTCTAAGTTCCATTATTTTTATACGTCCAAGCATATAAGCACATGCTTGCCCCGGCCAAACTATGTACCTTTCAACTTCTGACGTTGCTTCACTTCTTTCTGATCCTACGTTTTCCATCATATACTTGATGGCCTCCTCTCTTGTCCATCCTTTATGATGAATGCCTGTATCTATAACTAATCTAACTGCTCTGAAAAGTTCTGATTGCAACGACCCAATCATTTCATAGGGATCTGTTACTAAGCCAATTTCTATGGCGAGTCTCTCTGCATAAAGCGCCCATCCCTCTCCAAATGCAGAGGTTCTGTAACCAAATTTTTTCCAGACAGTTTGATTTTGATTCTCCTGGTTTAAGGCATTCTGAAAATGATGTCCAGGAATAGCCTCATGAAATGAAAGTGCTGGCATTCCAAAACTCTTGGTAGCTTTAACATCAAATAAATTTGCATAGAATATACCTGGTCTTTTCCCATCAAGAGATGGTGACTGATAGTAACCTCCTGCTGCACTTTCCTCAGCATAAATAGGAATTCTTTTTACAATCACTTCAGATTTTGGCAAATCATGAAAATGATCACTCATTTTCTCAAGTGCATCAGTTTGAATTTGGGTATATCTATCAAGGATTTCTTGCCTTCCTTTATCAGAGTCTTCGAAAAGAAAACGTTTATCATTATTTAACTCCTCATAAAGACTGATTAAATTCTTACTGATGTTATAACCTTCTGATGCAAGGATTTTAAGTATTTCCTCCTGAATTGTATCAACCATTTCCAGCCCAATATCATGTATTTCATCTGGCGTATAATTTGTTGTTGTATAGATTTTTAATCGGTGTTTATAGTAATCATCACCATTTGGCAACCCCCACACACCATCCATTTCTCTAGAAAACGTAATTTGCTTTTGTAAAGTTTTAAGTAGTTTCTCATAGCTTGGATAAAAATCCTTTTCTAATCTTATTTTTACATCGGAAAGATATTTTTCTTTGCTCTCTTGGCTAATTTCCAATTCATTCATCTTATTTTCTAAAGAAATATAAATTGGATTACTTTTGATCTCCAAAGAGATGATATTAGAAAGCTGTTTTGATGCTTTTTCATAAACAAACTTTGGGGAGAAAATTCCCCTTTCTGCTCTTTCGTTAAGATACTTGATATTATTTTCGATAACTTCAGCAACTGCAGAAATCCTGTGGAGGTAATCTCTAATGTCTCTTTTATTTACAATCTTATGATTGTCTGTGAGAAACTCAATTATGCTTAGATGATTTCCAAAGAACTGACTAACAGGGTTAAAGTGAAATGGAAAAGCTTCATATGAGACAATTTTATTTTCGAGATTAAACTTTTGTATATCAAGGTTATATTTTGTGTCTCCAAGTTTGCTGCGATCAACGTTATTAAGGTTATTCAAATAAGTCTTATTAAAAAGATACTCCTCATAACTTGATTCAATACTATTATCATCAAGTTTGGAGTTATGGTTTGTTAAAAAATTTAAAGAATCAAACCCAAGATATGTCAATGTTTCAGGTGAAGCAATCATTTCTTTTGCGAGTTGCTCGTTTAGATATTTATCAAGACTATTTTTAGGCTTTTCCCCAAATTCACTGAGATTATTTTCTAATATTTTCAATGCAAAAAAGTTTGGATTAAAGGATAAAACTATTATCAGTGCAAGCAATAATGACCCTAAAAGAAAACCCCCAATAGTTGTAAAAAATCTTAACAAATCAGCTTCCCTCAAGTATTTTTTTAATTTCTTCTACTGTAAATTCA
>CACLXU010000009.1 GCA_902610995.1 uncultured SAR86 cluster bacterium
ATACATTAAGTTCTTGTCTTTTAATATCTGTCTCGCCCATATAGATTGTACAATCAAGACCTAATTTTGCACATATAGTTGCAGTAGCAACTCCATGTTGACCTGCTCCGGTTTCAGCAATAATTCTTTTTTTTCCTAGTTTTTTTGCTAGTAATGCTTGTCCAACAGTATTATTTATTTTATGGGCACCAGTATGATTTAGATCCTCTCTCTTAAACCAAACCTTGGCTTTGACTAATTCAGAATATTTTTCAGCAAAATATAAAGGTGATGGTCTACCTACATAGTATTTATATATATTTGTAAGTTCTTCTTGAAAATTAGCATTATCTTTTATGTCTAGATATAGACTATCCAATTCATTCAATGCATGAGATAAGGTTTCTGGAATAAACAGACCTCCATAATCACCAAAATAACCTTTATTTTTCAATGAAGTCTCCTAAAATTTTAATCATGTCTTGATCTTTAATGCCTGGACTAAGTTCTATTTTTGAATTGATATCAACTCCCCAAAAATTTAAGTTCTGAAGGTTGTTTATATCGTCTATACCAATACCGCCCGCAATCATAATTGTGGGAAATAAATTTTTATCTATTGAGTTTAAATCCACTTTTTTACCCGTTCCGCCTAAATTGTTAATCATATTGTCGACCAAGTATTTATGTTTATTAGGATTTAATAAATCTTTATAAGCGTTTTGTTTCAAAGTTGTTACAGACACAGGTATAAGTAATTTATGTAAAAAATGATCTGTCTTTAAGTCTCCATAGATTTGTAACGTCGATTCAGGGGAATAAGTAATTATATTATTCAATATATCAGCTCTATCAGATCTAAAGAGGGCCACAAATTTTTCTCCTAGATCATATTTGTGATACATCTCAATCGCCCATTTTTGCTCAACATATCTAGGGCTCTCTTCAATAAAATTAAATCCAAAATAATCAATATTTGAGTTTAATAAACTCACAATATCTTCCTCTCGGGTTAACCCGCAAACTTTTATTTTCATATTAATTATTTCTTAGATTGAGGGTCTTTGTCTGATTCAGCAGATCTGCCTCGCCAACCTGCTTTATCAAATAATCTTAAATAGACCAATTGATCGTGATCACTTTCATTTAATACTTTAACGTAGTCACCCTCTTCCGCGAGGATTACATCTCCAGCTGCTAATGCATATTCATCTTTATGCATTATCCCGTGAGATGGATCGTGTCCATGGCCATCTTGAGTGTTTGCGTATTCTACAACTTCCATAAGTCCACGACCTGATACAACAACATAAATAACTTCACTCTCAAGAAGCCTATGTCCATAAGTAGACATACTCGGTTCTATCACAGTTTTACTTGCGATTAATTTATTTAATAAATCATTTGTCCAAACTGTATAACTGTCATCCTTTCTCTCTGGGACGCCACCTACTCGGAAATTTACATACTTTTTAGCCATAAGTGTTGTTAATTTTAAATAGAAAATAAAAGATTACAAATCCTTAACGCCAAATTTGAGGATTAGTTAAATGTTTCTCCATTTCTTGTTGAATAACTTGCAAGCTTTTCTGTGGCCTTAGATATACTTTCATTTCAGTAAATTTCATTTCATCATTCCATTTAAAGGTATCAATTCCATTTACCTGAATACCATCAATCTCACAATTAAACTCAAGCATAGCATTGTGGTTAGATTTAATTTCTCTGACGTATCTAAAATCTTCTGCATTTAGAAATGCCTTACTTGCAGCTATCAAATAAATAAATCCCATATGTTTATCTTTAGGCCTATGAACTACTGGAGAAAAAAATGTAAATTCTTCATCTAATAGCTCATATAGCAGATTATAGTCAGAATCTTCTAGGGATTTATGCCAATTAATAACAGGATCAATTAATTCTTGCGTATTCATCTACTTCTCTCCAAACTCTAATTGTGTTGCCACCAAGTACTTTCCTTATTTCAGAAATAGAATAACCCCTTTTTAACATCTCGTTAATTAAATTAGGAAAATAAGATACATCTTTTAAACCAGTTGGTAAGGTGTCGCCAACACCATCAAAGTCTGATCCAATTCCGATATGATCAATTCCAGCTACTTCTACAGCCCTATCTATATGATCAACAACTTGTTCTACTGTTGCAAAGACGTTGTCTTCGGTTGGAGCTGCATCATTAGATCTAGATTTATCAATTATAAAGGACGAACCAAAATTAATATGCAATACACCTCCATTTCTTGCTAACTCAACCAGCATTTTGTCAGAAACGTTCCGTTCCCATCCTGGAGTAAAATGGCGCAAAGAAGAATGACTTGCTATTACAGGTGCCTTAGATAATTTTAATACCTCAAAAAATGCTTCATCTGATACATGTGATATATCAATCATCATTCCAACATCATTCATTTCTTGTATTAATGTTTTTCCAAATGGACTTAATCCACTCCATCTCTTGTTATCATCATATGATGAGTCACTTATGTGATTGCTCTTAGAATGTGTAAGAGTGATATACCTTATGCCTCGTTCGTAAAAGTATTTTACTCGTTCAAGCTTACCCTCGAGAGGAGCACCATTTTCTATGCCTAATGCTATGCCGATCAAATTTTGTCCAGGTAAATTCCCAACATAGACATTGTCTTTGAGGATAAAAAATTTATCAGGTGAATCATCCACTACGGACTCCACCATATCAATAAGCTCATTAGCTAATTCAAAACTTGTTTTATTTTTTTCTGTATCAGCAGGTAGATAGATTGAAAAGAATGGGATATTTAATCCTCCCTCCATTGCTTTAACATAATCAAAATTCAAGGAGGTCAAACCAGATATATCCTCAAAATTTCCTGTTTGATCTAACTGGCTACGTAATCTATATGGAACGTCAATATGAGCATCTACAATAAGAGATTCATTTGCTAGGACTTTTGGATCAACTGTTGTGTTGCATGAAGTGAGAATAAATATAACTGTAAAAATTACATATCTACTCATACCTGCCACCTGCGACTTTATTGCCAATAAACTTAACCAACCCATTTGGCAGAAAACGCAACGTGTTCACTAAAAACTTATAGACTAATCCAGGTATAACAATTTGTTTGTTTTTAAATAGGCCGTTTATTCCAGCTTCAGCAACATCGTCAGCTGACATTTTCATAAATGATGGTACTTTATCCATTTGCTTTTGTGTTCCACTCACTGAGTGAAACTCAGTTACTGTGAAGCCTGGACACAAAGCAGTAGCATTAATATTTTCTCGGTTATAGGCAGCGTTAATTGCCTCTACAAACCTATTCATAAATGTTTTTACAGGACCATAAAGTACAGCATATCTTGGAGAAGCTGGTGCAAACCCTGCAACTGATGAAACAACTAGTACTTTTCCACCTCCCCTTTTAATAAAATCTTTAAGGTAAAGTTTTGTTTGCATTATTACTGATAACCCTAATACTCGTAGACAATCTTCCTCATCATCAAGTGAAACTTCATGTAGGGTTTTATTATGTTGATATCCAGCATTAAGCACTAATATTTCGACATCTAGTTTAGTTTCCCTTGAGTAGTCATAGATTTCTTTTGGCGAATTTTTGTTTTTTAGGTCAGATTGAAGCACTTCTACATTTACATTAAATTTCTTTTCAATATCTAATGCAATCTCTTTTAATCTATCTATTCTTCTTGCTACAAGAAATAGATCGTATCCCCTCTCTGCAAATTTATATGCTATTGATTTTCCTATACCGGCAGTTGGACCAGTTACTAATACTACTGACATAATTATCTCCTTATTAGAGCATTATATATAAAAATGTAAATTTAATATTGATTATTATTTAAACAGGTTGATTAATTTTTGATCAACTGATCTTGCTTTTTATCTAATGTCAAAATATTTTTAATTTTTTTTGCATCCTACAAGTCACTAAAAATAATAGTTTCCAGGAGCATAAAAAAAAACATATATTTTTTTTCATAAGATGCTTGCAAATGTAAATGCACTTTACTAAAGTAGATATTACCTCAAGATAACCAGATCAGAAAGGGAACTGCAGAACCCAGAATGAAAAAGTTACTTAGGAAGAGAACAGAAAGGTGAAAGTTCTAGAAAGCTTAGCTAGCAATAAAGCGAACTAGACCACCGAGGATAAAAGAGATCTTATCCAAGGATGCAGAAGGTAATCTCACTTTTGACACCTACTGATCTCGACTGAAAAAAACTGAGCTTGCTCAGTTTTTTTTTGTCTTTAAAAACCTTACAATCCTTCAATGAAAATTTATTTCTTAGGTCCGTTTGGCACTAATTCTGATCTTGCAGCACGTCATATTTTTAAAGCAACACAGTATAATTTCATTCCATTAAGATCAATTGAAGATATATTTGAAAAAGTTGCTCTTAGCCATACCTATTATGGAGTTATTCCTTTTGAAAACTCCTATCAAGGCGTTATAAATTCATCGCTAAACGGATTAATTGATTACGATCTAAAAATTACTAAAGAATTAAATTTTAAAATAATTCATTCATTCTGCTCTAAAAACGTTGCCATCAAAAATGTAACTAAAATTGCTTCTCATCCACAAGTATTTGGACAATGTAACGATTGGTTGAAACGAAATTACCCAAATGCAGAAAAAGTTGTTTGTACAAGCACAGCAGAAGCAGCTGAAATGGCAAAACACGATTCATCTATATTCTGTATTGCAAATGACTATGCTAAAGACCTATTTGATTTGAATATGCATGAAACAAATATTCAAGATTCAGACAATAATGTAACTCGTTTTCTTGTCATTGGAAAAATGATTGAAAACAAGGGTAAAGACAATAAAACCTCAATTATGATAAATCTATCTGATAAACCTGGTTCTTTATTATCTATTTTGAAGCCCTTTGCTGAAAACGATATTAATATGACCAGAATTGAAACAAGACCATCAAGAAATAATGATTTTCAGCATACATTCTTCATAGATTTTGAAGGATATTATGAAGATGATAAGGTAGCTGGACTTATTTCAACCTTAGAACAAATGTCAAAGGAATTGAGAATAATTGGATCTTACGAAATATTGTATTAAGAATTAGAATCTAAGTGAACAATGATTTCACTATTAAAATTATCCAGAGACTTTTGAGTTAATAGATGGCCCATGTCCTTAACAGGAACAAAGGTACTGGAGTTTATTAATTTATGTGTATTTAACCCCTCTTTAAATGGAATTAACGGGTCTAGTTCACCATGTATAATCAATGTGGGGAGTGTAATATTTCTAACAGATTCTTCTCTTGATTTATCTGCTAGAATTGCAAGCAATTGACGGGAAAACCCAGAATCTTCTTTACTGCGATTAATATTGTCTATAACCCCTTGTTTAAACTCAGGTGTATCAAAATCAGTATTTCCAGCATCTAGTATTGAATATATCTCTACTGCCCTTTCAATTCTTTTTTCAATTGTTTTTTCTCTTCTTGATCTATCATTAAGTAATTTAGCAAGACGTCCTCTTGGTGCTGTTGATGCGTCGGGTGTTTTTGCCATTGATGCAATTAATGTAAGTGAATAAAATCTTTCCTCGTTATTTGATGCAAGATGCTGAGAAATCATTCCTCCCATTGACATTCCAACTAGATGAGATTTATCAATACTTAAATGATCTAATACTGCTAAACCATCATTTGCCATATCCCCAAGTGAATAAGTAGATCTAATTGGTAACCCTGTATAAAATTTTACGTAATTCCAGATAAAGTTTGGTCTCCCATATTCCTTAAAACTTGTTGATAATCCGACATCCCTGTTGTCATAAACGATTGGTCTATAACCATTTTCTTGTAAGAATTCTATGAAAAATTGCGGCCAGTAAGTAAGCTGACCTCCTAACCCCATCACAAGAAGAACTGGGGTATTATTTTCTGGACCAAAATCTTTATAGTAAATCTGGACATCGCCATTTGTTGCATAACCTTCATCTTCAGAGAAAACAAAAAATGAAAAGGTGATTAATATTGCCAGTCTCATAGAAAATTATTTTTTGTTAAATTTATCAGTGGAAAAAAAAGTGAAGTCATACTCTCTCAAACTACCATACAAACTTATAAGGCCAAAAGAAACAAGTATTGGGTATAAATATACTTCAATAAATTTTAGTGGATTTAAAATAATTAAATAAAAATTTTGAAGCAATGAAAAAACAATCTCATGATAATAAGCACCGACAATAGTAAAAATACAAAAGAATGTAATATCTATAGGTTTAATAGAAATTGACTTAGAGTTATTAGCTAGGATCATCACGTATTTGGTAAAAAGATTAGGGTTTTGTAGTTTATATAAACGTTTTTTTTCTGTATTTATAATCTTATTGAATCTGTTCATTTTAATTTGACTAAAGCCCGTTTAATTATTGATTTAATAGTGTTTATATTCATTGCTAATGATTTTGCAATATCTTCATTTTTATAATCATAAACATACTTTAATGTAAAAATAATCCTTTCCGTGGATGAAAGTGGTTTAATCATATTAAAAAAATCGTCATCTTTATTTTCATAAACCTGTTGCTCGGAAATATCTTCTAGGTCGATGTATTTATTTATTGTTTTAATCTCATTTTTAAAGCAATTGATTGCTATTTGAACAAGCCATGTTTTTAACTCTCTAGATGAATCGTAAGAGTTTAAGTATTTCATTGCTCTTAAAAATGCCATTTGAGTTAGATCCTCTGAAAAGTGAATGTTGCCCGCTGTGATTCTCATCATTACACCAAAAACGTAATTATTATAAGACTTAATAATTTTCTCAAAATGATGTATTCCATCATTTAAACAAAGATCAACAATCTCTTTGTCTGATTGCATTTAAGCATTCTTAATTGAATATGCTTTTTGGTATAGGCCAAAACCTATTTGTCCCATACCAATACAAAAAATTAAGGCCCCAACACCTGATATAGGGTTAAGTAAATTTTGTATGATGAATATACCTAGAAAAAATAAACCTGTCCCTACTCCTAATTGGATGAAACCAGACTGAACTGGAGATCTCTTACTATCTTTTTCATCATAACCTGGCATTGATTTAATCATATCTACAGATAATTCTTGGCCATTTTGAAGTGCAACTTGTAGGGTATTGTGTAATTGCTCCGCTCTTTTATTTTTATAGTGATTCACAATTAAGATTATCCAAATAGGTGTTCCAAAAAAAATGACTACAAAAAAAAGTCCGATAATGAAACCAAATCCACCATCTGAAGCTGCAGATTGAAATACTAAATCACTTATTATTCCATTCTCCTCAACTGACGAAATTTGTATAAAATAAGATGCTAAATAATCTATTAATCCAATTAAATAATTGGCTAACTTGTTAATGAATTCGCCTATTAAAAATATTAAATCCATAAATTTCTCCTTATATATATACTTAGACAAATGGCAAAAAGTTTCAATTTAATAGAATTCTATATAAAGGATGTACATTTTCCAAATAAAAAACCTGACAACGCACATAAATATGACTTTGGAATATTATTTGTTTATGGCGGTGAAAGACCCTATGGTGGTGCTGCACTACTATGTATACAAACAGCATTAAAAACGGGAATAGGCCTTGTATATAGTTTATTTCATGGATCACAAAATGATGAAATTCTAAAACAGTTTCCTGAAGTTATATGTCTAGAATCATTAGATCAAATAAAACTTACAATTAAAAAGGAGTCATTTATAGTGGCAGGTCCAGGCACATCTGAAATATCAAAACATAAGGATCTTTTAAATATAGTTTCTATCCATGATAAAACATCAATTCTAGATGCTGCTCTTATACAGGCAATAAAAGAGATAAAATTTGTAACTCCTCCAATAATTACTCCCCATGAAGGAGAGGCAGCAAAATTATTGAATTGTTCATCAGAAATAATAAGAAACAATAGGGAAAGATCTATTAAAGAAATTTCAAATTCTTATTCATGCATAACTGTTTTAAAAGGAAAAGATACGCTTATTTGTGATGGTGAAACAATTTATAAATGCAAACATGGTTCAAATAATCTCGCTAAAGCTGGCAGTGGCGACATACTCGCAGGATTAATAGGAAGCCTTTTAGCACAAGGCTTATCCCCTGTTGAAAGCTGCAAAACTGCTGTTGCATTACACGGATTTTGTGCAGAACATCTAGAACATCGTGGTTATATAGCAAATGAATTAATAGAAAAAATTGCCGAGAAAAGATTTTCTTTGTCAGTTACCTAGAATCGTTTGATATTCTAGTGAATCAAGCAATATGAGTTGTCCTGGTTTTGAAGTGGAAAAGATTTTTTCTGAATTTAATCTTTGGTATTTATTTATTAACTCTGGTGGTTCGAAGAGTGGCTCTTTAGATAAGAAGAATGTTCCCCAATGAATGCCAAAGCTATAATCTATGTTTAGGTCCTCTGCAATTTTGATTGCTTCCTCAGGATTTACATGGTGATCCTTTTCAATTTCTCTAGGAGCGTATGAGCCTATGGGGATAAATGCAACGTCAATATTACCAAATTTTTCTATTTCCATGCTGAATAACGAGTCGTAACCTGTATCTCCAAAATGTGCAACTGTAAAATCTGAACTTTGTATTTTCCATCCCCCCCAAAGACTATTATTTCTATCAAAAAATGTTCTTGCAGACCAATGTTTAACAGGAAAAAATGTAAAAACTTTATTATTGATAGATGTACTCTGCCACCACTCAAATTCTTTAACATTTAAAAGATTATTCCTTTGAAGTAATGTTTTATCTCCTTTAGGTACAAAAAATAAAATATCTGTATTTCTATTCTGAAGTTCAATTAAAGTTGGAATATCTAAGTGGTCATAGTGGTTATGTGAAATAAGTACTTTTGATATGTTTGGTAACTCATTAATTGGAATTGCTGGGCTTATTAGTCTTCTAGGGCCAATAAAGGAAAAGGGAGATGCCCGTTCAGAAAAAATTGGATCAATTAATATATTTTCCCCATCAAGATTTAATAGAATTGTTGCATGACCGACCCAAACAAAACTATTTTCTGAAGCAGTTTGTTCTTTCCAAGACTCTGATAAAGAAATTGTTCCGGCATCATAGTTTGTATTCAAAGTGTTAAACAAAGATCGATAATTATTCAATAGATAAACAAAAAGAATAATAGAAATTACCAGAATTGAAACGGCTATATATCTAATCAAATATTTTAAATTTTTTATCATATCACCAAGATGGCTTACTATAATATTCAATAATTCTAATTCTAATCATTATGAACACAATCAATCTTTCCAGTTTAATTAAAAAATTTTTGCTAACAATTATTCTTGTTTCATGTTCTAGTACAAAGTTTATAAATGTAGAATCTGAAAATTATGACACCAGAGTAAAGTATCTAGTTTTACATTTCACATCAGAAGGTTTTGATGAATCTATGAGGTTACTAACAACAGAATCTTCAAGACCTGTAAGTGCTCATTACCTAATATCAAATGGAACATATAGAGGAAATAATTCTAAAGATGGTATTTATCAGCTTGTAGAGGAAAAATATCGTGCTTGGCACGCTGGTATTAGCTATTGGAATGGTGAAAGAGGTATAAATGATAATTCAATTGGAATTGAAATTGTGAATGAATCCAGATGCAGTCAATCAATTTCTCTTCTTTCGAATTATTCTAAACTTCAAGAGAAATGTGTATTTGAAGAATACCCAGAAGATCAAATTAATAAACTGATTTATCTGATAAAAGATATAGTTTCAAGAAATCCAAGAATTAAGCCAAAAAATATCGTAGGACACTCTGATATCGCACCAGAAAGAAAAATTGATCCAGGGCCATTATTTCCGTGGAAGAAGCTTTATCAAAATGGTATAGGGACTTGGTACGAAGATGATGATCTTAATTATTTTTTAGATAAATTCAGTAAAGATATGCCCTCAACTAAACTAGTACAGACAGAATTATTTGAATATGGCTACGACATCGAGTTAACTGGAATTACAGATAAACAGACGTCTGAAGTTGTTAGAGCTTTTCAACTGCGGTTCAGACCAGAAAGATATGATGGTGTTATTGATGTAGAAACTGCAGCGATAATCTTCGCATTAAATAGGAAATATTGATTTTGTGTCAATAAGGTGCCAAAAATGGCATCCCCAAGGGGATTCGAACCCCTGTTGCCGGGATGAAAACCCGGTGTCCTAGGCCTCTAGACGATGGGGACACATTGGTAATTATATAAACAAAAAGTTATTTTTAAAGCTTTATCAACTAACTTAACCTTTTTTCAATTTCTGCAAGAAATCCTCTCAAAAAATTTACTTCCATTTCATCTAAACCAATTCTAGTAAACATTCGTTTAATTCGCGCTCCTATTTGTCTGGGATTTCCTTTGTTGTAAACCTCTAACTGTTCTGCAACTTCAATAAAATGGTTAATTAATCGCTGAACATGAAGAGACTTAGCCTTCGGAACATCCCAGATATCGCTTTTTATAAACGGTTTATTTAGATGATTATCAAGATAAAGTTGATAACAAACTACTTGAACAGACATTGCTAGATTTAAAACTGAGTAATTTTCATTTGCAGGTATTTGTATATGAAGATTTGATTTTTGGAGCTCCTCATTTGTAAGTCCCCGGTCCTCTCTTCCGAATAGAAGTCCTATAGACTTTTCTTCAGCAAACTTCACAATTTTTGGAGATGCTATATGTAGATCCTCACATGGCCATGGAACTTTCCTTTGTCTAGAGGACGTAGCGACAACAAAATCAATTCCATCAAGGGCTTCATCAAGATTTTTTACAACTTTAATTTTATCAATTAGATCTTTTGCATTAGCTGCTAATGTTGAGACTTCTTTATCAGGAAAATTTTTTGGATTTACTAGAATTAGATCACCAAAAGACATAGTTTTCATTGCTCTTAAAGTAGATCCGATATTTGCAGGACTGGTAGTCTCAATAAGTATTATTTTGACATGTGTATTTAAATTCATAAGATAGTCTCTATGTCACTTCCACCAATTCTTAATAGAGCATTAAAAGCATCATATGAAGGTGCAAATGAGATTATTCATTTTAGTAAAAGAATAGACAATCTTGAAGTAATTAAGAAAGATGGAAATGATCTAACTACAAATTTAGATAGGTTAGTTGAGGGTAAAGTATTTGAGAATCTCAAAAAATATTATCCTGATTTTCATTACTATGGTGAGGAAACTAATACCTTGGAAATTGATGAGAATGTATCAACTTGGGTTTTAGATCCAATTGATGGAACAAGAAATTATGTCTATCAATATCCTCATTATGCTCTTTCTTTAGCGTGTTTTTCTGAAGGCAAGGTTATTTGTGCTGTAATTATTGATCCGTGCAGAGATGATGTATTTTGTGCTGGAGAAGGAACTGGTGCTTTGCTTAACAATAAGAGAATTCGATGCAATAAAAAACAAAACCTACAACACTCAATGTTGGCAAATGTTGGGCACTCCTCAAATGAGCAAAAATATTCTTATGATATACGTAAAACTCTTGAGCAAATGTATCCATACAATTTAACCCTTAGACGAAGCGGATGCACTTCTCTAGATCTTGCTTATGTAGCTTCAGGAAAGCTTGATGGATTCTGGGGCCATGGTCTGAAACCGTGGGACAGATTGGCTGGCCAATTCATTGCTCAAAATGCAGGAGCTCTAGTAAGTTCTTTTGATGGAATTCCTGATTCTTATGAATGTGATAATCTGATTGTTTCTACCCCAAAGTGTTTTAAAGAATTATCTGTTTGTGTAAAAGCAGGATATCAATCTAAAGAATAAGATTCTTCAGGTTCATTTTTTGGTTTTTCCATATCTTTATTGCTTAAATTTAATTTAAGCAGAACACCTACAACTATCACTATTGATGAATATGAACCTATCACTACCCCGAGAGAAAGGGCAAGACTGAAGTTATATAATGCTGCCCCACCGGCAAACAATAATGCCATCAAAACAAGAAGAGTCGTAAAAGAGGTGATAATCGTCCTAGCAAAAACTTGATTTAAGGACTTATTTATTAATATATCTGGACTGCCCTTTGAATTTGGATCAAGAAAATTTTCTCTAATTCTATCAGAAACTACTATTGAATCGTTCAATGAATAACCAACTATAGCTAGTATTGCCGCTAAGACAGACAGGTCAAAGTTCAAATTAAATATAGAAAATACCCCTAGTATAATTACCACATCATGGATAAGTGCTGCTATTGCACCATAGCCAAATTTAATTTGGAACCTAAAGATTATGTAAATTAAAATTGCAAAAATAGCTACAAGAACAGCTATGCCTCCCTTGTCTCTAAGCTCTTCTCCAATTTGAGGAAATATGGTTTCACTTTTTACGACTTCACCAAGGTAATCGTCATCATCAAGTATGTTAATGACAGTATCAGCATTTATATTTAGTTCTTCGTCACTTTGAAATTTAATAAGAACATTTTCGTCGCTTCCAAAATTTAGAACTAAAAAGTTTGCATCCTCTATTTTTGAAATACTGTTTCTAATTCTTTCGAGGTCAGCTCTTTCTTTGTATTTTATTTCAATGGAAACACCTCCTGTAAAATCCAAGCCATAATTTAAGCCTTTAAAAAAAATTGAGGTAATTGAAACTAACAGGATTATTGATGATATTAATAGCCCTAAGGTATTGTATTTTGTAAACGGTATATTCATCATATTTTTAACTCAGAAACTGTTCTATAACCATAAATAAAATTAACTAATGACCTTGTTACCAAGATAGCTGTAAATATTGATGTAACTATCCCAATGCTTAAAGTTACAGCAAATCCTTTAATTGGTCCTGTACCAATGGCATATAAAATTAGCGCGACTATTAAAGTTGTAATATTTGCATCCATAATGGTGCTAAAGGCTTTTGAAAAACCATTTTTAATCGCACTTTGTGGTTCTATATTGTTTTTAAGTTCTTCTGATATTCTTGCAAAAATCAATACATTTGCATCTACGGCCATTCCAACAGTTAATACTATTCCAGCAATGCCAGGCAAAGTTAATGTGCCGCCAACAGCCGACATTATTGATGTAACTAAAATTAAATTACAGATCAGAGCAAAATTTGCTGATAATCCAAAAAGCCTATATCTAAGAAGCATAAAAATAAAAACCAAAATAAATCCAATTATTATTGAGGTCACGCCTTTATCTATATTTTCTTTTCCTAATGTAGGTCCAATTGTTTGTTCCTCTACGAATTTCATGGGAGCTGCAAGAGCCCCTGCACGTAATAATAAAGCTAACTCGCTAGCCTCATTTGGTCCAGTTAAGCCAGTAATCCTGAAGCTGGTACCTAAAACTGCTTGTATAGTTGCATTACTAATTATGCTTTTTTCTAGGAAAGATTCTTGAACAACATTATTCTCCTCATCAAAAAAGGTTTTTGTTTTCTCTTCGACGAGAATAACACCCAACCTTCTCCCTATATTACCAGTGGTAGCTTTTTGCATTGCTCTTCCACCTTCAATGTCTAAATTAATATTTACTTGTGGTCTTCCATTTTCATCAAAGCTACTTTGTGCATTTGTTACATTATCTCCTGATAAGACAATAACTTTTTCAAGAAATGCACTTCCTTGTAAAGGATTTTTATATTGAAATTTTTCTTTCCGTAAGAAAGAATCACTGTTTCTTGCTTCAAGCCTGAATTCTAAATTTGCAGTTTTCCCAATTATTTTTTTTGCAGATGCTGAATCTTGCACTCCAGGAAGTTCAACTACTATTCGCCCTTTGCCTTCTCTTTGTACAATTGGTTCTGAGACACCCAATTCGTTTACTCGATTTCTTAAAGCAACTAAATTTTGTTCAACTGCATAATCTATAATCTCTGAAAGGTAATTATCAGTGTATTGAAGCTTTATATTTGTGCCATCAACAGACACGTTATATTTACTACCTGAAGTGGTGAAATTGTTTTCGTTTACATATTTAACCGCAGAATCAGCATCAATCTCAGAGTTGAACGATAAATCAATCGTATTACCTGTGCTTTGATATGATGAGAAAAAACCCTGCTTGGTAAATTCTTCAACTAATGATGCTCCCTCAGATGAAAGTCGTTCTTCAGAATATCGAGCAGTGTCAACTTCGAGAAGAAAATGTATGCCTCCAGCTAGATCTAATCCTAAATTTAGGGGCTTAGCGCCTATTTCTCTAAGCCATTTAGGAGTTGAAGGCTCACTTTTTAAAGCAATAATATAGTCCCCATCAGAAAAGTTTGAAAGAATGCGCCTTGATGATAGCTGATCATCGACTGATTCTAATACAATTGTTAATGAGTTATCCTCTAATTCTAGAGAACCCACTAAAATGCCCTCTTCTTTTAGTGTCTTTTCAATATTGGAAATCAGATTTGAATTTATTTCGTCACTACTATTTCCAAGTGCAATTTGAAGAGCTGGCTTGGAGGGAAAGATATTTGGCAGTGCAAAAATAACACCCACAAATAATACAGATGCTATTAATGAATATTGCCAAATCTTAAATTGATTCACTGTGATTCAATACTGTTTATAGTACCTTTTGGCAGTTGAGAGGATATAAATTCCTTTTGCATGTTAATCGTTACATTTTCATTCAATCTAACTGAAATAAACCTATCTTTTATATTTTCAACTTTGCCTACCAAACCTGATGAAGTCATAACCTCATCTCCTTTTTGAAGATTTGATACCAATGTTTCATGTTCCTTTTTTCTTTTTTGCTGTGGTCTGATTGTCACAAAATAAACAAAAAGGAAAAAAACTAAAAGCATAATAAATGGAAAAAATGTTGGTGCTGCTGCTTCGTTCATAAAACTCCTAAAGTTTTGGCTTTTTTAAGTTCCTCATATCGTAAAAGTATTCGACAAATTCTTCAAATTTATTTTCTTCAAGAGACTCTCTTATGTCTTTCATTAATTTATGAAAGTGCGAAAGATTACAAATGGTCATCAAAGTGCTTGCTAACATCTCATTGCAACGATCTAAGTGATGAATATAGCCTCTTGTAAAATTTCTACAAGTGTAACAATCACAATTTTCATCTAAGGGCTTATTTGAATTCTTATGCTCTGAATTTCTAATTTTTAATATTCCCTTTTCTGTGTAAATATACCCATTTCGCCCATTTCTAGTTGGAATAACACAATCAAACATATCAATTCCATACCTAACACCCTCAACCAGCTCTTCAGGAGTGCCAACACCCATAACATAGTGTGGAATATGAGTTGGTAATTCAGGAGCGAGTATTTGAAGAATTTTAGTCTTTTTTTCTCTAGGTTCTCCAACACTCAAACCACCGATTGCAATTCCATCAAAATTAAGTGAGGTTAAATATTCTAAAGATTTAAGTCTTAATTCTGGATATTCACTTCCCTGTACTATCCCAAATAGGAGATGTTGTTTACTATGCTGGTCAAAGTATTTCTTTGACTCAAGTGCCCAGCGGTGAGTTAGTTCCATGGATTTTTTTGCTTCACTTAAGGTAGATGGATAGTCTGTACAATCATCAAATACCATGATTATATCTGAATCTAAATTAAGTTGGATTTGTATTGAATCTGACGGATACATGACAATCTTTTTACCATCTAATGGTGATTTAAATTCGACTCTATCGTCAAAAACTTTTCGTAAATCTCCCAAACTCCAAACCTGAAAGCCACCAGAATCAGTCAATATTGAACCGTTCCAATTCATAAAATTATGTAATCCATTAAATTTATTAATTAATTTTGATCCAGGACGTTGCTCAAGATGAAATGCATTCCCTAAAATAACTTCAAAACCAATATCCTTAAGCTGGTCTGGAGTTACTCCTTTAACAGCACCATATGTCCCAACTGGCATAAAGACAGGGGTATTTATCGATGAAGTTTTAGTTGTAAGCACGCCCCTTCTCGCGAAACCTTCTTCATTTAATATTTTGAAAGACATTTTTCTATTATCATTGCATCTCCATAACTATAAAACCTTAGACTGTGTTTAATAGCATATTTATAAGCATTTAGAATATTTGATTTTCCTCCAAACGCACATACCAGCATCAGAAGACTAGATTCAGGTAAGTGGAAATTGGTTATAAGCTTATCAACAATTTTGAACTTATAACCCTCTTTAATAAATATATCGGTGGATTGATTTCCTGTTCTAATATTTTGCTTGTCAGGCTCAAAAGCTGACTCCAAGGCTCTTAATGTTGTCGTGCCTAAAGCTATAATTTTTCCACCTCTGCCTTTGCAAGATTCTATTTGTGTTCTTAAATCATCTGGAATAAAAAAATTTTCTTTATGTAATGTTGCATTTGCATCAATTAAATCATCTTTGATTGGTTGAAATGTGCTATACCCAACATCCAGACAAAGTGTAGATACATGAGTTTTTTGTTTGATTCTATCTAATAAAGTTTTGTCAAAATGTAAGGAAGCTGTAGGTGCTGCAACAGAATTACTGTATTTTTCGTTTGCAAACACACTTTGATATCTATCTACATCAACTTTGCTCTCAGCACGCTTTAAATATGGAGGAATTGGCATTGAGCCGATATTTAAACAAATTTGATCTATTGGTTGTGAAAATTCAATTTTAAGGAAATTAGTATCTTTGGTAGGTAAGATTTTTATATCAAGAGGGTATTGATCAGTGAATAGTTTTTGATGGACTATATTTCTGTTAAGGCCCCTAGTTAAACAATTTGCTGTATATTTATTGATTTTTTCTAATATTAAAATTTCAACTTTCCCGCCTGTTTTTTTTATAAGCTCAAGGCGAGCTTGAAAGACTTTCGTTTCATTTAGAATTAACAAATCTTCTTTGTTAATTTTGTTCTCAATATCTGAAAAAATATTAATTTCAAAGTCATTGTTATTTACAGTTAGTAATTTAGAGTCTGAGCGATTTTCTAATGGAAATTTTGCAATTAGCTCTTCTGGGAGTTCATAAAAGTAATCAGATTTATAGATGTCATTATTCATTGAATGTATCATATCAATTTATGGGGATGTGGTGGAATTGGTAGACACGTGCGACTCAAACTCGCATGCTGAAAGGCGTAACGGTTCAAGTCCGTTCATCCCTACCAAACTAAAAAAACTAAAAGTGTATCTAATAGGTTATAATTCACTAAATATATGAACAAATTTCTTTTATTTCTATTTATCTATATATTTATTCCTATGGTAATAAGTATTGATGTGGTCAGAGGTAACGCAGCCTATTCAGATAAAGTAAATATAGAAAAAAGTGCCTAAAATATCTTTTCTTTTACTATTATTTTCTTGCTTAACATTTAGTTATTGTGAAGATGAATATATTGAGGGTGTAGGTTGGAAAAAGATTTATTACCCATCTGACGGCCCACCAAGAGAAGCTGTTGGAAGGTGCAAAACCGATGAAGACCAAATCTTAACAGTTGTAGCTCTAGCAGCTATAGGGTGGGCTATCTACGAAAACGTTGAATTTGAGCTATCTCTTTATGCAAACGACAATCTTGTTATATTGCCACTTGATAGTGTAAAAATTAACGAATTTAAAAATCCAGAATTAACGTTAACTTTGTTTGAGTTTAAATACTAGATAATTTCTAGATTTTCCCCAAAACCATGGTTATCCTCAGAAATGACCTTTACTTTTTTTCCATCCTCAAAGAAATTGATTTCCCTAGCATGTAACATCATCCTACATTTTGGGTTTGCAAAGTTCTTTATGCTGTATTTTTGATCTCCAACAATTGGATATCCTGCACTACTGCAATGTAGTCTAATTTGATGCGTTCTTCCAGTAATCGGTATTGCAATAATATGAGAGTACAAAGCTGAATGTTTAACATAAGTAAATTTTGTTAATGATTCTTTGCCAGTTATTGCTAGCTGTGCAATTCTTTCAGAATTTACCTGCTTTATATCCATGTTTGTTTCAATTTTTTTTAAATGTTCTGGCCACCTACCATGCACAATACATTCGTATATTTTTTTAACTTCTTTATTTCGAAATTGTTTGTGTATCTCTCGCAATGAAGACATTTTTTTTAGCGATAACTAAACAGCCGCTTGTTAATTTGTCTATTCGATGTGCTAATTTAAAATTATCAGAATTTTTGTAGATTTTCTTAATTAATTCTATGACACCAAAATTTAACCCAGATCCACCATGAACAGAAAAATTTGGTGGCTTATTTAGTACAATATATTTATTTGAATCATAAACAATGCAATTTTTAATTATTTCTAGATGAGTAGATAAATTAGGAGATTCAGAAACATCTTTTTTTTCAACAAAAATTGGACACGAAACCTTATCATTGCTTAATAATTTATAGTCTGGCTTTGATTTTTTATCATTAACTTTTATTTTTGCTTTTCTAATTGAACTATATATTTTTGACTTCGGAACTTTTCTATATTTAGAAAATAAAAAATTATCCAAACGTCTTCCAGAATTTTCTTTGTCAATAATTAAAAATTCAATTTCTGTCATTATGCTGTAGAATATACCACGAGCTTACAACTTAAATAATTACAAATTACAAAGTAAGCATGAAAATAATTAATTTAATAGATAAGAACAATGGCTAAAGAATTTAATCAAACAAGTTTTAATGTAATAGTTTTGAAAATTCCAATATAAATCACTTAAACAACCCTTGTTCTTATCCTTTTTAAAAGGGATAAAATGAAAAAAATACTTATTGATACCAATTCAATTAATGGCAGAAGAAGCGCATTGATTGATGGTGAAAAATTAATCGATTTTGATCTTGAGTTTGAAGGTAATAACTTTCAAAAAGGAAGCATACATAAAGGCAAAATAACAAAAATTGAGGCAAGTCTTGAAGCAATTTTCATCGAACTTGGCTCATCTAGACACGGTTTTTTGCCCTTTAAAGAACTATCTCCTGAATATTTTGATTCCTCTAAAACAGGAAGTGATAGATTTAAAATAAAAGAGGGTGATGACATAGTCGTTCAGATTGAAAAAGAGGAACGTGTAAATAAGGGAGCCGCACTTTCAACATATATTTCACTTGCAAGTAGATATATAGTCTTGATGACTAATCATCCAACTGGAGGTGGGATTTCAAGAAGAATTAGCGGTGAAGATAGAGATAAAGTTAAGACACTTATTGAGAATCTTAATATACCTGAAGGTATGAGCGTCATAATAAGAACCGCTGGCATAGACAGACAAATTGAAGAATTAAACTGGGATTTAGAATATCTCAAAAAGCTTTGGGTTGAAGTTGAAAGTGCAATTCAAAAATCTAAAGCTACCCAATTAATTTATGCAGATCAGAGCCTGATCCAAAAGACTATTAGAGATTACTTTAAAGAAGATATTGGAGAATTAATTGTTGATAACGTTAATGACTTTGATAACGCTAAAACTTATGCGAATAAAATTGTCCCTGAATTTATAGAGAAAATTAAACTCTACGAAGAGGAAATACCGCTATTTGCAAGTTATGGTATTGAATCAAAAATTGAATCAGCATTTTCCAGAGAGGTAAAACTTCCATCAGGTGGTTCGTTAGTCATAGATTCTGGCGAAGCTTTAACATCTATTGATATTAATTCTGCAAGATCGACTAAAGGAACCGATATAGAAGAAACTGCTCTCAAAACAAACTTAGAGGCAGCTAAAGAAATCGGAAGACAAGTAAAACTGAGAGATCTTGGTGGACTTATCGTAATTGACTTCATTGATATGGAAAATGAAGATAGCAATGGAAAGGTTGAAAAAGCTATGTATGAATCGACTAAACATGATCATGCAAGAATTCAACTGGATAAAATCTCAAGATTTGGCTTAATGGAAATGTCCCGTCAAAGAATTAAACCAGCTTTAAATGATTTAATGGGGAAGACAATTTGGGTAAGATCTGTTGCGAGTATTTGTGAGTCAATATTTAGATTAGTTACTGAAAAATCTATTAACAATAGATCAAGTGTCCTGTTGCTAAAAGTATCGCCGAATGTAGCAAATGAGTTATTAAATAAATATCGGTCAAATATGGCTGAAATAGAAAATAAATTTGGGACAAAAATTATGACATTTATAGATCCATACAAGCAAAACGATAGTTATACAATCGAAATCAAAAAGAATGCTTATTTTGATTATGAGCAAAATATGGAGGAATCTTCACAAGGGTTTCAAAATAAATCAAGTTATAATCTGAAGGTTCCAAAAAAGAAAACACAAGCTTTGGTTGAGGATGTAGAGTTTAGAAATAAACCAAAAGTTGATTCAAATAAAAAAGGTTTCTTAGATTCATTGTTTGGTTTCTTTAAAACGGAAGAGGATAAACCTAAAAAGCCTAAAAAGAAGTTCAATCCACGCAATCGTTATAATAAGTCTTCCACCAAACCAAGAAATACTAAGAATTTTAAGGGGAAACAACGAACATCACAGAATAAATTGCCCAAAAAATCTGTAAAACCAAATAAACCGAAACCACCAGTGAATGGTAATTTAAAATCATCTCCAGCTAATACTCCAGCACCGTTACCTGCTGATGATATTGGAAATAGAGTTGAGCCTAAGAAAAAAAGTGGTGTGAGACGGGCAAAAAATGACCCTAGGGCAAAAAATTAAGTGCCTTTTCTATTAGGCTTCTAGATAGTGAAAGTCTTGGTGGAATGGTTGGTAAATTAGACTTATCAAACCATTCTGCTGATTCTATTTCACTATGATCAGGCATAATTTCTGTATCATAAGCTTTTGCAATGAATCCAACCATGAGTTGATTTGGAAATGGCCAAGTTTGGCTACCATGATATTTCAGATCATGAACTTTTATACCAACCTCCTCATAAACTTCTCTGACAACACATTCCTCAAGAGTTTCCCCATATTCAACAAATCCTGCCAAAACTGTAAAAAAAGGTGTATTTAAATGTTTAGCAAGTAATATTTTTTCATCTGACAATACGGCCACCAATATACAAGGAGAAATTTTTGGAAAAATACTTTTTTGACAAGAAGAGCAACTTTTTGAGAGGTCTTCGTTGATACTGCTCAATCTAGTGCCATCTGTACTGCAATAATTATAGGATTTAACCCAACTAAATAATTGTGCTGCTCTTGAATAGATCATCAAGTCATATTCATCTCTTAAATATCTGAGAATTTCTCTTTGTTTAAGGCAAATAAAATTCGACTTAATTTCATTTTGTTGAGAAATAAATATTGCAGATGTCTTTGATTCGTAAACTTTATAAGCATCGTTTTTTATGGTCATATCACTTGAAATAAAGGAATTTGTCTCTGCATCAAGAAGTATATTTCCTTGATTATCGAAAAAAATATGTTTTCCAGTATTCTTCTGATTTAGACAAATCTCAAAACAAGCATTAAAATCACGCATAATCTAGAAATTATTTAAAATGAATGCCACCTTAAACATATTTATAAACAGTTTTCTTGGTAAAGCTCCTTTGTGGTACAAGACTGCAATAGCAAGTTTTTTAATTGTAAACCCAATCCTTTACTTTTATCTACAATTTATCGGGATGGATGCTGGATTTATCTTAGGATGGATTTTGCTGCTACAGTTTATCTTTACATTAATATTTTCAATACAATGTTATCCTCTACAACCTGGCGGACTATTAGCATTACAATCATTATTTATCGGACTTACTGATCCTTATCATGTCTACCATGAGATTGAATCAAATTTAGAAGTACTGCTACTTTTAATATTTATGGTTTCAGCAATTTTTTTTATGAAAGACTTGTTGCTAGTGATTTTTACACAATTAATAAAATCATTTAAAAATAAAATATCATTATCAATACTATTTGTAGTTTCAGCTGCTTTTCTATCAGCTTTTCTCGATGCATTAACAGTTACAGCGGTTCTTATATCTGTTTCAATAGGTTTCTACAAGATTTTTGAAAACAACTATTCTAAAAATAAAATATCAGAAGAAGAATTTAAAAAAGGTAAATTATTTCTTGCAGATATTGTTATGCATGGTGCTGTAGGGACAGCTCTTGGTGGTGTGTGTACGATTGTGGGAGAACCACAAAATTTATTAATCGCTACAAAAGCAGGATGGGAATTTAATGAGTTCTTTTTGAGGATGGCTCCAGTAACTATGCCTGTTCTTGTATGTGGCTTAATCACTTGTTTTTTTATTGAAAGATTTAAATTATCAACTTATGGAGAAAATTTACCAGAATCATTAAGGTTAAAGATAATAGAAGATGCAGATGCAAAAGCTCTAAAGCGAACAAATTTACAGAATCTTCATCTGAAGGTTGAAGCAATAATGGGATTATGCTTAATTGCCGCTTTAGGATTGCATTTAGCTCCTGTAGGTGTAATTGGTTTGTTCTTAATGGTTGGCTTAACTTCAATGAAAGGAATTATTTCTGAACATCACCTTGGAGATGCATTTAAAGAATCCTTGCCCTTCACAGCGTTGCTAGTGGTCTTTTTTGTAATTGTTGCTGTGATTAATGACCAGAACTTATTTACGCCAATAATCAATCAAGTTTTTATGTCATCACAAGAGATTCAAGTACCTTTATTTTATATAGCAAATGGTGTTCTATCTGCAATAAGCGATAATGTTTTTGTAGCGACAGTTTACATGAATGAGATTGTGTTGGCTTTGGAAAATGAGGTGATATCACGTTCACAGTTTGATAAGTTAGCTGTTGCTATTAACACTGGAACAAATCTGCCTAGCGTTGCTACTCCAAATGGACAAGCAGCATTCTTGTTTTTACTAACTTCTTCATTGGCGCCAATGATTGGATTGTCATATTTAAGAATGGTTGTTAAAGCTTTGCCATATACCATAGTCTTAACAACAGTCGGGTTAGTCTGTGTAATTCTATACATTTAAAAAAATGAAAAGATTATTCTGTGTTGCTCCTATGATGAAAAAGACTGACAAGCACTTCAGATTTTTATGTCGAAATTTATCGAAGAATAGCTATCTCTATACAGAGATGATTCATTGCAACGCAATATTAAGGGGAGATTCCGATAAGCTTTTATCATACGATCAATGTGAACATCCAATTGCTCTTCAATTAGGAGGTTCTAATCCTAAGGACTTAGGTGAAGCAGCAAAAATTGCCTCTGCTTATAACTATGATGAAATTAATTTAAATGTAGGGTGTCCTTCAAAAAAAGTAAAATCAGGTAATTTTGGAGTATTTCTTATGAAAGATTTACCCCTTCTTCAAAGTTGTATCTACGAATTAACAAATAATACATCCCTCCCAGTAACTGTTAAATGCAGAATCGGAGTTGATGACCTAGAAGGAAGTGCTTTTTTAAATAACTTTATTGAACGGTTGATAGGTTCTGGGGTTAATACTTTTATAATACATGCAAGAAAAGCCATAAGCGGTTTAGATACAAAACGAAATAGATCAATACCGCCATTGATATATGACGAGGTTTACAAGATAAAACAAAACTATCCAGATACTGAGATTATCTTGAATGGAGGCATAAGCTCATATAAAGAAATAAATAATCACTTAACTAATGTTGATGGTGTTATGCTTGGTAGAAAAGTTTACTCCGATCCATCTTTTCTGCTCTCAGTTGATAATAACATTTACAATGAGCAGAGTTCATTTTCTATAGACCAGGCTCTCATGAGCTTCATGGAATATATCTTAAAGCTTGAAAACAAAAAAGATGCTAACCGGGCAATAGGTCATTTGATGCAATTTATAAAATCTTTAAGTATTGAGAAACAAAAAAGGAAAATTCTTCTTGATGAATTGAATAACAAAAATGTTGAATTAACAAATGTTTTTGAGAACTTTACTCAGGATTATCAAAAAAATCTATCTCTAAATCTGTAAGAAAATCGTCTTCAATTTCTCCATCAAGTACTAAATAATCTCTAGACTGCAAATATGCATCTCTTACAAAATCATACTTATCACCTATGATTAGATTTTCTGCTATCAATAGTCTTTCTCTTGTTTCTATAACATCAAATACATTTAAAATCAGTGATGCTTCTTCATCAGAAACAGAAAGATTACCTGAAAGAAACCAGCTGGTAGGTTTAGCTAATATATCTCTTAAGGTTGTTGGACCCACGAAGGGCACAAATAAATAAACCCCAGAGGGAACACCCCAATACCCTAAAGTTTGTCCAAAATCTTCATCATGACGTTCCAATCCAATCTCAGAAGCAATATCTAGAATACCAACCACTCCAACAGTACTATTTACTAAAAATCTTGCTGAATCTTGAGCAGCTAAACCTAATTTACCTTGGAGAAGTTGATTCACTGCAGTATCTATTTCGGAAAGATTGCTAAAGAAGTTAGTTATTCCATCTTTTATTATTTGAGGCGTATATTCACTATAAACCTCTGCCGCTGGTCTCAATAAATATGTATCAAGATCATCAGAAACCTCAAACACAGTTCTATTTATGTCTTCAAAAGGATCTCTATTAAGATCGTCATCACATGATAAATAAAGGGCTTGTGTTAGAAAAAGGCAAAATATAATTTGTTTAATTTTCATTTAGTTTAGATCAGGCAAATAGTCGTATAAATCACTAGTATTATTATAAACCTTCTTAATCTCTTTTTTTGTTAACCTAGGAATAACTCCTATAACTTCTACATTATGAAAATGAGAATTAAGGGTTTTTGAATTAATTGCTTTCTCTCCAAGTTTAAAGTTCTCTGACATATTTTCTATGCATCCTAAAATTTTTATATTAAATCTATTCAACAACTGAATTGTCTTCTTTGAATCTTCTATTGACATCAAATCATCCTTGCAAATCAATAAAGATTCATTGATATCAAGATCATTGAACATAGTTAAATATGGATCTCCAGTTCCTGGCGGCATATCAATAATCAAATAATCTAAATCTGTCCAACTCACATTTTGAAACATGCTTTTAAGGACCTTGCTTATCATCGGCCCTCTCCAAAAAACCGTTTCCTGTTTATTTAGAATTAATTCAACCGATGCAATTTGAATTCCATCGACCACCAATGGCTCGAGGTATTTTTTATCATTAAATGATTTAAAACTTCTAGGATTTACATCAAATAAATTCAATATATTAGGTCCGTATAAATCTCCATCAAATAATCCAACATTCAATCCAGCATCTTTAAGTTTTTTGGCCATAAGATAAGAAATTGTTGTCTTGCCAACCCCTCCTTTAGCTGAAGAAATAGCAATTTTTTTCATACTTGTAAAAGTAACATATAATTTGAGAACATACATGAGATATATAGTCACAAGTGCCTTACCTTATGCAAATGCATCTTTGCATTTAGGTCATATGCTTGAAGCAATACAAACCGATATTTGGGTAAGAAGCCTTAACCTTGATTCTCATCAAGCTTATTACTTTTGTGCTAGTGATACTCATGGAACACCAGTCATGCTGAAAGCGAAAGAATTAAGTATTAAACCGGAAGATCTTGTAAATAAAATGAAGATAGAGCATCAGAAAACCTTCGAGGACTTCAATATAAATCTAACAAATTTCCATACTACTCATAGTGAAGAGAGTGAAGAACTTACCCTAAATATTTTCAATAAGCTAAGCAAAAACAAGAAGATTTATACAGAAGATATTATTCAGTTATTTGATGAAAAGGAAAATATATTTCTTTCAGATAGATTTGTAAAAGGAACATGTCCAGCATGTGGGGCTGCTGATCAATATGGTGATGCGTGTGAGGTCTGTGGTAAAACATATGATGCCTTAGATTTGATAGATCCTATCTCAACATTATCAAGCACTACACCTGTACAAAAAAAATCATCTCATTATTTTTTTTCTTTATCTGAATTTAAAGATTTCTTAAAAAAAAGAGTAAGTGAACTATCAGATCAAAAACCTGTCATCCATAAAATTAATGAATGGCTAGAGGATGATTTAAAAGATTGGGATGTTTCACGGGATGAACCTTACTTCGGTTTTAAGATACCTGGAGAAGAAAGTAAATTTATTTATGTTTGGTTGGATGCGCCAGTCGGTTATTTTGCATCAATTAAAAACTGGTGTGATCAAAACAATCATAAATATGAAGATTTCTTAGATAAAGATTCAAAATTGGTACATTTTATAGGAAAAGACATAATGTATTTTCACCTTCTTTTTTGGCCTTCAACTCTTCATGCAGCTCAAGTAAAACAACCCGATGAAGTTTTTGTCCACGGATTTATGACTATCGAGGGCAATAAAATGTCAAAATCCCGAGGGAACTTTATTACAGCAAATGATGCATTAACATTTGCTGATGCAGATTTTTATAGGTATTACATTGCTTCAAAATTGAACAATGATATCTCTGATATGGATTTTAGCGTTCAAGATTTCATTCAAAAAATTAATAGTGATTTAGTTGGAAAATTTATAAATATTCCCAGCCGTACATCTAAATTTATCCAAAAATATGGAAATTCAAAAGTTTTGCCAAACTCGATGGAATTAATTGATAAGTATAAAGTTGAGTTTGAAAAGACAATATCACTAGTTGAGTCAAGAAACTATTCGCAAGCACTAAAATTAATTATGTCTATGGCAGATGAAGTGAATACGTACATTTCAATTAAGGAACCATGGACATTAGCAAAAGACAATAACATTGAAGAGTGTTTAGAGGTTTGCTCAAATGCACTGGCTATATTCTGCAGTTTAAATGTACTCTTAACACCTTTTATGCCAAACATATCCAATAAAATTTCTGCATTCTTAAAAGTTGATAATTTAAAATATAGAGATATTTATATGCAATGCATAAATGAAATTAATGAATATGACCATATTATTAAAAGATTAGATGCAAAAGATTTTGAGGGGATGGTTACAAAATGAGTGAAGAAATAAAAATTGAAGATTTTATGAAAATCGATCTAAGAGTTGCAAAAATCAAGGAAGCTATCGAAGTTCCTGAAGCTGATAAATTAATCAAGCTCATTTTAGACGTGGGTGAATTGGGTGAAAAAACTGTTTTTGCGGGTATAAAATCTGCATATTCCCTTGAGGAGCTTCAAGATAAGTTTGTTGTTGTAGTTAGTAATTTGAAGCCAAGACAAATGAAGTTTGGATTATCTGAAGGAATGATATTAGCTGCAGGACCTGGAGGATCGGAGGTATTTATGGTTTCACCTGATGACGGAGTACAACCAGGTATGAGAGTAAAATGAAAACAGATATTATTGTTGTTGGTGCTGGACCAGTAGGTCTATTTACTGTATTTGAAGCAGGTATATTGGGACTAAATTGTATTCTCATTGATAATCTTGATAAACCAGGAGGACAATGTGCTGAACTTTATCCAGACAAACCAATTTATGACATTCCTGGTGTCCCTTATCAAACAGGGCAAGAGCATGTTGATGCCCTTCTTAAGCAAATTGAACCATTTAATTACAGATTGTTATTGAATCAAAGAGTGAATGAAATAACAAAGAATGGAAATAATTGGATCGTGAAAACTAGTTCCAATGAGGAAGTTACTGCTCCAAATATATTTATTGCAGCAGGTGCCGGATCATTTGAACCTATTAAACCAAATATCCCATCTGATTATTCTTCTCTTGAGAATAAAAAAGTCTTTTACTCTATAAAGGATAAGAAAAAATTTATTAAAAAAAGCGTAGCTATCTTTGGTGGTGGGGATAGTGCACTTGATTGGACAGTAGAATTATCAACAATTGGCGCAGATGTTTCCTTGATCCATAGAAGAGATGCTTTTAGGGGCGCCCCAGATACTGAACAAAAAGTAAGAGAATTAGCTAAAAAAAATAAAATTAACCTGCTTACCCCCTTTATTTTAAATGATCTTAAGTCAGATGGTGATAAATGTAATGCTGAATTAATCGATACAAAAACAAAAGATCTATCATCACATGAGTTTGACTACATTGTTTTTTTGTATGGATTAAATAAAAAACTAGGCCCTCTTTTAGATTGGGGCCTAGATAATGATGGGAAAAAAATTATTGTTGATACAGAGGCATACGAAACTAACCAAGAAGGAATTTTTGCTGTTGGTGATATTAATCACTACCCAGGAAAGCTAAATTTAATTTTATCAGGGTTTCATGAAACAACTCTTGCTGTACAAAAAGCTTTCAAAAGAATTTATCCGGAGGAGCGTGTTCCTTTTGGATATACAACTTCAAATACCAAAATTCATGAACGTCTTGGTATAAAGTCAGAATAAAGCCCTAATTTTTTTAATTTAGATATTGCAAATGATAACCATTCTCATTATCATTTAGGCATGTACATATGCGTTTGTAAAAAAATTACTGAAGGGCAGTTAAAAGATTCTTTCATAAAAACTGATTGCAATTTTCAGGAATCACAAAAAAATTTAGGATTTTCTTCTAAATGTGGCAAATGCAAAAGCTCAGTAGAATCGCTAGTTAAGACTATTCAGTTTAAAAAATAAATTCAAATAAGAATGAGTATCATTAGCAAAATGAGCATATCTCTTGATTTTTATTGTTAATAACAATATAAATTCATTATGCAAGGTAATGACAAGGTCATCGAACATCTAAATAAGATTCTCTACAACGAGTTAAGAGCTATAAACCAATACTTCCTACATTCACGAATGCTGTCTGATTGGGGACTAGAAAAGTTCGCTGAATACGAGTACTCAGAATCTATGGATGAAATGAAGCATGCAGATAAGCTTATACAAAGAATATTATTTTTGGAAGGCTTGCCAAACCTTCAAGATTTAGGTCAAATTTATATTGCTGAAGAGCCAATAGAAGTTCTTAATAATGATCTAAAATTAGAGAATGAAGCAATTCCTGATCTAAGAGATGCGATAAAGCACTGTGAGGATGTTAGGGATTTTGTTTCTAAAGATATGTTGCAGAAAATTCTTGAAAGTGAAGAAGAACATGTCGACCACCTTGAAACTCAGCTTGCACTTCTCGAAAAAGTTGGAAAATTAAATTTCTTACAAAGCCAAGTAAAAGCTTAATTATTTCAATGTAGATTCGAGCTCTTTGCTCTCGTGAAGCTCAACGACTATATCACAACCACCAACTAGTTCACCATTCACAAAGAGTTGAGGAAAAGTTGGCCAATTAGATATCGAAGGGAGTGTAGTTCTTACTTCAGGAAATTCTAAAACATCGATATAACTAAATTCAACATCATAAGAAAGGAGAATTTGGGCTACTTTCATTGAAAAACCACATTGTGGCTGATATGGCGATCCTTTCATAAACAATAAGATCTTATTGTCTTTGATTTGTTCATTGATGTCGTTTATGACTTTGCTATCCATTTATTAACTTAATGTAATCATCTATTGTTTGCTTGAACCCTTTAACTAATGATTCCGATATTATTGCATGTCCAATAGAAACTTCATCAATTATATCTAATTCAACAAGGTTTAATAGATTTTTTGTATTTAAGTCATGTCCGGCATGTACTCTTAAACCTAAACTTTTTGCCTCTTCAGAGATCATATGGATGTTCTTAATTTCCTTATCAATTAACATCTTATTGCCTGTCGAGAATGCATTTGCATATGGACCTGTATAGATTTCAATTGCGTTAATATTTTCAGAAATTAATTCCTTTAAATATAATTCATCACTATTGACAAAGATGCTGCAAACTTGATTATGAGGGCTTAGCAATTTTGTACATGAATCAAGATATTCTTTATCCTCTATAGACCACCCATGATCAGACGTTATCTGATTAGATTCATCAGGCACTAACGTAATTTGGTGTGGATTAATATCCCTAATAATTTCATTGAATCCTTTGTAATTAGAATTTTTTTGTTCTTTTGGGTTGCCTTCAATATTTAGAAATTTCTTTGCTTTAATACAGAGCTCATTTAAGAGTGCTATATCATCATAATCAATATGTCGTGCATCAGGTCTTGGATGAACAGTAATGCCAATACAAGCCTGATCGAGAACATAGTTGGCGAAGTAGTTTATATCTGGAACCCCTCCTCCACGGGAGTTTCTTAGAAGAGCTACTTTATTTAAATTTACGCTTAATTTCATGGTCACTATTGTAAAGCCATTTGTATCTTGGTTTATATAGTTTTAAAAACGTATTTCTAAAGCTACTTAATATTGGATTTAACTGAAAAATTATCCTATTCATTTCAGCATTATGAATAATTCGGTTTAAAAATTTATTCCTCGTGCATAGGATCTTTCTTATTTCATCACAAGAATGTTGCTGAAATAATTGACTAACTATATCTGCATCAATAAATGCCTGAGAGGCACCCTGTGCTAAGTGAGGCAACATTAAATGTGCAGCATCGCCTAAATTGATTTGATTAAATTTCCCCCAATTAATTGACTTTGAATATTTGAGTTTTCTAACAATAGGATTCTTTGAATGAAGCAGTAAATTTTTTAGATATACAGGCAATTTCTGAAGGAATGATTTATTGAACTTGTCATTTAAAATTAATCTTTCTATGTCTTTTGATACACTTATTGTGAAAGCAGTACCTTTGTTTTTTAGTGGATATGTAACTATGTGGAAGTTGTGGTGCATAAATAAGTTTAATTTTTGAAAAATTTCATGTTCATACGAGCTAATGCCCCAAATTGCAAAAGCATTTGATTCAAAAAAAGTATTTGAATCATGGTAACCAAATGAGTTAAAGAAATAATTACACTCAAATTTTTTATCATTGGTTTCAAGTTTTATTTTTTCTCTAAAGTAATTAACCTGATTAACATCAACATTATTTAGAATTTTGTTGTCAGGTATTTTATTTCTTAAAGTTTTAATTAAAGCTTTCCTTTCCAAAAAAAATGGAGCTTCACCTTTGTCATTCGTAATATCTATTGAATTAATGTGCTTTGCTTCATGATCATAGAGAAATAATTCTGAAGAGGACTTTGAGATATGTTTAATATCTTTGAAAACATTTAATTTTTTTAGAACATGATGTGAATTTGGAGCAATTTGAATGCCAGTAGCTAGATCATCTAATAAGGTTCTTTTTTCTAGAATTAAATAATCTATAGAATTTTGTTCAAAAAAATTTGCTAACGATAAGCCAGCAATTCCTGCACCACCAATAATAATTTTCATAAGTTCGCGAATTTTCTCTTTATAATTATAATTTAATTGTGCGCTTGTAGCTCAGCTGGATAGAGCGCTTGGCTACGGACCAAGAGGTCGGGAGTTCGAATCTTCCCAGGCGCACCACATATAAGGCAATATTATGAAAAAAAATTTCTATTTAATCATATTCTTAGCAAACATTTTCTTTGGATATGACAGATTAACAGGACTACCTTTTGCTTCAAGATCTGAAGTTATAGGTCAATACGGAATGGCTGCAACAAGTCATCCGCTAGCAACCCAGACAGCTATAGATATATTGAAGTCTGGTGGAAATGCTATTGACGCTGCCATAGCTGCAAACGCAGTATTAGGTCTTGCTGAACCTACAGGTTGTGGAATTGGTGGTGACTTATTTGCTATTGTTTGGGATTCAAAATCAAGACAATTATATGGTCTAAACTCTTCAGGACCCGCCTCAAAGAATTTAAGTATTGAATATGTACAGAAACAAGGCTACGAAAAAATCCCTGCTTATGGCGCTCTTCCAGTAACAGTGCCAGGAGCAGTGGCTGGATGGACTGCACTACATAAGAGATTTGGAAAATTAAGCTTTGAATCATTATTTGATAATGCGATCAATTATGCAGATAAAGGGTTTCCAGTTACAGAGTTAATTGCATACTATCTTGAGAGAAGTAGTAAAAATTTTCAAAGCTATGAAAATTTTAGTGATGTATGGATGCCTAATGGCTCATCACCCAAGAAGGGAGAAATTTTTAAAAACCCATACCTAGCAAAAACCTATAAATTAATTGCAAAAACTTATGGTAGATCGTTTTATGAGGGTGATACAGCATCATCAATAATAGAAATACTAAATAAAAATGGTAATCCAATGATGATTTCAGATTTAGAAGGGTTTGAACCTGAATGGATTGATCCAGTTTCGACGAATTACAGAGGGTATGATGTATGGGAATTACCTCCAAATGGACAAGGAATTGCAGCATTGCAAATTTTAAATATCCTGGAAAATTTTGATATCAGGGAAATGGGATTTGATTCAGCAGAATACATACATGTTTTTACAGAAGCAAAAAAATTAGCCTTTGAAGACAGAGCGCAATATTATGCAGATCCAAATTTTTCCAAAATCCCTACTCAAAAACTAATTTCAAAAGATTATGCAAGAGAAAGGCTGGAATTAATTGATCTTAATGCAGCTGGAAGATCATATGATGCTGGTTTAGAGCATGGTGACACCATATATCTTACTGTAGCTGATAAAGACGGAAATATGGTTTCACTAATACAAAGCAACTATAGAGGTATGGGGTCAGGAATTGTGCCAAAAGATTCTGGTTTCATGTTACAAGATAGAGGTGAGATGTTCAGTATGGATCCGAACCATATGAATTCATTGGTTGGAGGTAAAAGACCATTTCACACTATAATCCCGGCATTCATTACTAAAAACGGTAATCCATTTGTGAGTTTTGGTTTGATGGGTGGTGCAATGCAACCTCAAGGACATGCGCAAATAGTTATAAATATGATTGATTTCGATATGAACCTACAGGAAGCTGGTGACGCCCCACGAATTAGACATATGGGATCATCTGAGCCTACAGGGGAAATAATGTCTGATGGAGGCTATTTAGCCCTAGAATCTGGATTTTCTGAGAAAACAAGAAAAGATTTAGAGAAACTAGGCCATATAATAAAAGATGAAAAAGGTGGTTTTGGTGGTTATCAAGCTATTATGCTACTTAATGGTGTTTACTTTGGAGCCTCAGAAAGTAGAAAAGATGGACAAGCATCTGGATATTAGCGCTTGTAGCTCAGCTGGATAGAGCATCTGGCTTCGAACCAGAGGGTCGGGAGTTCGAATCTTCCCAGGCGCACCAAAAAAAAGGGCCCGTTAGGGCCCTTTTAATTAGAATGTCGTATGATTAGAACGAGTAGTTGAAACCGAAGGATAGCCTTTGGGCTATAACTCCACCTTCACCACTAGCACTACCATAGTTAGCACCAGTTCCACCATCTCTAAGTTGGTTTCTGTGCCATACGCTAGTTGCTTCCCAATCTAGAAGGTTGTTAACTCTAAATCTTAAAATTAACCCCTCTAAACCAAGATCTGATGCATCATAATTAACACCAGCATTTACCATGTACCATCCTTCGATGTGATTAGGTAGGTAAGTACCATTTCTAGTATCAACATACTTATCTGGTTGCTCATTGTAATCCCAATCGTTATCGAATTTTCCTTCACCATAGTAGAAAACATCTACATATGACATGAAAGGTCCATAAAAATGCTGTAACTGAGTATAAAATTGGTTTCTAGCATTTGTACCAAATTCACCAGTATTATCATTTATATCTGTACCAGTTGCAGAAAATAAGTCTTTTTCATTATAAATGTGCTTAACATTTAAGTTGAAATCACCCCACTTATCTTCAACGTCTGCTCCCAACCATCCAAATGCGAAGTTTGCAAAATCTGCAACCGAATTGAAGTAACTCAATTCAGATATTGTTGCTTCGTATTCGAAGATAGCTGCATTAACCTGTCCAGCTATATATGCGACCTCTCCTGCTCCTCTAAGAAGTTGGAAATCATCTCCTCTGAAGAACTGATCACAAAATGGGTTATTAGGATAGCTAGTTGAGTCATAACACGCGTTCATAATTTGAGTTGGTGTATATGATGTAATTGCATCCGAAATATCGATTACAATTTTATCAATAGCTATTTGCAGTTCGCCTGGAACAAAGCTTGGCTGATAAATTAAACCATAACCTTGAGCTTCTGCAGTTTCGTTAGCTAAGTTAATGTTTCCACCACTTCTTCCTTGAACGGATGCATTTTTTGCAAATGATTCCCAGTTTGTGATATCAATACCATAACGTGCAGCATCTGCTTCACAGTTAGCTCTCCTCACTGCTGGGTTAGGTCCAGCGTCTATGAAACTCTGGTCACAAGGGTCATTAACAAATGCTCCTGTGGCAACAACAGGCTGGAATAGCTCACCCATTGAAGGTGCTCTAACAGCATTTTGTTGGTTAAGTCTAAGTCTTAAATCGTCATTTATTCTGAAATTAAGACCAACATTATCCGCTTCATCAACTCCAGCAAGAGAATTGTCTAACTCTCTATAGGAATATTCTAAATCTACTCCTTTAAGCAAGCTTACACCACCTAAGGATAGTTCACCAAAACCGTTACCTAACACAGGAACAAACAGCTCAAAATAGACGTCTGATGTTGAGAAAGCTCCGCTAACATCTGCTGAATATCCAGCTCTGTATACGTTAGCTTTTGATCCTCCGTCAACTTTATAATCAACGCTTTCTTTTCTTGATTCAAAACCTACTAAACCAAGAACATCTCCAGCTGGCAAGCCAAACAGAGCTCCTTGGATGTTACCAAATCTTACAATTTGATTTATTTCATTATTTGAAAAAATATTAGCAGTTACATAATCAAGTTGCTCTTGCGAAGGAGTGTAATAACCAAAAGGTTGGACAGGAACACAATCACCTGGTGATCCTAATAGAAGATCTCCAGAAACTGCTATATTGCCATAAACTGTTGGCATAATTCTGCTTGCATAACCTGGTTCATAGTTAAACTTACAATCTATTAAACCTGTATCTGGGTTAATTCCAACGTCAATTGCAGCAAAAAATCTTCCATCCAGATAATCTACCTCAGTTGCAAGAACTCTACTTTTACCAAATGAGTAGCCAGCTTCCCAGTCAAATTCACTTCCAAGCAGTGGCAATGAACCTTCGAAAGAAAAGTTAAAACTTGTAGTTGCACTATCATTTGTTGGTCTCGGTACCCAACTCAATGGAGCCCACTGCAGGTATACGCCTGTAATTGGTTCTCCTCCAACAGTCAAACCTGCAAGCAAATCTCTAGCTTGTTGTGAGAAATATGGGTAATCAAGTGGCAAAAATGGAGGTTGTGCGGTACCACCAAATAATCCTGATTGGTATTGAGGCTGTGTAACAGTAGGAAAAGTTTGAAATTGTGATGAATAAATCTCTGTTTTAAATTTCACAAGATCGCTAAGTTGATAGGTATAAAAAGATGAAACGTTGTATCTATCATAAGCATTTGAGAAAGAACCATATTGATCCAGATAAAGTCCATCACCACCAACTGACCAAACTGCATTACCAGTTTTCTCACCTGGTACAGCTTGTCTAAGGTTTCCTTGGTTATCGAATTCATATGCAAAACCATCATCACATAATCCAGCGCCAAGGTTATAAAGTACAGTTGATCCGCAAGTTGCGAATCCAAACTTACTTAATCCATAAAGAGTATAGTTAGGATAAAAACCACTTTGTCCAGCATATGCTGCGTCCAAAAGTGTTGTTCTATAAAGATAGTTTTTTCTATAAGGAAGCATTGTCTCATCAATTCTTGGAGTCTTTGTCATTTCAAGAGAAAGCACAAAGTTACCCTTGCCATCGGCTGAATTGAATCCCATTAAAGATCTAA
>CACLXU010000010.1 GCA_902610995.1 uncultured SAR86 cluster bacterium
TAACGATTGGTAAAGATGGTCCATCTCAAGAATGCATAGATGCAAATATGGATGCACTTGCTAAATATGCAAAAATTGCACAAAAAAATAATATGGTGCCTATCGTTGAACCCGAAGTAATTATGCAAGGGTCACATAGCATTGAGGACTGTTATAAGGCCACTGAAAGTGCATTAAATTCATTGTTTAGGCATTTAAAACAGGAAGATGTTCTTATAGAAGGAGCAATTCTAAAACCAAATATGGTGACTTCTGGTTCTGATTCAGACGACCAAGCATCACCAGAATTAGTTGCTGAAAGGACTATTCAATGCCTCAAGGATAATGTCCCTGATAACTTGCCTGGTATTACTTTTTTATCAGGAGGCCAAACAGAAGTTGAGTCAACCAAACACCTTGATTTGATGAATAAAATTGGGGGTTTTCCATGGAAATTGAGCTTTTCTTATGGACGAGCACTTCAGCAATCTGCACTAAACGCATGGCTCGGTAAGGCAGAAAATGTCATAAATGCACAAGAAGCATTTTCACATAGAGCTAAAATGAATAAGTTAGCTGCTCAAGGTTTGTGGAGTCATGATCTTGAGAATTAAGTGAAGTCTGTAGGGGTCTTTTTAGCTTCATCAATACCAACCTTTGATGTTGGTGATGACTTGAAAATATTTGCAAATTCAATCTCTGATTTAGATCTAGATGTTGTTTATGGAGGTGGAAAATTTGGTCTGATGGGTCAACTTTATGACCACGTGAAAGCATCTGGAACAAAAATTTCAGGGATTACTTTGACTATGTTCGATAAAATAGGAGCTACCCCAAATAATTTAGAGAACTTTGAAATTGAATCAGATTTTTTTTCTCGAAAAAAAGCGTTGATGGATAACTCTGATTTCTTCGTTGTATTTCCAGGAGGTATCGGTACTGCGGATGAATTGTTTGACGTTCTTAATCATTCAACACTTGGGATTATTGAGAAAAATATATATCTTTTTAACAAAGATGGCTGTTGGGATGGATTGATACAATGGATAAATAAGAGCGTCGAACTAAAAATGCTCAAAGATTTTCCAAATACATTATTTGTAGACAACTCAATTAAAAATATTATTGAAAAAATTAAAGATAATGAGTTTTGATGTAAAGGGTTTTAAAAACCCACATTTAAAAGATTTCTCAGAATATAAAACTATGTACGAGCAATCTGTTAAAGATCCAAGTAAATTCTTCCATGAACAAGCTCTTAAAGAAATCGATTGGTTTAATGAACCAAAAATGGGTTTTTCAGGAGAATTTACTAAGCCAATTTGGTTTGAAGATGGAATACTCAATATCTCTTATAACTGTATTGACCGTCATATAGACAAAAACTCAAAAAAGACAGCAATCATCTGGCAGGGAGACCAAAAAAAAGACTTTAAACATATTTCATATCAAGAATTGCTTAAGGAAGTTTCAAAACTATCTAATGGGCTTAAAGAGATAGGAGTTAAAAAAGGAACTCGAGTGTGTATTTATATGCCAATGATTCCACAAGCAGCATACGCAATGCTTTCATGTTTAAGAATCGGAGCTATACATTCAGTTGTCTTTGGTGGCTTCTCACCAGAAGCAATTAAGTCGAGAATAATTGACTCTAATTGCGAGTATGTCATTACATCAGATGAGGGTATCAGAGGCGGCAAAACTATTCCCTTGAAAAAAAATGTCGATATAGCAATCTCTGAATGTCCTAATGTCAAAAAAAATATTGTATTTAAATATACAGGATCAAGAGTTGACTGGTCCGATGAAAGAGATATTTGGTATATGGATTTAGTGAAAGATCAAGCTGAATTTTGTGAATGTGAGGAAATGAGTTCTGAAGATCCCTCATTTATCCTCTATACATCTGGCTCAACAGGAAAACCCAAGGGTGTCATGCATAGTACAGGAGGTTATCTTTTAGGTGCAACCCTGAGCTTTAAGTATATATTTGGATATTCCCAAAAGGATATTTTTTGGTGCACTGCCGATGTTGGATGGATAACAGGACACACATATATCCTTTATGGTCCTCTCTCAAATTGTGCAACAACTTTAATGTTTGAAGGCATCCCAACCTATCCAGATCCATCACGATTTTGGGAAATTTGTGATCAACATCAAGTAAATATTTTTTATACGGCACCTACTGCCATTAGAGCATTGATTGCAAAAGGAGATGAATATCTAGATAAATCTACTCGTGACTCTCTTAAAGTTCTTGGGACAGTTGGTGAACCAATAAATCCGGAGGTCTGGGAATGGTATTTTAAAAAAGTTGGAAAATCGAAGTGTGAAGTTATTGATACTTGGTGGCAGACCGAGACAGGATCTGTATTAATTTCTCCTATAGCTGGTATTACACCCAAAAAGCCAGGTTCAGCTACACTGCCATTTTTTGGAGCAAGCCTTAGCCTTCTTGATGCAGAAGGGAATGAGCTCACTGATATTGCTCAAGGTAATTTATGTATTAATTCTTCATGGCCAAGCCAAATAAGGACTGTTTATGGAGATCACCAGCGGATGGTTGATACATATTTCTCTCAGTACGAAGCGAGGTACTTTACAGGGGATGGGGCGAAAAGAGATGAAGATAGTTATTACTGGGTTACAGGAAGAGTGGATGACGTATTAAACGTCTCAGGACATAGAATTGGCACTGCTGAGGTAGAGAGTGCTCTCGTAACTCACCCTGACATTGCTGAAGCTGCAGTTGTTCCAATTGAACATGAAATAAAAGGACAAGCTATTTATGCCTATGTGATATTGAAGGAGAAAAATATGAATGCAGATTCATTGGTCAAAGAATTAAATGAATGTGTTTCCTCAGAGATTGGCAAAATTGCAAAACCAGAATATATTCATATTATTCGAGATCTTCCAAAGACAAGGTCCGGCAAAATAATGAGACGTATATTAAGAAAAATTGCAAATAACCAATTTTCTGATTTTGGCGACACTTCAACACTTGCTGACCCCACAATTATTGAAGAATTAATTAGGAGTAAAGGTGAGTGAACTAGTTTTAGTTTCAGGCAGCAGTAGAGGCCTGGGCGCACATATAGCTAAAAGCTTTGTAAAAAATAGTTATAGAGTAGCCATAAATTACTTTTCCAGCCAGTCGGAAGCAGAGGAGCTTGAAGAACTTTTGGGCGCAAATAGTAAATCTTTTTATGCAGACATTTCAGAAAAGAATGATGTATTAACGATGATGGAAAAAATAAAAAATCATTTTGGAATTACTCCAAATATTCTTGTAAACAATGCTTTGGCGCAATATGAATTTAATGGCGATCTAAGAAAAAAAGCAGACGAGATTACTACAGAGGAGATAAATAAACAGGTGCAAGTCACTATCAATGGTTCAGTAAATTTAATACAGTCTGTCCTTGATGGGATGAAGAAAAAAAACTACGGAAAAATAATTAATATTGGAACTAATTTATTTCAAAATCCTGTTGTTCCATACCATGATTATATTATTGCAAAGGGAGCACTTTTAGCACTTACAAGGTCCTTTGCAAAAGATTTAGGACAATATGGAATAAGAGTAAATATGGTTTCAGGTGGTCTCTTAAAAGTAACAGATGCAAGTGCCTCTACACCAGATGAGGTTTTTAAGTATATAGCAGAGCAGACTCCTATTGGAGAAGTAACAACTTTGGAAACATTTACCAATGCTATGATGTTTTTTGCAAAGAAAGATTCAGATGGAGTCACTGGGCAAAACTTAATTGTTGATGGGGGATTAACATTCAACTAGTGCAAGTGACTCACACTAGTTGATTTCACACTAACATTTCTCTTTAAGGAGATTTGCAGCATTTCTATGACCATTTTTTTGTGCAAATGCAAGCTGCATTCTACAAGTTTTAAATTTATTAACTTTACCAGTGCTTTCGTATTGAAAAGCATCAAACCTTAAACCAAAAATTGCTATCTGTTCCATTTCTAAGGAGGGAATATCTTTAAGATAAATCGTTAAATTGCCAGAATCATCTTTAATCAGACAACCATCTGATGAATTTGGGCACTTAGATTCAGCAATGGAGCTATTTTTGGAAATCTGAATATGTTCCATTTGACCGGGAACTCCCAAATCATTATTAGCAAATATACTATTTGCAAAAAAAGTTATGAATAAAAACAAAATAATATTTTTCATAATGCATCTGTCACATAAATGTCACATTAATGTCATACTAATGTTGCATTAGAAAATTGTCAAATATTTTTATTTTTAATCAATTGGGATTGATTTATCTTTTCTAGAGTACTTTTTCTTGCTAGGTTGCACCCTTTTCTTATACTTGGCTGATTTAAGATCTTTAACTAGAGGGTTTCTTCTTTTCATTTGAGAGTAATAGTCCAATTTCAAATAATAAATACATTGGTAAAGCTAATAAAATTTGAGAGATCACATCAGGAGGAGTTAAAACCATTCCAAAAAAGAACATTGCTATCAAAACAACCCCTCTATAGCTTTTAATTTTTTCTTTATCAAAGATGCCAAAGTAAATTAATGCATTAACAAAAAGTGGAACTTGAAAAGCTAATCCAAAGGATGCAATGATAGTCATCGTAAATCCAAGATATTTTGAGATATCAGTTGAAACTGATAAGGAGTCTGGACCAACACTCTGAAAAAAATTAAGAACATTTGGTACGACTATAGATACAGAAAATGTTACGCCCAATAAAAATAAAAACAGTCCAATTATGCTTCTAGTGAAAATAAAATTTTTTTCATGCTCATAAAGTCCTGGAGACATAAATGATAGTGACTGAAAAACAAAATAAGGAATTGTTAAAAGAAATGAAAGAAACAGAACTAATCTTAATGGGGCTAAGAATGGAGAAGCAACTTCTATCGCTATTAGTTCAAGGTTTAGGGAGCCTCTTGTTATTTCAAGCAGATATTCAAACAGGTGATTACTAAAAGGGTAAAAACATATACAACAAATAAAAAAGAATATAGCCACTCTAATTATCCTTTGTCTTAATTCAGAAAAGTGAGAAATTAAAGATTTATTGTTGTTTGCCGTCATCTTCGATATTTTTAAGTATTTCCTCGTTATGAATATCTTGTTTGATCTCTGTTACCCTTAGCTCATTTTCAAGCTTTTCTTTCGCAATGTTTATATCTTTTTTTATTTGTAAGAAGTTTTTAATAAAACCTCTAAGAGTGCTAATCAGACTCTTTGGATTTGAGGCTGTAATTGCTATGATTGCAAGCAGAAGGAGTTCAGGAAGTCCTATCTGAATCATCTTTATTTGAATCGTTCTTAATCTCTTTTTTGAAACCTTTGAGAGCTTTACCCAAGTCTGAACCAAGGCTAGTTATTTTTTTGCTTCCAAAAACTAAAAGAACAATTAGAAGCACTATTAAGACTTGCCAAATACTAATTCCCATTATCTTTCACCATTTAATTCTGAGTACACTTCTTGTGTTTCTTCAATTTTTTTAATTATCATGTATGTAAGTATATGTTTTTTTGATACAAGATATTTTATCAAACCTTTTACACTGTATCTTTCTTTAAACCAATTTTTTAAAAATGGATTCGCTACTGCCCAGAAATCTAGTTCAGGATATATCTGTCTTCCCATTCCCTCAATATGAATTAAGGTTTTTACAAGTAATAAAAGATCATAATCTAAAAACAAATCATATGGTTTCATGGCATCAAAAAGATTCAGTAGTAATTCTCCAAATAAAATTGTTGAAAGAGGTTGATCAAGAATTGATTCGCAGTTTGACCTAAGCACAGCCTCTAATTCCTCTGTTTTGGTGTCTTCATTAACCCAGCCTGCAAAAATAAATAATTGTGAAAGTGCGAAAAAGTCTTTTTCAATTAATAGCGATATCATTTGTGCTAACAATATTTGATTTGACTCTGTGACAGACCCACAAATTGCATAATCAACTGCATAGTAATATGGGGTATCAGGTGTTTTTTTGGATGCAAATATGTTTCCAGGATGCATGTCTGCATGAAAGAAATTATCTTCAAAAACCTGTTTAAGAAATATTTTCACACCATTTTCTGAAAGTTTTTTTAGATTGACCTTATTCTTTTTTAGTGCACTAACATCTGTGATTGGAATTCCATCAATATATTCCATAATTAGAATTTTTTTACGAGTATATTCATCAATAATTTTAGGAACATATAAATACTCATTATCAGCAAATTTTTCATAAGTTTTCTTCGCATTTGCTGCCTCAATTCTAAAATCAAGCTCTTTCATTATTACTGATTCATAATCATTGATTATTATTTCAGGATTAATTCTTGGATAATCCTTTAAAAACACTTTTACACTCTTTGCAGCAATTTTTAAAGCACGAATGTCTCTTTTAACTTGGATCATAAGGTTTGGTTTTTGGACCTTAACAACGCAATTTAGCTTGCCAATCTTAATTTTATGAACTTGAGCTAGTGACGCAGAAGCTAGAGGTTTCTTATCAATACAACTTAAAATGTCTATCGATTTATTTCTTAGCTCATCGGTTATTGTTTTAGTTATATCTTCAAAACTTATTGGAGCACAATCATCTGTGAGTAAGTTAAGTTCACGAGTAACATTTTTGGGGAGCAAATCGGTCCGGGTAGACAGCAGTTGCCCAAATTTAATAAAAACTGGCCCTAAACGTTCTAAGCATATTTTTAATGCTAATGCGGGGTTTTTTTTCTTAAATACAGTTTTCAAAAAAGGGTTGAAACCAGGGATAATCTCATTAAAAATACCAGTATTTCTTATTGAGAAAAAAATAACTAAAAGTCTGTATAAGCTCATTTGGTAGCTCTGTGTATGGCAACTATTCCATTAAAAAGATTTTTGTATTCAGCAGAAGAAAAACCATTTGATTTCAACATTTCACATGTTTCTTCTTGACTCTCATGAGTCCGTATTGAATTAACTAAATACTCATAACTTTCTTTGTCTCTTGATACTAAATTACCAATTCTTGGAATTAACTCATAGCTATAAAAATCATAAATTTTTGAAAAAGTTTTATTTTGAACCTTTGCAAATTCGAGAATATGGAGAGTTCCCCCTTTTTTTAACACCCTTATTATCTCAGACAGCGCTTTATCCTTATCTGAGAAATTTCTAAACCCAAATGAAATAAAAACATGGTTAAAAAAACTGTTTTTGAAGGGAAGCTTTTCTGCACTTGATGTATCAAAGAAGGTGTTATTGATAAATCCCTCATTCATTGCTCGGTCTCTAGCAAAATTTACCATAGAGCTGTTTTGATCAGAAAGATAAACTTTACAATTGTAATATTCTTTCTGGATTATCTTTGTAATATCACCAGTGCCCCCAGCTAAATCAAGAATTGTGCTATTTTTAACAATTTTTGCTTCTTTAACAAAGATATTCTTCCACAGCCTGTGAGCGCCAAACGACATAAAATCATTCATCAGGTCATAATTCGAAGTTACTTTGGAAAAAATCTCATTAACTCCCTTTTGCTTTTCTGATTTTGAAACTTTTTCTTTCCCAAAGAATACTTTTTGATTATCTTTTATAGTCATGTTGTATTATTGTGTTAATAAGTATAAATGGCATCATCAAATTTACTAGCTTGGCTTGATCTTGAAATGACAGGACTTGATCCTGAAAAGCATTTTATTATCGAAATTGCTTGCTTAGTTACTGATTCAGATTTAAATATTGTAGAGGAGGGGCCTGAAATAGCAATTAGCCAGCCTACTGAAATACTTGAACTCATGAACGAGTGGAATCAAAACCAGCATACTAGCTCAGGATTAATTGAAAAAATCAAAGAAAGCCAGATAAAAACTGCAGAGGCGGAAAAGCTAGCTTTAACCTTTTTTCAAAAACATATAAAGCCACATAAGTCGCCTTTATGTGGAAGCACAATTTCACATGATCGAAGGTTTTTAATAAAGCACATGCCAAAGCTTGCTTATCACTTCCATTACCGTCACATAGATGTCAGTTCCTTTAAAGAGGTAATAAAGAGATGGAATAAAAATCCTCCTGAGTTTAAAAAGAATTCAACCCATCGGGCGATGGACGACATCAAAGAATCAGTGAATGAGTTAAAGTTTTATAGAGAGAATTTTTTTAAATAATTTCTTTGCCTGGTAGTATTTTAAATTTTTTAAGAATCATAGATCTATAATCCTTTGAAGCAATATTGTTGACTCCTTTAAATTCAGCATCTGCAAAACCTGGGTTAAAATTAATCGTTAAGTAGCCACGGTTAGAAAGATTAGTCCATTTAAGGTTTTTATTTTTGTTTACAACTGCTTTTTCTAAATCTGTAGCAGGTATTAGGCCAGCAAAATTCTCAGATGCACCTGGTGAGGTTACAGATGGAGTGCCAAGCTCAACCCCTCGGAAACTATCCTCATCTTTGATATTGCTTACCCAACAATTATGTGTGTCTCCAGCAACAAAAATGTTTTTTTGTGTTTTTGAGCCTATTGCTTTTAGCAATCTCTTTCTCTCTGCTGGATAACCATCCCAAGCATCAAAATTGAAAGGAAGGTCTTCTCTGATAACAAGCTTTAGGTACTGCTGAAAACTTGGAAGTCGATCAATTATTTCGTTAGGAATTAAAGGTAGTTTTAATGAACCTAAGAGAACCTGTTGAGCATAAAGATTCCAAGCATCATTGCTTTCAATGCTTTTCTCAATAAAACTTATTTGTCTGGAACCAAGTAGTTCTCTTTTCTCATTATTAAGGGATTTAAGAAATTTGTTTTTATTAAAAATACCGCTCTCATCTATAAAATTTAATAGATCAATTTGTTTAGTTCTTGCAGATAATCTTGTTTCAAGTAATTTTATATCAAGAAGAGTTCCAATCTTATATCTTTTCCAGTTGTTTTTTTTATTTCGGGGAGTTCTAACTGGCATCCATTCATAGTATGCCTTTAACGCATTTACTCTCCTTTCACTAAATAAACCCTCATTTTTTTGATGGTTTTCAGCACCATCTTTCCAAGAATCATTTGTCACCTCGTGATCATCCCATGCACAAATGAATGGCATCGATGAATGAATTTTCTGCAAATCCTTGTCTGTCTTATATTGAGAGTGTCTCAGTCTGTAATCAATAAGTGTTGTAATCTCTTTGTCTGGAATAGGGACCCGACCAAGTTTAACTGCATCTTCTGTTGCATATTCTCCTTGCTTATACTCATAAATGTAGTCCCCAACATGAATGCCCAGATCAATTGATTGATCATTAGCAGCGTCTCTGTATACATTAAAGTATCCACTTGGAAAATTTGAGCAACTAAATACTGCAACTTTAAAGGAATTTCTATCTTGGGGTAAGGTCATAGTTGAACCAGTTTCTGATATTGAATTTCCAGACCTAAACCTATAGAAGATTTTTTTTCCACGGTATTTTTTTGGAATTTTTGCGTCAATTTTTACAGTAAAGTCACTTCGTTTGTCTGTAAATTTTTGCCCCCTCAGGAAAATATTTACAAAATTTTTATCTTCTGCAACTTCATAAAGAACTTTTATATTGCTTTGGCTATTAGTGGTCACTCTTGACCATAAAATTACATTTGTGTCTGTAGGATCACCACTGGCAACTCCATGAAGAAAACTTGGATTGTTTAGAGAGTTAGCAGAGAGCCTGAAACCTGTAAAAGCAGCAATAAGCCCCAATGTTTTTAAAAAATTTCTTCTATTCAATGCCCTAATAATAAGTTTTAATTGTTACAAAATGATGAATAAGCTACTTTTTCTTTGAGAAATCAATTGAAAGTGGAGCTAAATTTGCAACATCGGTCTTAGAGATCTTAGATTTACCAAGCTCTGTTACCTCATCGATCCTAATTATTGAATTAATTGGAAGTAGTGTTTTCTTCACACCTAAAAATTCTGATTTTAACTTTTCCTCTGAAGTGTCAACAACAATGTTATTCTTTGTGTCAAAAATATAATCTTCAATCTCAAGAAAAGCATAGAAATCACTTTGGTGTATATTTTTTGCAAATATTTCGTATACTTCACCAACTTGAAAAAATTTAATTTTGTAAATTTTTTGTTTCACTATAATAAAGAGTATGCCAAAAAAATTATATATTAAAACCCACGGCTGTCAGATGAATGAATATGATTCTGAAAAGATGTCAAAGCTGTTGGTCGATAAAAAAAACTTTGAAATTACAAGCTCAGAGCAAGATGCTGACCTAATAATTCTAAATACCTGTTCGATAAGAGAAAAAGCGCAAGAGAGAGTTTTCCATCAAATAGGCAGATGGAGGAAAATCAAAGAGAAAAAACCGAATCTAAAAATCGCTATTGGAGGATGTGTTGCTTCACAAGAAGGAGAAAAAATTATTAAAAGAGCGCCAGAAGTTGACATAGTTTTTGGTCCCCAATCACTTCATAAGCTTCCTGAGCTTTACGACCAACAGGAGAAATATAAAAAATCTCAAACTGATATATCCTTTCCCAAACTAGAAAAATTTAGTCATTTCACAGCTCCTGAGCATGGAACGCCCTCTGCATTTGTCTCAATTGTAGAGGGTTGCAATAAATACTGCTCATTTTGTGTAGTTCCTAAGACTAGGGGTCATGAAGTTTCAAGAACTTGTGAGGATATTCTCGAAGAGGTTTCTGCACTTGCCGATAACGGAACCTCCGAAATTCATTTTCTAGGACAGAATGTAAATAACTTTAAAGGCACATTTAAAGGACATCCCTCATCATTAGCAGAGTTGATCAAGTTAACAGCAAAGATTGAAAACATTAAAAGAATAAGATTTACCACAAGCCACCCTCATGAATTCAAAGATGATCTTGTGGATGTTTATGGGGAGGTGCCCGAACTTGTAAGTCATGTTCATCTGCCTGTGCAGAGTGGTTCAGATAGAATTTTAAAATTAATGAGAAGAAGGTATACCGCAGAAAAATATTTATCCCTTATTGAAAAAATAAAATCGGTTCGGACAGATATGAGTTTCTCTTCAGATTTCATCGTCGGATTCCCAGGAGAAACAGATGAAGATTTTCAAAATACCATGGATTTAGTTCATCAGGTAAAGTTTGATGAGTCATATAGTTTTATATATAGCGCAAGACCAAATACACCAGCTTCAGAAATGAGTGATGATGTGTCACATGAATTAAAAAAGGAAAGGCTAGATATTCTTCAGGCAACATTAAGACGTTACGCTTTTGGCTATAGTAGGAAACTTGTTGGTAAAAAAATTGAGTGTCTGGTAATGGGTAGATCAAAAAAAGATCCAGGCCAATTACAATCTAGATCTATTTGTGACAGAGTGGTCAATTTTAGACATGATGACATTGATTTAGTTGGACAATTAGTTAATATTCAAATAAATGAAGCTTTACCAAATTCCTTAAGAGGCGAATTAGGAAATTAATTACTTTGTATAGCCATAATTTAAATTTTTCAAACTTAAGCCCAGATAGGTTGTTAATACTTTGCGGCGAGCTAAATAAAAACCTCAAACAAATTGAGAAAGCTTTACATATTAAAGTAAAACAGAACGGAACAGAATTTAGTATTTCTGGAAAGAAAGAAGACGTAAATATAGGAGTTAATGCACTTTTCGATTTAAAGGAAAAACTTGAACTAAATTCTACTATTACGCCAGACATTGTTCATCTAAGTCTTCACTCAGCAAAATTTGAAGAAACCGATCAGAATGAATCAACCTCACTTTTTATTAAAACTCCAAGAGTAACTGTTTCTGCTAGGGGTAAAAACCAAAATGATTATCTAAATAATATAAAGCAGTCAGATCTAACTTTTGGAATAGGACCTTCAGGGACAGGAAAAACCTTTCTAGCAGTTGCATGTGCTGTGGACGATCTGTTAAAAGAAAAAATTAGAAAAATAGTTTTGGTAAGACCAGCTGTGGAGGCTGGTGAACGTTTGGGTTTTTTACCTGGAGATCTTAGTTCAAAAATTGATCCATATCTTAGACCTCTTTATGACGCCTTACACGATATGCTTGGAGCAGAAAGAGTTAACAGGCTTGTTGAAAGGGATGTTATCGAGATTGCCCCACTAGCATATATGAGAGGCAGAACTCTCAGAGAGGCGTTTATTATTATGGATGAAGGTCAAAATACAACTATTGAGCAGATGAAAATGTTCTTAACAAGATTGGGTTTTGGATCAAAAGCTGTAGTCAATGGAGATTTAAGCCAGATTGATCTACCAAAGAGCACAATTTCTGGACTAAAGCATTCAATCGAAGTTCTAAAAGATGTTAAATCCATCAAGTTTACAAAGTTTGGAGCGAAAGATGTTATTAGACACTCCCTCGTACAAGAAATTGTTCAAGCATATGATAATTTTGAATAATTCTATAAAAGTTGAATTTTTCGAAGGGCCAAAACTGGTAAAAGATAATCTCCAAAAAATTGAGAAAAGCCTCGATCTTTTTTTCAAAGAATTTAGCCTTTCTAAGATAGATGTAGAAGTAGGTTTTGCAACAAAAAGTGAAATGAAAAATATTAACTTTGAATTTAGAAACAAAAATAAGGTAACAAATGTATTATCTTTTCCAGAAAAAGAGCATCTCTCTAAAACAAACAAATGTATTGGAGAAGTGATTTTTTGCATGCCAATTCTCCAAGAAGAATCAGTAAAATATGAAAAGAAAAATTTGGATCATTTCCAACATTTATTTTTTCATTCATTACTGCACCTCATTGGCTATATGCATGATAAAGAAAGTGATGCTATATTAATGGAACAAAAAGAAATTAAATTTTTATCAAAAATTGGAATTAGTAACCCATACTCGTAATGCCTGAAGAGCCAGACCAACAAAGTTTCATTAACAGATTCAAAAACCTTTTTTTAAAAAGAGATACTAAAGAGATTGCTGGATCCGAACCACAAGATGAGCAAATTAAAGAAATAATTGAGAATGTAATTAACATTGAAGAAACTGTTGTTAAAGAAATTATGATCCCGAAGATTAGCATTTCTTTCTTAGACTCTAACCAAAATGTAGATGAAATAATTGAAATTATTAAAGATACAAGACATTCTCGATATCCAGTATTAGCAGAAGATGGAAATAAGGTATCTGGGATTCTTCATGTTAAGGATTTAATTGATATTGTTGGTAACTCCTCTGACAAATTTATTCTTTCTGATCATATTAGGGATGTTAAATTTGTTCCAGAAACAAGGTCAGTCACGTCTATGCTTGAGGAGTTTAAAAAAGATAAAGCACATTTGGCTATTGTTATTGATGAATATGGCATGATGGTGGGTTTAGTTACTATTGAAGACATCTTGGAAGAAATAGTTGGCGAGATAGAGGATGAGTTCTATGAGGAAAAGAACGATGAAATCATAAAAATTAACGATAATGAATACATTGTTTCTTCAGTCTTAGAGAGAGAGAAATTTGAGGAATTTTTCGAAGTAAATCTAAATTGTCCTGAAGCTGAAAGTCTTGGAGGATTCATGCTTAAGGAGATTGGCCATATGCCGAAGGTTGGCGAAGCTATAGAGTTTGAAAAGCTTGAGTTAGTTGTAACCTCGGCAGATCAAAGAAAAATTAAAAAGATCACCGTTAGAGTAAATTGAAGAAGTATTTCCTATTTGGCTATCTGTTAGGAATAATTTTTTGGTCTTTTTCAGTTTATTGGATTTTTAGTGCCATTAATTTTTATGGAGCAGGTAATTTAGTTAGCTTTTTAATAACCTCACTGCTAATTTTATATTTGTCATTATATTCAGGTTTATTTTTTTCCAGCATATTTCTATTTAAAAATAATCGTTATCGATGGCTAATTTTGCCTTCAACCTTTTTCTTACTTGAATGGATAAAGTCATGGATGATTTCTGGATTCCCTTGGCTGAATCTTGGAATAATTTTTGATCAGTTGTGGGGAGTTCTTCCAATTATAGGTATTTCTGGAACATCTTTTATTATTATCATGTTTGCGTGCCTTCTATTTGAACGAAATCCTTTTCTCAAGTTTGGGCTCTCAACATCGTTAATGATATTGATGTTGTTTGGACCTGGACATTATCAAACAATTGATGGCAAATCATTAAAATTAACTGTTATTCAGCCAGGAATAAATGATGTTGAAAAAATTATAGCTCTCACAAACGAAGCTGCCCATGATTTGGTTGTTTGGCCGGAAGCTGTAGCTTGGTATGACACCAGCATAAAGAAACAATTTGAAAATAAAACAGTTATAGGAGGTTTTTTTACAAAGACGAATGATCAAGTGTTTGCATCACTAGTGAATACCGCAGATAATCATATTTATAACAAACGGAATCTTGTTCCTTTTGGAGAATTTCAACCATTTGGAAAACTTCTTGTTAAGTTTAATGCGTTTTTTAATATTCCAAATTCAAATCTTTCTAAGGGCAAACTAACGCAAAAAAAGTCTTATTGGTCAGGCCTCATTTGCTGGGAACTTGCTTTCAATGCAACATTTGTAAACCGTGCAAAAGATACCTCTTTTATCATTCATTCAAGCAATGACAGTTGGTATGGACAAAGCATGCCTGAACAGCACCTTAAGTTGGCAAGAGCAAGAGCTGTTGAATCAAACAAGTGGGTTGCACGATCAACGACTGATGGCATATCCCAAATTATAAGTCCAAATAAAAAAGAATCTTCTAAAATCCTTAAAAGAGGTGCTGTTGGGTCCGTAAGTGCGGAGATAAAGTTAAATGAAAAAAACACGCCATACTTAATATATGGCGATTATCCGTTATTAGTAATTTGTATAATTATTTTATTGTTAACAGCCCTACAAAAAAATAAAATTGTTACAAATGGCTAGTGTAAGGTTTCTTTTTTTTCTGACTCTTTTTGCTACAGGTTTAATGCACTCAATAGAAATCAAAATATCCATATCTAAGCAGACCTTAACTTTACAAGATTCTGAATCAATCATTAAATCCTTTAGAATTTCAAGCTCAAAGTATGGTGAAGGCTTCCAGGAAGGATCATTTCAGACACCTTTAGGATTGCATGAAATAAAGTCTATGATAGGGGATGAAGTGCCTATAGGAGGCAGATTTATCGGTAGACAGTACTACGGCGAAATATTTCCAATTTACTCTGATGTTAAGCAAAAGGTCTCAGAGGATGTAATTCAAACTAGAATACTTTGGCTTACGGGACTTGAAGAAGGCAAAAATAAGGGAGGATCTGTTGATTCTTTTAATCGATACATATACATACATGGAACACCAGAAGAATGGCTGCTGGGTGTAAAAGCATCCAAAGGATGCATCAGGATGTCAAATAAAGATGTGATTGAATTGTATTCCCTCGTTCGGAAAGGCACAAAAGTAGACATCATCCCATAATATAAAAATTATTTATATTATTTTATAAAAACTATTGATATTTATAAAAAGTTAGGTAATATTATTATCTTTTAGTCAGTCTCTCCTCTCCCCCATGACTGACCTGGGGCTTCGGCCCCACTTTTTTTGTTATGAGAAGCTATTTAGAAAACTTAAAATATTTTGTAAAAAACTATCCCATTTATGCGGCTGGCTTTTTTTCATGCGGTTTCATTATCGGAGAAATTTACTTTTAATATGTTCCAGAACGATAAACATGGAGATTTCTTCGAACTCATAGTACTATGCTCAATATTTTTAATATTATTAGTGGGCATATCACCAAGTGGTTAAGTATTTAATTTACATATTTCTTTTTTTATCGAGCTTAGCAAATGCTTCTTGCTCTGACCTATTGGATAATGAAGTCAAAGTCCTGAATCAAAAAGAATATAAGAATCTTTGCGAATATTCAGGCAAGACAATATTAGTTGTTAATACTGCAAGTAAATGTGGATTCACTTATCAATATGAGCAACTGGAGGAATTATACAGAAAGTACGTATCTGAGGGATTTGTAGTATTAGGTTTTCCATCAAGGAATTTTCTATATCAAGAGTTTGACGAAGAGTCACAAGTTGAGGAATTCTGTAAATCACAGTTTGATGTTACTTTTCCATTATTTTCAATTACAAATGTAACAGCAGCAAACACACATCCATTCTTTGAAAAACTTTTCAAAGAAACCAAAGAAAGACCCAGATGGAATTTTCATAAATACTTAATTTCTTCAAATGGCCAGGTTAAAAGCTTTTCTCATAAAACAGATCCAAACAATCAGACAATAGTTCAAGCTATTGAAGAATCAATAGGCTTATAAGTTTTATCGTTACCAACGATTAAAAGGTTAGGCTTATTTTTGGCGAATATCCCTACTTCTATAACCCCAGTAACTTTTTTAATTTCTGACTCTAATTTATCAGGCTCTTCAATGATGACTCCTTTCAGATCTATAATGACATTTCCCGTTTCAGATTTTTGGTTTCTTACTTCGATTTTGCTTCCAAAAGTCTTAAGTTTATTTATGGTATTTTCAAAACCAAAACTCATTATTTCTACTGGAATACCAAAGTTTCCTAATTGCTGAACCATCTTTGTCTCATCAACTATGCAAATAAAATATTTACTAGCATCCGCAAGCATTTTTTCTCTGGTATGAGCTCCACCGCCTCCCTTAATTAGGTTAAGGTCTTTATCAACCTCATCAGCACCATCGATATAAACATCGATTGACTTATCCTTTGGAATAGCATCTTCAGCTGTAAGACCTATTCTTTTGATATGATCAGTTGTTCTATCTGAGCTGGAATATATTTTTTCAATCGATGATGAAAGTTCTTTGAGAAAGCTACTGGTAAAGATATCGCTTGTAGACCCTGTGCCAATGCCTATTCTTAGATCATCTATCTCAAGACTTTTAATCTTCTCATAAGCACCGAGTGCAGCATTATATTTGCTATTCATATATATTTGTTTCAGTTATAACTTTATCCAGTTTTATATCAAGCTTATCACCAAAGATTTCCTCAACTATTTGAAAATCATAAGCAATACCCCAAAAATGTGGCCTTTTAATAGCATTGTTAAATCTGGCTAAAAATTTATCGTAGAAACCTTTCCCATATCCAATTCTTTCAAGTTTTTTATTAAATGCAACCAAAGGAATTAGAATTATATCCAATTTGAAAATATCAACAGGGATACTCGGTGTTGGTTCAGGAATACCAAATATCCCTTTATTAAAATTCTTTTGTATCTTAAAGAAATCTATTTCTTTACCAATAATCTTTGGGCAAGAATAAATTTTATCCCTTTTTCTCTCAATGAATGGCTCATTCTTTATGGAAATATAGGTTCCAATATTGAGACTACTTTTAAATAAATCCTGAGATTCAATGTTCTCATTGATCTGTTTCGAAAAGTCGCTTACTGCCTTAGCTGTCAGACTATTCCTTCTCTTTAAAAAATGATCTCTAATTTGTTTTTTGAGTTGAATCTGAATCATAGCTCTCAGTCACCCTGAACCCTTAGGTCAGGTGGGTAGCTCTTTCACCAAGTAAGGCCTCCCTTTTAGGTAACGCACAGCTTGATAAAATCTGCTTCCCTTAATTTACATTATCGGTTCTAGAGTAAATTCTGAAAACCAATGATTCAGATACTATAAATATACTATTTTTCAGAAATTATTGTTGGTTTAAGAATATATTTAGTTTCTCAGAAATTTCTTCAATTCTCTGCTCAGTATCACTGCTCGCATTTTTAGTTTTTTGAGAGAGCCTGTTATTCTCTATCGCAAGCTGAAGAGCAGCATAAACTAAACCAGCATCTAATTTTTCAGCAGGAGGATTTATTTCTTCTATGAGTGATATTATTTTTTCTTCTGCTTCTTTGAATGGAACATAATCATTATAAGGAATTTTAAAAACAAATTTTCTATCCCTAATTACAAACTCTACTACTTGTTCATTCATCCTAATGACTTACCACCATCAATATTTATATTTCTACCCGTCATATAACTATTCTCTAACACCAAGAAATCAATAATTGATACGATGTCATGTTCATTCCCTATTCTTTTTAACGGAATAGAATTTAGGATCTCTTTTTTCTTTTCTTCTGAGGGTTCATTCACGTCCCATAAAATTGCACCTGGACTGACACTATTTACTAACAAATCTGGGGCATATTCCTTAGCGATTGATTTTGTAAAGTTTATTAAACCGGCTTTAGCTGCAGTGTATATAGAATAATTATCTAGCCCATGCTCAGCGTGAATATCAGCAATATTGACTATAGATCCCTTATTTTTGACTAATTCACCAACGCAAGTTTTAGTTATAAATATGGGTTGCTTAAGGTTTGATGACGTGAGCCTGTTCCAATCTAATTCTGTAGATTCTTTAAGTGATTTCGGATAAAAAGTTGAAGCATTATTTATTAAAGCATGTAGGTTCTTTATTGAGCCCGCTAATTTTTCATTAAATTGTTCAGAGGACTCTTTATTATCAAAGTCGCACTGAAGAGCCATACATGATTTAGAGCGTTCTTTGTTTAGCTCATCTGTAATTTTGTCTGATTGCTCTTTGGAGCTTCTGTATTGAAAAATTATATCCCAACCTTTTTTGTGGAAGTGATAAACAAGTGCTTTCCCAATCCTTTGTGCGCCGCCAGATATAAATATTTTCTTGTTCATTTTTTAAAGCAAATTATATTTTACAATCAAGGCGTTCCAAAATTTATTTTTTTCATGAATTGTTTGTTGTGAACTAAGGTCATTAAGATAGCTAAAATCCTTATTATTAAAGTCCCTTAAAATAGAAAGATATTCATCAGGATCATTTCGGTAACCAATAATATTTTTAATTATTTGGCTAAACTTCGGTGAACTTAAGCCACCTAAAGTACTTATTAACTGCTCTTTATTTCTTGGGTTACTCAATTCATCAAGTTTTTGCCAAGCCTCTAAAAAAACTTTAAATGTTTTCTTATGAATTAACTCACTTCCAAAATCATAATGATTTAATTTTGAGACGTAGCACCACATATTCTCTTTATGAATTGAAATAGGGATTTCTTTGGGAACGTTATCAAGGTTTGAGAACCAAGGTTCTTTTAGTTTATATTTCTTAATAACTTTAAGAAATTTTAAGAAGTCATGATGAAGTGCTTTGGTCACTTCTTCCCACACCCGCTCTCTTGATAAATTATAAAGTTCCTTCCTTTCTGAAATTTTTATTAACTCGTCTTCAGTATCTGAATGTAAAGTAAATCCATCTAATTGAGACATAAATCTTGCAACTCTTAATGCTCTTAATGGGTCCTCTGAAAATGCTTTTGATACTGCCTTTAATTTTTTTCTTTTTATATCTTCAAGTCCATTAAAAGGATCTATTAAATTTCCATCCTCATCTTCAGCAATAGCATTTATGGTTAAGTCTCTTCGATATAAATCCTCTTCAAGAGTTACATCTTTTTCAAAATTAAAATCAAACCCCTTGTGCCCTAAGCTAATTTTTCTCTCCTTTCTTGCCAAAGCGTACTCTTCATTTGTTTCTGGATGAAGAAAGACAGGAAAATCTTTACCAACTTGCTTATAGCCTTGTTCCAGCATTTCTTTGACAGTTGCGCCAACGACAACATAATCATTATCTTGTGCTGATTTTCCTAGAATCTTATCCCTTACTGATCCTCCAACTTTATAGATTTTCATAATTCTGATTCAACTGTAATAATCGACTTATCGTTTAAATTGATTGCTGCAAGCGATCCTCCCCAAACACAGCCTAAGTCTACTCCTTTAATAAAATTATGATTTGTAACGCCATTTAGAGCAGCCCAATGTCCAAAGACAATATTATCAACATCATCCAAACAGCGGTGCTCATAAACGAACCATGGTTTATATTTTTCTCTGGATGAAGTTTTTACTTTCGTTTGCAAATCTAATTTATTATCTTTGGTAATAAATCGCATTCTTGTAAAAACATTAACTAGAAATCTTGCGCGGTTTCTTTTATTTGTTGATTTTGAAATATCTTTCCTTCTATCACTATACATATTTGAGAGAAATTTTTCTGGATCTGATTTTAAAGCTTCAGTAAGCTCTTCATTAGCTGACAGTACATTATTTAATGACCATGATGGCAAAACACCAGCATGAGTAATTAGTGATTTTGATTCATTTGAAACTATTAGTTTTGCAAAGGGAAATTTTAGAAAATACTCAAATATCTTAATAGACTTATTTTTCCCTAAGATTTTTTGCAGCGTGTGTTTATTGTCATTCTTTTTATGCACTCCAAGAATCATTGCCATCATATGTAGATCATGATTTCCTAAAACACTTTTAATCTTATTGTTCAAAACATAATCCACAACCCTTTCTGAATATGGACCTCTATTAACAAGATCTCCCACACAGAAGATTTTATTTTTTTTCATAGGATCAATGATTTTTAGTAGTCTCCTGAATTCGGAGTAACAACCCTGAATGTCACCAATTACAAAGGTAGGCTTATTTTTCATATTTACTAAGTATTTCAAAATAATGATCTAGAGCAAGGTCCTCTGGACGGTTTGTAAGGCTAAAGCTAAAAGAGGGCATTGAAGGAAAAATTTTTTTTAATGGAGATGCCAATTGTTTTCTTGGATTTGCAAAACAGGCAGAGAGGATTGCCTTAAGCTTGTTGTACTCAGTTAGATTATATTTCTTCCTGTTAGGTGTAATCTTTACTAATGTGGAATTAACCTTGGGAACTGGGTAAAAAGCATCTGGTGGAATATCAAAAATTTTTTCAAGATCAGCAAAATAATTTGATTGCAAGGAGAGCTTTGTTGATTTATTTTCTTTGGGTATAAAACGATCAGCTAGCTCCTTTTGAATTAAAAAAATAGCATATTTATACTCGATATTAGACTCTAGTACCTTAAATATAATTTGGGATGAAATGTTATAAGGCAAGTTGCCTAAAATAATTGTATTGCTATTGGATAAAAGCTTTAAATCCAGCTTCAAAACATCATCATTTATAACATCAACATTTTTATACTTAGAGAACCTGCTATTAAGTATCTGATTAAGGTTTTGATCAATCTCTATTAATTTGATGGGTTGATTTAGTTGTATAATTTTTTCAGAAAGCTGGCCATCTCCAGGGCCTATTTCTAGAAAATTTGAAATATCATCATAATGCACACAATCAACAATCTTTTGAATATAGTGCTCATCTTTAAGAAAATTCTGACCTAAAGATTTTTTAAAATTAGTGTACATTTCCAGCTACTTTAATAGCTTCCAACATACTTTGATGATTTGCAATCAGTTTATCTGCAATATCCTCTGCTGTACCGTGATCAACAGATGTTCGAAGAAACGGCAGACCTAATGTTGAGTTGATTGTCTTATGGAAATCAACTGTTTTTACTACTGGAAGTCCCTGATCATGATACATTGAAAGAAATCCATCAAATTCATTTCTAAGAAATGCTGTATCAGCTGGTAGAGGGCCAAAAGCATTAACATTTTTATTACAAAGCATATCCACTGCTGGTGATATTATTTCAATTTCTTCATCACCAATTAAACCTTGCTCTCCAGAATGAGGATTCAAGCTTAGAACACAAATTTTTGGATGAGAGATACCGAAGTTTTGTTGTAATCCATTTGCAAAAAGAATGCCTTTTTTAACTATTTTGTCTACAGAAATTGATTTATGTACTTTTGCATGTGGTATATGTGTAGTTACAAGACCAACTCTTAATTTTGGGTTGCTTAAGACCATTAAAACCTCTTCACATAGAAATTGTTTTTTTAGAAAATCAGTATGGCCAGAAAAATTTGAAAAAACTGAAGAAATTACGCTCTTATTTATTGGTCCTGTCACAAGGTTTGCATTGTTATCATTTGCAAACTTTGATGCAGCCTCTAAATTTGAAAGAATGTAACTAGCGTTATCTGACGATGGGCTTCCTAAAGTATATTTATCACACTTTTCAGCTATAACTGTATTAAAACAATTTTGCTTATTTGATTGTTCTTTGGACAATAAATTAATTTCAATATTTATTGATAATCTTTCAAGCATATTCTCTATCACAATTGGATCAGAAAAGATTGTTATTTGATCAAGAGAGTTCTTTAAGTCAGTTTCAGAAATAGCCTTAATAAATACCTCAGTTCCAATACCTGAGGGATCGCCTAGTGAAACTGCAATATTCTTATTAAATCTCAAGATTCTTTTATTTCTACAAAAGCTTCTGCTCTAAGTTCTTGAAGGTCAGTTTCAAGCTCTTCCTGAAATTTTCTGTTGAACAAGTAAGAAAAAGCTTGGTCTTCCATTCTTTCATTAGTTTTATCGACAACTCTTATACCTGTAACTTCGAGTATATGCCAACCAAATTGTGTAAGAAATGGTTCAGATATCTGATTTTCACTTGATTCTGTCATCACTTTTTCAAATTCTGGTGCATATGTACCCTCAGGTGCCCAATCAAGACGTCCACCTTCTTGCTTTGATCCTGGATCATCTGAAAATTCTCTAGCCAGTTCACCAAAAGACTCCCCAGAGATTATTCTATTTCTGATTTCTGTAATAGCGTCCTCACTATCATTTTCATCTCTTATTCTGTTCGGTATCAAAAGAATATGCCTTACTTCCCATTGCTTTTCAAAAGTGACCATCGGCCCCCTTTTATCATCTAAATATAGAATATGTTTTCCAGCACCAGTCTCAATAACTTCAGAAAATTCTCCTATTTCTAATTCATTAATTGGATCTTGAAAAACCCCAGGAAACTTAGTTATGTTTCTGTAACCAAGATCCCCACCGTTCTGATCTTCAGACAAGTTTTTAAAAACTTCAGTTGGATTTATTCCTGCTTCAATTTGTTGTTTAGCAGTTTGATAAACTTCATCAATATTTTTATCAGAATTATTTCTCACCAATATTTGCTTAACACCAAGCTCAGGTCCAAGTTGAGATTTCGCCTCTTCAGTATTTAAGAAGTTATTTAATTCCTCTCTGGTAATCTGTATCTTATTTTGAATCCTGCCTTGCTGGACTCTTTGAATTTTCATGGTTCGCTTAACATTCTCTCTTACCTGCTCATAGGAGTCTCCTTGATCCTCCACAAATTTAATAAATGACTCAAGGTCAAGATCACTCTGCTGTGCCAGTCTTTTCAAAGTCACATTTAGTTCTTCATCACTGATTTTAATTCCAACCTGATCAGCTACCTGCAGTTGCAACTCTTCAAGGATTAGCTCTTCAATTACTTTATTTCTAATCTCATCTTTTGACGGTAGTTTCTCCCCATTTAGAGCGCTAGCCTTTTCTATATCTGTAATTTTCTGATTGATTTCTGACTCAAGAACTACTCCATCATTCACGATTACGGCCACACGGTCTAGGCTATTTGCCTGCAAAATAAATGCAGCAAACAAAGGAATTAATATTTTAATTAAAAAGTCCATTTTGAATTAATGTATTTATAGGTTTGAGTGGATTTGTCAGTCCAATTAGCTCAAACTCAAAGCTAAGGTTATTTTTTAGTATTGGATTAGTCAAATATATTTGATCAAAATAATTCCCTTTTGAATAATCTGCCTCAGTGAAAGGAAAAAATCTTGCACGCTCAAATGCTAATCTAAACTTAAAACAATCTTTGTACCACTCAGCACCAACAATGTTTTCATTTACACTTTTATTTTCAACAGAGTACTGTGTCCTAGCAAAAAAAGTAAAGTTATCAAATCTTTGGCTAAACTTAAGTACGTAATTATCAAGGTCATTCAATGGAAAACTAGTATTAAGATACCTTTTTTTACTGAGAGAAAATTCTCTACTCTCATTTGTATTTTGGAATTCAAATGTAGAAGATGTCATTGAGTTGTCTTTATAATTATAATTTCCCTCCGCTGATATTTCTGAATCACCAAAAGATTTTTTAAAAGAGTAAAAGATTGGATCTTTTTCAAAGTATTTTTGTAGTTCTGAGTTTAGGTTAGAAAAGAAGTAATCTTCGTATAGATTCGTGGAGACAGAAAAATCGATTCCTCCGAAGCTATTAGTATAGTAAATGAAGACTTTTCTCTGATTTCCTGATCTATCATCACCATACCATGGAGACATTGAAATGTTATTTTCTGGATTTTGACTTTTTGGAAAACTATCAAGCAATGGTATCTCTCCATCATCTTTAAAGCTTGACCAGATATAACCTAAGCTTAGGTTATAAGTTGGTTTAAAAATTTGCCTTATTTGGAAAGCTCCATGTGATATATTTTTTGAATCTATTTGATTTTTAATTTTGTATTCTTTCCAAAGAATCTCTACATCAAGTTTAGAATTCAGCCCTGTAAACAAACTATTGTTTGAAAAGGAAATTCTTCTATTTTTTCGCTCAACATCCTGATAGACAAAATAGGGAAAATCTGCTCCTTCATTTGGTGGAGATATCTTCTTAAGAAGAGTTACATTATTTTTTATTTTGAAATTTGAAACTTCTGTTATTCTTCGAACTTTCCAGTTATCTAAATTATAGAAACTACTATATTTAATAAAGTTTTTTGTATGTGTTACTGGCCTTGGCAAATTAAGGTTTTCAAACGATTCTTGGCCTATTAATATCAGTCGATTATTAAGGTGCCATGAGAGCTTTAAATTTTTCTCAAGGTCTAATGTCCTTCTATTAATGTCTAAAAACTTATATCCGTAATTTTCAATTAGGCTGTTTCCACTTAAGTCAGCATAATCTACCGTAAGCTCTAAATCTTCTGTAATTTTAACTAATGAATTTATTCTAAACACCCATGACGATTCATTGTCATCAATTGCAAAAGATTGAAAACTTGTTTTGTTCTCTCCGTCATCAAATTTTGCTTTTAGGGAAACTCCAAATTTTGATTTTGTATAAATTGGCTCAAGAGTAAACATTGCATTTTCGTTACCTCCTTCAAATTTATAACTAAAATCAAAATTTGAGTCTGTGATCCCAAAATTCGGAATATTTATTTCTTTATCCTTATCTAATGAGATATTTCCAAGCCAAAATATGGGAATGTTATATAGTTTCACTTTTGCATTACTAATAGACAGAACATCATCTTCAAGCACAGCTTTATCTGCAGCAATTTCCCAAGATGAGTCGTCTTCACATGTATTAAAAGTTACACCTTCCAGAAGATATTTATCTAATTCAAAAACAGCACTTTTAAATTTTATTTCAGGTTGATCCTTGTTAATAAGAGAACCTTCCTCAATCAATACTTTGTTATGATCATTTGAAACACAAGCTGCTCCCAGGTCCCCACAGATGATCGGAATTAAAAATAAAAATAGTTTTTTAACTTTGTGCATATGTTTGTATTATAGTAGTAAGAGTCATAATTTTAGATTAAGTTCAAAATGAGTTTGCAAGGTAAAACAATATTCATAACAGGGGCTAGTAGAGGTATTGGCCTGTCAATAGCTTTGAAGGCTGCAAAAGACGGTGCAAATATTGCTATTGCTGCTAAAACAACAGAACCTCATCCAAAGCTTGAGGGAACAATTTTCACAGCTGCTGAGGATATTGAAAAAGCTGGCGGAAAGGCTCTGCCACTTCAATGTGATATTAGATTTGAGGAAAGTGTATCTGAGGCAGTTGAGAAAACCATTTCCGAATTTGGAGGCATAGATATTTGTATAAATAATGCTTCAGCAATTAGCCTTACCGGAACATTAAATACTGAAATGAAAAGGTATGATTTAATGCACTCAATAAATGGTAGAGGCACTTTCCTTGTGAGCAAAACTTGTGTGCCCCACCTCCTTAAGGCAGATAATCCACATATACTAAGCATATCCCCACCTCTTGATATGAATGAAAAATGGTTTCAGGGATCTGTAGCTTACACCATTGCAAAATATAATATGAGCATGTTTATGTTGGGTATGGCAGCCGAATTTAGAGGAAAGATTGGAGTTAATGCTCTATGGCCACGAACAGCAATTAAGACAGCTGCAGTTAAGAATGTACTAGGGGGTCAAGAAATGTTTGAAAAATCACGTAGTCCTGAGATCATGGCAGATGCTGCTTATGTCATACTAAATAAGGAAAAGGATTTATACACTGGAAATTTTGCCATTGATGACTCTTTGTTGGCTGAACATGGTGTGACTGACTTTAAAAAGTATGCTGATTACCCTTTCTCAGAATTAATGCCTGATTTCTTTGTTCCAGAGGATGCTTATCCAGTACCAAAAATAGTTTTAGATAATTGATTTCCCCAAGCCCAAAGTTGATTGACTGGGCACAGTCAGTTCTTCCACCAGATAACTTTCAGATTTATCCATTAAGAAAAGAGGCAAGTTCTAGAGATTATTTTAGAGTTAAATTAGAAACTGAGACATTTATCATAATGGACAGTGAAAAGGATATAGAGTCGGCAACAAAATTTTTATATGTGAACAAATTGTTTAAATCTGCAAATATAAATTGTCCAACAATTCATGGGTTCTCAGATGACTTATCGTATATATTGCTGGAAGACCTTGGTAAAGAAGTCTTAGATATATGTGAAATAAGTAATTTAGATACTTTTTTCAAAAATATACTTATGGAATTAAAAAAAATTTACCTGCTCCCAACCGAAACCTTGTCTAAAATTTCCTACAACGAACTGCTATCTCAAACAGAATCATTTTTAAATGTATTTATTTATAAAGATAAAAAAATAGATGAAAAGGAAAGATCAAATCTGCAAACTATGCGAAGACATCTTGTGGATGCATTATCTTTACAACCACAAGTTCCGTCACACTCAGATTTTGAACGAAGAAATATGATAAAAAAGAATGACAAAATTTATTTAATTGATTTTCAAGATTTACATGTGGGACCGGTGGGTATAGATTTAGCCTCTCTATTTTATGATCATGAAAACTATTATGATGAAAAAATTATTCAGACATCAGTTGAGGCATTTGTTCAAGAAAATGACTTCTTAGAAAAAGAAAAAATTTATAATTACATTTATACTGCACTTGCACACAGGTGTATGAGGATAATTGGTACTTTTATAAACTATTTTAATGAAGGAAAACTCCATAACAGAAAAAATGATTTAGAAAAGTTTCTGAAAAGACTAGTCTTTGCTCTAGATATGATAAACATGAATATAGAAAGAGATATTATAAAAAAGTTAATATGAACGCAGTAATACTTGCAGCTGGATTTGGAAGAAGGCTCCTACCTTTAACTAAAGATATCCCAAAACCACTCCTTAAGGTAAGAGGAAAGAATCTCATTGATTATCATATTGAGAGTTTGTCTAAAGCAGGTATAGGAAAAATTATAATTAACACTCACTATTTGCCTGAATTAATTGAGGATCATGTCTCTGAAAAGTACCAGGGTCTTGATATTCAATTCAGCAGAGAAGATAAAATCCTTGGAACAGGTGGTGGGCTTAAACAAGCAGCTTCATTACTTAATGATGATCCTATATTGGTAATCAATACTGATAATTTCCTAGAAGAAGATTATAAAAAATTTATAAGTAATAGCTCTTCAAGAGTTTTTGTTTGTAAAGACAAAAACGGTGACTTTGATATTGAAGATGGCAAAGTTAAAGTAGGCGCAGATAAAACCTATCGATTTATTGGAATAAGTATTGTAAAAAAATCTGATATTTTAGAGGTTTGTCATGATGAGTTTGATTACTGGCAAGATTATCTTAAGCTTAAAGCAATTGATGGAAATTTGCTTGCAGAGGAAATAGACTTTAATTGTTATCATGTTGGAACCATTGAATCATTAAATAATATAAATCATGAGTAAAATTATTGCGCCCTCTATTCTTTCAGCAAACTTTGCAATGTTGGGAGATGAGGTAAATCAAGTCATAAACGCAGGTGCTGATTGGATACACTTTGACGTTATGGATAATCATTATGTTCCCAATCTAACAATCGGACCTATGGTATGTAAGTCATTACGTGATTTTGGTGTAGAAGCCTTTATAGATGTTCACTTAATGGTAGAACCTGTTGATGACTTGATTGAAAGGTTTGCTGAAAGTGGTGCTGACTTAATATCATTCCATCCTGAAGCAAGCAATCATGTACACAGATCAATTCAGAAAATAAAAGATTATGGATGTAAGGCTGGTCTAGTACTCAACCCAGGAAGCCCTCTATCTCTGATTGAAGATTTACTAGAAGAGTTAGATTTAGTCCTTTTGATGTCAGTGAATCCAGGTTTTGGTGGACAAAAGTTTATTTCGAAAGTAATGCAAAAAATAAAAAAACTACGAAAAATGATTGATCAAACAGGCAAAGAAATACGCCTTGAGGTTGATGGGGGTGTGAATTTAGATAATATTAAAGAAATAAGTGATGCTGGTGCAGATGCGTTTGTGATGGGCTCTGCAATATTTAATTCAAAAGATTATGAAAACACTATTGCTACTGCTCGTAAACTTATTTCTTAGCTCATTAATTTTTTCTGAAAACATATCCATAAATGGTGCAAAACTTTCCGTTGAAATTGCTGAATCTGACATTGAAAGAGCAGCTGGACTAATGAATAGGGATTATCTTTCAGAAAACTCTGGCATGCTATTTATCTGGTCAGATATATCTAGAAAATGTATGTGGATGAAAGATACTAAAATCCCGCTATCTGTTGCATATTTAGATCAAAATTTTCTAATCAGAGAGATCAAAAGGTTGGAGCCATTAAGTACCAGCTCAGTATGTTCTAATTCAGAATCAATAAAATATGCTTTAGAAGTAAACCAAGGTTGGTTTAAAAAGAATAGAGTTAAGGTATTCCACAAAATAAT
>CACLXU010000011.1 GCA_902610995.1 uncultured SAR86 cluster bacterium
TGACATATCCGTATGTCATTAGGGGAGGGTATTCTATTTTCTCAGGACCAGGCCATTTGTTTTCATCAATTTCCCAACCATCAGATTTTGTAGAACTGAATGTTGGTGGGCCCCCAGAATCACCAGGGTTAATCCAGTATGTATGCCATCCAGGAGTAAATTTAAACTTATAACCAAGATCAATAATACCTGGCTTCGAAATGATATTGTTATTTCCAATTATAGAAATTTCAGCATGATCTGTTTTTACTGCTTCAGACACTGCTGAAAGAGAAAAAATGATTAAAAATGATCTTAGAAATTTCATATTTTAAAAATGGGCGACATGCGTCGCCCACAGGATTTATTTTATATTGATAACTCTAGGTTTCTTGTGATCTGGCAATATCTTTTCAAGATCTATTTTCAATAAACCATTCTTAGATGTTGCTCCCACTACCTCAAGATCCTCTGCTAGAGTAAATTTGAGCTTAAAAGCTCTTTTTGCTATTCCACGATGTAAAGTGTCGTTTTCTGAACCTTCCTCAGGTCCACCATATGACACCGTTAAGACACTGTCACATAATTCGATTTCTACATCTTTTTTATCAATTCCTGCTAGAGCAACCTCTATTTGGAACTTTAGACCATCCCTGTAAATATTATAGGGTGGATAACTAGACTGAGATTCATTTGAGATTCTCTCAAGCCTATCTACGAGATTTTCAAAACCTAACACACGGTTTGAAAACATAGGATCAGTAAAATTAATTAACATAATAGTCCTCCTTAAAGCGACTAGTTAAATTTTTGTTGGCCTCACCCGAGCACCAACACTGGATAATTTAGAGCCTATTTTTAAAAAATCAAGAATTTTTTTAATTAAAGTAACGTAAACTTCTCATTATTTTGATTTTTATGAAAATAATGAGTAGTATAGGTTACATGAGTAGAAATCATAAAGATTTAGTAGTTCTTCTTACAAAGAAAAGAAAAGAAGCTGGAATAACTCAAGCTAATTTAGCTGAAGCTGTTCAGGTATCAAGAAAGAGCATTAATGCAATTGAAAATGGAAGATATGTTCCTTCAACAGTTTTATCGATAAAGATTGCTACTGTATTGAATTGTAAGATAGAGGATATATTTAAATTACATGATGGAACTTTTCCATTATTAAGTAAGTCAAACCATTATGAATAAAATAATAATATCCTTAACTTTCGTATTTCTTTTAGCTGGATGCGCTACTGGTGGATTTCAAGCAGACGTTGTTGCTAGAGATGCTGCAGGTAAGCCACAATTTGTGCAAACAGGAACTGTAATGAGCGTCCAGGCAGTTACTATTGAGGGTGATAGAGATGTCGGCACAGCTTCTGGGACGGTTCTTGGTGCAATAGTTGGTTCAGGTGCTGGAGAAAGATCCGCTGATGGAGATGGCGAAACATCTTCTCAAGTCGGTGCCATAGTAGGCGGTTTAATTGGCTCAGTTGTAGGCTCTGAGGTTGGAGAAAAGATCTCAAGAAAGGAGGGCATTGAGTTGGTAATAAAACTAGAAGCTAACGAAAAGGAGATTTCTATTGTTCAAGAAAGATCATCCAATCCTGAAATTAATTTTAGAGTTGGTGATAAAGTAAGGATTATTCGTTCAGCTGGCAGATCAAGAGTTGTGCCTTATAATTAGTATGTGTCAGACACTAACCCATGGAATAAAGCTTTAGACCTTCTATCAAGAAGAGAACATTCTGTTTATGAGCTAAAGCAGAAGCTTGAAAACAGGCTTAAAGACCTCGATAAAGCAGAATTAGAAAAAACTATTCAAAAGCTGAAAGACCAAAACTTATTGAGTGATGCACGTTTTGCGGCTGCAGCAATTAAACAGAAAAGTTCTCAAGGGTATGGTCCAAAATACATAGAAATGTACTTAAACAGTAAAAATGTTTCTTCGTCTGAGTATGATTTCGAGTCACACAATATTAATTGGCAAAAAATATGTGAATACCAAATTTCAAAAAAACTGCGCTCTACTGAAATTGACTTCAAAGAAAGAGAAAAGATTTCTAGATTTTTATCCAACAGAGGATTTAATTATGAAATAATTAAGTCTGCATTTACGAATTTATCCAATGACGCTAGCGAATAGATACAGGCCTAACTTTTTTTCTGATGTTATAGGGCAAGACAATGCAGTCAATGCATTAAGAAATATTATTAAAAAAGAAAGTTTTCATAATGGATATATTTTTTCAGGAACTAGGGGTGTTGGGAAAACGACTCTCGGAAGGTTATTTGCAAAATCTCTGAATTGTACCAACTATAATTCTGAGAAAGGCGATGCCTGTGGTGTTTGTACCGTTTGTGAGGAAGTTCAAAATAATGCACACCTTGATTTAATTGAAATCGATGCAGCTTCAAGAACTGGTGTAGATGACATGAGAGATTTGCTTGAGTCTGTGCAATATAGGCCATCCTCTGGAAAATATAAGATATATTTAATTGACGAAGTACACATGCTATCCATTCAAAGTTTCAATGCTTTGCTAAAGACACTGGAGGAGCCACCACCTCATGTAATATTTATTATGGCAACAACAGAATCTCATAAAATACCTAAGACAATTATTTCAAGATGTCTTCAGTTTAACCTGCGATTAGTTTCAGATGACGTTATTGCAGAAAACTTGTCCAGAATTTTTCAGAATGAAAAAGTATCTGCTGACCAGAGATCAACAGATTTAATAGTGGAACTTGCTAAAGGATCTGTAAGAGATTCACTTACATTGGCAGACCAAGCTATATCTCATTGTGATGGAAACCTTACAGAGTCTGAAGTTTCAAAACTTCATGGTGTTCTTGATATTTCATCGACATCAAAATTATTTGAGTTAATTTTATCTGATTCTGCTGAAGAAGTTATTGTTGAACTTGAAAGGTATAGAAGTCTCGATGTGAATTACGAGATACTTTTTGCTAGAGCGTTAAAATTTTTACATGAACAGATAATAAACACCGTTAAAGAATCTTCTGGACTAAATCAAGATATGAATTTGTTTTACCAATTTTTCTCAAACGGTTTGGTTGATGCCAAACAAACAGATAGTTGGAGAGAAAACTTCGATATTGCTGCATTGAGGTGCTTATCTTTTAAAAAAAAAGATAATAAAGAAATAAAAAAAAACGATAGTTTAGATATATCAAGAACGACAAAACCTGTTAAAGTCAATCACACAGAAGAGGAAGAGATAAGTCACGAAACCAAATCTGTAGGCCAAGGCTTAGTTAAGCTGACTACTGAAAATTGGTTGAATATTTTTGATGATCTCGATCTTGAAGGCCAATCTAGAGCTTTGTTTGCAAACTTGCAATTAAAAAAAGTAGAAGAAAAAAAAGTCATATTCCATGGATCAAATATCTTTACAGACAATGTCAATGAAAATCATCTTGATGATCTAAAATTATCTTTGAAAAATATAGGCTATGATGTAGAGCAGGTTGAGATTAAAGAAGAAACAGAAATTAAAAATACCCCATCTTTAGAGTGGCAAAAAAAAAGAAAACAAGCTATTGAAGATTTTAAAAGAGATGTCTTGTCGAGTTCATTGGTAATAAACCTGAATGAGAGTTTTAATGCCAATATAGATGAATCAAAAGTAAATGTAATCGATCATGAAGAATGAAGAACCATTATTAGAAACTCTAATTAATTCATTAAAAATTTTGCCTGGAGTTGGGGACAAGACAGCACAAAGGATGGCATTTCATTTACTGGAAAAAAATCGAGAAGGTGCAAAAAAACTTTCACTGATTATTGATAGGGCAGTGAATGAAATAAGAAATTGTCAGGTATGCAGGGATTTAACTGAAAGCACCATTTGCAAGATATGTTCGGATGATAGAAGAGATAGTAGTTTGCTATGCGTAGTTGAAAACCCATCAGATATAATTGCTATTGAAAAGTCTGGTTCTTTTAAGGGAAAGTATTTTGTTTTAATGGGCAGGCTATCTCCCATTGACGGCATTGGCCCCAATGAATTAGGAATTCCAAAGCTCGTTGAATTAATTGAATCAAATAAAACAAAAGAACTCATAATAGCTACTAGCCCAACCATTGAGGGAGATGCAACTTCCTATTACATCAAAGATCAAATTTCTACAGATATAGTTTTGGTAACTAGGATTGCGTATGGTGTTCCAATGGGTGGTGAATTAGAATATGTTGATAATACAACTTTAGGTAGAGCTATCAGCGGCAGAAGAAAGATTGACTAATGAGCATCAAATCAGACAACTGGATAATTGAGCAGTCTAAAAAGCATGAACTCATTACTCCATTTCTTGAGGAACAGGTAAGAGAAGCAAGTGGAAATAAGATTATTTCTTATGGTGTTTCTAGTTATGGCTATGATGTAAGGTGTGCAAATGAATTTAAGATCTTTACTAATACCTATTCTTCAATAGTCGACCCAAAGTCATTTGATAGCAAAAGTTTCGTAGATGTAGTTGCAGATGAGTGCATCATTCCTCCAAATTCGTTTGCATTAGCCAGAACAATAGAATATTTCAAAATACCACGTTCAGTTTTAACTCTATGTCTTGGTAAATCAACCTACGCAAGATGTGGAATAATTGTAAACGTCACCCCATTAGAGCCAGAATGGGAGGGGCATGTTACCCTAGAATTCTCTAATACCACTAATTTACCTGCAAAGATTTATGCCAATGAAGGGGTAGCTCAGATGATATTTTTTGAGTCAGACGAAATTTGCAAAACAAGTTATAAAGATAGAGGTGGCAAATACCAAGGGCAAAGAGGAGTCACTCTTCCAAAAACTTAGGCTTATCAATAATTTTCAAGGTATTTCTTTTCCCATTCCTTAATTGAACATAACTTTGGATGACAAAGTAATCCAATTCCGGGGCAAGAAAATAAATGATCTCTGACGATTCTGGAGATGAGGCGCTAACTTTTATAGTATCAAACGACCCAAAATTTGTTTTGACGACTTCATTGCCTAATGTTTGATAAAGTCTTTTCACTATATTGCCCTTATCATTATCAATGACATTCAAGGTATAGTTTTCTATCCCATTTTTTGCATTGATCCTCATTTGCACATCACTTCCAAGCTGATCCAATATACGTTCATTTTTTTCTATAGAAAAATTCAGCTGCTCAGAAGATACTTGGTTTTCAGAAAATTTAACTTTGAAAGATTTTGGATGATCGCCAGGAACATTATTCTTTACATTTGTTTCAACTGAGAAAACCCTATTTTCACGAATAACTAAAGATGATTTTTGTGAATACTCAAAGATTAGTAATGGGCGCAGTTTAAAACCAGTAGATATTTTGTTGCCTTGACTAATAAACTCTCTTTGCATTTTAAATTTACCATACTCAAAGTGTGTAAATTCAAAATCAGCCTCCCAGCTTTTAAAAGTCTCAGCAGAAATAAAGCCTGTGAAAAATAACGATAAAATATACTTCATATTTTTAGTTTTGATATCTCTTCTGGATAAATCAAGTTTTCAATTTTTTTAATTCTTTCCATTAGAGTATTCTCATCATCATTTGGTTCAATATTGATCTGCTCTTGTCTGATAATTGGCCCGCAATCCAGTTCAGAAGTGACATAGTGAATGGTAGTGCCATGAACTTTATCGGCTGAATCTAGCGCTCTTTTATGAGTATTCAATCCAGGGTATTTTGGCAATAAAGAGGGATGAATATTTATTATCTGTCCCTCCCAGTTGCTGATTATGGAGTCCCCCAATATCCTCATAAACCCTGCAAGGATAATAAAATCAGGACTCATCTCTTCAAGAAACGCATGAATTTTCTGATCAAATATTTCTCTATCTTGGTAATTTTTATGGTTTATTATTTTTAGTTTTATTTTATGTTGATAACAAAATTCAATGCCCCCAGCTTGTGGGTTATTAGTAAATGCAGCAATCACTTCATAATCATATTTAGTTTGCCCATCAATAATCGATTTAAGATTTGTTCCTGACCCAGAAAAAAAAACTACAATTTTCACTTTATTAAGAATCTTTCATTCATATTTTTTTGGATATTGCCTATCTGAATAATCTCCTCAGATTCGGCAATAATTTGGTCGGATACTTCTTTATCAGCTATTAAGCAGAAACCAACGCCACAATTAAAAACTTTTAACATTTCATTTGAGGAAATATTTCCAAGTTTTTGGATCTTTTTGAAAAGCTTTGGCATCTCCCAAGCATCCCTCTGTATGACAACACTGAGTGGATGAGGAACTGCACGGGTCAAATTTTCCTCCAGCCCACCACCTGTGATATGAGCCATTGAGTTAATGGTAAAATTTTTGATTAAACCCAAGACTTCGGAAACATAAATTCTTGTAGGAGTTAAAAGTTCCTGCAGAAGATCAATTTTGTCAGCTTGATAGCCTTCGAGGATCTTGTTAAGAAGAGAAAACCCATTTGAATGAAAACCACTTGAAGGAATTGCCAAAATACAATCCCCATCTTTTACTCCGCTTCCATCAATAATCTTATTTCGTTCATTTATTCCCATTGCAAAGCCAACAAGATCAAAATTTCCATTAGTATAGTGATTTGGCATTTCAGCTGTCTCTCCACCAATAAGATCACAGCCTGATAGTTGACAACCTTTTAATATTCCTGAAATTACTTGCCTACCAATTTGACGATCTAACTTAGAAACTCCATAGTAATCCAGAAATGCAATTGGCTTTGCACCACTTACAATCAAGTCATTAACGCACATTGCTACCAAATCAATCCCAATAGATTGGTAATTCTCTAATGAAGATGCAATTCTTAACTTTGTGCCAACCCCGTCACACGCCAAAGCATAGACTGGATCTTTATAATTTTTGGGAGGATCAATATATCCAGAAAAGCCACCTATAGAGCCAATAGCAAAATTATTTTGTAAATCATTGAGCTCATCTTTAATATCATTAATAAAATCTTGTCCTTCTTGAACATTTACCCCAGAATCTTTGTAGTTATTAGTTTTTTTTGTCATAAAATAGTTATTAATTCTTTAGTTTTAAATGAAAAAAATCAGGTTATTTGCAATTATATATATTTTTTTTGTATTTAGTTTGAATTGCTTTGGTCAGGAATCAAACAAATACGTTCTTATATATGAGGACTTTGAAAAAATTTCTGAAATTCAAGAGCTAATAGAAAATTCCAACACAAAAATACTTGAAAAATATGGTGTTAGTTTAAAAGACTTAGATCTTCTTGAGAATCTTGAATTCGAAAGGTTTTTTATTGGGTACCAAGTAAGAATTATTGATGAGATCAAACTTTTAGAAATGAAGTATGATCGTAGTAGAATTGAAAATTTCTTAATTGCCAATAATTTGTCCTTTTCAGTAATTAAAAGAGACATGAAAGCTTATATTTTTTTCCCAGATGTCTCTATGCCTCAATTAGACGAAGTAGAACAGGGCCAACTTGATAGTCAGCTTGAGATGCTCAAACTCATTTCTTCTTTGAACCATAATATTAATATTAAATATGAATATCCTAACCGCTCGGAGTTCGAAGAAATCCTGAAAACGGCAGCAGGAAAGGAAAGTTTGGACTTTGTTTTGATAGTAATACAAAAAGAAAACCCAGATTTATGGAAGATTAATTTTCCAGTATCAAAACGTGTATTCAAAAATGAATCTCTGGACTTTCATGACTTCTTGATAGATGAAATTATCTCAATATCTACAAAAAGCAGAGAGATAATTAGAAATAAATTCATTCTTGAAATTCCTTTTAGAGATTCTGATATGGTTGAAAATCTTTTAGGCTTCTTGGCTAGCAGAAATGAAGTGATATCATTCTCATTTAAAAGTTTAAACAGCAAATATATTGAATTAGAGTATGAAACTTATCTAAGTAAAACAGAAGCAGAAAAAATGTTAAGTGAATTTAGGTGGCAAGAGTGAAGAATATTACTTCAAATAGACAGGTTTTTTTTGACTTTGGAAGAGATTACGATGCCAAACTGGACAACTTTTTTTTCTCCTTTGAAAATCAAATACTCAAATCGCAAATTCAACAACTAATTGAGGATCCTAAATCTGAACATATTTTTTTAGTTGGAAATAGCTCCTCTGGAAAAACCTTCCTGCTTAACTCAATACTAAATGAGGTTCAATCTAAGGGTAAGCCATCTCTATATATAGATGCTTCAAAACTTAGCTCAGCTGATAATAATTTTGAAAGTTTGGAAGATTCATTCTTACTATGCTTAGATAATATTGATAAATGTAACCACGAAATTCAGGTACAGATTTTTAATTTAATTAATGCCTGCAAAGGCAAAAATACCAAATTGGTGTTGACTAGCAGCACTACCCTTAGGGATATCGATGTGTTTCCTGATTTGCAGTCAAGATTTGCTCAAATGAATTCATTTACGATAAAACCTTTAAGTGAGAGTGATATTGTCGAAGCAATTGCATTTATATCAACTAAATTGGACATCCAATTGAGCGGGGATGCAATTGAATACTTAAAGATATTTGTAAGGAAGGATTTTTATTCAATTAAGCAAACAGTAGTAGAGCTTGATAAATTTTTGTATGCAGAAAGGAAACAACCATCCAAACAGATGGTTGCTAAATTTCTGAAAAAATTAAAAATTACTTAAGATCCTACTGTACATTCAAAACAGTAAACTTGGATATTTTCCATAGGATCTTTTTCCTGATACGGTTTACCAAAGAATATATTTCTCATAGATTCAATGAAATTTCGAATTGCAATTGTAAAACCTGTTGAGTTTGCTGCTGGTGGTTTTGCATACACAACTTTGTAGTCCTCTAACTCAGCTAACCCCACAACATACTCAATTGCATCTTTAGTGACACCAATTTCATCAACCAAGCCCAACTCTAGAGCTCTTTCTCCAGAGTAAACTCTTCCTTTGGCAATTTCTCTAACAGTCTCAAGCGGGATATTTCTATCGATCGAAGTTTGAGTAGTAAATTTTACATAGATAGAATTTATGCCTGATCGGACGGTATCTTCATAGTCTTGTGGCCAATCCTGTCTTATTGGGTCAAATGCGCCCCATTTTGTTGTAGAGTATCCATCTAAATTAATGCCTAACCAATCGTAGATGTTTTCAACACTAAATGATGTCCCAAACACCCCAATTGAGCCAGTTATGGTGTCACTTTCAGCATAGATCTTATCTGCAAGAGATGAAATCCAGTATCCCCCTGAAGCTGCAAGCGAACCCATTGACACTACTACTGGAATTCCTTTTTCTTGTGCTTTTTCAATTTCCCATCTTATATAGTCAGAGGCCACAACCGAACCCCCTGGGGAGTTAACTCTTAGAACTATTGCTTTGGTATTTTCATCCTCATGTGCGTCTTTGATCATCTCAACGATTCCATCAGAACCTGCAACCCCTAACATTACATCTCCACCCATTATGGTTCCTTCAGCTGTAATTACTTTTACAATGTTTTTAGATTTTTGAATCTCTTCTTTAGGAAGAGTTTCAAGGTAACTTCTAAAAGGTATCGCGTTTAACTCATCCTCATCATCTTCAGAGGATCCAAATTTTTCTAACATTCTTTCGTCGAAATCATCTTCTTCCTCCATGACATCAATTAAACCCCATTCCAATGCTGCATCCCATTCACTTACTTTGTTTGAAATTAAGTCTTTATAAGATTCATCAGCTATCCACTGCATGTCTACATTTCTTGCTTCTTTTACAAATGTCTTATATTTGCTCCAAAGAGGTTTATAGAACTCAAGATTAAGCTTAGCCTCTTCGCTCATTGAGTCTCGAGTAAACGATTCTGGTCCAGTTTTGAAATCCCCAGCTGAAATTATCCTCGGCGTAATCAAAAATTTCTCAAAAAAGTTTTTGTAATATTCTCGTGTGCCACCAAAACCATTAATTGAGAAAAAAGAATAATACGGGGCACTTATTTCAGAAGCTGATGCTGCAAGAACATAAGACACATCATTGAGAAATTCTGCACGTACAATTATTTCTTTGCCAGATTCGACAGCCCCTTTAATTTTTTCAGCCAACGGCATTACATAATTTATTGGCATGCTCAATCCAGAAGGATCGAAGATCATAGAGTTTACATTTTCATCATTTGTAAAATCATCAAAGAACTTTAGGAGAAACTTATACTCGTAGATTCGTGGTTCCGGCATACCAGAATCTAAAATTTCGTTAAGGAATTCTTCAATTGGCTCGTTTGGTGCTCTGGTAGGTTCTTGATCAACCACTACTCCATTTGGTTTAAATACTACAACTTTACCCTCAGCATCAGGAGCGCTAGAACTTGTCCATATTGGACTTATGAGACTGTAGATAATACCAATAGCTAAAGCTAAAAAAATACCTGTTGCAAATGTAAATCTAACTCCTTTCCAAAAGAAGTCTCTTCCAATAACTATATAGGACCAAGCCAGCCCTAGAAAGTTGCCAATTTTCGAAAAAATTCCGTCGTTCATAAAATCTCCAATGTTTTCTGTTATACAAGTTTTGCTGAAAAAAAGTTTCAAGCATTGAAAAAATTATTGTAAAGTGGCTTTTTGTACTTATAAAGTCAAAATGAAATTATTTGGCACTTTATTTTTATCAATGTTTGTTTTGGCATCATGTCAAAAGCAAGATTTTTTTTACAGCGATGGAAGAGGGGAGAGATTCTCTAATCTTTCCGACCAAGTTTTATTTATAAATATTTGGGCTGACTGGTGCCCTCCATGCATTAAAGAGTTTCCGTATTTTAATCAAATTAACGAAAAGCAAGATGTAAGTGTAATTGGATATCATTTTGATCAGTTTGATTCGCTTTCAGACTCTGAGGTCAACAAACTTATAGATAAGTTTGGAGTTACTTTTCCTAATTTAAGTGATGACCCAAGAGATATTTGGGGTATAGATTTGCCCGAAAACGTGCCAACAACCTACATTATCAAAAATAATAAAGTTATAGAAACGATTACAACCCCTTTGACACTTGAGGATCTAGAAAATAAATTAGCTAGCTACTCAACCTTTGACTGAACTTTTCCATCACTAAGTTGTGTGACCAGCCGATCACCTCCTGCCAGTTTTTTGGAGGACTTAATAATTTTCCCTTTTTCATTGTATGTTATGGAGTAGCCTCTCTTAAGTATTTCTTTTGGACTTAAGGAAATTAATTGTTGCTCAAAATTATTGAGCTTCAAATTAAGTGAATAAAGCAATGATGTAAGCTGTTTATGTATCATCTTGTTTATTTCCTTAAGTTTATCCTGTCCTTTATCTTTAATATTTTTTGGTGAGTTGAAAATAAGTTTTAATTTTTCCTTTTCAAGACTATCTTGTTTTCTTTGAATAAATTTTTTAAATGTTGAATTAAGCTGTTCAGATTTGTGGTCTAATTTTAGGTACTGATCCTGAATCTTTTGCTTCGGAGATCTTAAAAGCTTTCTTAAGAAATCAATCTTTTCTTTGAAATTATTTATCAAGATATTCATTTTCTTATTTAGACTGTCCGACATAAAATCTAAATAGTCTTTAAGCTTAGATGCGCCCTCTGAGACAATTTCAGCAGCAGCAGTTGGCGTTTCTGCTCTTATGTTAGAGACGAAATCAAGAAGAGTAAAATCGGTCTCATGGCCAACACCACTCACAACGGGAAGTTTAAGCTCTGATACGTATCGACATAACTCTTCATTATTAAAACTCCATAGGTCCTCGATAGATCCACCGCCTCTTGAAACTAAAACTACGTCAAACTTTTCTGTCTGTTGTAAATTTTCAACTCTTTTGAGCGCAACCTTGATTGATTCTGATGAACCGTCACCTTGCACCCGACAAGGAGAAACAAAAATTTGTATGTGCGGAGCACGCCTGTTCAAAGTTGAAATAATATCTCTTAATGCAGCACCATGTGCAGAGGTTACAATTGCCACCTTGCTTATAATTGCAGGCAAAGCTTCTGGTAATTTTTTGGTAAACAACCCTTCGTCTTTAAGCTTATTTTTTAAAAGCTCATACTTTCTAAGCAACTCACCAAACCCTGCTAACTCCATTTTATTGGCTATGAGCTGGAATCTTCCAGTTTTATGCCAGATTGATAATTTGCCTTGAATTATCACTTGATCTCCTTCCTTCGGCTTAAACCCCAAACTAATATTTTGTAGTCGAAACATTGAACAACTTAGGACAGAATCAGAATCTTTAAGAGAAAAGTACCAATGGCCTGAAGCTCCATACTCTTTGAACCCTGAAATTTCACCAACTACCCATAACGGAGGAAAAGCCTCATTAATAAAATCATTGGCTGTTTTATTGACCTCAGAGACGCTAAGGATCTCTCTCATATCATTTGTTGAATTGGCAGAGTAGTCTTCCATATAAATTTATTATATTCTATTGTCCACTGCGAGTTTAGCTCAGTTGGTTAGAGCACCTGCCTTACAAGCAGGGGGTCGTAGGTTCGAATCCTACAACTCGCACCATTAAGCAATGAAAGACAAAGTTCAAAAATATCTTGATTTCCACAGAAAAAACGGGGGCACAGGTAAATTATTTGAATTTAAATATATTAATTACACCGATAGCTGTCTTGAGCTTGAAGGTAATTTCACAGAGTTAACTTTAAATCCTGACGGATCAGTTCAAGGTGGAATGATGACCTCAATGCTAGATGACGCCACCGCATTACTTTTAATTGTTGAATCAGAGGGTGCTGTTTATCCAGCTTCAACTGATCTTCATTCTCTTCACCACTTACCATTAAAATCAGGCAAATGCAGAGTCAAGGCCACAACAATGAGAAAAGGAAAATCTATTGCAACTGTAAAGGGTGAAATCTTTAATGAAGCAAATAAACTTGTTACCACTTTAGTGCATACAGTCTATCTAATTCATAAATCACGCTCCATCTGATTTACAAACAAAAAAAAGCCCGCTCGAAAGCGGGCTAAGTCTTTAAGTTAAATTAAGCTTATGCGCCTTTCTTAACTCCGGAATCCATCATAGCTGCATACCAAATCACAAGTCCAAATAGGAATTTGTTAATTAGGTCAGCAAGGTTATAAACGATGTTCAGCATATCCATATCAACGCCTCCACCTAGATAACCTAGGAAGTATCCAATTGGATAGATTGACCATCCAATAGTTACAATCCATTTGATTCCATTAAATGCAAAGCTTAATGATTCATTACCTGCAGCATCTTTGATTTTTGCAGCTTCACCTGCAAATACATAATAGATGATGTAGATCCAACCAGCCATTGCCACTACAAAAGCGACAGTAACATCCATAAGACCTGCTTCACCCAGATATCCAAAGATCAACATTACTAATGATGCAACTAGCAAGTTCCAGAAAACTCCAAGACTTACTGCCACAACAGCAGATAATATCAAATAAAATTCTACAATTTGCATAGGAACAGTAATCAACCAATCTATGTATCTGTATACAGTAGGTGATTCACCTGTTGCTATCCACGCGTCTCTCATGTATAGGTAATGCCAAAAGGCTACAAAACACACAAGAGCGGCTACTGTTAGAGATGTTTGCCATGAAGCCTTAACTGTGCTTCTCTCTATGAAGAAGAACAGGGCACCTGCTGCCATAACAGCAGTAGCAATCCAAAAGGATACTCCAACATAATCGTCAGTTGCTAAGAAATAATCCATAATTTCCCCCGTTAAGTAAATTTACTAACTACATCATTATATCTTCTCCAATTTAACATTCAACTTTATTTACAACAGAAAAAAGTTGTAAATATGTCGCTTTTGTACCAAAATCTACAACTCACGGTCCGGTAGTTCAGTTGGTTAGAATGCCTGCCTGTCACGCAGGAGGTCGAGGGTTCGAGTCCCTTCCGGATCGCCATTTAAATAATGATGATGGTTGAAATTGCTCTTCATACAATTCTGGCTGCGATGATTGGCGGAATATGGCTTTCTGTAATGGTTGTAGCGCCTGCTGCTAGAAATAGTCTTGATAATCAATCCCAAGGATTCTACTTAAAGTCGTTTTTCTTTAGATTAAATTTGTACATTATTCTATTAATTGTTGGATATTTAGCCATAATCTATTTTTTTCAACTTGGGCAATATGAATTAATTTGGAGTTCGAATAAAAATCTTATATTCCTTTCACTGCTTGGCGGGAATTTCATAAATCTCTTTATTGGTATTTTTTTAAATCACGAAAAAAATGATGATAAAACTGGATCCTTTAGATTCTTTCATTCAGTAAGTATCTTGATATTAACAGCTACCTCATTTGTTGCTCTTTACTACTTAATTGAAAAGTTTTTAGAAGTTTGAAAAAACAACACCTCCCAAAGAAAATTTGCCCAATCTGCCAAAAGCCCTTTAACTGGCGAAAAAAATGGAGAACTTGCTGGGAAAATGTGATTTACTGTAGTGAAAGATGTCGAAGGAGTAAAAAAATTGCAAACCAGACAACTTAATTTTTTATATCTGCTGCTTCTAATAGCGTACATACCAATGCTATTTCTTGGGTTAACTGATTATGATGAAGGAGCATTCGCAGCAACGTCGCTACAAATGCTAAGAGATGGCCAATATTTTGTGCCACTCCTTGGTGAGGAGCTCAGATTAGAAAAACCAATTCTTTCTTATTGGATACAGTCCCTTTTTCTAGCAATTTTTGGCAACAATGAATTTGCTTTAAGGCTTCCCTCTGTAATTTCTGCCGTAGCCTGGGGTTATGTGTTTGCAGATTTCATTCAAAAATGCGATCCCAATATTAGAAATAAAAATCAAGTACTCACATTATTTCTACTTCCTGGATTTTTCTTAATTTCTTCTGTTGCTACGGCTGATGCATTTCTAAACCTCTTCATTACCTTAAGTCTTATTAGCCTTTATAAATTCACAATAAACCAAGAGCAAAAGTACTTAAACTCAACAGCTATCTCCATAGGAATTGGCTTTTTAATAAAAGGTTTTGCAATTATTGCAATTGCTGGTCCAGTCTTTTTAATTTATTGTCTGTTATCAAATAAAAAAATCCTTTTTTTAAAAGCTGCAATTTCAAGTGCTGCATGGATTAGATTTCTCCTAATTGTTTGCCCCTGGTTTGTTGTGCTTTATTTAAGAACAGATATTGGCAGTATTCAGTACTTGCTTTTAGGACAATCTTTCGGAAGGTTTTCTGAGGCAATGGAGAATCATTCAGGGAACTACTATTACTATTTTGTAGTTTTACCATTTCTAATCTTTCCATTCTTGGAAAATTTTTTATTGCCCTTAAAAAAATTGCTGAATTTAAGAAAAAGCCACGAAAAGTTTCTATTTATTTGGTTTTTATGGGTTTTCATTTTTTTCACCTTTTCAAGCACAAAGCTTCCACATTATTTGATTTATGGACTGACACCTCTTGCTTATTTTATTGAGAAGTCATTTCAGATCTCTAGTCAAGCGGTCTATAAGTTCCGATCTTTACTCTTTGATGTCATATGTATACTCCTGCTATTCATATTCCCATACATCATTATTTATGTAGCTGATTTAAATCCTACCTACGAGTTATCTATTCAGTATTTTGAAAACTTTATTGAAGAGATGACTCCTCCGATTCTTCTATTTGTTTTATTTGCAATTTTAATTTTTCAATTTATTAATAAAATTCGGTATGTTTTTGTAAAAAAATTCTTTGCAGCAAGTCTTTTATGTTATCTTTCCTTTTTCTTGTTGCCTTTAATTATTGATAGCTCTCAAAAAGATCTAAAAGTTTTATCAAAATACTTAAAACAAAATGATTTGCCACTTGTAGTCTATAAAATCAATAAGCCCACAAGTTCATTTTATTCTGGGAAACCCTACATTCGAGATAAAGTTGAAGAGGAAGTGCTTCTTACAAGGAAAGATAAATTAGTACATTTAAATCAGAAATATAAAGTCATGAAAGAGAGCGGCAATTACTTAATTATTTTTATTGAAAATGAAGATAGCTAACATTTACTATTTAGGGGTATTTCTTCTCGGAATATCTATACTGTTAAAGTTTTTTCAGAACATTGATATACAAATTCTTTACTTATTTAATTATTTGTTTGTTTCCGATTCTCTTTTATCAATTGTCACTGAGATGGGTAATTCTTTTTTCATAATTTCATTTTTAGTGCCCTTATTTTCGTACTTATCTTTTGCAATCAAAAAGCTGAACTATGTAGCACCTTCGACTTTAATAATTCCTGGGGCTTTATTTGGATTGATTATCCAAGCAATTAAAAATGTTCTAAATTTTCCACGGCCAGGTGGCATCGAGGGTATAGATATAAATTTTCTTAATCCAGTTTATCAGTCTCTCTCGTATCCAAGTGGTCATGCAGCTTCCATCTTATTTTTTGGTATCTGGTGGAGCCGTCTTGCAATGGGAAATAAATTCCATTTAATAAGATATTTAATATTTTGTTTAATTTCCTTAATTGCCTTTTCCCGAGTTATTGTGGGGGCCCATTGGCTTTCAGATGTGATTGCTAGTTACGCTTTCACTTTGCTATACATAGAAATAATCCACAAGCAGAAAGTCATAAACTTTTTAAACAAAAATAATTACTTAAATATCGCGTCAGCATTAGTAATAGTTACAGCTCTATATTCTGTTTTTAACTTTGAGGTTTTTGATCATATATGATGACTAACGATTTATTATTTTTAGTTTGGCTTAGCAATTTTCTTGAGTTTTCGATACTATTCGAAGTTGTATCGACTAGGGCTTTTTCATTTAGCTTATTATTAATATCTGGGTTATTTTTTATTTACTACAGAAAAACATATTTGTTTTTGTATATAGTCTTATGCATTATTTTGGGCGATCAAATAGGAGCGTTTTTAAAAGACTTCTTTCAAGAACCAAGACCTTGCTTCCAATATTCAGTGCAACTTATTGATCTGGGAATTATCAAAAATCAATGTGGCGAGCGATTAACAGGAATGCCGTCAAATCATGCCCTTAACTTCTTTCTTTTTTCGACCTTAATTTATCTGATAACAAAAAGAAAAATTCTAGGCTTTTGCTTATTCATAATTTCTTCTGCAGTTGGTCTATCAAGAGTTTTTTTAGCGAAACATTTGCTAAGTCAAGTTATAATTGGCGCATCACTCGGGGTTTTGTTGGGTATAGTTTTTTATAACATATTAAAAAAATTTAAATGGATTCAAAAATAGAAGTCACAATTGTTTCTCCAGTTTTCAATGAGGAGGAAAACATTTTAGCTTTTGCTAAATCTATTGTGGATGTCATGCAAGAGAATAAATGGAACTGGGAGCTTATTCTAGTGGATGATGGCAGCACAGATGAAACCGCAAAAAATCTTGAGCAATGTCTTAAATTATCAGACAGCATAAGGGTTTTAACATTATCTAAGAATTTTGGACAGACCCCAGCAATCCAAGCGGGCTTTGACAGAAGTAATGGGAAATATTTGATTACTCTGGATAGTGATCTTCAAAATGATCCAAAAGATATACCACGAGTGCTGCAGAAATTGATTGATGAGAACTTAGATCTAGTTGTGGGTTGGAGAAAGGACAGAAAAGATAACTATTTTTTAAGAAACTTTCCCTCTCAAGTTGCTAATAAGATCATTGGTGCCATCACTAAGGTAAAACTAAATGATTATGGGTGCAGTCTGAAAGCATATAGAGCAGAAATTTTAAATGAAGTTAGACTTTTTGGGGAGATGCATAGATTTATTCCTGCGTGGATGGCAACAAAAATACCTCCTGAAAAAATTGCTCAAATTGAAGTTCTTCATCATCCTCGTGTTGCAGGAATATCAAAATATGGGATATCTAGGACATTTAGAGTTTTTGTTGATTTAATTTCTGTTTATTTCTTTATGAGGTTTTTTAGCAGACCTGGACATTTCTTTGGGTTGATTGGTTTGGTATTAAGTTTTATTGGATCATTGATGTTGCTTTACTTATTTTCACTGAAAATTTTCTATGGCATGGATATTGGCGATAGACCACTTCTAATTGCAGGTACACTTCTCGTTGTGGTTGGAGTTCAGTTTATTAGTCTTGGAGTAATAGGCGAGATTCTAAGTAGAACGTACTTCGCAGCAAGTAAGGAAAAATCATATTTCATTAGAAAAGATTCTAATGATGATTTCAAAAGCTAAGATAATGAAATTTGCTGTTGTTGGATCAGGAAAGTTTGGTAGAGAGTTGACAAAAATTCTCCTAAACAATCATCATGAAGTCTTAATTTATTCCAGGCGCATTCAGGAAATTGAATCGATCAATAATGATTCAAAAAGCTTATCAGGATTTGTTTTTCCAAATTCAAAAAATTTAACTGCCACTACAGATCTTAAAGATTTAGCAGATGTAAAATATATATTTCTTACATTTTCTAGTAAGGACATTTCATTTATGCTCAATAAAATTCCAGTAACTGATCAGCAAATTTTTATTAGTTGCATTAAGGGATTTGAAAATAATCTTGGTGTTTTGCCTTCAGAGATGTTGATTGAAAAATTTGGTGTAAAGAAAGAAAATCTTATCGTTTTAAGTGGGCCAAATTTATCAAGAGAAATTGCAAAAAAAGAACTTACAGCAACTGTTTTGGCTGGGGAAAATAAAAAAGCAATGAGTGAAGTAGCGGAGAGCTTAAAAAATGAATTTTTTATACCCTTTATAAATACGGATAGATATGGAGTTGAGCTTGCAGGAGCTTTAAAAAATATCTATGCGATAGTTTCAGGATATTTCCATGCTAAAGGGGTAGGGGAAAACACTATAGGTTTTCTATTAACAAAATCTTTAGAAGAGATAAGAGTATTTAGCGAAGCTCGCGGAGCAAATTCATCAACATTTCTCGGGTTAGCAGGTGTTGGTGATTTTTTTTCTACTGCTTTGTCAAAAGACTCCAGAAATTATAAATTTGGCGAAATGCTTGCAACCGGATTAAATGCAACAGAAGCACTTGCCAAAATTAATGATACAGTCGAAGGGTATCAAACATCTTTAGCTGTTCACAAGAAGAGCCTTGAGCTAGGTTTAAATTTGAGCATTCTAAATTTTCTTATTGAATTGTATGATTCTGAAAAAAGCTTAGATGAAGCTTCTAAAATTTTAGTTCCTGAGGGCATTGATAACGATATAAGAACTTATTAGAAGTCGTCTTTAGAAAGGTCCGATTCAAGTTCATAATCAAAACCAGTGCTAGTCACGATATTTGTTTTTGAAATTTTAAGATCTGTCAAATCCAAGACATCCTTATCAAAATCATAAATTGGTTGTATATCGTTATTTACTGCTTGAGATTTATTTTTTTCACGAGCACTCAGAGTATCCGAAAGCTTGCTCTCCCAGTTGCCCAATTCTGATTTTGAATATTTTTTTTCAAGCAGGGTCCTAGTAAGATCACTTGAAATTAATGCTGTTGTTGCATTGTTGCCTCCAAAACCTTTGGAGTTTAAAAATACAATATCCTTTCTATTATCAAATTCTTTATCCTGTAAGTAATAATCAAGGTTATCTTTAAAGACATCATCTGCTAGCTTTGGAATTGTACAGATTCCTGAAAGTTTTTGGGTCTCTAATGCACCTAATCCTGCCCAAAGTTGGTCCATTCCGGCTGTTCCCATGGTATGACCTAATTTTGATTTAACTGATGTTACGGGCATGTTTGCTACATCAAATTCTTTAGCAAAAGTTGACATAATGTGTGACTCAGTAATTCGATTTAATGGAGTACCTGTCCCATGCGCAATAAAAGCACATGAATCTTTAAAAATTTTCTCACCAAAAACCTGTTCTAAATCCTTAAACGTCTTACCAACTGAAAAATAATTTCCTGCACCAGGTCCAGAAATTGATTTTTTATTACCATCTGCATTTATATTTACGTTCAAAATGCAGCCCCTTATGTTGGCACCTGTCTCAATTGCCAGTCTGTCACTCATCAGAATTGCAAAACCTGCTGACTCCCCACAAACCATTCCCATATTATCTCCAAAAGGCCTACAAAAATTTTGATAATTTAATTCATCTCCCTCTCCGAGAAGAGATTGCAGATCTTTCATTCTTTGGTCGGTTGCCATTGCACCCATAGCGCTAAAGCCAATGTAAGCAGGTGGCCCTAATATTGCTTCTGCTGCCCCTACAATTACCAATTCACTTTTGCCACTTTTTATGAGCTCAACACCTGCATTCATGTTATACAAAGATGTCGCACATGCTCCAATAAAGTGGCCGGTGATTCCTAAACTTCCAGTTACGTATGCATTAATAAAATCTGCTGTCATTTCTGGAAGTGTGAATGATATATGTTTCGAGGATGCTCGTTTTCCTAGTGGGTAGGATGCAAATAGTCCATCACCAGAGTATCTGTCCATATTCATAACTGCACAACCTGCAAAACAACCAACTTTATTTCTGCCGTACTTATCAATTGCTCCTCGAACGTCAAATCCGGCATCGTTCATAGCGTCCGTAATTCCTAAAATTGACATTCCTAATGCTTTTGGATGTTGTCTTGAAGCATAATGCTTTACTGGATCAAGTCTAAAAGGTAGTTGACCACAGGCATTTGCAGGCATCTCATAATCGTACGTCCAAAAGGTTTCCCTAAAAAACTCGTAGTCCAGCTTTCTCATAAGAGTATTTTTAAGGACCTCTTGCTCTTTATCTTTTATAAATTTGTCAATTTCAGCTGTTTCAACAGTTTCATCAATCAATCCACACAAAGATAAGACATGCTTGAGGTACTGTGCTTTGTTCTTTTCTGACTCAAGATCATAGATCATCCTGGAATAACTCAAGTTATGTGATCCACGACCAGCTGGAGTTATTCCTCCAAAGCCCACAATACAAGGTATAGGTTTATTAGACATTAAATTTTGCCTCCATTGATGAAACAGTATTGAGTATAAGGGTATTTATAGTCATTGGTCCAACGCCCCCTGGCACAGGAGTATAGGCAGAAACTATAGACTCTATCCCAGAAAGGTCAACATCACCACATTTTTCGTTTGGATGATATCCAGCATCAATCAATATTGAGTCACTCTTAAGTTGGTTGGCACTTATAAATTTTGGAATTCCAACAGCTGCAACAACTAAATCCGATTGACTTATTAACTCATTAAGATTTCTTGTTTTTGAATGTGCTATTGTAACCGTCGCATTCTCATTCAAAAGCATTCCGGCCATGGGTTTTCCAAGAATTTGGCTTCTTCCAATGACAAGAGCATTAAGACCCTCTAGTTTTACATTATATGCTTCCAGAAGCCTCATAATTCCATAAGGGGTGCACGATTTAAAAGAATTTTGATTCATAAACATGTTTCCAAAACCTAAGGTTGTGACACCATCAACATCTTTGGAAATATCAATGGTATTAAAACATTGAAACTCGTCAATATGTTTTGGAACAGGATGCTGTAAAAGTATGCCATCGACAGATTCATCCAGATTTAGATTGTTAATTAGGTCGACAACGTCTTCAGTAGAACTATCATCTGAAAGTTTATAAGTTTTTGTAATGATTTCATGATCTTTGCAAGATTTTTCTTTCATTGAGACGTAAGTATGAGAAGCGGGGTCATTGCCAACTATTATGGCTGCAAGAGAGGGCTTCCTATTAAATTTTTTATATAGTTTCAGAGATTTTTCACGAATAAACTGGCTGCTGTCATGTGCAACTTTTTTACCATCTAGTACTATACAATTACTCACTTAAAATTTTTGCTTGATGTTAAAGCACATAGTTTATATGATTTCCCTTTCGGGGCATAGCGCAGTCTGGTAGCGCACCTGGTTTGGGACCAGGTGGTCGCAGGTTCAAATCCTGCTGCCCCGACCAGCGCCAGTAGCTCAGCTGGATAGAGCAGTAGCCTTCTAAGCTATTGGTCGGGGGTTCGAATCCTCCCTGGCGCGCCAATTACTTAGGCTTTATTCTTTCTGCTAAATCCCAATCGATTTATATGATTCTATTAGCTTTTTAATTGAATAAATGTACGCTGTGCTTCTTAAAGTTGGGTAATTATTTTCATTCCAAATAATACTCATATTTTCATAAGCCTCGGTCATCATATCCTCAAGTCCAGATCTTACAAGGTCTAATTCTGTTGGCCCCTGATTCAACATGCTTTTTGTTTTGCTTGAAACTCTCTTTCCTGTTGAGCTTTCAATGACACTTAAAATTGAAGTCGTCTCGTACTCTTTTCTGCGTTTCTCCATTCTTCCAAAACGCATATGAGATAGATTTCTGACCCACTCAAAATAACTTACTGCTACCCCTCCTGCATTGGCATAAAGATCAGGAATTATTAGAATTCCTCTTTTATTAAGATAATGATCAGCTCTTGAAGTAAGCGGTCCATTTGCACCCTCACATATCAGTTTGGTATTTAAAATTTTTTGATTTTCCTCAGTTATTGTTCCTTCACGTGCTGCTGGTATAAAAATATCACAACCTACAGATAGCAACTCTTCACGTGATTTAATTTCATTCTGATTAGGATAATCTTTTGGATCTCTGGAACCTTTTATCCATGAATCTATTTGATCTATATCTAGCCCCTTTTGGTTATAAAAAGAAGTTTTCTTTTCAATAACGCCAATAACTTTACAGCCATGATCTCGTAATGCTCTTGCTGCATAATAACCAACCTTGCCTAATCCCTCTATAATTATGCTTTGAGAAGAAAGCTTGCCTTTAAGGCTTGTTTTTTTAATGTCTGGTGAATTAAAGAAAGAGGATAAGGCATAGAAAATACCTCTTCCTGTTGCTTCTGTTCTGCCATCCACACCTCCCATATTTTCTGGCTTTCCGGTTACACATGCATATGCATTTATATCTTGGGGATTTAGTCGCTTATATTCATCAGCAATCCAAGCCATTTCCTTTTTTCCAGTGCCCATATCTGGAGCGGGTACATTTAGACTCGGAGAAATTAAGCCTCTTTTAACCAATTCTTCGGTAAATCTTCTTGTAATTTTTTCTAAATCTTCATCATCGTATTTGCTAGGGGTAATTTTTAAACCACCTTTTGAGCCTCCGAACGGAACATCAATCACAGCATTTTTAAAAGTCATCAATGCTGCCATTGCTTCTACTTCTGATGCATTTACTGCAGGACTATATCTAATACCACCCTTTACTGGCTCAAGATGTTCAGAGTGTACAGACCTCCATCCAGTAAAGACCTTTATTCCCTTCTTTAGCTTTA
>CACLXU010000012.1 GCA_902610995.1 uncultured SAR86 cluster bacterium
CCTGATCTTACGTATACTACTTCACCATCAAATGCTGAAAGTACTGGAATATCAATTATTGCTTGGTTTTCATGAATGTAGTCAATGCCCTCATGATAGGCTGGCTCTCCAGGAGAGCCCTCAAACTCTAATCTCTCCTCATAAGATGTTACAGGTACAAGAGATTTGATTTTGGGAAGGTCTTTGCCAACAGTCTGAACTTCTGAAATCTCTTCCTCAATTGAGTGATATTCGCAGAGAGAATCTGAAAACAACGATAAAGAAGAGAATAATAAAAGAAAATTTAAAGGCATAAAAAAAGGGCGGGTTTCCCCGCCCAAAAAAGACTAGAATTTATATGAGTATTTTATGCTAACAGATCTTGGCGGTATCCATTGAACATAATCTCTTGGTCTCCAGCTAGGAGAATCAACAGCATATCTAAATGCTTCTGTTCTCTCGTCAGTGAGGTTATCAACAGATAATCCAATTGCTGATTGACCAAAATTTATTCCTGCATTGAAATTCAATTTGCTGTAATCCGGAGCCATCATATTATCTGACTCTGCAAAAGTAGCGTAGCTTTCACCATAAGATAAAAGATCTACCCTTGCAAAAGCTGGATAATTCATCACAGATGTCTCATAAGCAAGACCTACATTAAATTGTGATTCAACTGTACCAGGTAATCTGTCACCGGCTTCCGCTCCAAAACTTGGAAGTGGAACTGTAGTTTCAGCACTCATGAACGCCCCAGCAAAATCTAGATATAGGTTATTTCCTAGATCATAACTAAAGTCAATCTCCATACCTGAAGTTTCAGCTTGACCGCCATTATAAGTAAACGACCATCCACATGCAGGCGCAATACCAATTTGAATATCTTGCCAGTCAATATTGAAGTATGTTGCGTTCAGTGATAATCCAGCCTGTCTGTATTTGAAACCAAACTCTGTGTTTTTTGCATTATCTGAAGTGTATCTTCTTTCGAAGGAAGCTGCTTCAGGATCATTTTCACAGAAATATGGTAATGCAGCGTTATTACCACCAGGTCTGTAGCCTGCTGACTGAACTGCAAAGATAGTTAGATTATCGTTAGGTGTATAAGAAGCCGTGAATTTTGGTCGTGTGTCTGCTTCAGCACCTGCTAATTCAGTACAGGTAACACCATCTGCAAAATCTCCACGTCCATCACCATCGTTATCACAACCAAAGTTATCGCCAACATAGAATAGTCCAAATTCTGAACCTCTATAGCTGTCATCCAGCATGTATCTTCTTAGACCATATGTAAATGTAAAGTCATTCCAGTTGTATGCAACTTGTCCGAAGAAAGACTCCTCTCTTGAGTTACTGTGGTATCTCCAGCTACCATAATACATGTATGGATAGCCATCTAAATCATTACAGTAAGGAGGGCAGTATACGCTACCATCATAACCAGGTACCCCAATGATTCCTACGATATAGTCAAATGCATCCGCACTACTTCCATATTGGTTTTCAACTATTTGATTTGGTTTGCCACTAAAATCCTCGTAGTAGTAACCTACAGTCCATTCTAGTGTGCCTGGGTTAGAGGATACTCTAAATTCAAAACTAGTTTCCTCAGTATCAGAAGTAACAACCAATGGTGCTGCATAGATATCGTCCATATCAATACGGCTCCATTCTGTATCAGAATCTTCTCTGGTTTCATACTTTGCTGCAACAGCTGTTATGTTAAAAGCATCACCGGAGTAATTAACCATTGAGCTTATTACTTTTGTTCTTACTCTATGAATTTCATCTGAATAATCTGCAAACGCTAACATAGGGTTGTAGCTTGATAGCCCAGGTAAATCTGTATAATCTGAAAGCTCAGCAGCAAGACCTGCAACTCGAGCACAATTTTCATAACCGTCCCAGTTATACCACCATCCAGCTCCAGCAGTATTACAACCTGACACTACTAAGTCAGCATTACCAGGCTTATCTCCGTTACCTTTTTCCTTCATTCCTACGTCAACTCTGTCAACGAGGTTATATCTTAAAAATCCACTGACTTTATCAAAGTTAAAGCCAAGCGTAATTCTCATTAAGTCATCATTTTGGGTGCCAACGCCTTTCCTACCAGTCATTACGTTTTGGTAAATTCCAGGATCAACTTGTGAAGAAAATACAGCTCTCACTGCAACACCATCCATTAACGGCACGTTAACCATAGCATTATAATTGCTAATATCTTCTTCGGCGTAGACTTTTGAACCATGTTCTACTGAAAAACTTGATTCAAAAGCATCTGGATTAGGTTTTTTGGTTATGTATCTGATTGTTCCACCGATAGCATTGGAACCATAAAGAGTCCCTTGTGGTCCTCGTAAAACCTCAATTCTTTCAATGTCAAAGATATTCATATTTATCCCTTTGATTTCATCAACATAAGTTGTTGAGGTGCCGGGTGATCTTTGAGCAGAACTTGTATTTAGTCCTCTGAAAGTAAAAAACCTAGATCCACCAGGAGTAGTAACTCCAGCTAGTGTTCTAAGAAAGTCTTCAGGCGTAGTAATTCCTCTTGCTTCGATATCCCCCTCAGATATAACCGAAATATTCATAGGAATTTCTTGTACCGTTTCTTCTTTCTTATTCGCGGTAACAACTACCTCTTCGTAGTCGTTTTCCTCTTGTGCGTTAAAAAAGAATGCAAATGTAACGAGAAATGCAAAGATTAGTCTTTTCATGGTGTTGAAATTAGCACTTTTTTGTTATTTTTTCTACTTTTTATGGTTATTTTTTTTTCACAAATCTTTGTGCATTGCAGTGAATGTGATGTTCGAAACCAATTCATCCTTATTGTTAGTAATTTTTACATCCCATATTGATGTTGATTTACCAATGTGAAGGGGCTTTGCACAGGCAAATACATATCCTGAGGTTGTGGTTTTGATATGATTTGCATTTAGATTGAGTCCTACTACTGTTTTTTTTCTAGGGTCAATCGTGAGGAAGGCAGCAAAGCTTGCTGTGCTCTCTGCAAGGACACATGATGCTCCGCCATGAAGAAGCCCTAGTGGCTGTTTGGTTCTTTTGTCGACAGGCATTTTAGCCTTGAAAAAATCTTTACCAATTTCTAAAAATTCAATCCCCAAGTGTGCATCAATATTTATTGAAGAATCTTTGAAATCTTCAATCTTATAATTTTTAAACCAGATAGACATGAAGACATTATAAGACAAGAAATAAATAAAAAAAAAATAGACAAATTCTAAATAAAGTAAATTAAATAACGTATATCAATTAAAAAAACTATAAAAAAGTTTACATAAATGCTTTTTTTACATAAAAAAACTTTATTTTTGTAATTTTTTAAATACAATACCAGACATGAATATTGCAATTAACGGATTTGGAAGAATCGGAAGAAATATACTAAGAGCATATCTAGACCGAAAAATATCGGATTTTAAAGTTGTTGCAATAAATGATCTTGCTGAAACAGCCTTTAATGCACATCTTCTCAAATACGACTCAAACCAAGGCACTTTAAAAGAAGACATAAAATGTTCACCAAATCAAATTATTGTAGGGGAGCATAAAATTAAATGTTTTAGTGAAAGGGACCCTAAAAACCTTCCATGGGAAGAACTAGAGATTGACATTGTATTTGAATGTACAGGTTTTTTTACTGACAAAGAAGCTGCAAAATCTCACATAGATGCTGGTGCTTCAAGAGTAATTATCTCAGCGCCATGTAAAAATGCTGATCAGACAATTGTGTATGGTGTTAATCAAGATAATTTAAAATTTGAAGACAAAATTATCTCGAATGCTTCATGTACAACGAATTGTCTTGCGCCTTTAGCTAAGGTAATTCACGAAAAATTTAATATTAAGGAAGGACTTGTAAATACAATTCATTCCTACACTAATGATCAAAACTTATTAGACGTACAGCATACTGATCTTTACAGAGCTCGTGCAGCAACACAATCCATGATTCCAACAAAAACAGGTGCTGCAAGTGCGGTGGGATTAGTCATTCCAGAGCTTGCAGGCAAGCTTAATGGTTTAGCAACAAGAATCCCCTTACCAAATGTTTCTCTTCTAGACTTTACTTTTCGTACCGAAGCAGCTTTAACAATAAATGAGCTTAACGAAGAAATCGAAAAAGCTGCAAATAATGAACTTAGAGGGATATTGGATATTAATTCATTGCCATTGGTGAGTAGTGATTTCAAAGGGAACATACACTCATCGATATATGACAGCTCGCATACACAAATCATCGGTAATACAACTAAAGTCTTAGCATGGTATGACAATGAATGGGGCTTTGCTAATAGAATGATTGACCTAACAAACTACATAAAAATTAATTTATTGACAAAAGATATCGCTGCCTGAATCCACTCCCTCAGAATGTCTGGCCCAACTTCCATTCTGTTTGAATTTAGGTAGCGATTTTTCTTTCTATTATTAATTTTCTTGTTAAATTTAGCATCGAGTTAGGGTCATTCTCCTGAACATCTACTGCATAATTTTTATAATTTTCGTTTGCTTTAAGCCATGGAGTAGATCTTGTGAAGCCTAAATTCTTTTGATTTTTTTCCCATGGCATAGGCGTCCTACAGCCGTCACGCCCCTTGAAATCTGGCCAGAATGCTCTACCAAAAGGATCTTGGATATCATCAAAATCAACACTGGTTTCATGCAAACCAAGCTCCTCACCTTGATAGATACAGATATTACCTCTTAAAGATAATAGTTTCCTCATTAATTCTTTAGGTTCTATTGAAGATCTTGAGGCAATTCTTTTTGCATCATGGTTACTAAATGCCCAACATGGCCAAGAATTTTTATTTTTTTGAAAAAAATCGTCAACAATTCCTTCCACTTTATCAAATTCAAATTCGTCTGATAAAAATTCAAAACAATAAGCCATGTGTAGTTTATCTTCTGAAGTATATTGAGCTATTACATCCATAGGATTATCAGCAACTATTTCTCCTATAGAAATTGCCCCATAGCCATCTAATAAAGAACGTATTTTTTTTATAAAGGATTCAGTTTCAGGACGGGTATTATCGAATTTATGTATTTGAGATCCATAAGGATTATCTTTATTAAATCCAAGGGGACGTATTTCAGATGCGTCTTTATAAGGATTATTTCTTAAATTCTTATCATGAAATAGAAAATTAATGACATCAAAGCGAAACCCATCTATACCAAAATCTAGCCAAAATTTAATTTCATCAAGCATTTGATTTTGTACTTCAGTATTATGAAAGTTTAAATCTGGTTGTGATTCTAGAAAGTTATGTAGATAGAAAGCGTTCCTCTTGTCTGACCACTTCCATGATGAGCCCCCAAAAACAGAAAGCCAGTTATTAGGTGACTCATCTTTTCTCCCATCTACCCACACATACCAATCGTCAAAATTATCTTCTCTTAAAAGGCTTTTTTGAAACCAAGGATGTTGATCAGAGGTATGGCTTAATACAAGGTCAATTATTATTTTGAGATTGTTTTTATGGAATATTTCAATAAGATTTTTCAAATCATTGTTTGTGCCGAAAATAGGATCAACTTCACGATAATTTGATACATCATATCCAAAATCTTTCTGGGGAGATTTAAAGAAGGGTGAAATCCAAATATACTCTACCCCTAATCTCTTAAGATAATCAATTTTTTTTGCAATCCCTTTAAGATCTCCAATTCCATTTCCACTCGAGTCAAAGAAGCTTCTTGGATATATCTGATAAATGATTTTATTTTTCCAATTATTTTTCAAATCTACTATGAATAATTTTTAAAACTCAAGAATAAACTATATATGAAACTAGTATAGTTTAATGCGGACTATTTTTTAATTGATCTCTCTTAATTGGTGTTTTTGCTATAGTTAAAGCAATTAATCTAATATAATTTTAACACTATAGAGGGGAAAAATTGTCTGACAGAAAACTTCTTTTAGATCTTGGTGGAACAAACTTACGAGCAGGCCTCGGAAGTACTGATACATTTCTAATAGATGATATTTCTAAAACTAGAGTTGATAAAAATGAAGAAATTTTTGAGGTAATAAGAAGCTATATTAAAAAGGATAATATTAAAGAAATTATTTTTTCCGCAGCCGGCCCGCGAAGTACCAACAAAGTTTCAATGACAAATAGATCTCTTGAAATAAATGGAACCTCTATCGAAGATGAGTTTAAGGTATCTCGCTGTGATATGCTTAACGACTGGGAATCAATAGGTTACTGTCTTCCACTATTGAATGATGAAGATTTTATTCAACTCAAAGGGGGCCAAAGAAATCCTGAAGAGACGAGCATTGCTATTGGTCCTGGTACAGGGCTTGGTTTCTCAATTCTGAGGTATATAAACAATACTCCATATGTTTTTGCAACTGAGCTTGGAAATACCAAAAGCTTTAATGACTATTTATTCAAGAGATTTGAGTTGGAGCCTTCCAATGAGTTTTCTGTTTTGGAAAGTTTCTTATCAGGAACAGGTATTCAAAAAATCTACAGGTCCATCTCTGGAGAAGATGTTTCCTCTGAAGATATAGTAGACTCATATGGAGATAACAAAAAAGCAACACAGTTGCTAAATAACTTTTGTAGAGCTTTCGGTCGAATTCTTGCAGATTTAAACCTCACTATTCTTGCCAAGGGTGGCATATATTTCGCAGGAGGGTTAATGAGAAGAATTCATAAATTAGAGGCTATAGAATATCTATTTCAAGAATTTAATAGCCATAATTCTAAACATCACAAAGATTTATTAAAAAATACATCAATAAATCTCATAACAAAAGAACATACACCATTGTATGGTAATCTTAATTATTCAATTGTAAGGAGGATGCATGAATAGTCTTGACTATATAATCGTTGGTTTTTACGCAGTAATGCTGATTGGAATAGCTACCTATATTTCCAGAACAAAAAAGGGTGAAAAGAAAACTGCTGAGGACTATTTTCTTGCTGGACGTTCTTTGCCTTGGTGGGCCATTGGAACTTCTTTAATAGCTGCGAATATTGCTGCTGATCAAATTATCGGTATGAATGGCGATGCTTATGCAATGGGAATTGCGATAGCAACATATGAGTGGACGGCTGCAATTGCATTGATTGTTGTGGGTAAATTTTTACTCCCTGTTTATTTAAAACAAAAAGTTTTCACCATGCCTCAATTGCTCTCCCAGAGATACGACCAAAATGTCAGCACTTTGCTCGCTGCACTAATGTTAATAATGTACGTGATGGTAATTTTACCTACTATATTGTGGTTGGGAGCTAAAGCAGTAAATAACCTCACTGGCTTAGATTTAATTTTATCAATGATTCTCTTAGGTGCTCTGTCATTAGCATATTCTCTTTATGGTGGTTTAAAGGCAGTTGCATTCACAGATATTATTCAAGTAACACTTTTAATATTTGCAGGATTATTTGTTTCATATGTTGGCTTAAATGCAATTTCCCAAGGCAATGGAGTTGTAGAAGGATTTTCAATTTTAATTAATGATTACCCACAAAAATTTGATGCATTGTTACCCTATGTTTCAAAGGCAGAGGATCCAGAGGCTTATAGTAATTATGTAAAACTTCCTGGAATCTGGGTTCTGATTGGAGGAATGTGGATCGCACATTTTTATTATTGGGGCACCAATCAGTACATCACTCAAAGAGCTCTTGGAGGAAAGAGTTTGAATGAGGCACAAAATGGCTTAATGTTCGCAGGTTTCTTAAAACTCCTAATGCCAGTTGTTGTTGTATTGCCAGGTCTAATTGCTGTTGCTCTTGAAGGCAGTGTAATAGATTCATTAGGTGGAGATAGATCTAAAGCATATCCAACTATGCTGTCTTTGTTACCTAATGGGATATTAGGACTTACATTTGCAGCGTTAGTTGCAGCTATTGTTTCATCATTGGCCTCCCTATCTAATAGTTTAAGCACAATTTTCACAATGGATATTTACAGGAACTACAATGATGTTGCTGATGATAAATTAGTTTCAGTTGGACGAGTGGTTAGTTTAGTTGGTTTAGTTGTGTCGATTATTGTAGCTCCAATTTTCCTTGGAAGTCTAGATTCAGCATTTCAGTATGTTCAGGAGTATATGGGTTTATTTAGCCCTGTAATATTATTTGTATTCCTCTCAGCAATATTTTTCAAACAATCAAATTCAAAATCAGTCTTATGGGGATCATTTGTTGCGTTAGTTGCTGGAGTAATAATGAAATTATACGTTGCAAACACCAGTGAATCTCTCATAGAACCATTTATGCATCAAATGGCAATTTCATTTGCTCTAGCATTTTTAACAAGTGCCATCCTCTCACCAAAGGCTGATAACTCTAAAATTTTTAAATTAGATGCAAGCGATTTTAAAACCTCAAAACTATTTAATTTTGGTTCTATTACTATCTTGGCTGTTATTGCATCCATTTATATTTATTTTGATGGAAGTTTTTAATAGAATTTAGTTACTGCAGTGATCAAATGTAATTATCTTATAACACTGTTTGGGCCTTGGAGAAATTTATGAAAAAATTATTTTTTGTTGCGCTTTTTATACTAAATTCATCAGTTTATGCAATTGACTGGAGTAGAGAAAACTTTTGCCCAACGGGCGATGTTGAACGAGTTCTAAAAATCATGTCAACAATGACTATCGAAGAAAAGGTAGGGCAGGTGATTATGGCTGATCTGGATTTTGTCAAACCCTCGGATCTAAAAAAATATCCTTTGGGAGGCATACTCAATGGAGGAAATACCTCACCCAACGGCAAATTAAGATCAACACCACAAGAGTGGAGAGCTTTAGCTCAGGATTTTCATAACAACTCAATTAGTAGGGGAGGAGCAAACATTCCAGTGTTGTGGGGAACTGATGCTGTTCATGGACATAGCAATGTATTTGGTGCAACTATCTATCCACATAATATAGGACTTGGTGCTACACAAAATAAAGATCTTTTAAGAGAAATTGGCTCTGCAGTTGCTGAAGAAGTTCTAGCAACAGGACTCTTTTGGACCTTTGCTCCAACAGTAACCGTTCCACAAGATTATAGGTGGGGCAGAACATATGAGGGATACTCTGAAAGCCCGGAACTTGTAAATCTTCTTGGTCAAGCATTCATAGAAGGACTTCAAGGCACAGGGGAAGACTTTTTATCTGATAAAAAAATTATTGGAACTGCCAAACACTTTTTAGGTGATGGAGGCACGTTTTTAGGTAGAGATCAAGGCGATACTAAAACAACAGAAGAGGCTTTAAAACGAATTCATGGTACTTCTTACTTTGGAGCACTTGATAGTTGTATTCAAACTGTAATGGCCAGTTTCAATTCGTGGAATGGCTCTAAACTTCATGGGAATGACTATTTACTTACAGAGGTTTTGAAAAACCGAATGAATTTTAATGGTTTCGTTGTTGGTGATTGGAATGGGCATGGCCAAGTTCCTGGCTGCTCAAATGCAAGCTGTGCTCAATCATTCAATGCAGGAGTTGATATGTTTATGGTTCCAGAAAATTGGAAGGATTTATATAGAAATACTTTAAGACAAGTTAAGTCAGGAGAAATTTCCAAAGAAAGGCTAGACGACGCAGTCAAAAGAATTTTATTAGTTAAAGAAAGATTGGGCATGTTTGATGACAAGCAGCCTAGGAATACTCCCTTTTCTAAAGTGGGCACTCAAAAAAATAGAGACATTGCAAGGCAAGCAGTTAGAGAATCTTTAGTGCTTTTAAAAAATAACAATAAGTTATTACCCCTTTCTAGAGATATAAAACTATTAGTTGTTGGGAAAGATGCTAATTCTTTAAGAACTCAAACTGGCGGTTGGACATTAGATTGGCAAGGGACCAATAATGAAAACAGTGATTTTCCTGGATCAATAACGTTTCTACAAGCGATCGAAGAAATTGTGAGCCCGGAAAATGTAACCTACGTAAACAGTCTTGGAGAAATTGATGAGCAATATGATGTCGCAATAGTGGTCTACGGCGAGCAACCTTATGCAGAAGGGGTAGGCGATAGAAGAAATTTAAGATTTTCTCAAACCAGACAACAGATTTATTTACAAAAATTATCAAAAAAAGGCATCCCTACAGTTTCAGTTTTCTTTTCAGGAAGACCGCTTTGGATGACAAAGGAAATTAATTTATCAGATGCATTCATTGCAGCATGGTTGCCAGGGACTGAATCAAGAGGGATGACAGATGTGATATTTAGAAATAGTGACGATGAAGTCAACTATGATTTTACTGGAAAGTTACCCTTTAGTTGGCCAAAAACCCCATTTCAGGCAAACCTAAATTACTATGATCCTGCAAGTGACCCTTTATTTGCATATGACTATGGGCTAAATTCTCAGAGTTCAGTAAACCTTGATTTATTTGTGGATGACCTTGATGAATCAAAATTTGAATTAAACGAATTGAATTTACTTAATGGAAGCGTCACTCAAGAGTTCGAGGGATATATTCAAGAAAACAACCTTCAACAGATTCAAGTGCTATCAGGCACAACTGTATCTCAAACAGGCGTTGTCAAGACTGAACTAATCGATGTTGAAAAGCAAGACGACACACTGAAACTTATTTTTAATGATTCAAGTTCGCCTAATAGTTTTATAATTATTTCAAAATCAATTCTGACTCTAAATAATCTAGAGAACGGGTATCTCAATCTTAATATCAGAACTTTAGAAAAAGATAAACCACTCTATTTTATATTGATGTGTGGTTTCGATTGTATGGGAACTTTGAACTTTACAGACTTCATAGAAAAATCTCAAAGCTTTAGAGACTACAGCATTCCACTTAAGTGTTTAACTGAACAAGGTGTGGATCTCTCGAAAGTAAATATACCATTTATTCTTATGGGCGAGGGGCCACTGGAGATTGATTTCAAAAGGATTGATTTTACAAAAAACAAGAAGGGCAAGACTTTAAATTGTAATTAAAAGTTTAGTTGATGTTTTGATATCAGAATACCGTTAAGGTCGGCATAAGCCCAATATCCTTTTTGAATTTCGAGTCCTTGTACCTTGAGTTTTACTCCAACTTCACCGAGTTGATTCTTTTGGCTTTTCTTTGGACAAGCACCAAGTGCGAATATAGCTATGGGAAGATCTCTCAAGATTTGGACATCTCTTACAAAACCATTAATGATAATTCCACCCCAATTATTATTAATAGCAATCTTTGCAAGATTATCTCCAAGCAGTGCAACATTTTGTGAAGCTTGACCATCAATAAAAAGGATTTTGCCATTTCCTTCAGAGCTCAATAAGGGTCTAACCAATGAGTTATCATCTGGGCATGAGATGGTTTCAATCTCACCTACTAAAGAATGGTATTTTCCATATGATTTGTAGCCGTATAAAAAAGGAATTTCAGGATATTGATCTGAGATATCTGGTGTATTCATAAAAAAAGGAGGGCGAACCCTCCTTTTATTTTACAGGAATTTATTGTTTACCAATAGTATCCAAATCTAATACCTTTCTGTGCAGGTGCTGAGTAAGCTCCTCTAGGGAATCCTGCTTCGATCCATAGTGCGTAAGGAACAATTTCACTGTGCGCATTATATGAATACCCTTGAAGGTACCAACCTTGTTTAGAATCCAGCGTTAGGAAGTAATCCCACATTTCCCAAGCAGGTCTTCTATCAGTAAATGTTTCGATTGGTTGTGAGAAGTAGCCTGGTCCATCAAAACCACCAGCATCATTGATATGCTTATCAGCATTCCAAATTGAGGTGTATGATGAGTCTTCCCATCTGTAACTGAATCCTGGCTTTAACTCCATACCATTAGCAAATCTGTAGGTATGTTCACCACGTATTGATAATGCTAGTCTAGGTGTATATGGAGCCTCGTTACCTCTAAGGTTAACAAAGTTATTAGGATTTCTTGGATCAATTGATGCTGCATAATCTCTAGCAAACAAATAATCTTGGCCATATCTCCACATAGTCACAAAATCTTCTGTTATCTCTGAGTGGTAGCTAGTAACAAAACCAGAAATTCTTCCGCCATCATAAGGTAACCAAGTATATTCAAATTCAGCTCCAAATATTTCTTGAACTCCAAAATTTTCTGTGGCCCATACAGTCACACCTTCCTCTTCAAGAATAGTTTGGCCAAAATTAGGATCACTTGGATTTCCTATGTATCGCTCTACTAAAACTGTATCTACTGGTAAGTTACCTGTAAATTGTTTTCCATCATATTCTGTAAAGAAAATGTTGAAAGACGCATTTACAGTATTAGCTTCGTTCTTACCCTTAATACCCCATTCAAATGTTGTTACATATTCTGGATCGTAAGCTAAAGAAATTCTTTCGCCTGGCGTTCCTATCGAGTTCGAAGGTCTAACATATACATCACCTAAGCTTCCTGTCTTGTAGGCAGTAGCAAGGTATGTATACATGAAAGCCAAATCACTCATATCCCAATCAAGTCCAATTCTCCATGAGAAATTTTCCCAAGATTCTGATACATCATTTTCTGTTTGAACTGTTGCACAACCAATTGCTGGAGCAACACAATCAACTCCATTAACTTGTTTTCCATATTGCACCCAGAAATCGTATGCATAAGAGTTCACATTACTTCCGGCATTCCAAACATTAAATCTATCGCCCCATTTATCGATGTATGGATGACATCCTACCCACTGTGAGCACTCCAAGTTTCTACCGCCTTCATCATATCTTTCGTCGTAATTGAATCTACCACCAAAGGTAAAGAATAAGTCGTCACTCAGTTGGTATGTTCCTTGACCATAAAGAGCGAAGTGGTCTTTAACTCTTTCTGGTTGCCAGAAATAAGTTGTTCCCTGCAAGTCGGCGTGGAAGTTAGCAAGTGCATACATATCTTCATTGAAAATGAAGGCTCCCACAACGTAAGCCATTTTATCTGTAGAACCATTCACAAACGCATCAACGACATTTGTTTTCACATCTAAATCATTCCAATTAAATGACATACCATATGCATAGTTGTAGCCTTGATCGATATCGTATTGAGAAGACTGTTTTAATCCTTGGTAACCATAATTAACAGTGAGGTCTAGGTCACCCAGTTTTGATTTAAAAACTGCTCTAAATGATTCAATATCTAAGTTAGCTTCTCCTGGAACGTTAACATAAGCTTGGTATCTATTTTCAGAACCAAGAATGTCTGTACAAGTATTTTTTGGATAAACTGCTGGATCACCTACTAATGTTCCAGTTCTGTTTTTCATCAACTCACATGCTGGAGCTCCTACTGAGCCTGCACCGCTGTCTTGATATTGCTCATACTGTAAATTTAATGTTGATATGTCATCATCGAATTTGTAAGTAGCACTTACCCTCCAAGCCATATTATCTACGTTATTGTAGAAGTCTTTAGGGTCGGCTAATACCTCGTTGTATGGAAGAGAGAACTGCCAGCCTGGATCAGCCCAACAATCTGTCTGCCACACTTGGCAACCCAGATACCACGCATAATCATCCAAGAATGTTTTTTCAGATTGACTAGATATTGTTTGGAATTGGTCTCTAATATTCTGAGGCAAAGCTCTCCAATCCAGCTGAGAACCTGAATAGTATCCAGTAAGGTAAGAATCCTTTCTGTTTTCTGCATATGCAAATCTTAAAGCAAGATTATCAGTGACAGGAAGATTGTAATGAGCTTGTACGCCTGCTTCATTATATCTACCAGAGTTTAATGTTAATGATCCGCCTTGAATCTCAAAGTTTGGTTTAGCTGTAACAATATTAAGTGTTCCCACAACTGAATTTGCTCCAAAAAGAGTGCCTTGTGGGCCTCTTGAAAGCTCTACACGCTCAACGTCAAACATCAAAGCATTTGCAGCTTGTCCTCTTGTAACGTATATTCCATCAACGTGTGTACCTACAGCTGGATCTCCAAGCTCGGTCACATTTGATGTTCTTACACCTCTAAGTGTAATTACTGGTGCGTTATGCTCTCCAGCAGGACCAACTGCTCCTTGAACATATAATCCTGGAACCATATTGTTTAGATCTTTTATGCTTGTAAGACCTAATTGAACAATCTCATCTCCAGATAATGCGCTAACAGCTTGAGATGTATCAAGGATATCTTTCTCAGTTTTCGTTGCTGTAGTTATAACGACTTCAATCCCTTCATCATCGTCTGATTCTTGGGCATAAAAAGGTAAAGCTAATGCAAGCAGCATCAGCGTTTGGAATAATTTTTCAATTATTTTCATAAACTCCCCACTGTTGTTAATATGAGATAATAGAAACTATAATTTTGACACATAGAAAAGTCAATAAAATGTCACATACAAATATTTAACCAAATGCTTATAAAATCGATATGTTTAAGATATTTTGCAGGCATTATTCTTTTTTCTGTCTTAGCCAGTTGTTCAAATGGAAATTTTGTTGAAAACCACAACGAAATTATCGAAGCCAATAACCCTGAGACCTATGATTACTGCCCAAATAATGAACCTCTCAAATATTCAGATTACGATCTTGTCTGGTCAGATAATTTTAATTCTCTCTCGCTTGATATCAATAATTGGAATTATATGTATGGTGACGGCTCTTTGTACGGCATACCTGGATGGGGTAACAATGAAGATCAAACATATGTTGATAGTGAAGAAAATATCTACATCTCAAATGGATGCTTATTTATAGTTCCTACATTTAATGAAGGTGTCGGTTTTGAAAGTGCAAGAATAAATTCCTCCCAAAAACGTATATTTTTGTTTGGCAGAATTGATGTCGCGTTTTCTGTCCCAGAACTCACAGGAGTTTGGCCTGCAATTTGGATGTTGCCCGAATATAAGCGGTATGGAAATTGGCCAGCGAGTGGGGAAATAGATTTAATGGAGACAAAAAATAAAGCATCAGATGAGCTTGTTACTACAATCCACTATGGTCATGACTTTCATAGATTAGTTGGAAAAACAACGTATTTATCCCAACTCTCAAAACTTACAAATCCAGATGACCAAAATATAGTAAGTATTTTGTGGGATGAAGAATCCATTGAATGGCTTTTGAATAACTCCTCTATTTACAGAATTGAATTTAATAATATCGAAGCCTTGGAGCCCAACCCATTTGTTGAAGAATTCCATAGTTTGATTAACGTGGCAGTTGGTGGTAATTTTCCAGGCAATCCAAATAGCGATGAATATTGTGCCTCAAGATTGAATTGCCCGGATGTAAAAAAAATGATTATCGATTATATTGCTTATTATGAGAGCTCTAAATAACTACATCCCATTACTTCTTCTTTTTTATTTTTTTAACATTAACTCAGAAAATCCAAAGGACGATTATGCTATCGTAATTCATGGTGGTGCGGGATGGTTCTCTAATCTGCCAGAAGATGAAGTCGAAGGAATCAAAAAAGGATTAAAGCAAGCTCTAGATAAAGGTTATGAAATTTTAGCTCAGGATGGATCGAGCATTGACGCAGTTGAGGAAGCCATAAAAATTCTTGAAGATAATCCTCTTTTTAATGCAGGAAGAGGAGCTGTTTATAATGCTGAGGGTGTTCAAGAGCTTGATGCTTCAATCATGCAAAGCAATGATCATAATGCAGGAGCAATCACGGGTGTTACTACAGTAAAAAATCCAATCAGTCTTGCAAGACATGTTATGGAAAATACCAAACATGTCATGTTTAGTGGTGAGGGAGCAGAAATTATTGCAAAAGAGGCTCAACTGGATCTTGTAGACCCTTCTTATTTTTACTCAGAGAAAAATCTTAAACGTCTAAAAAAACAACAAAGCAAAGACGATAAGTTAGGAACCGTTGGAGTTGTTGCAGTAGACAAAAAAGGAATAATCGTTGCAGGTACTTCAACAGGCGGCATGACTAATAAACTTAAGGGACGAATTGGAGATTCCCCTGTAATTGGGGCTGGGACCTGGGCAACAAATGGGTGTGGCGTGTCAGGAACAGGACACGGAGAATTCTTCATTAGATACAACGTTGCAAAAGAAATTTGTACCCGAGTTTTAAGTGGCGGGCTTTCAGTATCTGATGCAGCAAATTCTGTAATTAGTGAATTAAAACTACTGGGCGCAGATGCTGGGGTTATCGTCATCGACCAATATGGAAGTGCAGCAATGATTTATAATACACCTGCTATGGCAAGAGCCTATAAAAACTCAAATGGAGACGAAGAAGTTTCTATTTATAAATAAGCAGATAGAGCTTTGAAGACATTTCTAGAAAATCAAATATTTACCCTAGACCTTCATGGTATTAGGCACTTTCAAGTAAAAGAAGTTGTAGAAGATTTTGTACTTATGAATCAAGATAAGACTCCTTTAATTATAATTTGTGGAAATTCTGCAAAAATGATTTCATTAGTTTCTGAGACTTTAACTTCATTAAATGTAAACTTTGAAAACACAACCTATGGAAGAATCAGAGTAAACTCTTTAGATGCGTAAACTAAAAATCATTCAAATCTTACCATCACTAAATACTGGAGGAGTTGAACGAGGGGTCTTGGACTTTAATAAATATTTAGTAGAGAAAGGCCATTCATCTTATGTAATTTCAGAAGGGGGAAGACAGGTAAAAAATTTACTTGAGGATGGCGGAGAACATATTCATCTACAAGTATCAAAAAAAAGTCTTTTTACATTGTTGAGGGCGAAGGAACTTGCAAATGTAATTAATAAAATTTCCCCAGACATTATTCATATAAGATCTAGAGTGCCAGCATGGGTATTGCAACTGTCTAAGCTATTCATTAAAAACCCAAGACCTATCATTTTTTCTACCTTTCATGGTCTTTACAGTACCCCGTTTTACAGTAGGATTATGGCAAGTTTTGATAAAGTTATTGCCATATCAAAAACTGTTGAAGATTATGTTAATGAAAATTATCAAAGGCACCTGAAATCACCTCCAAAACTAATATATAGAGGGTCAGACAAAGAATATTTTTCAAATAATTTTAATCCATCAGAGTCATGGAGGGAGACATTTTTTAAATCATTTCCCAACCTAAAAGATAAAACTCTTCTTACATTCCCTGGGAGACTTTCCTCTTGGAAGGGCCAAGAATCATTCCTAAAAATGATGTCTGATCTGCCTAAAGATTATGCTGGATTAATTGTCGGGCCTTATGAGAATGCTAAGCAAAAATTTAAAAGGAAACTTGATCTTTTAATATCGAATTACAATCTTCAGGAGAGGGTATTTTTTTATAATGCTGTAGATGATATTAGGGAAATTTACTCAATTTCAGAAATAGTTTTTAACTTATCAGCTAAACCTGAGCCATTTGGAAGAACATTGCTTGAGGCGGCTATGATGGGAAAAAAAATATGCGGCTGGGATAGAGGCGGAGCTGGTGAGGTGCTAGAGCTCTTTTATCCTGACGGAAGAGTAAGTTTTAAGAACTTTAATGAATTAGCTTCGCGAGTGAAAGAAATTACAAAACTCAATAAAACTCCGTCGAATATACATCTAACTTCAGAACTCATGCACGAAAAGACCATTTCGTTTTACTTCGATGCTTTAGATAATAAAGACTGATAAATTTTTCTAACAACTTGTTCTTGAACATCTAAAACATTCTCTTTTTGCACTTTTTTAAATAAGTGTTTTTGGGCTTTCTTTAATTCATCGTTTTTCCCCATCCATTTTTCCAACAACTCAGAAAATTGATTATCGTCAACTTCGGAAATGCACGTTTTAGGTAGAACATCATTCATCACTCCAACATTTGTCGAGATTACTGGTACCTCAGAATATAAGGACTCATATAAAACTTTTGGTGATCCTTCTCTATCCGACGGTATTAATAATGCTATAGCGCTCTCAAAAGCTTTACTTATATTTTTAATTTGACCCCTCATAAAAACTCTATGATCTAAATCATGGTCCTCAATGTATTTCAACATCTTTCCTTTAAGAGGGCCCTCACCATAGATGTATAATGTTGCATCACAATTTATCCAAAACTTAAGAAGCCTCATTGGATTTTTTACTTCTTCTAGCCGTCCAACGAAAATATAGTTTGAGGGTTTCTTCTTTTTAAAATTAATAAACCTTTTTTCATCAACCCAGTTCTCCAAAACCATAGAATTTTTCATACCCGGTCTAAGTGATTGCTTGCTTGCTCCAAAAATAAAGTTTGTTTTTTGAAAAGGGCTTATATCTTTTTTAGTGCCATGAATTGTTGAGCAATGAATATATTCTTTTTTAAAATCCTTAGATATTAAATCTGTCATTTTGCTTCCGTGTGTATGAACAATATCAGGTGCTAGGCTATTAATTTTTTTTTCTAAATCGCTTTTTAAAAATGGAGAATATCGCCATTGATTTGTATTTACTTCAATGTAAGGGGCTCTAAATTCTTGTTTAAATTTTTTTGGTCCAATTACAGTTGATTCGTAATGTAAAGATTGTGCAAAAGATAATTCTTCAACATGTCTTTCAAGACCAGCATAAACTTTGCTAGAAAATAGATGTAAAACCTTCACATTGCATCCATTAGTAAATCTACAATCCTTTTTGATTCTTTTAAAGGAACGCTCTTTTTAGGTAAATTAATTTTGATGTCTTCCATCCTTCCAAAAACACCCTTTCTGATAACATCAACGTAACCAATTTCTTGGCTCTTTTTTAATTGATCAATATTTTTTGTGACTTTAGTTTTTACTTGACCGTGTTGGTTTTGATGCAAATTTAATTGAAAGATTATTGTTTTAGAATTTGTTGAAAGTGCTTCATATACACTTGAAACACTGTCTGGAGTGACAATTGTATATTCCGAAGTAGACATTTCATTTGATAGCCAATCCTGTTGAACATTTTTCCAATTGAAAAATTCAGCGTTTCCACCATGTTTAGGAATATCAAAATTTGGTGATCTAGGTGAGGTAGTTACTTTCCAGTGAATGTCTGGAAATTTTTCCAGAATCATTTTTAGTTGATAAGAAATAAGTTTTTTACTGAATGAATAATGTCTGCTTCTTCCGCCAATAACAATTATTCCAGTACCAGAAATTGGTTTTTTGTCATAATGCTTGCATAGGACTCCTTTAGTCCACAAAACATTCTTCGGCGTGTAAAAAATATATTTATCCATATCAGGAACTATTGCAAAATCAAATAATTGTGTTGGTTTAAAAGAGGGCCGCATTAACACAATTGTTTTTGGAGACTTTAAATGATCCTTTACCTGGAGCATGAAATGATGTGTTTTATTTCCAGCCCCAATTAAAATATCTGGATAGTCTTTAAAATTCTGGGGCCAATTTTTAAAGTTCGTGGAGCAGTCAATTTCAACAACTTGAACTTTAGTTCTAGTTGAAAATTCATAAATTAAAGCTTCTATCTGCTTTTCATGGCCTTTTTTTCCATCTTTAAAGGCCCAAATAGTAATTTCTTCTTTTTGTTTGAGTGACATAGATTAAAATAATCCTACATGGTTAATAGTAATAAATACAAGACACTCTTTCTATCTGATATCCATTTAGGATTCAATGGATGTCAAAGCGAAAGATTAGAGAGCTTTCTTAATTTTGTAGAGGCCGAAAAAATTTTCCTAGTAGGCGATATAGTTGATTTGTGGTCTATGAAAGAAAATTTTTATTGGCCAAAATCACACCAAAGGGTTATTGATAAATTAAACTCTCTACAAAGCAATGGGACAGAAATAAAATACATATCTGGCAATCATGACGACCCACTTCGTGATAAGGAGCTCACGAAATCACTTGGTGAAAAAAAATACCCTTATAAAGGCATTATTTCCACATTAAAATCCTTTAACCCAGCAGAGTCTGACGTATTGCAAAGCAAAAAATATGGAAACATTCTTATAATTCACGGTGATCAATATGATGTAGTGACATCAAATGCAAAATGGATTTCAAAAATTGGAGGACACATTTATGATTTTTTGATTTCAATAAATAGACCTCTTTCTAAATACCTAAAAAGACTTACAAAAAACATCGTAAATAAAGCAGGAAATTTCCAGAAATCAATTAAAAATGAGTGTTTAAGTGGTGGTTATAATGGATTGATGTGTGGTCACATTCATAAGCCCGAGCTTCAGCGCTTTGATGACTATTTGTACTTAAATACCGGGGATTGGATTGAGAGTTGTACTGCAATTGTTGAGGGCAATGATGATACACTTTCACTTATTCAATTTGATGAAAATAATGAAGTTAAAATCATAAATAGTTTATGAAGAAAATCTTGATTATCACAGATGCTTGGGAACCACAGGTAAACGGTGTGGTAACAACTATGACCACAGTCGTTAAGCATTTAAAGAAGAAAAGTTTCAACGTCGAAGTTCTTCATCCTGGACATTTTCATACATTCCCTCTACCAAATTATCCTGAAATTTCTATCGCATGGAATTTCTGGGAACTAAAAAATAAAATCAAAAAAATTAAACCAGACTATATTCACATTTCTGTTGAGGGCCCATTGGGAATTACTGGCAGGCATTTCTGCTTGGAACATAATATTCCATACACATCTGCTATACATACAAAATTCCCTGAATATGTATATGAACGATTTGGTATTGGTTTAGATGTTACAAATGGTCTGCTTAAGTGGTTCCATAACTCAGCTGCAAAAACTTTAGTAAATACAAAAAGCCATCAAAAAGAATTAATTGATAATGGATTTACAGATCTGGTCCTCTGGAGCAGGGGGTTCGATAGTGATATTTTTTTTCCAAGCAAAGATGGTGGAAAGGGCAAATATCTCCTTTATGTAGGAAGGGTAGCTATAGAAAAAAATATTGAAGAGTTTCTCAAGCTTGATACTGAAATGAAAAAGGTAGTGGTGGGTGGCGGTCCTAAGTTAAATTCGTATAAGAAAAAATATAAAGACGTTGACTTTCTTGGTTATAAGCAAGGAAAAGAGTTAGCCGATATCTACAGGGATGCGGCTTGTTTTGTTTTTCCCTCAAAGACAGACACTTTCGGCATTGTATTAATCGAAGCTTTAGCATGCGGGACTCCAATTGCAGGTTTTAATGTTACTGGCCCAAAAGATATTGTGGTTAATGGAGTTAATGGCTCATTGACAGATGACAATTTGTTGGATGCTGTAAATAAAGCACTGAAATGTAATAGAGAGGTTGTTAATGAAACCTCTATGGATTACACCTGGGAAAAAGTTACGCAGCAATTTATTAATTCATTGGTACCCGTCAAATGATTTTTTTTCCATTTGCTGATGAAAATCCGTCCTCCAGAACTCCAGTTCTAACCTGGATGTTGATAGCAATTAATGTTTTAGTATTTTTGTTCCAATTATCACTAGGACCCTCTAATCAAGCATTAATAAATGAATTTGGAGTGAGGCCATCAACATTCTCAGATTTCACAAATTTACATACTATTATCACGTCAGCATTTCTTCATGGTGGATTTATGCACTTAATTTCTAATATGGTTGTTTTATATATTTATGGTGACAATGTTGAATCGCATTTAGGCAGGAGAAATTTTTTAATATTCTATTTTCTTGGTGGACTATTTGCTGCATATTTTCAATCTTTATTTGCTGGCAGGCTTGATATTCCTATGATAGGTGCAAGTGGCTGTATAGCAGCAATAATGGGTGCATACTTTGTTCTTTACCCTACTGCAAAGGTAAAAGTTTTTGTTTGGTTCCTCATCTTTGTACAAATTATGAGAGTTCCTGCAAATATTGTAATTGGGTTCTGGATTATAGGCCAACTCATAAGTGCAGCAGGCAACTCCTATGATGGAGTAGCATACTTTGCACACATTGGAGGATTCGTTTTTGGCTTCATTGGAATAAAATATATTTTTACAAAATATAATCTATCGTCAAAAACTTATGTTGATTATGAAGAAGTTTCTGAAAGAGACATTCCAATTTCCAAAAAAAACAAATCTCAAGGACTAAAGAAAAATAATGATTGATAAGATAAAAGATAATCTTTCCAAGGCCATAAA
>CACLXU010000013.1 GCA_902610995.1 uncultured SAR86 cluster bacterium
TTATATAATACAAACATGTATAACTTTCAAAAACAAGATTCAACTCAAACCCTTGAAGAGGGTTTACATGAATTCTATTCAATAAATTCCAATTTTAAAGAACTAGCAGAAAAAAAAGATAATCCCCATTCAAAGGTCTTTAAAGAGCATGACTATACTCATGTCTTATTTGGCTTAGGAACTTCGATTGAAGAGGAAAGTCTTTTAGATAGTTATACCATTTGGGGGACACACTGGAGCTGGTCACGTATGTGGGGTTTTTATAAGGATCCAGAATATAAATCAGTCGTAGATGAGATTATCAGAAAATATGGTGGATGGTTATCGATTCTGAAAATATACCTATCACTTGTGCCATTAAAACTTAGAGTCATCAAAAGGTGCATGAAAATGACAAAACGATGGAATTACCATGACATTTCTGAGCAAGACTTAAAAAAATCTCTTAAAGAATTGAGAGAGGAATACAATATTGAGCTGTTTCCAGTTAATGAGATTCCAGCAGGAAAATATCTAAAATCTGCATTACCTGCTGATTAGTCTTTTTCTAGGTGAATTGTTCGAGTAGGAAAAGCAAAATCAGATCCATTCTTTTGCACTATCCTCATGATTTCAAGTATTAGTTCTTCTCTAGCTATACAAAAATCATGCCATTTTGTAGATTTGGTAAAACAGTTAACCAACATATCAATACTTGAATCATTGAAATTTGTAACTCTTATCGTTGAACTTATTTCATCAGAATTAACCAAGTTTTTATTTTTTTCAATGTAGGACTCTATGTCTGTTCTAATCTTCATGATGGTTTCTGGTGAAGTGCTATAGATTAAACCTACATGAAACCGTATTCGCCTATATGGCATAGCTGAAAAATTTATTATTTCAGAATCGCTTAAAACTGAATTTGGAACATATATTGGTGCTTTATCAAATCTCCTGATAAGTGTTGATCTGAAGTCAATTTTTTCAACCTCGCCCTCTGCAACACCCTCAACATTAATCCAGTCACCCTGTTTGAAACGCTTCTCACCAATAATTAAAAGCCCACCAATAAGATTCTTAAAAAAGTTTTGAGCTCCTAAAGCAAGAGCAACTGAGAACAATCCTAATCCTGCAATGATAGAGGCAGCATCAACACCCCATAACTCAAGCACACTTACAATACCTATTAAATATGCTAAAAATTTAAATGCTCTAAAAATCCATGCTCGTAAAGTTGGAGAGAGGAACCGATATACATCACCAATGTAATCTCTGAGTGGATCCATAGCACTTGCTATGGACCAAAAAATGGCTATGTAGAAATAACTTTTAATGAGCATGTCTGCATAGGTTTGATAAATATCTTGAAGTGGCAAAGTGAAGATAAATGCATATAAACCTATCCCTAGTGGAATTAAAGTTAGAGGTCTTTTTAGAACTTTGATTAGTTCGTCATCATATTTTGAGCTACTTTTAGCAGCGAATTTCATTAAAGAGTTAAATATTACCGTTCTAAAAAGTATTACGGCAATTAAGGTAATTAAAATAACTAAACCTGAGTTAACAAGAAATGATTCAGAGTTTAAAAGTTTGTCCATATTAATCATTGGAAATTCCAATAGCTAAATAATCATCTGATCTGGGATCACTCACACCTATGATTTTATTATCTTCTACCATTATAGAAGAAGTAATGCCGTTACTATAGTCGTAATTAGCTGGCCTAAGATATAACTTAAAACCAAGCTTTTCAAGATCATTTTGGAGCTCATTAGTCATGAATTCATACATTAAGACATCAGGATTCCATTGATGGTGATATCTATTTGCATATACTGCATCTTTAGCTGACATCTTAAATTCATAATAATTTAAAATAATGTGAAGCACAGCAGTAATGATTCTCGAACCTCCTTGTGCACCTGTAATAATAAATGGTTTTCCTTCTCTTAGAACTATTGTGGGGGTCATTGAGCTTAGAGGTCTTTTTAAAGGTTCAATCTTATTTGCTTCATTTCCTAAAAGTAAGAAATAGTTTTCAATCCCAGGTGATGACGAGAAATCATCCATCTCATTATTCATGAGGATCCCTGTTCCTTCAATAACGACACCAGAGCCAAAAGCTGTATTTAAAGTCGTGGTATTGCTTACAGCATTGCCATATTTATCGATTACAGAAAAGTGTGTGGTATTTTCCTTAAACTTAAATTTTTCTGGTTGAAAATCTTCTTTTCTCGTACTGTTATCAAAATTAACATTAGAGAGTAGTTCTTTAGCCTTATCTTTGCTTAGAAATTCACTGAATGGCACATCATAAAAATCCGAGTCCCCTAAATATACCGATCTTAGTGAATAGGCTATTTGCATAACCTCGCTAATTTTTAAAATGTTTTGTGGTGATTGAGATTCATTATCTAATTCTAAGTTCTCAATCATATTGAGCATTAATGCCAACATTAAACCTCCAGATGAAGCTGGTGGCATAGTAATAACATCTAAGTCTTTATAGGTAAACTCTATTGGTTCTCTCATTTTTGCTTGATAAAGTGATAAATCTTTTTGGGACATCAAACCGTTGTTATTAAACATGTCTTGTTCAATTAATTGTGCTGTACGACCTCTATAAAAACCATCCTGACCATTAATTGCTATAAGTTCTAGGGTGTTGGCAAGATCTTTTTGAATTAATCTATCGCCGGCTCTTAGAGTCATACCATGTTTAAAAAATATCTTTCTTGTAGCTTCAAATTTTTTTAATTTTTCAATGTTATTTTCAAGAGCATGTTCAAGTGTCTTAGTAACAATAAAACCATTTCGAGCTAAATCTATTGAAGGCTGAATTAAATCCTTCCATTCAATTGATCCAAATTTTTGATGTGCTAAGTACATGCCAGCAACTGCTCCAGGAGTGCCAGAGCTTTGATATGATTCAAGTGCTAATTCAGGATCATACAATCCATCAGTAATAAACATTTTTTCTGTAGCTTGTAAGGGGGCTTGTTCCCGATAATCAATCGTGAAATTAGAATCTTCATTGTGTATAACCATAAAACCCCCACCTCCTATATTGCCAGCTTGAGGAAGTACAACTGCTAGAGCAAAGGATATTGCAATTGATGCATCTATTGCATTACCACCATTTTGAAGAACATTATTTCCAATTTCAGTTGCAAGAAAGTGACGTGTAACCACCATAGAACTATTAGCCTCAACAACTTTACCCCTATGTATGGTTTCTCCAAAAATTGAAGAGATTAAAAAGATAAGCAAAATAAGATATCTATTCATAAAATGCTAAATTTTTCTGAATTGGCAGACCATTTTATAGAGTTTAGCTTCTCAAAAGCAAAGACATTATTAGGATCTAATACTTCTTTTCTTGGAATATTAAGCCCTGAAAAATCTGCATAATCTTTAAATGTCTTATCATTACCGACTCCATATGGAGGATTTATTTTACCCTCTACAATTAAATTTAACCGCTGACGTCCAATTTGTTTTAAATCATGCCAGTTTGTTGGCCTATCAATATTCTCTGTTTGATCCCAATGAAACGGTCTTTTAATTACGTTTGAGGGGTTAACATAATAGTGAAAAAGTGGAGTATCGGGTGTATGAAAAATACTATAGCCATTAGTAAACAGCCTCCAGGCTAAAGAATCTTCTTCACCATCAAAATATAAGAAAGGATCGTAAGGAACATCATTTATAATTGAGCCAGCAGAAAAAATGCACCCACCAGCGATTAAAAATCCTTTTTTAATATTATTATCGCCACTTGGAATACCTTTTTTCATTGAAAAATATCCATCTTTAAATACATTCTCTTTATCAATTACCATGACGTGAGTACTTTTATCATCTTGTTGGTATTTGTTATATGATTGTTTTTCCAGATCAATGACTTCAAAATTTCTGGGGTAATTGCTTATGACAGGTCTATAAAACTTCTTTGAAATATCCCTGTAATATTTAATGAAATATTCATCCCATCCATCCTCAAAAATTGTGTGTGAATCAACTTGAAAAAAATAGTCCTCACCCATGAAAAGGCTTTGAGCTAATGATCTTGCCCAAGCACAACCACGAGCATAATTAGCATCAAGATGTAGATATCTAATTTGCTCAATAAAACTAAATTCCTCTAAATCTAATCTGCTATCACTTTGATCAACTACAGCAAAAACTATATTTTCTTTATGATGTGCATTTTCATATGCAGATTGCAGTGTATTTACTAGAAGTGGATCCTTATAGGATGAAATTGAAAGGAAAATCTTCATTTAATGCTTTGTAATAATATCGGTATGTTGAATCTTATCAATGTCAAAACCATTTGTCTTTGAAATTATCGATATTAATTCTTCAGGTTCAGAATTAAATATTTCAAGAGGATTAAAATCTATAATGTGCCAACTATTTTTACTAACCTCATAATCCAATTGTCCTGCATCCCAACCACAGTAGCCTAATGCAAGCTTATATTTACAAGTATTCGTTCCATTTCCTATATCTTTTAAAAGATCTACACTCGAAGTTAGACATAATCCATTTACATTGGATATTGATTCTTTTTGTGAAGCATCGTCATGAAGGACAAAGAGCTTTGTAACTTCAACGGGCCCACCATTTAAAATGGACTTATTTGATGAAATATTCTGTAACCCAATAGAAGAAAAAATTTTTTCTTCCTCTATAGGCAGTGATTTATTTATTATTAAGCCTAATGCTCCATTTTCATTGTGTTCAAATATATATATCAGTGCATTGTAAAAGTAATCATCTTGTGATTTCTCCTGAAAAAAAAGAAATTTATTTACTAAGAAATTTTGTTCTTCCATAAAGTTAGTTTAAAGTTTTTATGGAATTTTGTAATAGTTGAAAAATATGGCCCAAGAAAAAATTACAACACTTAATGATCTAAAGGTTGCCTTTGATGAACTTAAAGCATTAAACCCACTTTTGGAATTAGAAACGAGAAAAATTAATAATATTGATTACAACGTATTTAAGAATGCTCCCAAAACTTTTAGAGATCTTTACAGCTTGATTCAGCTCTTACATGGAGATTTTCCATTTGTAAATGAAAATAATAAACAAGAGTCTTTTTCAGATATTCTTCAAAAATCAAAAAACCTTGCTAACTACCTATCAAAAAAAGGACTTAAACCAGGTGATAGTGTAGGTATTTGTATGCAGAATTGTTCAAACTGGATAATTGCATTTCTAGGAATTACCGCTCATGGAGCAACATGTGTACCCTTTAATTCTTGGTGGACATCTAAGGAGCTAGAATACGGGATTAATCATAGTGACGTTAAATTAATTTTTGTTGATAAAAAAAGGTATCTAAATGTCAAAGAACTACAAGTTGAAGTTGTAACAAATGAAAACATTCCAAAGACAATTGATTTCAATGATACTATCGCTGATCATTGTGACGACTGGCCATCAAAAAATTCTTCTGAATTAGATGTTTCAGTTCTCCTCTATACTTCAGGTAGTACTGGTCTTCCGAAAGGAGTTATGCTGTCACACCTTTCACTAATCAATGCGTTATTGGGCTTTTATACGCTCGGAGAACTTAGACAGCATGTACATCAAGAAACTTTATTACAGGTTGATAATGCAAGTGTAATCATTAATGTACCGTTATTTCATGTTACAGGCTTAATTACTCAATTTTTACTTTCTATGTTAGCTAAAAGAAATATGATTCTCATGAGTAAATGGGATACAGAAGAAGCATTAAAGATTATAGAAAAATTTAAAGTCACAAATATTAGTGGTGTCCCAACTCAAAGTTGGGATATTTTAAAACATCCAAATGTTGATAATTATGATCTGTCTTCATTAATTGATATCGGAGCTGGTGGAGCGGCTCGACCTGAAGATCAAGTTAAAGAGTTAAATAACAAATTTAATATTCCTCTCACATTTGGTTGGGGCATGACCGAGACTTCAGCAATTGGAACGATCCATAGAGGTGAAGATTACCTCAAAAGACCAACAAGTTGTGGACTGAATGTTCCATATTTGACTGAACTATCAATTATTGATGAAAAGTGGAATTTTCTTAAATCAAAAGAAATAGGTGAAATAGTATTTAAATCTCCTACAAATATGCAAGGGTATCTAAAAAACGATGAAGAAACACAAAAAACTATCAAGGATGGTTGGTTAAAAACAGGAGATCTTGGCTTTATAGACGATGATGGTTATCTTTTTATTGTTGACAGAAAAAAGGCTTTGATTATTAGGGGAGGGGAAAATATTTCAACTTTAGAGGTTGAAAATAATCTAGATAAGCATGATGATGTTCTTGAATCATGTGCTTGTGGAATCCCTGATGAGAAATTTGGAGAAATTGTTGGAGCTCTCATTTATACAACAAAGAAAATTGATGAAGATGAAATAAAAGATTTTTTATCTAAGACCCTAGCAACTTATAAAATACCAGAGATTATAAAATTTACAGATAAACCGCTTCCAAGAATTGCCTCTGAAAAAATTGACCGTGTAGGTATTAAAGATATCCTTTCATCCTAGAGAATTTTATTATAAATTACCAAAGTGACTCATAAAATTTACATTATTGAAGACGAACCTGACATTAGAGAAACTCTAGTCTACAACTTTCAAAAAGAGAATTTTGAAGTAAATTCGTCAGGAAACGGCATTAAAGGTTTAGAGGATATTAAAATTAAAAAACCTGATGTTTTGATTTTGGATCTAATGTTACCTGATATTTCTGGTCTTGAAATATGCCGTAAAATAAAAAATGATGATCAGTTAAAAAATATCTCAATAATTATGCTAACAGCTAAAGGCGATGAGGTAGATAGAATTGTTGGTTTTGAATTAGGTGCTGATGATTATGTCACCAAGCCTTTTAGCATTCGTGAATTAATTTTAAGAGTAAAGGTTTTACAAAAAAAACAAAGTGAAAATATTGATTCAGATAAGCTTTTAGAAATTGGTCAAATTTCAATGGATCTAGATGCTCATTCAGTGTCAATTGATAAAAAACAAATTATTCTTACTGCACTTGAATTTAAGCTGCTTAAACATCTAGCACAGAGAAAAGGTAGGGTGCAAACTAGGGATCAGCTCCTGGGTGACGTATGGGGATACAGTTCGGAAGTTACAACACGAACTGTAGATACACATATAAAACGACTTAGAGAAAAACTTGGAAGTGCATGTAACTATATCCAAACTATTCGTGGAGTTGGCTATAGATTTAATGTTTCCAACCAATGAGCTTCAAATTTCCAGATATTAGGGTCTCTCGAATATTTTTTTTATCGCTGTCCTTATTAATATTTTTAATAATAATCGTTAGTACAATATTTTCATCTTTTGTCTATAACAATTCTCGAATTCAGCTAATAGAATCTCTGTATCTTCAAGCTCAATCTATAAATAAAATCCTACCATCTCTAAATGCAGAGAATATCGACTTTGATCTTATAGCTGATTCCTTGGCTGTAGAGGATACACGTACCAATAAACTTCGAATTACCTTAATTGATAGCAATTGGAATGTTATAGGTGACTCCCAAGTAAATAAAATGGATCTTTCTCTAGTAGAAAAACATTCGCCTGACAATAGAATTGAAATCTATAATGCTCTTAGTAACGATTTTGGTTCTGCTACAAGAAATAGTGAGACTATAAATCGTGAGCTTATTTATGTAGCAATTATGCGCGACAAAAATGACCCAAATCAGGGCATTATACGATTATCTCTACCATTTGATATATACAGCTCTTTTTTTAATTTCTTTGTTTATCCATTTGCAATTATTGTTGTTCTAGTAATTGCTTCATCGGTATTTATTAGTCTTAATGTTGAGAATACATTTAGAAATGATTTAACAATTCTTTTTAAAAACACTCAACGAGCATTAAAAGGAAAAAAATTTAAAGTATCAAATAGTACAGATACACAGGTTAAGTCTATATCTAATGTAATCGAGGAAATTTCACAAAGGCTATCTAATGAGATTGAACAAACATTAGAGCAAAGAACAAAATTTGGCTCAGTTCTTGATAGCATTAATCAAGGGATTATCATCTTTAATAAAAACTTTAGAGTAAAATTTGCCAACGATATTGCATTAGAGATGTTTGGTAAACACCAATTTTTTCTCGGTGAAAAAATAACATCAAAAAAACTTTCAGTCCTCAACAAAACAATTAAAGAGGCAAAAAAAACCTCTAATGCAGAAAGGGAATTTTCCATAAATATAAAAAATAAAGAGATGCACTTTTTATTATCGGCGTCCAGGATGGATTCAACTGACGAACTGATTCTATTGATCAATGATATATCTTCACTAAAGAAATTAGAAAACCGCAGGAAAAACTTAATATCAGACATATCCCATGAAATTAAGACTCCAATATCAGTAATAAGAGCTGGTTCAGAAACACTTCGAGATGGAGCTATTAATGATCCAAAAGTTGCTGAAAAGTTTTTACATTCAATTAATTCAAACTCAGAGAGACTTGCTGAAATGATTGATGACTTATTGGAGTTAGAAAAGATTGAGGTTGGTCAAATTTTTTTAAAGAATGAAAAAATTAAATTAAAAGAAGAGATAGATCTAATTATTGAAAGTCTTTCCACATTAATTGATGAAAAAAAATTAACAGTAGAAAATAAAGTGAGCCCCAACTATAAATTTAAATCAGATAAACAATCATTAAGAGATATCTTGATTAACTTATTAAATAATGCGGTTAAATACTCTAAAGAACATGGAAGGGTAATACTATCCTCAAGGGTATCAAAAGATTTTTTAATTTTAGAAATCAAAGATTTTGGCTATGGAATTGAAAAAGCAAATATAAAGAGAATATTTGATAGATTCTATAGAACAGCTAAAGCAAGAGCAAACACAAAAGGCACCGGTCTTGGTTTAACCCTTGTAAATCAACTTGTTAAGAGAATAGGTGGGGAAATTTCTGTTGAATCTACAATTGGAAAAGGAAGCACCTTTTTTATAAAATTTCCATTTAAAACTGTAAAATAGCTTTATGAATAGATCGGACTTAATAAGATTAATTATTTTTTCACTTTTTTTAATCTTTGTTATGTATTTCTATTTAAATTCTGGTTTACTTTCATTTTCGACTGCAAATATCGATAAAGTGCTTCCAGAACCAAAGATCATGATCGATGAACAAAAACCTACTTCTGCAGTTAATGATATTTCAAAAGCACAAGAATTAAATTTAGGGTTTGAGCTTGTTGGTATTAGAGGAAATAATCCCTCGAGTACTATTATTATCCTGGAGAGAGACCAATATAGACTCATCGAACAAGGTGATTCAGTTAAAGGACGAATTCTTTTTTCACATATCGAAGAATCAAGAGCTTATTTTTTTGATGGACAAGATTATACATTCTTGGATATCATTGGTAGTGAAAGATCTTTTGATTCAACAAAAATAAATAAGTAATTAAAAATGATAAGGATATTTACAACCTTCTTTCTATCACTGACTCTGATAAGTCAGGATCAGAATATTTTCTACAAAGACGCTGACATAAAAACATTTGCTGAAGATATAGCATTGCTTTCTGATAAAACAATCATTCTTGATCCAAGAGTTAAGGGAGTAATTTCAGTATTCTCAGATGATAATCTTGACAATGATTCAATCTGGGAAGTTTTCATAACCACCATGGAAGTTCAAGGCTTTAATGTCCTAAAAAACGGTGATATATATACTGTCATTCCATCACAAGAAGGAATCAAAAACTTTTCTGAAGAGGGTCAGCTAAATGGGTCCATAGCCACGGAAGTTATAAGGTTAAGATTTTCATCAGCAAATGATGTAATAACAGCGGTTAAACCTTTAGTTGGGGTAAGATCCTATGTAGCTGCATTAAAGAACGATGTTGAAGTGCTAATTTCTGATGATAAAGATAATGTATCAAGAATAAGTGAAATTATTCGAAAATTAGATTCAGACCTTGATACTGTTATATCAGATTTTAATTTAATCAACCTGTCATCTATTGAAGCATTGAGAATACTCAATTCTTTAAAATCTGATGCAAACACAAGATTTGAAAAATTGGGACTTGCTACTTTCCAAGGTGCTAATAAAATCATTTTTAGCGGTCCAAGGGAAATAGTAAATAAAGCTAAACTACTATTATCCAAACTTGATCAAGATAATAGCACCTCTGAAAATACAAAGGTTATTTACTTAAATTATTCAAAAGCAGAAGATATTCTTAAAATTCTATCAGATATTTCTGGTTCATTTAACCAAGAGCAAAATCAAGATTTTAAAACAGTCATTACGTCGCACGAGGAAACTAACTCAATAATAATTCGATCAAACCCACAAAAAATAAAATCACTCATAAATATTGTTTCTCAATTAGATATAAGAAGACCACAAGTTCTGGTTGAAGCTATAATTGTGGAAATTTCTGAACTTAGTGCAAAATCATTAGGAGTTGACACTGTTTTTTCTGGCAATTCTGATGATGATCAACCGATTGCAATAACAAGATTTCCTTCATCAACATCTCCCGATTTGCTTTCAATTATTGGCAGTATGGACGATAGTTCTAATCTTTCAACTTCTGCTGCAGCATCTAATTCCTTGCTAAATTCCACCGGCTTAGTTGCAGGGATAGGAAACCTAACAGATGGTGATGACAACTTTGCTCTGCTGTTAAACCTTCTTAGAGCAGATCAAGATTCTGACATCCTATCTACTCCATCTGGGGTAGCTTTAGATAATGAAGAAGCAACTTTGCTTGTAGGTCAAGTAATTCCAATAACAACAGGCGAATCA
>CACLXU010000014.1 GCA_902610995.1 uncultured SAR86 cluster bacterium
AACTTGAAAATTTTGCTAAATCACTAAAAATCGATACTACAGACGCACATGATGCTTTAGCGGATTGTTATTTTTTAAAAGCATTGTTAGATAAAATTTCTAAGAGTGTGCCTAATTATTACAATGAGATAGTAGCTACCACGAGTAAGCAAGATGTTATTAGCTCTTTACAAAATCATAGCATTCATTTCTTGGTAACAAGATATGGAAATTTCTTTCCTTACGTTTGCTTAAATCCAGTTGTAGGTGCCTCAAAATTAATATTATTTAACCTAAACCATGATCCAGATCTAATAAACCAATTAAGTTACCAGGACCTTGAAAAACTTATTAATTCTTCAAACACTCCAATAAAAATGGTCAGTCCAAGCAAATCATTATCTTCTATCTGCCTAAATACTGTAATTGAAGATAATATTCACATTGAAAACTTGGATATATTTCAAGAGAGAGCCAGGAGTTTACAATCAATGCAAGGACTTCTTGAAAAAATTATTGATATCGATTTAACAAAGGATCCCACAGCATATTCTTGCGAACATCCTGAAGAAAGAATTTACACAGACGGATTTCCTAATCAAATTCTTAAAAATAAATTTGAAAATTTTCACGCAACTACTACTGCAACTGAAATGATTGATTTAGTAAATAAAATTGATGATTTCAAGTATAAGACATTTGCCAAGAGAATTTGTGCTCTTCAATATCCAAATGAAGTACCGCAGGAATATTTACACGAATGTAAAACTTTAATTCATGAAAGGTTTTGTACAGATGGGCCGTGGCCTAACGCAAAAGAAAATTTAAACAGGACAAAGGCTCTTCTTGAAAAAGAAATTAATGAAGAAAATATAAAAATCTTAAATATTGTGCAAAAAAATATAGAACAAAATATTTAAATTTTTTTGAACTATCCAACATTTCCAAAATCATTACAATATAATCTCCTAAACCTTTAAAACATGAAGAGAATATTAGTTTTGTTGCTTATACCAATGATATTGCTAGCCAATATCAAATTTGATGGTAGTGTGAACTCAAATGAATGGTCAGATGGTGAAAAATATGAGCTTCTTTATGAAACAAGTCCCAGCTATAACACTGAGGCTGAACACCGTACTATCTCATATGTTAAAAATGATCAATTTTTTCTTTATGTGGGATTTCAGGTATATGGGAATAAAGATTATATTCGAGCACAAGTAAGATCTAGGGATGGTATTTTTTACACAAATGATCATGTTATTTTTGGAATAGATACTTATGGAGATGGTAGATACTATGTCGGATTTGGAGCAAACCCATTAGGCAGTATTCTTGATTACAAAGAGGGTTCTAGAGGAGAAGCTGAACGTTCTTATAACGTCGAATTTGAAGCAAAATCTCAACTTACAGAATATGGCTATGATGTGGAGCTTAAAATACCTTTCTCATCATTAAATTATCCAGATAAAGATATTAATAAATGGAAGGTTTTATTTGAAAGAAAACTTTATAACAAAGGAGTTGAGTCAAGATATTCAAGCAATAAGGTTATAGCAGGAGCTGGATGCAATATCTGCCAATCACAGTCTTTCTATCTACCAGGAAAAGTAAGTCAAAAATCAAAAAAACGATTAATACCAACAGTAACTGCAAACTCTAATACTTATAGAGATTCTAATAATAATCTTAAAACAGATAACACAAACTTAGAATTTTCTTTGAATGGTATTTATGAAATATCAAAAAATAATTTTGAATTTACTATTAATCCTGATTTTTCACAGGTTGAAGCAGATGAAACACAAATTGACGTAAATTCAACTACTGCATTGCGATATCCAGAAAGAAGAATATTCTTTAACGAAGGTGCTGATTTTTTAAATACTGATTCATCAGCTGTATACACTAGAGCCATAAATTCACCAAATTACGCACTTAAAATTTATAACAGAGGAGATAAGCATAGTTATTACTTTCTAGACGCTGAAGATGAAATTACACCATTAATTATTCCAGGTGATCAAAGAAGTTATTCCGCAACCCTTGGCAAAAGTCACGCTAATATTTTTTCTTACCAATACAACATAGATAATGGCCAATATGTATCGTTTCTATCCACAAATAGATCATATGAAGAGGGCGGTAATGGCTTTTTATATTTATCTAGAGGTTTATTTTTATTAGATGAAAAATATGCTCTCAGATTCGAATTAGCTGAAAGTCAAACCGAAGAACCTATAAGCGATTTAATAGCCACTGACGATAGAAGTGATGATCATAATTATAGACTTGATGGAGAAAAATTTGATGGTTATTCTGGAATGCTAGCTTTATCACGAAGTACTGAAAATTGGTTTACATACCTATGGATTGGTACAAAATCACCTAACTTCAGAACAGATTTAGGATTTACAACAGAAAATAATTGGAAAGCTAATAACCTACGTCATGAATATAGATTTAGGTCAAATGGATTGATTAGATCTGGTGAAATAGGAATATCGGCTAAATTAATAGACAACTACGATAATGTATTGCTTCAACAAGAATATGAGTTAAATGGCGAGATAAATCTTTCAAATCAATTTGAATTTAGAGGTGGTTTCAAGAATAACAAAAAATTATTTTTTGAGGGTAATTCATTTTCAAATTTAACAAATATCAATTTTTCCACAACATATTCACCGTCAGGGAACTTTTACATAAGAGCTGGTATTAATGATGGTGAATCAATAGCAAGAAGAATTGCTAAGCCAGTAGTTGGTGATTCATTCAATTATAATATATCTTCAAGATATCAATTTACTGATGAATTCAATGTTCGAATTCAATATAGATATCAAGAGCTTGTTGATCCCATAACAAAAGATGACTACTTTGCTGGTTATATCTCTTCTATTAGAGGAACTTATCAATTTGATAGTAATTCCAGACTCAGAGTTATACATGAATACAATGATTTTAATAATGATTCATATACACAGGCACTATTTCAATGGCAGCCTGATTCAGCAACAATATTTTATATTGGCGGCACTTTTAATCAAACAGATATTGAAGGCACATGGCAACGGGAGGGTTCCCAAATATATATGAAACTTCAATACCTTTTTAATTTTGATTAATTAAAGTTACATTTCTGCAACATTTCGCTAGCTATCATTTAAATGTTTTATTTGCACATATATTAAGCGTAAAGATCACATAAAATGACAAAACTAACTAAACAAATAACAACCTTGAAACTTCAAACTATCGATATTGTAAATAAACTGTCCTTAGAAACCTTAAATGACACAGAGTTAGCAATATTTGTGGACATTGTATATCAGCTTGAAACAAATAAAGTTTGTTCAATGCTTAAAGCTGTCGAAGTTTGTGGTAAATCTAGATCAACGGTATATAAAACTATTAGGAAATTAGTAAAGAAAAACCTCTTATCAATCGAATCATCCAAAATTGATAAAAGATCCTATTTATTAAAACTTAAAATTTAACCTTTTCTATAGCAAAATATTTTTTTTGAGCGATACTAAACCTTTATAAAATACCGTTATGATTAAGGTAGAGAATCTTTACAAAACTTTTAAAACTACATCAGAAGAAAAAAGCTTATTTGGAAAGAAAAAAATTGATTTCCATGCTGTTAAAAATTTGAATTTTGAAGTAGAAGAAGGGCAAGTTTTAAGCCTTTTAGGTCCCAATGGCTGTGGTAAAACTACCACCTTAAGAATGATTGCTGGAATGTTAGAACCTGCAAAAGGAACAGCATTTATTGATGGTATGGATGTAAGAATACATAAGCAAGAAATTAAATCATTAATTGGCTATATGACAAATAACACCTCTCTTTATGATCGATTAACAGTACTTGAGACTGTAAAGTTCTTTGCTGAGTTAAATCAAATTAAAACCTCAGAGTACCAAGAAAGAGCATCCAATCTTTTTAAGCAACTAGATATGGAAAAATATTTAGATAAAAAAATATCTGACTTGAGTACAGGGATGAAACAAAAAACATCAATTGTAAGGACTTTAATTCACGACCCTAAAATTGTAATTTTAGATGAACCTACCACTGGCGTAGATGTAACTGGCCAATCAATAATTATGGATCTTATTAAACATATTAAAGATCAAAATAAAACAATCATATTCTCAACACATCAACTTGGGGAAGTTAAAGATATAGCAGATAAAATCATCGTTATGCAGTCTGGTGAGAAAATTTTTGATGGTGACAAAGATATGTTTCAGAAAATAAATCCAAAACAGACATTTAATGAAATATTTATGGATATGGTAAATGAGTAAGTGGCAAATTTTAATAATTAAAGAAATAAAGCATCTATTTAGAGACACTAAAACCATTGTACAAACCGTTGTTGTCCCAACGTTCATAACACCAGTTTTAATAGGTGCTATTTTTTGGTACATCTCATCCATAGCTCAAGAGGAAACTGTAAAAACATATGAAATTGGCTTCAGCGGTCAAACTGAAAATCAAATTTATGATGATATTGAAGATTCAGAGAGATTTACAATTGAGTTAATTTCAAGCCTAGAAGATTTAAAAACATCAGTTCAAAATGACTTAACAGATATTGGCATCTACCTTGAGGAAGATCTTGATGTAGAGTCTTCTTTGGAGTCCTCAGGAAAAATAAATGTTTTTTACAAAGATCTAGATACTTTTTCGCAGGCAAAAGATGTTCTATTAAATATTATTGACGATTATGAATCAAAGATAGTTTCTGAAAGATTAGTACAATTGAATATTGACGAGTCTGTTTTAAATCCAATTAATTTAGAAGAAGAAGATTTAACTACAGATGAAGAATTTGCTGGCACATTTATAGGAGCTCTAATCGCCTTTCTCTTTATCGCATATGTGCTACAGGGATCAATGTACCCAGCCATTGAAATGGGAGCAGGGGAAAAAGAAAGAGGCACAATGGAGACTTTAATCTCAACAAATATTTCCTCTGTTGAAATTATCATTGGCAAAATGTTTTCAATTACACTTTCTGCTGTTATTACAGCAGTATTTTCGACACTTGGCTTTATTATTCCATTAATAATAGTGTTTCTGTATTTTGGAGACTCTATTCCAGAAACATTTTTTAATATAGTTGCGGCAATAGTAAACCCATTAGCCATATTGGGAATCTTCACAATGTTAGTACCTTTGAGCATATTTATGGGTGCGCTTATGCTCGCAGTTTCTGTGTATTCTAAAAATCCTAAAGAGGCAGGTTTATTGTTAGGAAATTTAATGATTTTCTTCTTTGCTCCAGCATACTTACCATTAATAAATCCCGGATTAGAGATAGATTTTATTGGTGCATTGATACCATGTTTCAGTCTAGCTTTGCATACAAATGCCCTAATATCTGGCAATTTAGATATTTTCTTATTCGGTGTGACACTTGGATCAACAGTTGTATATTCATTAATTTCAATTTATGTAACTTATATAATGTTTGATGATGAAAGGGTTATTTTTAGAACATGATGAAAGTCATTGAAACACCGATATCACCTTTTTTGCAAAATGCGCCTATAGCCTTTTGTGAAGAGACTAGAGAGTCAATTTTTATTGACCCCGGAGATGAAATAGAAAGGTTAATAGATGCGTCTTCAAGCAATTTTCTTAAACCAAAATATATTTGTCTTACGCACGGACATATTGACCATGCTGGAGCAGCATTAAAACTATCCAAAGCACTGAATTTACCCATTATAGGGCCACACTTTGATGATAAATTTTTATTAGATACTTTAGAGATACAAGGCACTATGTATGGAATACAGGCAAAGGTTTTTAGTCCGAGCCAATGGCTTAAGGATAATGATTCCATAAACTTTGGCAATGAATCTCTAAGAGTTTCTCATTGTCCAGGACACACACCAGGACATGTCATTTTTATTAATGACAAATCAAAAATCATCATTGCTGGAGACGTAATTTTTCAAGGTTCAATCGGAAGGACTGATTTGCCCCTAGGAAATCATCAAGATTTAATTAACTCAATAAAGAAACATGTTTTAACACTTGAAGATGATTATTTAATCTATAGTGGGCATGGAAATGTTACTAATATTGGCCATGAAAGATCTACAAATCCATTTCTAGTGGATGCTTAATAAAATCTCGCAAGAACATATGCAAAGAGTAATAGCTCTTTCTGAAAACAATTTTAAAAGTGGTCGTATACCAATTGCTGCAATTATTGTGGATAAAGATACTAATGAAGTATTAGCTGAAGCACAAAATGATGATTCACCAATAGGTCATGCTGAGTTGCTAGTAATTAGTAAAGCACTTAAATTATTGAAAACAAACCGACTAGATAATACCCACATGTACGTAACTATTGAGCCATGTCCAATGTGTGCTTATGCAATAGCAAAAAGTCATGTTGGAAAACTTTATTTCGGTTGTGAAGATAAAAAAGGTGGCGGAATAATTAATGGCCCAAGGATATTTGAATACGAAAATCTTAAGAAGATAGAATTTATTTCTCATTGTTTTGATGATAAAACAAGCAAATTAATGACGGACTTTTTTAAAATAAAAAGGAATCAGCAGCTATAATATTTCCATGTCCAATTTTGATCTAATACTTAAAAATGGTACGGTTTTTTTTAAAACAAAACGCGAAGTTACTGATATTGGTGTGAAAGACGGAAAAATTGTTGAGTTCGGTAATCTAAGCACTGCAAAAGAAATCATTAATTGCTCAAATTTATTTATTTTTCCAGGTTTAATAGATACACAATGTCATTTTAGAGAACCAGGCGGAGAGCATAAGGAAACACTTGAAACTGGTACAAAAGCAGCTGCCCTTGGTGGAATTGTTGGTATTTTTGAGATGCCAAATACTGACCCCCTTACTGTTACTCCAGAAGCAATGGAATTTAAATTAAATAGAGCAAACCAGACGTCTTATGTTGATTATGCTTTCTATTTTGGTGGCACTGCACAAAATTCTTCTAATTTAAACGAATGGGAAAATTTAAAGGGAGTGTGTGGCATAAAGATTTTTATGGGCTCAAGTAATGGAAATCTTCTTTCATCAACTGACGAAGAAATAGATAAGATATTAGCCAATGGTAAAAGAGTTGTGGCTGTCCATGCAGAAGACGAAGATATGATGAATGAAAATAAAATCTCTATTTTGGGAGAAAGCAATGATGTTGCAATGCATCATTTGTGGCGGAGTGAAGAAAGCTGTTTTAATGCTACAAAAAGGGTTGTTGCAATAGCAAAAAAATACAACAGAAAAATTCACATTCTCCATCTAACTACAGCACAAGAAATGGAATTCTTAAAAAATCACAAAGATGTTGCGAGTTTAGAGGTTCTTCCAAACCATTTAACATTAAGTGCTCCTGAATGTTATGAGAAACTAGGCACACTTGCTCAACAAAATCCTCCCATCAGACAAAAACATCATCAAGATGCTCTTTGGAAAGCTGTTATTGATGGAACGATTGATATCTTAGGATCAGATCATGCTCCTCATACCCTAGAAGAAAAAGGTGGCATTTATCCAGATACACCTAGTGGTACCCCTGGTGTTCAAACAATGTTACCAATAATGTTAAATCATGTTGCTGAAGGAAAGCTTTCATATGAAAAAGTAATTGATCTGTTAGCTTATGGTCCACTGAGAATCCATAAAATTAAAAATAAATGTGAAACAAAAATTGGAAATGACGCAGATTTTACAATTGTAGATCCTAACAAAACACACACTATTACTAATAAAGAACAAGCATCAAAATCAGGATGGACCCCATACGATAATAAAAAAGTAAAAGGTTTTCCCGTAATGACAATTATTAGAGCTAATAAAGTAATGCAAGATGGTGAGCTTTTATCTCATCACTCTGGTAAAGAAATTGAATTTGACATAAGTTAAGCTCACGGTACTGGATCATGTCCTGAATCACCCCAAGGATGGCATTTAGAAATTCTTTTAATGCTTAACCAAATGCCTTTTATGGGTCCATACTTATTGATTGCTTCGATGGCATAATTAGAACATGTTGGTGTAAATCTACAGCTAGGTCCTATTAGGGGCGATAACAGTATTTGGTAAAGCTTAATAGGTAAAATTAATAAATAATTAAGTATTTTTAGCATTCGAACTATGGTATTTGAATTTCTTCTACTAAAGACTTAACAAAAGTATCTAAATTTTTAACTTCTGTTTTTTCACTACCTAATCTACGGACAGAAACAGTTTTGTCATTTACCTCTTTTTTACCAAGAGCAAGAATTATTGAACATTTAGATTTGCTATGTTCACGTACTTTATAACTTATTTGCTCATTACGTTTGTCAACTTCTGATCTAATATTTAGGGATCTTAATTGTGCATGAATCTCATCAGCATAATCATTAGCATCATCTGTAATTGTAGCGAGAATGACCTGAGTCGGTGCTAACCAAATTGGCAGATTACCACCATAACTTTCTACCAAAATACCAATAAATCGCTCAAATGAGCCTAAAACAGCTCTGTGCAATAATACCGGGTTATATTTATTACCATCTTCACCAACATATGTAGAGTCTAAACGTCCTGGTAAATTAAAATCAGCTTGCAAGGTACCACATTGCCAATTTCTTCCAATTGCATCTGTGAGTACAAAATCCAGCTTAGGACCATAAAATGCTCCATCTCCTTCATCAATTTCATAATCAAGACCAAGTTTGTCTATAGCATTTTTCAATGCTGATTCTGATTGGTCCCAAATTTCATCAGACCCAACTCTTTTAACAGGTCTAGTTGAAAGCTTAATTTTAAATTTATCAAAGCCAAGATCTTTATATACATCAGAGAGTAATTCAATAAATAGTTTTGTTTCATTTTCAATCTGATCCTCTGTACAAAATATATGTGCATCATCTTGAACGAATCCCCTTACTCTCATAAGCCCATGAAGAGTGCCAGATGGTTCATATCTATGGCAAGAGCCAAATTCAGAGATTCTATATGGCAGGTCACGATAGGATTTGATATTTTTATTGAAGATTTGAACATGACATGGACAATTCATAGGTTTAAGAGCATTTACTCTTTTTTCATTTGCATGTTCCTCATCAATTTCAGTAATAAACATATTTTCTCTGTACTTGTCCCAATGTCCTGATTTTTCCCATAAAGTTCTATCAACTACTAAAGGAGTGCTTACTTCTTTATAGCCTGCCATAGAGAGCTTTTTTCTCATGAAGGCTTTTAATTGTGTATATATAGTCCAACCAGCTGGATGCCAGAATACCATTCCAGGTGCATCATCTTGGAAGTGAAATAGGTTCATCTCTTTGCCTATTTTTCGATGATCTCTTTTTTCTGCTTCCTCTTGTTGAGTTAAATATTGATCTAATTCTTTTTGAGTCCTCCATGCTGTGCCATAAATGCGTGTTAGCATCTGGTTGTCAGCATCACCTTTCCAATAAGCTCCTGATATTTTTGTAAGTTTAAACTCGCCTATATGATCTAAAGAGGGAAGGTGAGGGCCTCTGCAAAGATCTATAAAGCCTGAATTTATTTGTTCATAGATTTGAAAGTCTTTTACTTGTTCGGATTCATTAATTATTTCAGCTTTGAAGTGTTCATCCATTTCTTTAAATTTTGAGATTGCATCCTTCTTTGAATGCAGGGTTTTATTAATCTCACTTTTAGTTGATATTATTTTTCGCATTTCTTTTTCAATATTAGGTAAATCATCTGAAGAAATTGGCTTTGAGAATAAAGTGTCATAGTAAAAGCCGTTCTCAATGGTAGGTTCTATTGCTAATTTTGCGTCAGGATAAAGATTCTTGATAGCTTGTGCTAATACTTGTGCTGTTAAGGTATGTCGCATAATCTCAAGACCTTCTTCAGACTTAATGGTTATTATTGATACTGAAGCATTGTTCGGAAGGGCATCCTTTAAATCCTTCTGCTCTCCATTAATTGTTATTGCAACAGCATCCCTGGCCAACCCAGGGCCAATTGATTTAGCTAGATCAAAACCAGAACTGCCCACTGGCAGATCTTTTTGTGATCCATCAGGTAAGCTTATTTTTATATTTTCCATTCTGTTTTACCATTAACGTCTTCTATGATAACGTTCATTTTAGTAAGTTTATCTCTAATTTCGTCAGCCTGATCATAATTACCGTTTTTTCTTGCAATATCTCGTTCTTTAATTAATTTTTCAATTTCAGAAATTTTATTGTCATCTAACGTAACTTTATGTTTTGAACCTTCAAATATGTATTGAAATGTTTCTAATTCACTTTCAAGATTATTCGATGGTGATTGAATAAGTTTTTGAATTGTTGCAATGGCTTTAGGTGTATTGAGATCATCTAATAAATCTTGAGCAATCAAAGTGTCAACATTGAATTTCGGAGTTAAGTTTAAGTCTTTTGTAAACTTATTAATTTTTTTAGATACAGTTTTTG
>CACLXU010000015.1 GCA_902610995.1 uncultured SAR86 cluster bacterium
TTTTTTAGCTCCTTTTCTATTAAATATCTTAATTCTCCAGAAGGCTCCCATTCTCTTAACAAATGTTTTGCAGCAAGTTTAGATTGAAGTTCTGCCCCAGGCCAAATACAGCCTAATGGTTGAAATAAGCCTATGAAATAGAGATTTTCTAGGTTTTCCGGAATCATTTTATGAAGCAACCTTACCGGACCAGTTTGGAAATCAATAAGCTCCTTTTTAAAAAAAGTATGTGAAATTTGAAAACCAGTACAAGCAATTATGACATCAAACTTTTTTTTGCCTCCATCTTTGAAATGTACAAAATTTCCCTCATATTTTGAGATGTCTCCATAAGGTTTTACCTTCCCATGGCGAACAGCATTGTATAAGTCAGAATTAACTGTTGGGTGCGTTGCTAGAACATGGTTATTTACTTTTGGCAAACCAATGTCCTCATTCTTGCCTTGTACCATTTCAAGCATAAATTTTTGAAAAGGTAATCGTATAAATTTAGGCAACCAGCGTGACCTTTTTGCAAATATATCACTGGTATAACCAAATAAAAATTTTGGAATGAGATAATAACCCCTCCTCCAGCTGATAGAAGTGCTTTTCGAGACTCTAGATGTTTCTACTGCGACATCACATGCTGAGTTTCCGCCACCAATGACAAGGACATTCTTGCCTTTAAAAGGTGCAGCAGATTTGTAATCATGAGAGTGTAAAAATTCTCCTTCAAATTTTCCTGGATAATTTGGATATCGAGGCACATGATGGTGTCCGTTACAAACCACTAAAGCATCAAATTTAGTTTTGTGTATACTGCTTGAATCAAGATGTTTCCATTCTACTTCCCATGTTTTATCTGAAAGGTATTCACAATTAAGAACTTCTGTTCCAAATTTTATATATTTTTTTATTTGGAAGTGATCGGCATAGTCATTGAAATATTTAAGAAGTTGTTGGTGTGATGGATAGTCTGGAGTACCTTCAGGAAATGGGAAATCTTCATAAAAAGAGGTGTATTTGGAGCTTATTATATGTGTGGTCTCAAATACACTAGAATGTCCTGAGGGATCGTTGAAACGCCAGTTTCCACCAACACCTTCACATCTTTCAAAACATGTTACATTGAACCCTTTTTCAGATATATTTTTAACTGCTGTTATACCTGAGGGGCCTGCTCCAATTACTGCTATATTTTTCATAAATTAATCGAGATAAATAATTTAAGTTAATTTGGAAGTTTCTTAAAGTATTCTTTTGAAATTTCTACCACCTTTGGAGCCAGCCATATCGCAGAAATTAGCGTTGGTATTGCCATCATTGCGAAAGCCCCATCAATAATATTTAGAGCAAAATCAATTGAAACTATCGCAAATAAGCCGACGCTGAGTATTACAAAATATTGATATGGTTTTACAGCATTCTCTCCAAATAAGAATTTTGCACATACAGTTCCGTAATGTGATTGAGTAAAAATTGTACTGCTTCCAAAACTTAATACACATATGAAAAGTATAATTGAGCCAATTGGTCCTAAAGTTTGGGAAAATGCTTCAGAAGTTAATGTTACTCCAGTGCTCCCAGAATCTTGCCATACACCCGAAACTAAAATCACCAATGCAGTGAGAGTGCACATGATTAAAGTGTCAAAAATAGGCCCTGTCATAGCAACAAGACCCTGCTTAACTGGGTGAGATGTTTTTGCTGCACCATGAATCATTGCTTCTGTTCCAATGCCTGCCTCATTACTAAAGGCACCACGTCTTATCCCTGTAATAATAACTCCTGCAATACCTCCTGAGATTGCTGAATTGGCATTGAATGCTTCCGAAAAGATTAGAAGTAAAGAGGGAATGAATGACTCGAAATTCAAAAGGATTGCAATTAGCACTGCTATCAAATAGAGACCTGCCATAAATGGAACTAGCCATGATGCCACAGTTGCTATTCTTTTGAGTCCACCCAAAATTACCAGTGCAGTTATAACCATCAAAAATATCCCTGCAAAGTATTCAAAATTGATAATATTTTCGAAGTATAGGTCTTTTGTGATTTGTACTATTTGATTGCTTTGAAAAGCTGCAAGACATCCAATCATTCCAAAGAAAGCAAAAAAATAAGCTAGTGGAAGCATATATTTAGGAAGTCCATTTTTGACCACATACATTGGGCCTGCACGAGTGTCGCCATTAGGATCCACCTCTCTATACATTACTGATAATGTGCAAGTAAAAAATTTAGTCGCTATTCCAAAAATTGCAGTTACCCACATCCAAAATATAGCTCCTGGCCCACCAACTTGTATTGCAACAGCGACACCTGCAATGTTTCCAAGTCCAATTGTTCCTGAAAGAGAGGCGGCGAGAGCTTTAAAACTACTTACATCTCCTACATCTGATTTTGTCTTATGTTTGCCTACCAAAACCGCAAATGCATGAGCTAGGTGTTTAAATGGAGTCAAGGAGGATCTAATTAAGAAATACGCACCAGACCCCAATAGGAGAAATACCAACCATGGGCCCCAGGCCAATGATGCAAACTCACTTGCAAATTGATCAAGCGATGACATTTTAATAGAATTCTATATTTCTAAGCTCAAGGTTTACTTTAAAGTCTCTCCCATAACCAGCAAAGCTTACCTCATTAAAATTTGTAGGTTTAAACCTTCGAGCTGAGTATCCATAGTTTTCAAAATCTTTGAATTCAATTTGAAAATCTTGCCATTGGTCAGAGACATAAAACTTTTTTGACTTGAAAGACCAAGGTGGCATCTTTATGCCCTTTAGGGATACATGAAGATCGTAGGTTTCATTATTCCCCTTTGCCTGAAAACGAATACCTTTTATGTTTTCACTAAGTCCATCTGGTCTAGTGGCAAGCCTTACAAAACCACCATTGTTTTCAGTTGTAACGTCCCCTTTAAGTGTTATGGAATTATCCTCATTTACCTTTGCAACTAATTCTGATTTTCCACCCATTACGTTGTCAGTATATGAATACCAATTTTCGGCTCCTAAAAAAGTAAATGTTAGTGTCATAATGATAAAAAATAAATTTCTCATACGTCCCTAATTTGTACTTAAAAATTGATAACTATTAGACGGAAATGGTCCCTCACACTCGGAAAATGAATCAAATGTAGCTTGCATTTCAGTTCCAGTTTGAGCAAATCTCTCATAAGATGCCTGAGCATCGTCATGATTTTGATAATAATTCATCCAGAAAAAATCGTAGTTAATGTATGGTTCTGGATTATCATTATTGTGGAGGTACACACCAAATGTAAACGGTCCATCTGTTCCACTTTCAACATTATCTAAATAAATGTTAAATTCTTGTGCTGCAGAAGACAATGCTTCAAAATTACCAGCTTCATTGAATTTGCAATAATGAGCGTAAGTTACCCATTGTGTGTTATCTTCCCATTCACCTGAACGATCGTTATCTCTTCCCCAATAAACATCATACCCACGTCTACCATCACCATCACAGGTTAAGACATCCTGAAACTTCTCACCCCAAGCTAGAAATTCTTCTGATGGGTCTTCAGACCATGCTTGTGTAGCATCCTCTTTAGACTGCCAAAATAATTGCCAAAATACCTTACCAGACCCAGCTAAAGTTGATTCTGTTAAAGGTGCATGCCCTGCAGCGAAATATAATGAGTCATCAAGATCTAATTGATTCCATTCAGTTATCATTGCTCTCACAGATTCAGGGGTAAAATTGTTACCAGGTGTACATGTAAGATACTCAGAATATGGACGTTGAACAATCTCTTCTACTTCAGTATTTGTATCTTCAGCTTGTTCACTGCAACTTGTTATTGCAAGTAATATTAAGATAAGTGCTAATAGTTTTTTCATGGGCTGTACGTAAATTTTTAACTCCTACAACTAGTATTGGGTGGAAATTGAAAATAAACAAGTGCTTAGATTGAATCAAATTTCATTACTTATTCAATATAAAAATAATCTAAGTTAATAAAAAACTATAAAACTTTTATAAATATGAACTAAACTTAAGATTATTTACTATAAACTTGAAAATTTTTACTAAAAACTTATGTCATTTTATGGAATTCATTAAATTTTGAATGCTGACTTTTGATGGACTTCTTTTTTTAGATAAAAAATAGTGTAAATTATTGGGTATTATGAAAAAAATAAAACACAATTACGCTTTACACCTCTTAATTACATTCGCCTTTCTTTTTTCAAGTCACTCAGCTTCTGAAACTTTAATGAATCCGACAAGCTCATCTAAAGATTTGTACCTTGAGGAAATACTTGATGGAAATTATCTTGATAGCATTGCTAATCCTCGTGAATTTCTTGGATTTGAAATTGGTGAAAGAGTAGCAACACCCGAACAGATTACCGAAGCCATAAACCAATGGGCAACTCAATCAAATCGTATGAAAGTTGTACAATACGGCCAGACACATGAGGGAAGACCATTAGTGGCGGTGTTTATTTCCTCCCCAGAAAACATAAACCGGTTGCCAGAAATCCAAGATAATTTGAATAGGTTAGCCGACGCCAGAAAAACAAATAACAATCAAGCACGTGCAATCATTGAGGAACTACCAGCTGTTGCTTGGATGGCTTATTCAATTCACGGGAACGAGACCTCAGGAGCAGATGGTGCTCTTGCTGGTATCTTTCATCTAATTGCTAGTACAGATTCAGAAGTAATCAATATGCTTGATGAAATGGTCGTAATTGTTGATCCAGTTATGAACCCTGACGGACGAGCAAGGTTTGCTAAGAATCTAGAACAGTATCGAGGTACTGCACCAAATTATGATGATCAGGCCCTCTTACATACTGGGGATTGGCCTTACGGAAGAACCAATCACTATTATTATGACCTCAATAGAGATTGGTTTTATTTAACCCAACCAGAGACTCAAGGACGTGTGCCCCTTATTAATTCTTGGCGACCTCAGATTCTTGTTGATGGTCACGAAATGGGTGCACAAGATACCTTCATGACTGGGCCTCCAAGAGAACCAATTAATACCAACATTGATAAAGACCTTATCAAGTGGGGGAACGTCTTTGCACAAGACCAAGGAAACGCTTTTGATGAGAGAAATTGGCGCTTTTATACCGGTGAGTGGCATGAGGATCTTTATCCAGGCTATTCATTCTATGTTCAATTTAGGGGAAGCTTGGGAATTTTATATGAGCAATCCCGAATGGCTGAGGATGGAGTTCGTCGACCAGAAGGAACTATTCAGTCATATAAAGAATCTGTTCATCATCAATTTATCAGCACTATGGTCAATCTTGAAACTTTATCAAAAAATTCAAAAGCAATGTACAAAGATTTTTGGGATGCACGAAAATACAATATTTCTAAGGATGGTAAATTTGGAAATCAAACATTTGTAATACTTCCATCTAAAAATGCAGGAAGAATAAATACCCTAGCCGAAAAACTTCTTGCACAAGATATTGAGATATATAAAAACGATAAACCTCTTAAAGCGGAGGATGTTTTGAACCAATCAGGTGATATCATTGAAGATTATATTATTCCAGCTGGCAGTATGATTATCCCAAATCGCCAACCTGAAGCACCTCTGATTGCTGCAATTCTTGAATTCGACGCAGAGATTATAGAATCAGTACTACAAGAGGAGAGAAGAAAATCCCTGAAAAATGGCTCCTCCATCATGTATGATACTACCGCATTTAACCTAACAATGATGTATGGTTTGCCCGCAGTTACTGTTCCAGATCATATTGAAAAAGGTCTTGAAAAATGGACCCCAGAATCAGTTGAAATTGAAATTAACTCTGAGGCAGTAATGTGGGCTGTAGACGGTAATGACGACAGATCGGTAGCTTTTGCTGCGAGACTAATGGAGTTAGGTGTTGAAGTGCGAATTATTGATAAAGAAGCATATTTATCAAATCATAAATTGTCTAGGGGTAGCGTGGTAGCAATAGCAATGGATAATCCTGAGATTGCTGATTTACCAAATCTTGTAGATTCAATTGCTTCAGAGCTTGATATATCTGTTAGCTCAATTGAATCTGGTTTTGGTCCGGAAGAGCTCCCTGACTGGGGAGGAAGACATTTCCGTTTGTTAGAGCGTCCACAGATTGCAATCTTGAGTCACAGTGGATTCAGCTCTTATGATGTTGGGGTTACCTGGTGGTCTTTAGACCATCATTTGGGCATAAGACATAGCCAGGTCGATGCATCACTAGTTGGATATGGGGATTTAAGAAGGTATAACACAATCATTATGCCAAGCGGATATGCTGGTCTAAGTAGTGGTGAAATGCGAAGCATTTCTGACTGGGTAAGGCAAGGAGGCACATTGATTGCCCATAACAGTAGCTCAAGATATCTCGCTTCTGAGAATGGCATTGGAACCGTTAAACAACTGCAAAATACATTAGATCAGAGTGATGAATACAATATAGATTTGCAGCGGGAGCTGAAGGCACTAAAGGTGGACATAAATATGTCTGATGTTTTAAGCAACAGAGTTGATGCAAAAGTTGAATATCCTTGGGAATCAAGTTCAGACAGACTTAGAAATGATGAACTAAATAAAAGAGATAATTGGCAATCAATTTTTATGCCCTCTGGCGCCATGGTTGCTGGTAGAATTGATGAGGAGCACTGGCTTACTTTTGGTACTCCAAGCACCCTACCCTTACTCTACAGAAATTATCCTGTTTTAATGACAAGCGGAAATGCAGAAGCAGCTGTGAGAGTTGGAGAACTTATAGAGAATGAAAGTGCCGATACTTACAGAACCATTAATTGGTCAGATCTGCCTCCTGGGTATGATCTAAATGTCAGAATGAGTGGGCTGGTTTGGCCTGAAGCGGCACAAAGAATCGCAAATTCAGCTTACTTAACAAGAGAACGAGTTGGCAAAGGCCAAGTAATACTATTTTCTGGTGAGCCAAACTTCAGAGGATCCACTTTAGGAACAAACAGACTTTGGTTGAATGCTGTCATTTATGGTGCTGGGCTTGGTACAAGTTCAAGAATTACTCCATAAATAAGTGTTTAGATTTAATCTAGTTGTTCTCCTCTTGCTTTCAAATATGGTCTTGGGTGATTACCCAAGATCTATATTATTTGTTGGTAATAGCTATTTCTATTACAACGACAGTATGCACAATCACGTTGAAGAATTAATGAAGGAGTCTTTTAGAGATGCAAACATCGTGACAAAAAGTTCAACTATCGGTGGCTCGCGCCTTCATAACCATGACATTGACCATCTTCTTGTTCCTGAGAATCTCCAAAGAAACGAACAAGTCGATATGGTGATTATGCAAGGTGGTAGTGGAGAAGTTTTAAACGAAAGCTCAAGGAAAAAGTTTATTAAAACTGCAGTTGAGTACAGTCTAAAAGCAAGGAAGAAAGGAGTCATTCCAGCTTTATTTATGACTCATGCTTATATGGAAAATGATTATCGTTTTGAACCTAATTTGATACAAAAAATTGAACAAACCTACTTTCAAGCAGGTGCAGAAAGTGGCGCCCTTGTCATTCCAGTAGGGAGCGCCTATGAAAGAGCATATGCTAAAAACAATCAAATAAAGCTTCACCACCCGGATGGCACACACCCCGGTATGCTAGGGACATATTTAGGAGCTTGCGTGATCTTTGCTTTTATTACCAATAAATCTCCTGTCGGCTTAAGCTATAACTATTTAGATAGAGTAAGCAAGGAGGATAGATTGTTTTTGCAACAGATTGCTTGGGAAGTCTATTTAGAATATAACTAATGGCGGAGGGAGCGTTGCTTAGATTATTTAAAGAGATAACGGTAAAACAATAAACCTAAAATTGCACCAAGTATTTGTGCAAGCATGAAGTATAGAGCATCAAAAACATAAATCCCTGTAAAAGTATCTGAAAAAATTCTTCCAAATGTAACTGCAGGATTAGCAAAGGATGTTGAAGCAGTAAACCAGTAAGCAGCACCAATATATGAAGCAACCATAATTGCAACTTTTTTTGGAGGAGAAGAAAGAATAACAATAATTAGCATTGCTGTGGCTATGATTTCAGAAAACCATAAATTTACTCCATATCTTGATTTTTGAGCCAGTGAAATGGGGTCTAGATCAAACATAAAATTTGTCACAACTGCCCCTACCAAAGCACCAAGGATCTGGAATAAGCCAAATATTAAGAATTGAGCATTTGAAATTTTTTTCTCAAACAACATAACCATTGAAACAGCAGGATTTAATTGTGCACTTATACGTCCCAATACAGTTATCAAGAAAAACAACCCAAGAAAAGTAGCAAAACTGTTTGCTAAAAGCATGATGGCCTCATTGCCAGCTGCGAGGCGTTCGGCCATAATGCCAGATCCTATCACTACACTTACAAGCGAAGCTGTTCCAAATAATTCTGCTATTGATTTTTTAAGCATCTGGTATTAACTCTGATTGAATTTTCAAATCAATCAAATCTCTTATTACATCAAAATCATCATCGGACATATGTTTTGGATCTGGTATTTGCCAATCAAATATCTTTGCTCCGGGGAAATGAGGGCACTTATCACCGCAACCCATTGTTACCACATAGTCAAAGTCATTATTTTCAAAATTTTTAACATCTTTAGGTTCTTTAGGTTCTATATGTAGTCCCATGCGCAATAAAGATGATATAGCTTTAGGATTAACTTTGTCAGCGGGTTTAGATCCAGCTGAAGATGCTTGTAGTGCATGACCATAATAACTATTGCTTATTGCTTCAGCCAGCTGACTTCTGCAAGCATTTTCTATACATACGAAAAGAATTTTTTTCATTAAAAACTATATTCCAAGCCGACAGAAAATGATGAGGCAGATGAATAGCTCTCAAAAATGTTTCCGCCCTGTGTAGCTTCGTAGGGCTCTTCAAGAATATTCCGCCATTTTAATGACAAGCTAAGTACACCATCGTTTCTTTGGAATTCTTTCTTGTAAACCATATCTAACAAAGGAGGTAAATCTTCTAGCACATTTGGAATTACATCCGATCCAAGTTCCCTTATTCTCTCTCCAACATCGTTATATACAACGCTAAACCTTGAATCATCAGATCCATAAAAACCCAATTGAAGATTGAGAATACTGTCAGGTTGACCTACTAATGGTCTATCCGCATAAGATGATAGCACTACAAATTCAGGGTTAGTGACAGCATTGGAATCTGTAAGCGTAAAATTTATTTTTCCAAAAAAATCGTATCCTTCAATTAGCTCACCAAATTGTTTCTGAAATTCAAATTCAGCTCCATTTAGTTCTGCAGAAAGAGCATTTCTATAGCTTACAAAACTGCTAGTTGCTGAAGCTTCTAAAACTTGCTCAATAGGATTTATAAAGTCTTTATTAAAATAAGATAATGTTAAGAATTCATCGAAACCAAAATACCATTCGTAACGAATATCAATATTAGTTATCTCAGATGATTTTAAGCCTAAAAATCCTCTTTCTTGCCTATCTGTATCAAAGTTGCTAAATAACACTGGTGACATTTCTCTGAATTGTGGCCTAGATAGCGTTTCGCTGTAGCCAAATCTCACCTGCATACTTTCAGCAAACTCATACGTAATAGTTAACGCAGGTAGTAATTTATCGAGCTCATCATTAGATACAGAGGAGCTTTGACCTCCAAAAAATGTTTGTGTAACTACATTTATTTCAGAAGATTCTTGTCTCGCACCAACGCTCAATTCAATGCTAT
>CACLXU010000016.1 GCA_902610995.1 uncultured SAR86 cluster bacterium
TGTTCTTTAGATGTTTTTGCATAACCATATCCTGGAAAATCAACAATGTAGCCACTATTTAACCTAAAAAAATTAAACAATTTAGTTTTGCCTGGCTTCTTACTAACTTTAGCAAGCTTGGATTTGTTCGCTAAAGCATTAATAGCAGAAGATTTGCCTGAGTTTGATGCCCCCACAAAGGCAATTTCTTTACCATCATGATTTATTATTTGATGATATTCCTCAAAACTTGCAAAAAAGTCTATATTTAAAAATCTTAAACTGCTCATTACTTACTCAATTTTACATAACTTGTTATATAATTTATCTCGGATGTACAAGTTAATTTTATTACTTTTTTCGATTCCTCTAATTATTTTTTCTGAGCCTAAAGAGGGCCAAGACTATACCATCATACCTGAAGGACTAATTAAGCTTGATGGAGTGACAGAAATCTTTTGGTATGGATGTCCAGCCTGCTTTGCATACGAGGAGATTTTAGAGAAGATCTCGACAGAAAGACCTGATGCTCAAATCAACAAAATACCTCTTTTTACTGAACCTACTGCAAAAACTTATTATGCAATAGAACTATTACAACTTGGGAATGCTGCACATTTAAGAGTCTTTGAGGATTGGCAGCTCAAAAGACGTCAATTTAAAACTGAAAATGATATAAGATCCTTTGCAAGAAGACATGACTATGATGAGGAGGGTCTTGCAAAAGCATTCAACTCATTTAGTGTTCAAATAAAAGCACGAAACGCAATTAACCTACCAAGGAGAATGATTGATTCAGGAATTGATTTCTCTGGAACTCCAACCACTGTTGTTAATGGTAAATATCTCGTAACAAGACAAAGAGATAATCAAAAAGAGATTGAAATTATTCTATATCTTTTGGATAAATAGCTTGAAAATATATGACTAGCATCAATTAACATACTATGCATAAATTCATTTCCCTAATAGCTGCCACATTTTTGTTTACAATCAACTTGTTTGCCGACGACTATGAAGATGAAGTTAGAAAAAGATTGGGATTAAATCCACAACCTCAACAAGCAAGCATAGCTTCCAATACTGAAGTAGAACCAACATCTGAAGGGAGATCTGGTGAGCTTGTATACATACAAGGTTGTGCTGCCTGTCATGATGCTGGTTTAGCAGGAGCTCCATTGTATGGTGATGACTCTCAATGGGAATTGAGAATTCAGAAAGGGCTTGAGATGTTAACTAGCAATGCATACAACGGTTACAATGCTATGCCTGCAAAAGGACTTTGTATGGACTGTTCAGAAGAAGAAATCAAACGTTCGGTTGAGTATATGCTCGAAGCACTTACTATAAACTGATTAGAGATTACTTATTTTCTTTTCAAGACTTTCTATGCGATCTAAAGCTTTCTGAAGTTCTTCTTTCTTAACGAAGCCTGATTCAAGCATAAACTTCTCCAGAGCAGGCTTAACCATTTTCTCCATTCCTTTTAGATCCTTATTCATAGTAAAAGGATTAAACATCATCTTTCTCCAAAATAAAATTTTTGTTTACCAAGTCGTAAATTTCTCTCCATGATTTAGCTTGATGCTCGCATGGAACTATATCATCCCATTTACGCTTATCACAATTAAACCATATAGTACTAAAATTACAATTTCTTGCTCCACCAATATCATTAATAGGACAATCACCAATATGTAAGGCCTCCTGTGGTTCGCATTTCATAATTTCAATTGCACGCTTAAAATGACCTGGGGATGGTTTATTGCTACCCACATCTTTAGATGAAATTACGGAGTGAAAGTATTTACCTATGCCAATAATATTTAAATCTGCGTTACCATTAGAAAGAGAGATAAGATTTGTTTTTCGGCTCAAACGCTCAAGAATAATTCTTGCATCTTTATATAAATGTACTTTATTTCTAGCCTTAAAAAATTCATTAAATCCCTCATTGCTGTAGTAGATTGATGAACTTTCATCGACCCCAGCTTCCAAGAGTAATTTTTTTATAACCTCTTTTCTAAACTGAGTTAAATTGAATTTCAACTCTGGTTTTTCATTAATTAAATGAGTTCGTATATTCTCAACAGACCTATCATCTAAAGAATTTTTTATATCTGGAAATTTATTAAATATAAAGGACCACATAGCTTTTTCAGCAGCAATAATTACCCTTTTGTTTGGCCAAACTGTGTCGTCAAGATCAAGTGTGATAAGTTTAATTTTTTTTCTGGGCATGCGGATGGGCTCGATCGTATATTTTCACTAATTGTTGAAAATTTAATTTAGTGTAAATTTGTGTAGTACTCAAGCTGCTATGACCAAGCATTTCTTGTATAGAGCGAAGGTCGCCACTCGACTCTAACATATGTGTAGCAAAACTATGCCTAAGCATATGCGGATGGATTGGTTGCATGCCTAATGAAATTGAAATCTTTTCTAAGCGTTGTTGCATTGCTCTTACAGTAATTCTCTCACCATATTTATTTGTGAAAAGGATGTTGGGATCAGAAGGAATATCTCTATTTTCAATCCATTCATTTATAGCTTTTATTGCAAACTCCCCCACTGGTAACATTCGTTCTTTATTTCCCTTTCCAAGAACTTTTAGAAAAGAAAAATTTGATTCAAATGAGGAAATATTTGCATTTACTGCTTCTGTTACTCTCAATCCGCAGGAATATAGTAGTTCAAGAAATGCTTTATCACGAAAGTCATACTTACTTTTAGCCTGAAAAGATAAGAGCTTATCAACGTCTTCGAGTGATAAAACTTTTGGAAGCTTCTCCTCTATTTTAGGAACCTTAATGCCTTCGAAAATATTTTGTTCAAAAAAACTGTTCCGTTGCAAATATCTAAAAAAATTTCTTAAGGAGGATACTTTTCTATGGATTGATCTATTATTAAGACCTTTTCTCCTAAGGTATATTAACCAACCAGATGCAGTTTTTGGTTCAAGATCTTCTATGTGTATTTTATTTTCTTCAGCAAACAAAAAAAATTCATTTATATCTCGTTCATAATTATCTATGGTGTGCTGAGAATAATTTTTTATTTTAAGAAATTCTTTTAAATTTTTAGTCAATTCCTCTCTTATCATGCTTTAAAAAATATTTTCGTTATTAATCAGCATTTCAATGCTTTCTCTGTTTCTTATTAGCTTTGCTTGCCCATCTGAAACAAGAACTTCAGAAGGCTTTAATCTTGAATTATAGTTTGAACTCATGCTGAAGCCGTAAGCGCCTACGTCAAAAATAGCCAAAATGTCACCTTCATTAACTTTTATAAATGAGTCTTCATCAAATACATCTGATGATTCACAAATTGGACCAACTATGATTGAGGCATTGCTGGTTTTTTCATTATTTGAAATATTTTTTATCTCGTGTTTCGCTCCGTATAAAGCAACTCTCATCATATCATTCATTGCTGCATCAACAACAACAATGTTTTTGTTACGTTTCTTAATATATTGGACCCTTGTTAGCAAGAAGCCTGCCTCAGCAATTATTGATTTCCCCGGTTCAACTACTATCTCTGCATTATTTGGAGCTTGCTTCAATACTTGGCTAATAACCAGCTCTATTAAATCTTCACCTAAAGATTTTTTATGCGATAGGCCGCCGCCTATATCTATTATTTTAAGATCAAAAAATTTAGATAAATCTTTGTAAACTTCTTTTGTAACGTCTAGAGCGGGAACCAATTGTTCAAAACTTTCAATTCCAGAGCCAATATGAAAAGCCAGACCTACAAGATTCAAAGTTGAGCTATTTTTAATTATTTTTACGCATTCCTCTACTTCATCAAGACTGATGCCAAACTTATTTTCCTTTGATCCTGTCTCAAGATAAGGGTGGGTATCTAAGCTTACTTCAGGATTTATCCTTAATGAAATATTTGGTTTAAATTTGCCATTTTTTGATAAAAGATTTATTCGATTTAATTCGGAAATAGACTCTATATTTATACTTTTGATTTCATTTTGCATTGCCATAACTAGTTCTTCATTAGATTTTCCAACTCCAGAAAAAATTATTTTGTTTGGTTGTGCTCCTACATAAAGCACTTTTGCTAACTCGCCTCCAGAGACGACATCAAAACCAGCACTTTGATCAGAAATTAACTTTAGAATATTAGTATTGCTATTGGCCTTCACTGAAAAACAGATCAACCCTCTATCCTTCAGTGAATCTTGGTACCTTCTGAGATTATTTAATATAGTTTTCTCTGAATATATGTAACAAGGACTGCCAAATTCCTCATAAATTTCTTTAAATGATAATCCGTCTAAGAAAAGGCTATTATTTTTATATATTAAATTTTGATCCATGGTTATATATAGAGATATTAATAATATAATTGTCAAAAGGATAACCTCACGTTGATAAATAACCAAACAGTTAACGCCTTAAGATTTCTATCAGCTGATGCTGTAGAAAAAGCTAATTCCGGTCACCCAGGAATGCCACTTGGTATGGCAGATATTGCTGAGGTTCTTTGGAGAGATCATTTAAATCATAATCCAAAAAATCCTCTATGGTTTAATAGAGATAGATTTGTTCTTTCTAATGGGCATGGTTCAATGCTACTTTATAGTCTTTTGCATCTTTCTGGTTATGATTTATCAATAGATGATATAAAAGAATTTAGAAAACTTGGCTCAAAAACTCCAGGCCATCCTGAGGTAAATGTTACCCCAGGAGTGGAAACTACAACGGGCCCCTTGGGACAAGGTTTAGCTAATGCAGTAGGAATGGCTTTAGCAGAAAAGATCTTATCTGCAAAACTTAATACACCAGATATTGACATTATTGATCATTACACTTATTGCTTTTTAGGAGATGGATGTCTTATGGAAGGCATTTCCCATGAGGCAATGTCATTAGCAGGAGTTCATGAACTTGGTAAGTTAATTTGTTTTTACGATAGTAATGGGATTTCAATAGATGGAAAAATTGACGAATGGTACAAGGATGATATTGCTAAAAGATGCGAAGCATACAATTGGCATGTTATAGATGGGGTTAATGGACATGACAGAGAAGCAATCAATAAAGCCATAGAAAAAGCTAAGATCTCCCAAAGGCCTACTATGATTGTTTGCAAAACATCCATTGGCTATGGTGCAGGGAAAAAACAAGACTCCGAATCTTCACATGGTGCAGCCTTAGGGCCAGAAATAATAAAAGAATTAAGAGAGAACCTACAATGGCCACACCCTGAATTTTTTATTCCTAAAAACATTTACTCTGAGTGGGATGCAACAGAAAGAGGAAAAGCTTTAGAATTAGAATGGGAAGCATTGAAAGATAAATTTAAAGATTCTGCACCAGAAAAATATGATCTCCTTCAAAGGCTAATGGTTGATAGGCTTCCTGAAACATTTGACCATGACTTTAACTCTTTTGTATCTAAACTTGCTGAAAAAACAGATGATATTGCCACTAGGAAAGCATCTCAAATAATATTGGAAGAGTTAACTAACAAGCTTCCTGAACTTATTGGCGGTTCAGCTGATCTTAGTGGCTCAAACAATACAAATACATCTAAATCTATTTCTATAACTGATGACCCATCAGGAAACTATATTTTTTATGGTGTCAGAGAGTTTGGAATGAATGCAATTATGAATGGAATATCTCTTCATGGTGGACTTATTCCATATGCTGGAACTTTTCTTGTGTTTATGGATTATGGAAGAAATGCTGTAAGGATGTCGTCCCTAATGGGAATAAGGACAATATTCGTTTTCTCTCATGATTCAATAGCTCTTGGAGAGGATGGGCCAACCCACCAACCAATTGAACATCTTTCAACATTGAGAGCAACTCCAAATATGTCTACTTGGAGGCCAGCAAACCTCACAGAAACAGCAGCTGCATGGCTGAATGCTTTAAAAAACGAAAACAGCCCAACGTCCATAATTTTATCTCGTCAAAATTTGAGGCATTTTGTTACCTCGAATTTTGAAGATGCATGCTCTGGAGGTTATTTTGTTAAGAAAATGCCAAATGCAAAGATTAATTTAATTGCCACTGGCTCTGAGGTTACAGTAGCTTTGGATGCATCAGAAATTTTGAAAAAAGAGGGTATTGAAGTAAATATAGCAAGCGTGCCATGCATTGAGGCTCTTGAAAAAAATAAAAAGAGATACGATTCAATATTTGATAATGATATTAGTATTGCGATTGAGTGTTCACACCCAAGCTCATGGTATAAACATACTAAAAGAGTTATCGGCATAGATACTTACGGCGAGTCAGGAGCAGGGAATGATTTATTAAGCCATTTTGGATTTACAGCAGCTAAAATTGCCCAAAGAATAAAAGAAATTTTATGAGAGAATTAAAGGATGTAGTTCTCGTCGGTAAGCATGTAGGTTTGAGGGTTGATCTCAACGTTCCAATTGAAGATGGTGCTGTAATGAATGATGAACGACTTTCAGCAACTTTGCCCACTATCCTAGAAATTCTGAAATCAACTAAAAATCTTACAATCATAAGTCATCTAGGCCGACCAAAAGAGGGTGAATATTCTGAGGAGCTTTCTTTAAAACCAATTGTGCATTGGTTCGAAAAAAGACTAAATCTTGAGATACCGCTAGTAAAATCTTTGGATGAGCTTCCTAATGGAATTTCTTTTTTAGAAAATATAAGAATGTTCCCTGGTGAAAGCAGAAATGATGATTTGCTTTCGGAGTTGCTTTCCAAAAAGTTTGATATATACATTATGGATGCCTTTGCTACTGCACATAGAGAGGCTTCATCAACTTATGGCGCAATTTTAAAATCAAAAGATTCAGTGCCTGGCCTTCTATTTTCACGAGAAATTAATGCCCTATCAAACATTCTTGATGACTCTAAAAAATTGCTTAGTGTTGTTGGGGGGTCAAAAGTTTCTACAAAATTAGAAGTAATTACTAATTTATTATCAAAGTCAGATAAAGTGCTGGTGGGAGGAGGTATTGCAAACACTTTTTTAAAAGCCAAAGGTTTTGATATTGGTACGTCTCTGGTGGAAGATGACATGATTAGTTCTGCAAAAAAAATGCTTGGCACCGGAAAGATTATTCTCCCAGAAAGAGTATGTATATCTAAATCAACGCAGTCAGATGATATTGAATTTGTTCCAATTGAAAGTGTTCCAGAGGATAAAATGATTTTAGATATTGAATTAAACATCAAAGAGCTATCTAAAAAAGATTATGATGCCATTCTTTGGAATGGTCCGCTCGGCATCTTTGAAATAAAAAATTTTGAAAAAGGCACAAGAGATTTAGTGAAATATTTGACTCAATCAGGGTCAAGGGTTGTAGCAGGCGGCGGCGAGACTATTTTTGCTATAAGCAAATACTCAGATAAAAAACATTTCCACTATATATCCACTGCAGGTGGTGCATTTTTAGAGTTTATATCAGGCAAAAAACTACCATCAGTCGCGGCATTGGAGTTAAAATAGTGCTCTATGAAATTTGAAAATTTATCACAAATAGCACGTTATATAGTAGAAGATGGGAAAGGTATATTAGCAGCTGATGAAAGCAATCCGACTTGCAAAAAAAGATTCGACACAATTTCTGTTGAGTCTACAGAAGGCAATCGAAGAGATTATAGAGAACTCCTATTTTCCTCAGAGGGAATGGAAGGAAATATTGGAGGAGTTATTCTATTTGATGAAACCATTAG
>CACLXU010000017.1 GCA_902610995.1 uncultured SAR86 cluster bacterium
CCTCCGACATCAAATTCAACCTTTACTTCAGTACCTGTTCCCACTGCAATGCCTCGAGCAATTTGTTCTATTTCCTCATAAATTTCTTTTCTGAGCTCAGGATCATACGTTCTTATTGTTCCCATGAGCATAGCCTCATCTGGAATAATATTATTCCTCGTGCCTGCATCTACCATTCCTACTGACACAACTGCTGGATTGTTAATTATATTTATTCGTCTACTGACAATGGTATTTAATGCCTCTATCAATTGTGATGTTGCCATAATTGGATCAATCCCCGACCAAGGTGTTGAACCATGAGTTTGAACCCCTTTGATTGTGATTCTATATGCTGAAGCAGCAGCTAATGCAGGGCCAGGCTTTATGGCAATGTAGCCATTGGGCATATTCGTTACATGAAGGCCAAAGATTGCCTCAGGATTATACCTTTCAAATATTCCCTCTTCTAACATCATCTTGGCTCCACCGCCTTCATCTTCGGGTGGTCCTTCTTCAGCAGGCTGGAAGATTAAGAGCACATTACCCTTAAGCTTGTCTTTATTTTTTACTAAAAATTCAGCAACTCCCATCAAGATTGATACATGAGCGTCGTGCCCGCATGCGTGCATGACACCAACATCATTGCCTAAATATGTAGTTCTAACTGTAGATGCGAATGGCAATCCAGTTTTTTCGGTAACAGGTAAAGCGTCCATGTCAGCTCTCACTGCAACAGTTGGTCCTGGGCTTCCACCCTCAATCAAGGCAACTACTCCTGTATAAGCAATGCCTGTTTCAACTTCTAGACCTAAACTAATTAAGTGATCGGCCACCTTCTTTGAGGTTCTAAATTCTCGGTTTGCAAGTTCTGGATGTTGATGGATGTCATGTCGCCACTCTATGACTTTAGGCATTAACTCATCCAGGCTCTCCTCAAGAGCAAGTTTTAATCCTGAATCTGCTACAGCAAAAAAATTAATTATTAATAATGAAATGATGCTTAATCTCATACCTTAACTATAATACGTGGTTAAGATGCTGAAAAGAAAATGTGTTTAAAAGATGAATTTAAGCGAATCAATCAAAAAACTGGAAAACCTTTCGAACAAGGCTATCAAGACGAAAATGGCAGATTTTTTTACTCCTATGTTAAAAAAATTGGCAATGATGGATGGTATCTTGAGGAATGGAAAAAAGATCTAGCATCATTTAAAGCTAAAAAGGCGAAGGAAAAAAATAGTGAACGATAACCAACTGAGACCTTTTCATCTAGCAATACCAGTTAACAATCTTGATGAAGCAAGAGAATTTTATGGAAATCTTCTAGGATTAGCTGAAGGAAGGTCCTCAAGCCATTGGATAGACTATAATTTTTTTGGCCATCAGCTTGTTTGCCATCTTTCAGAAACAACAAATCAAATAATAAATAATGTTGATGGACAAGAGATTCCTGTTCCTCACTTTGGAATTGTTTTGAGCTGGGAGCAGTTTGAAGACTTTAGCCAGTCACTAGCTGATAAGAAGATAAATTTTATCATTGAGCCCTACCTGAGATTTAAGGATAAACCAGGGGAACAACTCACGATGTTTTTAAAAGATCCTTTTGGGAATGCTATTGAATTTAAAGCATTTAAAAATGATAAGGACTTATTTAAGGCCTTATGAAGTATTCGATAGAAGATTTTCACAATAAAGCTATAAATGATTATCAAATCAAAAGTGATTGGTCGCAAGAAGCACTTACAGAGGCGAAACTCATTAATTCTGATATCAAAAAAGATGCATCATTTCTCGATTATCCCTTTGTAACAATCGATGGTGAGGATGCGAAAGATTTTGATGATGCTATTTATTGTGAGCTTATTGATGAAGGCTTTAATCTAAAAGTTGCAATAGCTGATGTTTCTCACTACGTCAAAGAGGATTCCCATCTAGATTTCGAGGCAATGAATAGAGCAACCTCTACTTATTTTCCTAGAAAAGTTATTCCAATGTTGCCCGAAAAATTATCCAATGAAGTTTGCTCACTGCAACCAAATAAATTTAGGAGAGTTTTGTATGCAGATATTAAGCTTGATAAAGACGGGCATGTACAAGCTTATCAATTTAAGCGCGGTATGATTAAGTCGGTTGCAAGATTAACCTATAACGAAGTTGAGGGTTTTATCGACAATAAATTTGAGGGTCTGGAGGGCACCTATCAAAAATCTTTAGCAGCCTCCTATTTGCTTTTTCAAAAACTTCTAAAACTTCGTGCTTATAGAGGCGCACTGGAATTAGATATAGCTGAACCAGTGCTAAATATGAATAGCCAAGGTTTTGTTCACAAGCTTGCGTCGAGGAGAAGGCTTGTTGCTCACCAGCTAATTGAAGAATTTATGCTGGTGGCGAATGTCTGTGCGGCAAATCTTCTAAAGAAAAATTTTCCACAATCTGTATTTAGAAACCATGATTATCCTGAAAGCCTGAAGATTGATCGTCTCAGTCAAAGCTTAAAGAAACGCGGTCTTAATTGGGAAGGCACAGCTGAAAATATAAATAATTTACCCAAGCTTCTTGAACGACTTAAAAGTCGACCCGATAAATCCACATTGCATATGATGGTGCTCCAGTCAATGCAACGTGCTGCCTACGAGCCAGAGTGCAAAGGACATTTTGGTTTGAAATATGATGAATATACACATTTCACATCACCGATTAGAAGATATCCTGATCTTATTGTACATAGGCTGTTAAAAAGTATTATTGATAAAAATCTTAATGTTATTGAAAACTTAGAAGAGATATTAGAGCACTGTTCAACAAAAGAACGAGATGCAGAATTTGCATCGAAACAAGTAATACAATGTTTGATTTGTTGTCACTGCAAGCAGTTTATTGGCCAAAATTTTAAGGGTTATATTAGTGGTGTAAAAGATTTTGGATTATTCGTTGATATCCCCGAGCTTTTTACTACGGGAATGCTTCATGTGTCTGAGCTGCCGTCGGATAGATATAACTTCAATGCCAGATCGCAGTCACTTGATGGCAGAAGAAGAGGCAATAAGTTTACCCATGGAGACAAAATAGATGTTTATATTGGTGAAATTTCTGAGTTAGAGGGTAAAATTTCCCTCTACTACTAATAATTATGGATGTAAAAATAGCAAATTCTCATTGCATTAAAGCACTTCTAGAATTTAATCCCACAATAATTAAATCGTTAGAGATAGGAGAAAAATATGCCGATAAGTACGAAGAAATAATCTCATTAGCAAAACAAAATCAAATATCAATCAAAAAGACCAGGCAGTCTATTCAGGCATTATGCAAAGCTCCAGTAGTTAGAGATATCAAATCTGACGGTCACGAGTTGGGAAATCTAGTAATCATCCTGGATGAGATCCAAGATACCCGTAATTTAGGATCTTGTTTAAGATCGGCATCTTTTTTTGGAGCAGATTCAATTATTATCCCAAAAAATAATTCAGCTGAGTTTTCCAATCCAGCAGTAATTGAAACTTCTACAGGCGGTATTTACGATATGAAACTTTATAAGGTAAGCAATATCTCACAAACCATCAAAAACCTTCAAAAAAATGATTATTGGGTATCAGGCTTCTCCGAACATGGAGCCACTGAAATGTCTAAAGATTCATTGACTGCAAAAAATGTCCTAATTTTTGGGAATGAAGAAAAGGGAGTAAGACGCTTGAATCTTGAAAACTGTGATCAAATCTTGAAAATTTCTTCACGAGGACAAACATCATCTTTGAATGTTGCGGTTGCAACAGCTATTGGAATGTACGAAGTTTCCAAATGTACAGATATTAAAAAGTAAATTATTAAACTAAAATACATAACATGCTTGCACAAAGAACAATTAGAAATAAAGTCACTGCATCAGGGATTGGTCTTCATTCTGGGAAAAAAGTTAATTTAGTATTACACCCTGCTGATCCTGATACTGGTGTCGTTTTTAGAAGAACCGATGGCGACAAAGTTGTTGAGATCCCTGCTCTTCTAAATTTTGTGGGAAACACCACTCTTTCAACCACACTTGAAAACGATGGCTATGAGATCTCAACCATTGAGCATCTATTGTCTGCTTTGGCAGGTACAGGAGTAGATAATTGCATAATTGAGTGTGACGGTCCTGAAATTCCAATTATGGACGGCAGCTCAACTCAATTTGTTTTTTTAATCCAAGCTGCTGGGATTGTTGAACAAAGTGCGGTCAAAAAGTTTATTTATGTGACAAAATCTGTGCAAGTAAAAAGAGGTGACGCCGTTGCTCGCATCAAACCATATGACGGATTTAGAGTCACCTTTACACTTGAATTTGATCATCCGGTTTATAAAAAGTATCCACAAAGTGCATCCATAGATTTTTCACAAACTAGTTTCATCAGAGAAGTAAGTAGAGCCAGAACATTTGGTCTTATGAGTGATCTTAAAAATTTGAAGTCAAATAATCTTGCTTTGGGAGCCAATTTAGAAAATGCCATCGGCATTGGTGAGAAAGACATTGAGAATGAGGGTGGCCTTAGATTTTCCGATGAATTTGTAAAGCACAAGATTTTGGATGCGATAGGTGATTTATATCTTTTGGGTCATAACTTAATTGGTGAGTTTTATGGATTCAAAACTGGTCATGCTTTGAACAATGAGTTGCTTAAAAAAATAGAAAGTGAAAATGCCTATAAAATCATTGAAATTGATGAAATTAAAGATGCACCAATAAACTACCTTAAGCCAATTTCTGAAGAATTTGCCTAATGCTAGATTTCTTTAAAAATATTTTTCAATCTTCTAATCAGAGACGAATCAGAGAATATCAAGCTATTGTTAAAAAAATAAACGATAAAGAATCTGCTTTTACAGATCTTAGTGCAGAAGAGTTCAAAACTTTTAGATTTGATGGTGATCCTGATGATAGTAAATTGATAGATGTTTTTGCTGCTGTCAGAGAAGCTTCAAACAGAACAATCGGTCTAAGGCATTTTGACTGTCAGTTGATTGGAGGTCTGGTTTTAAATGGCGGCAACATTGCAGAGATGAAAACTGGCGAGGGCAAAACCTTAGTTGCAACATTACCAGCAGTGCTTAATGCTCTGTCTGGGAAAAAAGTTTTTGTGGTTACAGTTAACGATTATCTGGCAGAACGAGACGCCAATTGGATGAGACCTATTTATGAGTATTTTGGATTGTCTGTTAATTCTTTAACTTCAACTCAAAGTTTTGAAGATAAAAAAAATACTTATGACAGCGACATTATTTATTGCACAAGTAGCGAATTAGGATTTGATTACCTGAGAGATAATATGGTCTTATTCAAAAATCAAAAAGCCCAAAAAAATCTTAATTTTGCAATTGTGGATGAAGTTGATTCGATTTTAATCGATGAGGCGAGAACGCCGCTAATAATATCTGGTGCAACCGATGACGACGCTTCGGCCTATCCAATATTCTTGAAAATTCTGCCGTTACTTAAACGACAACTCAGGGAGGGCACAGAAGAGGAACCACTGCAAGCAAGTGAAAGAGGAGACTTCTTAATTGATGAAAAAATTAGGTCCGTTGACCTCACAGAGGATGGTTTCGAGAAAATTGAAAAATTTTTAACCGATCGCAATATGATTAATCCCGATGAGTCTTTATACACCACCAACAATCTTAAATTCTTAAAATATATCCAAGCAACACTTAAAGCCAATTTATTATTTGAAAAAAATGTTCACTATGTTGTAGAGGCAGGCAAAGTGGTTTTGATTGATGACAATACGGGTAGAAAGTTGCCTGGGAGAAGGATTTCTGAAGGGGTTCATCAAGCTCTAGAGTGTAAAGAGAAAGTTCAGATCCAACAGGAAACTCAAACACTCGCCTCAACCACTTACCAAAACTTTTTTAGGCTGTTTGACACTATTTCAGGTATGACAGGTACTGCCGATACCGAAGCAGCTGAATTCAAACAAATTTACAATATGGATGTTGTGGTTATCCCCACCAATCAACCTATGATCAGGGACGATGTGAATGATATTGTCTATGTTAATGAAGAGGATAAATATCAAGCACTGATCTCAGAAATTAAAGAAATTAATGCCAAAAAAGCTCCCATTCTGGTTGGAACAGCTAGTATTGAAAGTTCAGAAAAACTTTCAAAGATTTTAAAGAAAGAAGGAGTTCGACACCAAGTCCTTAATGCCAAATACCATGAAAAAGAAGCAAATATAATTGCCGAGGCAGGCCGACCAGGAGCTATTACAATTGCTACTAACATGGCAGGTCGAGGTACCGATATTGTTTTGGGAGGCAAACAAGAGGAGGGAGACTCTGAGTGGCAATCAAAACATGATGAAGTAATTGCCGCTGGGGGATTACATGTGATTGGTACTGAAAGGCATGAATCAAGACGAATAGACAATCAACTTAGAGGAAGATCAGGTAGACAAGGCGACCCAGGCTATTCTAAATTCTTTCTCTCTCTGGATGATACGGTTTTAAGACTATTTATTGATGAGAATAGAAAACAACTATTTTCAAGATTAAGTGATGGTATGGATGATTCGAGTATTGAGCATCCTCTTCTGAATGGTGCGATTGCTAATGCTCAAAAAAAGATCGAAGGAAGAAACTTCGAAATCAGAAAGCAAATTTTAGAGTTTGATGATGTTTCAAATGACCAGAGACTTACTGTGTATGAATTAAGAAATTTTTATTTAGATGAAAATGACTCAGAGAAATTAATCTTTGAATACCTTGATAACTATTTGGAAAAAACTGCTGATAAATTTTTACCCGAGGATCAAATTGGAAGATGGAAGTTTGATGATCTGGAGAAATCACTTGTTTCCACATTAAGCCTTGCCCCTGACTTTAGTGCATTAGGAAAGGATAATCTTTCGTTTGGTACTGTTATGGATTTTTTAAATGACTTTTATCAGAAAGAATACCTTGAAAAACTCGGCAGACTGAATGAAAAGAAACCAGAACTCGAACGGCAAATTGCTATCCAAGTGCTGGATGCATGCTGGAAACGGCATCTGCAAAATGTCGACTCTCTCCGAAGCAATATTGGGCTACGAGCCTATGCCCAAAGAAACCCCATCAATGAATTCAAAAGAGAATCCTTTGAAATGTTTGACTCTATGATTGAGTCATTTAAAGACGATACTGTCAAAATTCTTTTTAATATAAAGATTCAAAAAATGTCTCAAGCAGAATATGAACAGCAAAAAAGCCAAAGGCAGAATCAAGGCAAAACCAATTGATAC
>CACLXU010000018.1 GCA_902610995.1 uncultured SAR86 cluster bacterium
CTTTTTCCGCCTTGGTTAACTGCAACTGCTGTATCATTTGAGACTTTAAGAAATGGCACAATTCCTTGGCTTTTCCCATTGGTCCCCTTTATTCTTGAACCTAGAGCTCTGACATTTGTCCAATCATTTCCTAGTCCTCCAGCCCACTTTGATAGCAATGCGTTATCTCTTATAGCTCCATATATTCCAGACAAGTCATCAGGAACAGTGGTTAAATAACATGAAGACAATTGCGGTCTATGTGTTCCAGAATTAAATAGAGTTGGTGTTGAGCTCATGTAATCAAAGCTTGAGAGAAGATTATAGAATTCAACTGCTCTTGCATCCCTATCCTTTTCATTGATAGCGAGACCCATTGCTACCCTCATTAGAAAGACCTGAGGTAACTCATACCTTGTATCATCTGAGGTAATAAAATATCTGTCATATAAGGTTTGAAGCCCCAAATATGTAAAATTAAAGTCTCTTGACTCATCAATCGAATTTGAAATCTTCTCTAGATCGAATTCTTTTAATTCCTTATTTAGGAATCCCAGTTCAATTCCTTTATTAAAGGTTTTTGTTAATGCCTCTGAATACATTTTTGATCTATCGGATTTTAATTTTCTATCAATTTCCAGAAAATCCAGCACTTCATTTTCAATATTATTTAAAAGTATGCGTGCCGTTACATAAGAATAATTTGGCTCTTTCTCAACCATTGTTCTCGCAGATATGACCATACAATCAGCTAAGTCTTTTTCAGACATTCCGTCATAGGATGCGTTTCTAATTTCTTCGATAAGTTGCTGTGAACCAACATCTTCTAAACCTTCACAGGCTCTCTTAACAATTGAGGATATTTCATCGTTTTCACCATCTTGAGCTACAACTTGTCCATCCTCTTCTGATCTTTCATTTTTTCTTGCTTCTCTATACAGCACATAGCTTCGTGCAACTTTATGATGCTCGCTTCTCATTAGTTGCAACTCAACTTGATCTTGAATCTCTTCGATATGAAGAGTTCCTCCTGAAGGCATTCTTCTCTCAAAAACATCTACCACTGCTTTAGTAAGTACATCAACATTTTCATGAATACGAGAAGAACCGGCTGCCGCTCCTCCTTCAACTGCAAGGAAGGCTTTCATGATTGCAACTTTAATTTTTTCTTCTTCAAAAGAAACAACTTTTCCGTTTCTTTTGATTACTCTCATTTTTCCTGGCGTCAAGACAACATTGCTTGATGCTTTTTTACTTTTGTTATTTTCTTGTGTTAATTGTTGTTCCATAGTTATTATGTATTTTTCAATAGTTTGTCACTACAATCAAGGCTTTTAACACAATATATTGTGTTATTTTTATTTTTACACACAATATGATGGGGTTTTCTTGTGGATATCTTTTGGATAAATTGGGGTTTTTTTTATAATTTTATTTTAAAAACCACTGGAAGTATGTATTATCAAAAGCTCTTAAATGAAAATTCAAGTACTAAATAACATCTCAGAGTTCGGGCTCAAAATTCTTGAGGAAAACTCTTTTCAATTAATTAAAGATGACAAAATTAATGAACCACAAGGAATAGTTTTAAGAAGCTTTCCACTAAAGGACTTAGATATCCCTAAATCATTGTTTGCAATCTCACGGGCGGGTGCTGGAACAAATAACATCAATATCTCAGAATGTTCAGAAAAGGGGATTGTAGTTTTCAATACTCCAGGAGCTAATGCAAATGCCGTCAAAGAGATGGTAATTTGTGCATTAATTTTGGGAAAACGTGACTTAGTTTCAGGCAATAAGACAATTGATTCAATTAATACAGAGAAACTCTCAGACGAAGAGATTTCAAAAAGAATAGAAGACATGAAAAAGGCTTTTGTTGGCCAAGAAATAAAAGGAAAAACCTTGAGCGTAATAGGGCTGGGTGCTATTGGATCAATGGTTGCTGAACAAGCCATACAACTTGGGATGCATGTGCAAGGTTACGATCCTGGAATTACTGTTGAAACAGCACTTCGGCTACCCAGAGACATCCATGTATGCAAAAAAATTGATGATTCATTCAAAGGTAGCGATTATGTGAGTTTGCACATCCCTTTAAATGAGAAAACCAAAGGATTAATTAATAAAGATTTGATTAAATGTGCAAATAAAGATTTTGTGTTAATTAATTTTTCTAGGGGCGGCATTGTTAAAGAGAAGTCGGTAGTTAGCGAATTAAATTCTGGGCAAATTTCAAAGTATATAACTGATTTCCCATCAAAGTTATTGATTGAGAGATTGGCAAACAAAAGAGATGTTATTATATTCCCACACCTAGGTGCTAGCACAAAGGAGAGTGAAGTGAATTGTGCGATTATGGCATGCGAACAATTAGCTACATTTTTAACTTCTGGAAAAATACATAACAGCGTTAATTTTCCAAACATTTCATCTGAAAAGTTTGGCAAGCACAGAATTTTTATCGCAAATGAAAACACACCTGGGATAATCAGTAACATTGCAGAGGTGCTTGCGAAAGATGAAATAAACATAATTGAATTTGTTAATAAAAGTAGAGAAAAAATAGCATGTAATTTAATTGATACTGATGATAAGATCTCAACCAATACACTCGCAAAACTAAGCAATATAAAGGGTGTAACAAATGCAAGACTTTGCTACTAAAAAAACAGGGTTTTTTTTGTTACAAACTATTGATTTCCTCACAGGTCACTAAAAAAGATATTCTTGCCACTTCATAACCATAAGATTTGTTTAGAAAAAACAAATAACCTCTGAAAGGCAGTAAAAATCGAATTATGCCTTAGCTGATTATTTTTTGATCAATGTCTTTAAAACAAGGTTTAATGAGGCTTTTTTTTAAAAAAATTAACTTTTCCCCAAAGTTATCCACAGATTCTGTGGATAAAAAAAATATGTTATTTTTAAGTTATGAAGGATAATTTTTCTTGGGAAAATTTTATAAGTAGAGAAACTGCAAAAGACTACTTTAAAGACATAAAATTTAAACTTATAAGTGACCACAAAGAAGGACATAAAATATTCCCAAATCCTAAGTCTTTTTTTAGGGCTTTTCAGTTATGCCCCTTCCAAAATACCAAAGTGGTTATATTAGGTCAGGATCCTTATCACACTAGAGACGTTGCTGATGGATTAGCATTCTCTACTGAGTCTCAAAATCCTATTCCCCCCTCTCTAAAAAATATTTTCAAAGAAATGCATGACGATATAGGAGTTGAAAATAACTCACCTGATTTAACAAAATGGGCTGATCAAGGGGTACTTTTACTTAATACATCCTTATCAGTATGTGAGGGACTCCCAAACTCGCACTCAAAAATTGGTTGGGAAATTTTCACCGATGCTGCTTTAAGGGAATTAAATCAATTAAATCATGTTGTTTATATTCTTTGGGGAGCACATGCAAGATCAAAGAAAAAGTTGATTACAAATTCTTCTTTGATTCTTGAGGCAACACATCCATCTCCACTTTCAGCACATAAAGGATTTTTTGGATCAAATCACTTCTCAAAAGCAAATGAATATCTCACAAGATTTAGAGATTCTGCCATAAACTGGCAACTTGATTAATAGCTGTATCTTTCAGCAAGATGGAGTCTTGTTTAAGCATAAACTGATGATAAACAACATCATTAACTATTATCTTGAATATAAATTTCCCATCATGATTTAATTTTTGGATGTAATCTTCTGGAAGGCTCTCAAAGACTACAGGCTTTGTGATACCTTTAGACAAATAATTAATTCTTGCAATAATCTCCTGGCCCCTGAAACAACCCTTATCAAAAGATACATAATTATCTAAACTAAATCCCAATTCATTTACTCTAAACTTTCCTGATATCTCTTCTGTTATGTCGATATCAAAATTCAATAATTTTTCTTTCTGCCAGCTCTCATATGAAGTCAAGTTTTCTCGAGTTCCAATAACTTTTTCTAGGCCTCCATTATTTATTCTCCCATAAACATCAATATCTTCCTGCTGAATTCTGCATTTGAAAAATTTACTAAACTTCGACAAATTATCATTCAAAATCTTTGCTATATCTGTTTTGACAATAATTAATGCGTCCTTATCAAGAATTATGGTTGCATTGGTAATGACATACCCTTTTTCATCACAAAAGAGGGTTTTAAAATGCTTACTTTCATTAATATCTGATGAAATTTGTCCTTGAAGGAACTCATTAACATTTCCCCCAGTTATTCTTAACGCAGTATAATCATTTAGTTGGAAGTAGCTCATGGAAAAATCATTATTAATTAAACAGCTTAATTTTAAAGCAAGAAGGGGTATGAAGGAAACTTCAAGGGTTGTTAGAAATCTTCTTGATCAAATAGAAGACATGTCAGACGAAGATTTACTAGAGCTAAAAAAATTTATTGATCTTGATGATCAAAAGATGTTTGATTACATTTTTAAACATAGAAAAATCTTCTTTAAAGATTTCTCTAAATTAAAAAAATATTTCATAATTTGAACTTATTTTAATATTTTGGATCAAACTGTTTGATGAAAAAAAATAACATTTCGAATTTAGTAAATCTTTCTCAAAAAGGAAGCAATACAGCTTTTGAAATATTATTTACAACATTTAAAACTCGGCTGCACAATTCGTTGTTTAAGATACTAAAAAATTTTCATGAAACAGAAGACGTTGTTCAGCAAGCTTTTTTAAGAGCTTGGGAAAAAATTGGCACATTTAAGGGCGAGTCAAATTTTTATACTTGGTTGTATAGGATTGGTTTCAATCTTGCGATAACAAAAATAAAGACCTCAAGAGAGAGTCAGATTGATGAGGGTTTTGAGCAAACAATAAAATCCAAGGATGATGTTCAAAATGAAATTCAAAATATAGAATTTGTAGCAAACATCAGGAGCCTATTAGATCAAATGCCTGAGGAACAAAGAAATGCATATATCCTTTGCGAAATAGATGGAAAAAACTATGAGGAAATTGCATACATAGTTGGTGTGCCTGTTGGCACAGTTAGATCAAGAATTTTTAGAGCGAGACAGTTTCTAGTTGAAAATCTCAAGGAGAAAAATGAATAAAATAAGCGATTATGACTTTCGAAGAATTTCTTCATTCATAGATGGTGAACTTGATCATGACCAAGTTGTTTCGTTAGTGACGGACATGAAAAATGATAAAAAGCTTAAAGAAACCTATTTCTCTCTTATTGAAATTAGTGAAGCAACCTCAAAAATTCAAAACCTTGGTGTAAAACAAAAATTAAGAAATTTGTCCCTGAAATCTCTTCTTAGAAGTTTCTTTCAGAGATTAATACTTCCTGGAGGAGTCTTTGCAGCTGGAGTCTTTTTAAGTTACTCGGTCATTACGAATGTATTAGATGAAGAAAATAATACAATTGAATCAACAAATCTTATCTCACAAGCAATTTCTTCTGTCGAAGCAAAGCGAACATTAGAAAATGTTCAAAATGAGGAAATATTGAAATTCGCTTCAAGACACTTTGCTCCAATCACACAATCCAACTCAGCTATGTTGCCAGTAGGTTTCAGGCCAAACTGGATTCCTTCAGGTTTTAAGAGCGATCCAGAGATGAACAATAAGTACATCAATTCTCTAAAAAGAAAGCAGTTCTCAATTTTTATAAACAATAACAATCCTTCTGC
>CACLXU010000019.1 GCA_902610995.1 uncultured SAR86 cluster bacterium
TGCTAAGTTTATATTGCTTGATGAGCCTTTTGCTGGCGTGGACCCAATTTCTGTAGATGAAATTAATAAAATTCTGAAAGATTTAAGTAAGAATGTTGGAATATTTATTAGTGATCACAACTTTAGAGATGTCATAAAAGTGTGTGATGATATTATTTTAATGAATCAGGGTGAAGTAATACTTATGGGTTCATCAGCAGAAATAATTAATGATCCTATTGCAAAAGAGTTTTATTTTGGTAGGGAAAATTAGAATATTCTCCTAAAATAGCCTCATGGCATCAAACAATTCAGAATCAAAATATGAATTGATTCAAAATACAATAAATAACCCTGAGTTTAGATCAAAGCTCACAAGACTTTTGGGAGAAATGTCCTCAAGTGAACTAGCTTATTTAATTGAATCTTCACCACCTCAAGAACGAAAAATAATATGGGATCTCATACAACTTGATGCTGAAGGTGAGGTCCTCGGCGAATTGAATGAAAAAATTAGAGAAGAGGTCTTATATGACATGAATCCAGAGGAAATTTCTTTAGCCATTAGTGATCTTGAAGTAGATGATCTTGCCGATATTCTTCAATCTCTACCTGACAAGATAAATGATGAGGTACTGGGCCTAATGAATTCCAGAGATAGAGGAAGGGTAGCCAATGTACTTGAATTTTCTGAGGAATCTGCTGGTGGTTTAATGAATACTGATATAGTCACTGTGAGAGCAGATAACACAATAGAACTTGTTTCAAGATATTTAAGGTTTCTAAAGAACATCCCTCAAAATACAGATGATATTTATGTAGTGTCTAAAAATGATGAATATATCGGAATACTACCAATTACAAAGATTCTAACTTCTGAGCCCAGCCTGACTGTTAGAGAAATAATGGATACAGAATTTGAACCCATTGATTCTGATATGAATGAAATTGATGTTTACAATTTATTTAAATCAAAGGATCTTTTTTCTGCTCCTGTAATAGACGGTAAAAATAAATTACTTGGTAGGATTACAGTTGATGACATTCTAGATATTGCTGTTGATGAAGTAGAGCAAGACTTTATTGGTCTTACTCAAATTGAGGGTGATGTTTTTGCATCTCCAAGGAAATCAATAAGAAGTAGGCTTATATGGTTAACTTTAAACCTCTTAACAGCAATGAGTGCATCTTTTGCAATAAGCTTCTTTTATGAAGTAATTGATAAGGTAATCTATGCTGCAATTTTAATGCCAATCGTAGCAAGTATGGGTGGAATAGCTGCAACCCAAACTCTAGGAATTTACATTCGGGCAGAAGCTCTAAGAAAACTTAATAAAAAGGGGATTAGATATCTATTTCGACGTGAATTCATTGTTGCTGTAGTAAATGCATTATTTTTCTCAATATTAATTTTCTTTATTACAAATTTTTGGTTTGGAGATTATTTTCTTTCAATTGCAATCTCATTAGCTATGATAATCAATCTTATAGTAGCGGCTGTATTTGGATTTTTATTTCCAAGGCTCTTGAGAAAACTTGGTTATGATCCTGCAATTTCAGGGAGTGTGGTTATAACGACTGTCACTGATATAGTTGGTTTTGTAAGCTTTTTGGGGATAGTAAGTATTCTTATTCTATAGACTGAATATTTAGGTCTTCTAAATTGCCGGTAATTTTAAAACTATTTGAAAACAAAGTTTCATTATCTTGTTCAATTATTCCAGTTATAAGAGCTGCGCCCGCCGCTGCAGGCAAATTGCCAAGAATTGCAAAGTACCAAGGTATATTTTGACTTATATTTGATTCAAACTTTAAATCTAAATTGAATGAATCTAAATAATTATTTCGGGACTCAATAGTCCCAATAATATTGGCCTCAGAAGTTCCAAATGAAAGCAAAATATCTTCTACATCAACTAATTCATTTTGATAGAAAACTAAATTTCCTTTAAATTCGTCAACAAAGAAATCTCTGGAATTAATTTTTTGGAAATCTAAATTAAGAATATCAAAAATATTTGCTCTTAAATCAATTAATGTTAAAACTCTAAGTGCGCCTAAATCGAAAGTGTCCTCAGAGTAAGTAAGTTTTGTTCCATTAAAGGATGTCGTTCCAGAAAAACTTATTGTGTTTTCATTAGAATTTAATTCTCCATTGGTGATTAAAAAATTAAATCTCTCAAAACCCAGATTTTCAAAATTATTTGAAACTATTCCTTCCTCGAATATTGTCCCCTTGAGGTTCATACCCGTAATCTTTCCACTAGCGAGGTTATAGCTGAATTCGTTCATATAGGTGTCATCCAAAGTAAATAAATTTGATCTCAGTTTACTGGGATTTACTTTGATAGTTTCTGAAATCAATGTAACACCTTGATCTAAACTAAAAAGAAATGGAACGCCATCTAGCGAAAAGATAGCCCTATCTTTACTTAAGGAAATAAAATTATTGGTTCCAGGAATTTTCTTATTCCAATATATATCCTTAGCAATTCCGTCAAAATAATTAAATTTTAGAGGCTCATCTAGAAGGTTTAAAGATGCTTGATAAAAATTTTCATTTCTGAGTTTGGTGATATTAATATTTTCAAGTTCAATTTCGTTCAGATACATCTCATCTGCAAAAAGTGTGAATTTTTCTTTGGATATTTCTCCATAAATTTCTGGGCCAACGAATTCACTATCATTGTGTAGAAACGAGAAGTCATTGATATTTGTAACGATATTAAAGTTTGATTTACCATTGCCGCTTATGAACTGCACAAGAGCTGTTACATTTTCTGCATTAAATTTCTTTTCTTCTAAAAAATCTAACAACGGCTTAGTGGTAAAAGGAAAATATTTTTTCGCTGTCTCTGAATTACTGCGAACCAATGCCCTAAAATTAAATAGATCCTTATAACTAAAGGAAGAAATAACTCTACTTTGCTCATCATTAGTCAATAACAAAGCACTAGGTATCGTAAATTTTTTATCAAAACTTAAATCAATAATTCCAGACAAATTTGGTGCATCTATCATGTTAAACCCATTAATGCCTATGTTTGCAATGCTTGAATATACGGAAAATGCTAAATTTCTATTTGAATAAAACCCGTAGCCATTTAGATTCTGTAGGGAGCGGACATTTGCATTGATATTAAGATCTAAATTTGAGAATTGAAAACCTATATTTCCATCTCTTGAAACTAGATTTTGAAGCTCTAAACTTTCGAACTCCAATGCACGTGTTTTGAATCCATCAAAGTATATTTTTTTAACAAAGTAGTTTACCTGTTCATTAGATTCAGATTCTTTCAAGAAGTTTATGTAGCCATCTGAAAGGGAGATGTCTTCAAAAAATAGCCTTTTACCAACAATTGACTTCAAAACATTAACACTAAGATTAATCTTTTTAGCTGAAAATTCATAAGAAGGGTCTACGAATAATATTTCTTCTGCTGATACCTCTAATCCAAGTATTCTTGGTTTAAACTCAATATCGCTAAAAGTCAGTGATTTGCCATAAATGTTGTTTACCACTCTACTACTTATGTCATTAAGACTTAAAAAGCCAATCGCTGTATAGAAAATTATCAGGAATAGGCCAGCAGAGTACAAAAATACTCTTAGAGGCCAGATTAGATATTTTTCAACCATTTCCCTCTCTGTGTGAAGAATAATATTGACCAAAGAGCAACATTTACAAATGGATTAATCACAATCCTCTGAAAATCAAAACTCAATTCATTTGCAGTTAGGAGCAGCAGGTTTACTATCAAACTTAAAATAAATACAAGTATCATCTGCTCGAGAAAAGCCCTTTGAATCCAGCGCAATGATTCAAAATTAAGATATAGGCCTGATAAAAAGTAACAAAACATATATGGGCCAACTATTTCAGAGAAGAATAAATCGGCAATAAATCCAAGAAGGATAAAATAATATACACTTGGCATTTTGTTAAGAAAAGTGGCCATGATCAAAATATTTATTACGAAACCATCAGGCATAAAGCTAGAAATCCCAAAAATATTTACAACATAGCTGTAAAATAAAAAAAGTATAAATATAAACGTATACCTAATTTCAATCATGAGCTATAACCTTTTTGTTCATGGACTTATATGGGTCAAAAAATAGTTGAATATTGAGCTTTTGTTTAAAATTTTCGCCCTCTAACGTTTCTATATCATCTAAATTTCCAACAATTAGGCCCTCTGGGTAAATGCCATCAAATCCAGTTGAAAAAAAAGTATCGCCTTCCTCAAAAAATCCTGATTTTGATTCATTTTCACAAAAAACTCTTTGTGGCTCACCGCTCCCTTTTGCAATACAAAAAAACCCTTTTGAATTTTTAATTGAAATGTATTCTTCTCTATCGCTGAGAAGTGCTACCTCAAATTCATCAAAAACCTTTCTCCTACTTTTTCCAATAGCAAAATCTCCTTGTGATACAGCAAAAACTTGATTTTCTCGTTCTTGATTGAGTTTAATAAAAATTCTATGTTTGCTGCAGCACTCATAATCAGTATACCTAAACCCCGAAACATAAGTTTCTTGTTGAGTCTTCGGTATAACAGCAGAAGAGATAAATCTTTTTTGGTTCTGTAATGATTCGATCTCTAAGTTTTTCTCATAAATTGTATCCTCTAAATCTTTGATCTCTTTTTCCAATCTAAAGGCACGTT
>CACLXU010000020.1 GCA_902610995.1 uncultured SAR86 cluster bacterium
TTACATTCATTTGTTTAATTGCTCAATTTATTCTTTTATCAACTATTCCGATCCCAATTGCAATCCACTTGGTTTTAGGTCTTTTGGTACTCTCTTCATCACTAGCTATAATAATTTTCTCGTTCATGGAATTAAATAAGTTTGAAACTACGTATGTTCCAGATGGTGATCCTGAAAAACTTGTACAAACTGGACCTTTTAGATATTCAAGAAATCCAATTTATTTAGGAATGCTTGGTATATTGATTTCAGTATGCTTTTTTTCACAATCCCTATCTACTTTTATCGTTCCCGTTGTGTTTTTTTTCATTATTGAATCTACTTGGATTAAGCATGAAGAAGATAAACTAGCGGATAAATTTAAAAACGAGTGGGATGAATATAAAGCCTCAACTAGGAAATGGATTTAATCTCTCTTTCTATATAACTGCGCCACTTATTATTATCATTCTGAACGTCACCTACCAACGATTTTGTAGGAGTTGTCATTGAAAAGTTAAGTGACTTAAATATCTCATTGTCAACAATACTAGCATTTATTAGAGACATGATTGCAACACCTAATGCTGTTGATTCAGGATTATCAGGTGTCATTATATTTTTATTTAAAGTTGTGGCTAAATGTCTTCGAAACCACTTATTTACTGTCATGCCGCCATCAATTTTTAATTCATCTACTTCTATTCCAATATTTGATAAACACGATACTATCTCATTAGTTTGATAGCTTACAGACGCCAGAGCGGCAGTTACAAGATTAATTTTTGTTGTATCTCTAGTAATTCCATGAAAGGAGCCTCTTATTTCAGAATTCCAAAATGGAGTACCTAGCCCATTAAATGCAGGAACAAAAATAAGATTATTCGTAAAAAAATTTTCATCTAAAAAGTTTTCACAATCTTTAGATTCTTTAAATAACATTAGACCATCACGTAACCACTGAACAATTGTACCTGCAGAATAGATGCTTCCTTCTAATGCATAATGGCAATTATTTTGCCAGTGAAACGCTAAGGTGGTAAGTAACCCATCTTGAGAATAAATTGGTTTTAAACCAGTATTTACCATTAGAAAACAACCGGTTCCATAAGTGCTCTTCATTTGACCTCTATTAAGGCAATTTTGACCAAATAGTGCTGCATGTTGATCTCCAAGTACTGCATTGATTTCTGGATTATTTGCAAATTCAATTTTTCCAAATTTCGAGTCACAAGCAACGGGCTCAGGCAATAAAGATTCTGGAATATCAAAGAGTTTTAACAAATCTTGATCCCAGGAAAGTGTATGTATATTAAATAACATTGTTCTTGAGGCATTTGTGTAATCCGTTTTAAAGATTTTTCCATTTGAAAGTTTATACATTAGGAAGGTATCAACCGTACCAAAACATAAATCACCATTAACAGCTTTCTCTCTAGCACCCTCAACATTATCAAGAATCCATTTAATTTTTGTAGCAGAAAAATAAGGATCGAGAATTAAACCAGTTTTTTTCTGAACTAATGACTGTACCTCCTTTGTCTTTATAGATTCACAGTAATCACTTGTTCTTCTGTCTTGCCATACAATTGCATTGTAAATAGGGCTTCCAGTTTGTTTGTCCCACACAAGTGTTGTCTCTCTTTGGTTCGTGATAGCAACATTTTCAATATGTTCATCCTTGAAAGCAGATAATGTATCAATCACGGAGTTTAATAATACATTTGGATCTATTTCTACCCATCCGTCAGCAGGATATATCAATGGATATTCTTGTTGCGATTGATCGAGTACTTCCATATTTTCACTAAATATTACAGCTCGAGAGCTTGTAGTCCCTTGATCAATTGTTAAAATCTTAGTATTCATTTATGAACAAAAAAAAACTTGTTAACTTAGTTATCTTATCACTCTTAGTGATTTCATGTGCTTCGACCGGTGATTCATCATTAGAAAAAGAACGCAAAGCGAAACTAGCTAAATTAAGAACTGAATGTGATTTTGTAACAACAGACTATGTTCAAGGCCAAGAAATCTTTATATGTCATAAAAGTAGTGCAACACGTATCAAGAAAAAAAATGATGATCTTGTTGTGGATGAAGTACAAGAAAAAGAAATTCCTGAAAAACCAAGCAATGAATAAATTTATTATTTATTCAAAAAATAGATGTTCCTATTGTGTTGCCGCTAAATCATTATTGGATAGTAAAAACATTGAATTTGAAGAAAAAATGGTTGATGAATCACCAAATGATTTTAATGAAATGAAGGAAAAAGCACCAAATATGAGAACTTTGCCCGTTATTTTAGATGGTGACGAGCTTATTGGTGGTTATCATGAATTGATTAATTATTTAGATGAATAATTTTATTGTTTATGATTTAGAGACCACAGGCAAGGACGAACGAAACTTTATTCAAGCTATACAGATTGGCTCAATCTTATTGGATCATAATTTAAATGAATTGGACGTTCATAACATTTCGTGCAGACCTTTGCCATGGACTCTTGTTACTCCAGATTCTATTTTAATAAATCGAAAACTTAATGTCTTCGATGAAGATTTGAATCATTACGAATTTATAAAAGCTCTTTATAACAAGTGGACAAATTGGGTTTCAACCAATAA
>CACLXU010000021.1 GCA_902610995.1 uncultured SAR86 cluster bacterium
CTGCGGTTTATGGATCTGATGCAATAGGCGGTGTTGTGAATGTAATTACTAAAAAAGGTTTTGAGGGTATGAGTTTTTCTGGCACAGTGTCATCGCCCGAACAACCTGGGGGTGGTGAGGAAACATTTTCTTTTGTAGGAGGAGTAGTATCTGATCAAGCCTCTGTAACATTCACATATGAACACCAAGAGCGAGGAATCATTTTCTTAGCTGATAGACCTTATGATGCTGGTAGAGCCCCTACAGATGGAGACTATGCATCATCTTTCAATGTCTCTACATATGCATACAATTACAGGTTAAATGAAGATTGGCTTGCACCAAACGGAGTGACATATAAAAAGGGAACTTATTTTCCTGATGCCTCTTGTCAGGGTGATTCAAGATTTGTTAACAATGGAGAAACTTATACCTGGGGTAACTCACCCACTGAGGGAGTAAAAAATACAGTTTGCTTATTCGACTATACCCAAATCATGGCTCAGAATGCTGGAAAGAAATTTGATGCATTTACTGTAAGTGCAGACTCTGACCTTAATTGGGCAAATTTTTATACAAGAGTTGTTGCATCGAGAAACCAAGCTTATGGGAGATATGCTCCACCAGCTGCCTTTATAAGTGTTTTTCCTGCTGGAGTTGGAGAAGCAAGATTACCGGATGGAACTATTGCAACACTGGGTGTTCCTGCACAGCTCAGAAAAAGGTTTATAGAAATAGGTCCTAGAGAAAGTTTCTGGACTGATTGGACTGCAGATGCAGTCGCAGGTTTTAGAGGCACATTTAATGGCTTGGAGTGGGATCTTTCAATGCAATATAACAAAACAGATTATGATGATTATGACTGTTGTTATCTGCAAAAGCCTGAATTTACTGCAGTTTCTGTAGGGATAAAAGAAAATGGAGTCTTTAATGGGTGGACAAATCCGTTTGAACCTGATGCAGTTGCTTACTATACGGCCTCACCAACTGAAACAGCAACATCTGATTTTAAATCTCTTGGAGGCTTTGTTAGTGGTGAGTTATTTGGTGAAACCCAATTTGTATTAGGCTTTGAACAGTCAGAATTTTCATATGAAAACCTGTTTGACAAACAAAGTGAAGTTGGAAATGTGGGAGGATCGTCTGGTAATTCTGATGGCGGATCCAGAGATTACTCAGCAATCTATTTTGAAACTGCTACACCATTTTCTGGTGGTAGAGGAGAGATTCAATTTGCTGGAAGGCAAGATGATTATTCTGATTTTGGAACAAACTTTGCATATACTGCGAAAGCGCTTTATCAGTTAATGGATAACCTAACACTAAGAACTTCAGTTGGAACAGGATTTAAGGCTCCAGGATTGGGTTCAATGTTTGGAGCAACTACATTTAGTGCTGAATCTCATGTGGATTATGTCTATTGCGAAGCGAATGGGATTTCAAGGGCGGACTGCCAAGATAACCAAGTTAATACATACATCAGCGCAAACCCTAATCTTGGTCCTGAGGAATCAGAATCAATGAATTTTGGATTGATTTATGATTTTAATCTAGCTGGATCACACTCAGTAGCATTTGATTTTTTTAAAACTACAGTAATGGGAATAATCACAACTATATCCGTGCAAGATATCATTGACGCTTCTTTGTTGGGCCTATCTGCACAATTGACTTCTCAAGGAGCGTTTTGCACTAGATCAGGAAGCGACACTGGACCTTTAGAAGAGTGTTTTTATAACCCTATAAATGGGAACGATATAACTGTAGGTGGATTTGATATGAAATACAGAGGGACATTTAATACCCCAGTTGGCGATCTCGATGCAGGTTTAATTTACACACAGATGTTAGATGACGAAAGTGAGGCTTTCTTTAATGGACCTATAGTCGATCAAGTTGGTCTACCAAGTAGACCTGAATTTAGGTATAAGGCAGATCTTGGTATGGACGTACCATTTGTAAATGGTTTACGTTTGGGTCTTGAATATGAGTATATTGATTCTTATGCTAACAACACTACTGCAGATTATATGCCTGAGGGTGAAGTTGATTCATGGGAACAAATTAATCTCAGAGCCAGTTATAAAGTATTTGATAATGTTGGATTGAGATTGGTTGTGAGAAATTTAGATAATTCTGATCCAGTGTTTTTCTCAAATGGTAACTACGATAGGGAATTGCATAATAACTATGGAAGGGTTGTTATATTCGGTTTTAGTGTCGATTACTAATTAATAGAAACAGTAGAGAAGGAGGCTTTGCCTCCTTTTTTCAGAAATTATCTTTTCTAATTCTTAATTCTTTAAATCGATCCTCGGCATTTAATGATCTTAAATCATCCGGAATCTTAAATCCCAAGAAAAGATTTATTTTCTTTTCTTTTAAAATTGTACTTGGCAAAGAAATTCCACCATTTGCTAGGATTTCATTTAAGCTTTTTACCTCTTCTTTAATATCTAGATCATCTATCTGAGTTAAAGCAAACTTTAAATTTGATAATGTGTATTCATGAGTACAGTAAACCAATGTTGTATTAGGCAATTTGCTAAGTTTTGATAATGATTTGTGCATCAAGCAGTGCCCCATGAAACTCTCTGTCATAA